>PNKH01000011.1 GCA_013822345.1 Isosphaera sp.
GTAGTCATCGGTCACCGGTCATTGGTCAGTGGTGTTGGTCATGGGTCGACCTCTCGTGATGTGGCGATCGACGGCTGCCGACCAATGACCAATGACTAAGGACTAAAGATGCTCGCCCTCACCTTCCAGGTCGGCAGGGACCGCGTCGCGGTGGACGTCCGCCGCGTCCGGGAGGTCGTCCCGCGGGTCCGGCTGTCGGCCACCGCCGGCGGGCCGCCGGGCATGGCCGGGGTGTTCGTGTACCGCGGGCGCGTCGTGCCGGTGGTCGACCTCCACAAGCTCACGGGGGCCGGCGACTGCCCGCCGCACCTGAGCAGCCGGATCATCCTCGTGCCGTGGCCGCCGGACGACCCCGGGGGCCTGGTCGGGATCCTCGCCACCCAGGTCGCGGAGGTGCGGGAGGTGCCGGACATCGCCGCCCAGCCGGTCCCCGGCGACCCCGCCCGGCCGGGCCTCGGGCCGGCCGTCCCGGACGGGGACGGGATCCTCCGGCTGCTCGACCCGGACCGGCTGCTGGCCCGGGTCGAGGTCGGGGTCGGGTCCGTGCCGGCGCTGCCGCCGGGGGTGGCGGGATGAACCTGGCCGACCTCGACGCGGCGGTCCGGGCCCGCCTCGGCCTCGACCCGGCGACCCTCGGCCCGGCCGCGCTGGGGCGGGCCGTCCAGGTCCGCATGGCGGCCCGCGGGGTGACCGCCCCGGACGCCTACCTCGGCATGTTCGCGACCGACCCGGCCGAGCCGGAGGCCCTGGCCGTCGAGCTGGCGGTGCCGGAGACGTGGTTCTTCCGCGGCGGCCGGGCGCTGTTCGACCACCTCGCCCGGTCCATGGCCGCCCGGGCCGCCGCCCGCCCCGCCGGTGACCCGGTCCGCGCCCTCACCCTGCCGTGCAGCACCGGCGAGGAGCCGTACTCGCTGTCGATGGCCCTGTTCGACCGCGGTCTCGACCCCGAGCGGTTCCGGATCGAAGGCGTCGACCTGTCGGTCCGCCACCTCGACCGGGCGGCCGCCGGCCGGTTCCACCCGTTCTCGTTCCGGGAGCCGGGTCCCGACCCCCGGCCGACGCACTTCCGCCCGGCCGGCGATTGGTGGGAGATCCTGCCGCACGTCAAGGCGCCGGTCCGGTTCCGCGCCGGGAACGCGACCGACCCCGCGTTCCTCCAGGGCGAGAAGCCGTTCGACGTGGTCATCTGCCGGAACCTGTTCATCTACCTGACCCCGGCCGGGCGGGCGGCGGCGATGGCCACGCTCGACCGGCTGCTCGCCCCCGACGGGTGGCTGTGTCTTTCGCCGGCCGAGGCCGACCGGCTGCCGCCGGGCCGGTTCGCCCCGGAGGGGTCCGGGGCGTTCGGGGTGTACCGCCGGACGGGCACCCCCCCTTCCCCGTCGCCGGTCGTCATCACCCCGCCCCCGCCGTCCGCCCGCACGGCCCCAGTCAAGCCCCCGCCGCCTTCGGCCGTCCGGATGCCTCCGGCCCCGCTGCCGCCGCACACGCCCCTGCCGCCGCCGGCCGCGCCGTCCCTCGACGCGGCCCGGACCCTGGCCGACGCCGGGCGGACGGCGGACGCCCGGGCGGCTTGCCAGGCGGTGCTCGCGGCCGACCCGGAGCGGGCCGAGGCGCACACCCTGCTCGGGGTGATCCACCTCGCCGACGGGCGGCTCGGCGACGCCCGGGAGGCGTTCCGCCGGGCCATGTACCTCGACCCCGACAACCCGGACGCGCTGTTCCACATGGCCGTCCTGTGCGACCGGGAGGGCCGCCCGGCCGAGGCAGCACGGTACCGCGAGCGGCTCGCCCGCGCCCGCCGGGAGGACGGCCCGTGACCGCCACCCCGCTCCCGCTGGCTACCGCCGACCCGTGCTGGCAGACCGTCGGGGTGTGGGGCGACCGCACCTGCCCGCAGCTCGCCGAGGTCACCCACTGCCACAACTGCCCGGTGTTCGCCGCCGCCGGGCGGCGGTTCCTCGACGCCCCGTCCCCGCCCGAGTACCTCGACGAGTGGACCGCCCGGCTGGCCAAGCCCGGCGAGGCGGCCGCGGCGGACATCGCCAGCGTCCTGGTGTTCCGCCTGGCCGACGAGTGGCTGGCGATCCCGGTCGGGGTGCTGGTCGAGGTGACCCGGCCGCGGCCGCCGCACCGGGTGCCGCACCGCGGCGGGCTGCTGGCCGGGGTGGTGAACATCCGCGGCGAGCTGCACCTGTGCGCCCGGCTCGAGCTGCTCCTCGGGGTCGGGACTGCCGACCCGCAGGCGGCCCGGTCCGACAACCCGCGGCTCGTCGTCGTCCGCCGGGACGGGGAGAGCTGGGCGTTCCTGGCCGACGAGGTCGACCAGGTGCGGCGGCTGCCGGCGGCGGAGCTGCGGCCGCCGGCCCCGACCCTGGCCCGGGCGGCCGCCCGGGCGACCCGCGGGGTGTTCTCGGCCGGGTCGCGGTCGGTCGGGCTGTTGGACGACGCCCGGCTGTTCCAGGCGCTGCGGGAGCGGGTCCGATGAGCAACCCCGGGGCGTCCCTGTTCGACCTGTTCCGCGAGGAGGTGCGGTCCCACGCCGACACCCTGACCCGCGGGCTGCTGGACGCCGAGGCGGACCCGGCGAACCCGTCGCGGGTCGAGCCGCTGATGCGGGCGGCGCACTCGATCAAGGGGGCCGCCCGGATCGTCGGGATCGACGCCGCCGTCCGCCTGGCCCACGTCATGGAGGACGCGCTGGTCGCGGCCCAGACCGGCAAGGTCCGGCTCACCCCGGCCGACATCGACGACCTCTTGAAGGGGACGGACCTGCTGGCGAAGCTGGCCGACCTGACCCCGGAGACGGCCGACGGGTGGGGGGCGGCGCACGGGCCGGCGGTCGCGGCGCTGGAACCGGCGTTCGCCGCGATGGCCGCCGGGAAGCCGCGCGCGGCCGCGCCAGCCACGCCCCCGGCGGCCCCGCCCGCGCCGGACGACCCGTTCCCCCCGCCCCCGCCGTTCACCCCGGCCCAGCTGCCGCACGACCCGCTGCCGCTGCCGCCCGACCACTCGATGCACGACCTGTTCCGCGAGGAGCTGCGGTGGCACCTGCGGGTGGTGGCCGGCGGCGAACTCGACGCGTCGCTAGAGAGCCTGAAGCAGATCCGCGGGGCGGCGCGGGTGGTGAAGTGCGTCCCGGTCGAGCGCGCCGCCGCGGGACTCGGCGCGTTCCTCCAGGCGGTCCGCGAGGGGCGAACGACCGCCTCCCCGCGGGCCGGGGACTGGGCCCGGGCGGCGGTCGCGGCGCTGGCCGGGGCGGTCGGCACCGACGAGGAGTCGTTCCCGACCTGGCTGGCCGCCGCGACCCCGACCCTGGCGCAAGTCGCCGACATCTTCGAGCGGGCGGCCCGGTCTTCCCCCTCGCCCCCGCAGGGGGAGAGGGTGGCGAGCGGCGTCAGCCGCGAGCCGGGTGAGGGGGGAGGCGCCAACGGACGACCGGGTACGCCCGCCCCCCCGCCCGGCCCGGCCCTGCGGGCCTCGCCGCCCCCGCCCCCGAAAGGGGGCGAGGGGGAAGACCCGGCCGCCCTCGTCCCGGCCCGTCCGCCGGAACAGCCGGTCGCGCCGTCGCCCGCGGCCCAGTCCGAGGCGGTGGTGCGGGTCACCGCCCGGAGCCTGAACCGGCTCATGGGGCTCGCCGGCGAGTCGCTCGTCCAGGCCCGGTGGCTGCCGTCGTTCTCGACCGCCCTGCTCGCCCTCCGCAAGCACCACGACCGGCTCGCCGCCCTGATCGACGAAAGCTACCAGGCGGCCGCCGCCGGGGCCGCCGCCGACCACCTCGCCACGGTCCTGGCCGACGCCCGCCGCGAGGCCGCCGCCTGCCGCCTCGCCCTGACCGACCAGGCGGCCGAGTTCGACGACCACGCCGCCCGGGCCGAGGACCTGAACGCCCGCCTGTACCGCGAGGTCATCACCAGCCGGATGCGGCCGTTCGCCGACGGCGTCCACGGCCTGCCGCGGCTCGTCCGTGACATGGCCCGGGCGCTCGGCAAGGAGGTCCGGCTGGTGATCGAGGGCGAGGGGACGGAGGTCGACCGGGACGTGCTGGAGAGGCTGGAGGCGCCGCTGTCGCACCTGATCCGGAACGCGGTCGACCACGGGGTCGAGATGCCGGACGCCCGGGTGCGGGTCGGCAAGCCGGCCGGCGGGATCGTCCGGCTCGAGGCCCGGCACCGGGCCGGGATGCTCCAGGTCACCGTGTCGGACGACGGCGGCGGGGTCGACCCGGAGCGGCTGCGGCGGAAGGTCGTCGACCGCGGGTTGAACACCGCCGAGGTGGCCGCCCGGCTGACCGAGCCGGAGCTGCTCGAGTTCCTGTTCCTCCCCGGGTTCAGCACCGCCGCCGCGGTCACCGAGTTCTCCGGCCGCGGGGTCGGGCTGGACGTGGTGCAGGACACGGTGCGGAAGGTCGGCGGGAGCGTCCGGGTGACCACCCGGGCCGGCCGCGGGACGACGTTCCACCTGCAACTGCCGCTGACGCTGTCGGTCATCCGGGCGGTGGTGGTGGAGGTTGCCGGGGAGCCGTACGCGTTCCCGCACACCCGGATCGACCGGCTGGTGCGGGTGCCGCGGACCGGTGTGCGGTCGCTGGAGCACCGGCAGTTCGTGTCGGTGGACGGGCAGAACGTCGGGCTGGTGGTGGCGGCGCAGCTGCTCGACCTGCCCGGCGGGCCGCCCCCGGACGACGACCTGGCGGTGGTGCTCCTGAGCGACGCGTCCGGGGTGTACGGGCTGGTGGTCGACGCGTTCCGGGGCGAGCAGGACCTGGTGGTCCGGCCGCTCGACCCGCGGCTCGGGAAGGTGCCGAACCTGAGCGCGGCGGCGATCCTGGACGACGGGTCGCCGGTGCTAATCGTTGACGCCGAGGACTTGGTTCGGTCGATGGACCAGTACATCCAGGCGGGGGCGCTGGCCCGGTGCGACGTGCGCGCGGCCGGGCCGGCCCGGAAGAAGCGGGTGCTGGTGGTCGACGACTCGATCACGGTGCGGGAGGTAGAGCGGCAGCTGCTGCTGCACAAGGGGTACGAGGTGGCGGTGGCGGTGGACGGGGTGGACGGGTGGAACAAGGTGCGGGCGGAGCCGTTCGACCTGCTGGTGAGCGACGTGGACATGCCGCGCATGTCGGGGCTGCAGCTGGTCGCCGCGGTCCGGGCGGACCCGAACCTGCGGGAGCTGCCGGTGGTGATCGTGTCGTACAAGGAGCGGGAGGAGGACCGGGTCCGCGGGCTGGAGGTGGGGGCGAACTGCTACCTGACGAAGAGCAGCTTCCACGACAACCGGTTCGCCGAGGCGGTCGAGGACCTGATCGGGCCGGCGTAGGAGTTTCGAGTTTCAAGTTCCCGGTTTCAAGTCGCAGACCGCCGTCAGCGGGGAACGGGTGTGTCGGTCGTATTGAACTTGAAACCTGGAACTTGAAACTTGAAACTGATTCCCATGCGGATCGGCATCGTCAACGACCTGGCGCTCGCCCGGGAGGTGCTCCGGCGGGTGGTCGCGTCCGTGCCGGGGTACGCGGTGGCGTGGACCGCCGGGGACGGCGAGGAGGCGGTCCGGCGGGCCGCCGCCGACCCGCCGGACGCGGTCCTGATGGACCTGGTGATGCCGAACGTCGACGGGGCCGAGGCGACCCGTCGTATCCTGAAGGATCTCGCCTGCCCGGTCCTGGTCGTCACCTCGACCCTGACCGGGAACTACGACCGGGTGATCCGGGCGATGGGAGCCGGGGCGCTGGACGCGGTCGAGACCCCGGTCCTCGGCCCGGGCGGGGAGGTGCGGAACGAGGCCCCGCTCCTCGGCCGGCTCGCCAAGCTCGCGGCCACCCGGCGGGCGATGTCCGCGTCCGATGTCCTCCCCAAACTCCCCGCCCGGGCGACCGGCCCGGCCCCGGCCGGCCGGCCGCCGCTCGTCCTCCTCGGGGCGTCGACCGGCGGGCCGGACGCCCTGGCCGCGGTGCTCGCCGCCTTCCCCGCCGACTTCCCGGCCGCCGTCCTCGTCGCCCAGCACATCGGGGCCCAGTTCGTCCCGGCCCTGGTGAACCTCCTCGCCTCGCGGTGCTCGCTCCCGGTCCGGGCGGCCGCGGACGGCGACCGGCCGGTCCCCGGCCAGGTCCTGGTCGCGGCCACCGACGACCACCTGGAGGTGACCCCCGGGCTGGCGGTCTCCTACACCGCCAGCCCGCGGGCCTACCCGTACCGCCCGTCGGTCGACGTGCTGTTCGGCAGCGCGGCGGCGGCGTGGCCGCGGCCCGGGGTGGCGGTGCTGTTGACCGGGATGGGGCCGGACGGGGCGGCCGGGCTGCTCCACCTCCGCACCCTGGGGTGGCACACCATCGCCCAGGACGAGGGGTCGTGCGTGGTGTACGGGATGCCGAAGGTGGCGGCCGAGCGCGGGGCGGCGGCCGAGGTGCTGCCGCTGTCCCGGATCGGCCCTGCGGTGGCCGCGACGATTCGGACCGGGTTCCGTCCCTGACCACCGGGCGGCGATTCCGTCCCGGCGAAAGTTGTCTGATTTTACTTGACGGGGATTTCAGGGGTGGGTTAATTGTGATGCTGCACTTCTCATCCGACCGCCGGTTGTTTTCCCCGCCTGGAGGTCCGTTATGTCTGGCTGCCGAAGGGTCCGAACCGGGTTCACGCTGGTCGAGCTGCTGGTGGTGATCGCGATCATCGCGATCCTGATCGGGCTGCTGCTGCCCGCCGTGCAGAAAGTCCGCGAGGCGAGTGCCCGGGCGAAGTGCCTGAACAACATGAAGCAGGTGGCGCTGGCGATCCACTCGTACCACGACGTGATCGGGCAGTACCCGACGTACAACGGGATCGCCCCGGCCCCCGGGGGCAAGACCCTGCGGACCGACAACGTCAAGGCGGTCTACGGCAGCTGGGTCGTCCACATCCTGCCGTACCTGGAACAGCAGGACTTGTACGACGCCATCAAGTCGGACGTGGACCAGGTCGACAACCGGGGGACCACCGTGAACATCCCCGGCGGGCCGATCATCACCCCGGCCGTCCCCGCGGTGCCGGCCGTCTATGACAGGACCGGGATGACGTTCGTGCCGGGCACCCCGGCGATCCCGGCGACCTTTAACCAGTACGTCGGGTCCCAGCAGTATGTGAGCACGACGAACGGGAACGGGTACACCGTCTCGGTGCTCCAGTGGGTCCCGCCGCGGAACCCGGACCCGGGCACCGGCATCCCGGCGGTGCCGGGGTACTGGCGGGACGACGCGACCGGGGCGAACATGGGGCAGGGGCGACTGGTGACCCCGCCGGTGCCGGCCCAGCCGGCCGTGTACGGCCCGCCCGGGGCCCCGCGGACCGACTACATCGGGGTGTTCGACTACGAGCACCGGATGAAGATCGTCCCGACCCTGATCTGCCCGTCGGACCTGAGCGTCGGGAGCGACGCGAACGCGTCGTCCGCCCAGCGCGGCCTGGTGTACACCGCGACCCCGAACGCCACGACGCCCCGCCCGTGGTCGGCGACCAACTACCTGGCCAACTGGAACGCCCTGACCGACGGCGACTTCAACCGGTTCACGGACGACACCAAGCGGGGGTTCACGGCCCCGCCCCAGAAGATGACCGCGATCACGGACGGGGTGTCGAACACCGTCCTGCTGGGCGAGGCGTACGAGTGGTGCGAGGGCCGGGGCCGGACCGCGTTCATGGCGTGGCACGAGAGCAACTGGGGCGGGATGAGCGTGTCCCGCCGCGGGGTGCACAACTTCGGGCTGACCTACGAGCTCAACCCGGCCCAGCTCACGATCGACGGGGGGACGCCCCAGGTCGTCACCCGGGCCCGCGGGTTGGGTCACCCCGGCGACAACCCCGGCCCGGACGTGACGTTCATGTTCCAGGTCCGCCCGCTGGCGAAGGCGCCCAACCAGTGCCCGGCCGGGGCCGACTGCTGTAACAGCCTGACCGTCCAGACCGGGCACAATGCCTTGAACATCGCCCTGGGGGACGGCAGCGTCCGGTCGCTGCAGGCCGGGATGAACCCGGAGGCGTGGCGGCGGCTGATGATGCCCCGCGACGGCCTGCCGAACCTGGAATGACCCGCGGACAGGAAACTCTGAAGTGACTCCGACCCCGGCGGCGCGAGCTGCCGGGGTCGTGCCGTTTCCCCCGGTCCGGTGGTGTCTCGTTGTGGGAGGGCGAGGCTCCCGCCGAGCCGTGTGCGTCCGGCTCGGCGGGAGCCTCGCCCTCCCACAACGAGACCCCATCCCCGGTCCCGCGGACTGTGGCGATTTCCCAACGCCACGCTCCCACCCGCGTTATTCTGAGGAGCAGAGTACCGGCGCCCCGTCCCGTCACGTCCGGGGGTTCCCCGATGAGCACGCCCGCCCGCAGGTTCGTGGTGGCCGGTTCGGTCGCGGCCCTCGCCGCCGCCGTCGTCGGGCTGCAAGGCCCGGCCGGCGCGGCCGCCGGGGACACGCCCCCGCCGCCGGCCCTGGAACGGTACTACCCGATGCCCGCCCCCGAGGCGGTGGCGGTCGCCCCGGCCCCGGTCCTGAAGGACAGCCGGTTCACCCACACCGCCCTCGGGGCGGTCGTCCGGGCGAACCGCGGTAAGGTGCCGGCGAGCGGCGAGGAGCTTGTCGCCGCGCTGAACACGCTCGGCCCGGTCGCGCAACTCCCGGTCCCGTTCTCGGCCGTCGCGCTGAACTCCGGCCTGGCGAACCCGCGGGTGGTCATCGCCCCGTGCGCCGTCGACCCGCAGGTGAGCCGGGCCGGGGTGGCGGGGGTCGGGCTCAAGGTGTTCGGCGGGTTCGGCCTGGACGGTCCGCTCGACCAGTTCGGCGCCTTCACCCAGGCGCTGGCCGCAGCCCGGCCCGGGCCGCTCGGCCGGGCGGCCGTGACCGCCCCCGCCGGGCTCGACGGCCGGCTGTTCCTGGCCGCCAACCTGGTGCAGGACGTGACCGGGAAGCCGCGGGTGAGGGCGGTCGAGTTCATCTCCTGGAACGCCCGCGGGAAGCGGTTCGACTTCGGGGTGATCGAGATGGGCGGGGCGGAGCCGGAGGTGCAGTTCCTCGACGGGGTGCGGTGCTTCGCCTGCCACAAGAACCGCGGCCCGATCCTCGGCCAGGGGCCGTGGTCGAACTCCACCCACAACGACGTGGCCCGGCAGGCGGTCCTCCAGAACTTCTCGGCCAACCCGGCGATGGCGGCGGCGGTCCCGCCGGCGTGCGGGGTGCCGTTCCCGGAACTGGCCCCGACCGCCCGGCGGCAGTTGACGTTCGACGGGGTGTCGGTGGTCGTCCCGGACCCGGAGGCGTGCGACGCGGCGGTCCGCCGCGGGTCGGACCTGCTCCGGGACCGGGAGGTGTTCCGGGCGATGGCCAAGTACCCGGACGGGCGGAAGGCGCTGGCCGTGCTGTTCGCCGCGGTCGCCTCCCCCGGCCCGATCGAGCAGGCCGACACCCAGTCCCGGAACGCCGTCGACCTCGCGTTCAACGTCACCGGGGCGAGCTTCTGCCGGGACGTGGCGGCGATCGACCAGGCGGCGTCCGGCGTCCTGGCCGACTTCAGCCCGTCCGGGTCGATGGGGGCGCTGAGGAGCGTCACTACCAACCTGCCGACCGGGTGGGGCGGCGGGAGTTCGCAGCGGACGGACGTGGTCATCGTCTGGGGCTCGGACCCGAAGAAGGTGGCCGAGTACGACGCCCGCCGGGCGGCCGGGGACGCCGGGCTGCCGAGCCACCGCCGGCCGAGCAACCCGAAGGCGTTCGTCCGCCCGCCGGCCGCCCCGGCCCCGAAGCCGTCGGCGGCGGTCAACGCGGTGTCGCTGGCCCGGGCGCTGGGGGTGACCGAGGGCGACCGGGCGTTCCTGGCCGGGTCGCTGGCGGACCTGGCGAAGCGGGTCGGGAAGCGGACGACGGCCGCCGGGCTGGCCCGGGAGGTGTTCGGGACGGCGGCGTTCACCACCGGGGTGAGGGCGAACGGCCTGCCGGACCGGGAGGAGTTCAAGGAGCTGTTCGCGTCGGCCCTCGCGGAGGTGGCGGCGGCCCACCAGGCGGACGGGCACCCGATCGCCCGGGAGGCGTACGCCAGCGGCCCGCTGCCGGGCGCGGACGAGGGGCGGGCGGACGCGGTGGTGCCGACGACGGCGTGCCTGCGGTGCCACGACGTACGCGGGGCCGGGCGGCCGGTGTTCAACCCGATCCCGGCGCTCGCCTTCGACCCGTTCGACCGGGCCGGCCGGGAGGCGTGGCTGACCCGGGCCGGGGCGAAGGAGAAGGCCGACGTGCTCGGGCTGCTGCTCCGGCGGCTGGCGGTCGACAAGGACATGCCGCCGGAGGACGCGGCCGAGTACGACCGGTTCCGGGTGCGGGAGGCGGCGGCGTTCGACGCGGCCCGGGAGTGGCTGGAGGCGGAGGCGAAGAAGGCCGGGGTGAAGTGAGTGTGCCGCCGCTTGCGGCGTTGCGGGCACCTCCCGCAACGCCGCAAGCGGCGAACCTGAGCGGCGACCCGACTACTTCTTCCGCCTCTCGACGTACAGCGCGTCCTTCGGGTCGTCGCTCACCACGTACGGCTTGCCGCCGTACAGGTGCATCTTCCGCTGCTCGGCCCCGTTCAGCGGCCGGGCCCCGACCCGCCCGAACACCCCGACCTGGTTCCCACTCTCGTCCACCGCCCGGTCCCGGTCCAGGCCGCGGGCGACCGACAGGATCTCGCCCCCGTGCGGCGGGCGGTAGGTCGCCACCAGCCGCGGGGTCGGCTTCGGGCTGAACCCGTCGTACCCCGGCGTCTCCGGCGAGGTCAGCTGCACCACCCGCATCCCGTTCTTCCCGTCCGCCACGTAGGCGAACAGCGAGTTGTAGGTGATCCCGATCTTGATGTCCTTCACGTCGTTCAGGTGCCCGCCGGCGTCGTACACCTGGTCGACCTTCGGCTCCTCGGCGTTGGTGGCGTCGAGGATGACCATCCCGCGGTGCCCGGCGGCGACGTACGCGTAGGTCCGGGCGAGGTACACCATGTGGGCGTCCGGGATCCGGATCATCGACTTCCCGACCGGCTTCGCCGGGTCGGTGATGTCCAGTACCTTCACCCCCTCCTCGTCACAGACGTAGGCGTACCGGAACTGGGCCGCCACCCACTTCGGCTTCTTCACCACCTTCTCCCCGACCACCGACACCACCTTCGGGGTCTTCGGGTCGTCGATGTCGACGACCACCAGGCCGGCGTCGCAGGAGACGTAGATGTAGTGGCCGATCACCTGGGCGTGCCGCGCCCCGCACAGGAGCCCGTCCGGGTTGAACGTCAGCTCCCGCTTCAGGAAGTTGTTCACCGGGTTCCCGTCCAGCAGGCTGGCCGCCCCGGTCAGGATCAGCCCCTCGTGCTTGTCGCACACGTACAGGTACCCGAACAGCGGGTGGATCTTCTGCTCCTTGTTCTCCGGCAGCTGCGTCCGGACCGGGTCCAGGGCCGGGGTGCACGGGGCGGCGACGAAGGTGGCGTACTTCGTCTCCAGGTAGAACTTCTGCCCGACCGGCGACACCGGGGCGGTGGTGATCCGCTCGGCGAACGCCTTGTCGTCGATGAACGCGATGTCGAAGATCCGCACCCCCGCGCTGCCGCACGCGGCGTACAGGAACTCACCGCGGTTCTGCAGGTTCAGGATCTCGGCCGGCTTGAACGGCTGGCCGATGCTCCGGGAGATGTCCTTGCCCGGGTGCTCGTGGTAGAACTTGAGCAGCCCGCCGGCGGACGCGTGCTTCTTGTAGTTGTCCGGGAACGCGAACCGGTGCAGGTCGCTCCCGAACACCGCCTGCGGCTCGGCCTGCTCGGTCACCTGGATCCCGAACAGCCCCTCCTCCCCGGCCGCCGCCCAGGCCCACTTCCCGACGAAGTTCATGAACCCGGTCCCGTGCATCAGGAGCTGCGTCATCCAGGCGTTGTTGTCGTTATTCTTCGACACGTGGCAGTCGGTGCACTGCCTGGTCTCCCGGGCCCCGCGGCCGCGGACGGTGTGCGGGACGTTGGTGCTGAACGCGGTCCCGCTGAACCCCTCCGCCGACACGGTCTGCTGCTGGACGTAGATCGACTCGCGGTTCCCGTTGTAGCTGCCGACGTGGATCGCGCAGCTCGACCGGGCCGGGCCGGTCTTGTTCCCGGTCACGTTCCCGTCCTTGGCCAGCATGTAGGTGTCGGCCCGGAGGGTCTGGAAGTTGTACGCGGTGAAGTTCCGCTGGGTGTCGCCGTCCCCGTGCAGCATCGGCAGCTTGACGTTCGCCCGCTGCGGCAGGTGGCACCCGAAGCAGCTCGGGTTCCAGCTGGAGTGGCAGGCGATGCAGCTCATGTTCTCGTTCGTGTGGGCGGTGCACTTCTCCCCGCCGGCCGGCAGGTCGCCCCAGGTCATCTTCCCGTCCTCCCACCGGACGGTCTTGGCGATCGCCGACTTCTCGTTGTACCGGGCGTGGGTCTTCGTCACCGTGTCCTTGGTCTGGACGATCTCCCACCGCAGGCCCTTCTCGACCATCGAGTTCTGGAAGAACCGCCTGGTCCCGTCGGCCAGGTCCTGGACCTCGAACCGCGGCACCCCGAAGTCGGTCTTCAGGCTGAGCAGGTTGCGGCCCTTCCCGTCCGGGGCGGACGTGTAGCTGGCCGGGCCGGAGGTCTTCAGCGTGGTGTACTTGTCGGTGGTCCCGTGGCAGTCGATGCACGCGATCTCGGTCCCGGCCCGGACCTCCATCTGGAGCCGGTTGTTCCCGTGCATGTCCTGGGAGAAGTGGCAGTCGACGCAGTGCATCCCCTTCTCCATGTGGATGTCCATCAGGTGGACGGGGGCGCCGCTGCGGCACTGGTCGAGCTTCGTCTCCGCCTCCCGGGCGGCCTTCGGGCCGGTCACCGGGTCGGGGAACTTGTACTCCTGGTGGAACTTCCGGGCGGCGTTCGGCCAGTCCATCCCGGCCGCCAGCTTGGCCGGGTCGGGCGGGCCGACGAGGCCCCCGTAGTGGTCGGTCAGGTTCCCCTTCCGGTCCTGCTTGAACACCGCCCGGAACGCCCACCCGTGGCTGTGGAAGTCGCCGAACTGCTGCTTCGACATGTGCGGGTTCAGGTCGACCAGGTTGGCGACGAAGGCCGGGTCGGCGAGGTTGCTCCGGGCGGCCGACTCGTTCGGGTTGCGGGCGAACGACGCCACCTGCTGCGCCCCGGTCACGTTCCGCTGCTTCGCCGGGTACAGGAGTTGGGCCTCGGTCTCCTCGTCGTACCACATGTACCCGATGTAGCTGTTCATGACCGAGGTGCCGGGGTGGATGTGGCAGACCATGCACTGGCTGGTCGGCACCCCGTTGACGAACTCGTGCTTGATCGGGTGGCCCGGCTCGTCCTTCGGGATGGTCGGGTCGGGGTTGAAGCTGAGCCCGCGGTTCCCGTACTGGGCGAACGGCCCGGAGTGGATCCGGGACCGGTCGTTCGCGTACACGAAGTGGCAGGCGGTGCACCCGCTACTGCGGAAGTCGCCCGGGTGGTCGTTGGTGCCCATGAAGTTCAGCGTCGGGTCGAACAGCCGGGCCTTGTTCAGGCTGACCCACACCGGGTCGGTCCGGTTACTCGTGCCGAGCCCGCGGATCGACAGCCGGGTCCGCGGCCGGCCGGGCTCCTCCATCCGCTCCGGGATGCCGATCTCGCCGAAGAACCGCCCGCCCGGCTCGAAGATCCGCAGGACGTTGCCCGGCTGGCTCATCTCGTACCGGGGGAGCGGGTCGAGGTACGGGACCACGCCCTTCTTCTCCATCTCCTCCTCGGTCGGGGACGGGTGGGTGCGCATCCGGAGCGGGGCCCCGAGCATCCCGTACGCCTCCCCGTACCGGGCCCGCTTGGTCGGGATCGACCCGTTGTTGTACAGGGCCGCGCCCCACAGCATGCACCCGTTGCTCATCATCTGCTTCCGGTTCGTCTGCACCTCCTTCGGGTGGCACCCGGCCGTCCCGCAGGAGATGTGCGCGATCCGGAAGTCGCCCGGGTTGACGAACCGGACGAACGCCGGGGACTCGTTGTTCAGCAGGGTGTAGCTCCGGACCGGGTTGGCCGCGGTCGGCCAGAACTGCGGGTTCCGGGGGAGGACGTGGGCCTTCTCCTTGAGGGCGGCCGACGCGTCCCCGCCGTGGCAGTCGGTGCACCCGAGCGGGACGGTGTTCCCGCGGTGCGGGTTGCCGACGTTCTGGTGGCAGACCACGCACCCGGCGGACTTCGCCTGGATGTCGGCCGGGGTCTGCTTCATCAGCTCGACCCCGCACAGCTCCGGCGGCATCGGGAACGGGTCGGACGGGTCGCTGGACCAGTCCGGGTTCTTCCGGTCCCGGGTCCCGTCGCCGAACGGGAGCCACGGGTTGGCCGGCTTCTCCGGGTCGGCCGCCTTCGGGGCGTCCGTCTTCCGGTCCAGGGGGGCGGCCCCGGGCTGGGCGGCGTACGCGGCCAGGCAGAACAGGAAGGGCAGGGCGACGGCGGCCCCCCGGGCGGCGCGCCCGGGACGGGACATCGGATTCGGAGCCGGCGTGTCGGCCGCGTCCATGCGGCACCTCCCGAGTGTCCAGCGGCAACGGACCTGAACCCGGGCATATACCACCGGTCGCGCCCGGGTCAAGACGGTTCCGCCCGGGTCGCGCCTTTTTCCCCCGCGCCCCGGACCCCCGAAAGCCACGTCCGCCGCTTGCGGCGTTGCGGGCGACGCAACGCCGCAAGCGGCGGACGCGGAATCCGGTCTTGCTTCTTTCCCCCGGGGGGGATATGGGCCGCCGACTCTACATGCCATTGGGGGGGCATACCATGCCGCGGGGGAGCTGGCTGGGGATCGTCGTTGGGGTGGCCGCGGTCGCGTCGCCGGCCGCCAGTCTGGGGGCGGACGTGCCGGCCGCCCCGCCCGGGGCACCGGCCGCCCTGCCCGGCGGGCCGCCGGCGCACGTCGGGCCTCCGGTACACAACGGGGCCCACGGGGAGGTGAAGGACCTGACCCCGCCCGGGTTCGCGGACCTCCACCCGCCGCCGGACAAGCACCACGGCGGCCACCACGTCCCGGGCCACCTGGCCCCGACCGTCCCGGAGCACTCCGGGTTCTACGCCCAGGCCGAGTACACCCTGTTCCGCCCGCGGTCCGGCGGGTTCGACTACACCCTGATCAACGGGACCGGGCTGGCCACGGCCGGCGGGCTGGAGGCGCTGAAGTACGACCGCGGGAACGGGCTGCGGGTCGAGGGCGGGTATCGGTTCGGGGCCGGGTGGGACGGCGGGTTCGTGTACAGCTACCTGAAGGCGGACGGGCGCAACAGCGTCCTGGCCGGGCCCGGCCAGGTGCTCCTCCCGACCCTGACCCGGCCGGGGCTGACGGACGCCGCCACCTCGGCCTCCGCGTTCTCGGACCTGACGTACAACACCTACGACCTCCTGCTCGGGAAGCGGTTCCTGGTGGACGAACACACCGCCCTGCGGGGCCTGGCCGGGTTCCGGTTCGCCGAGGTCCGGCAGCGGTTCGAGGTCCGGTACGACGGGCTGGACGCGGTCGGGGCGGTGGTCACCAACCGGAACCAGTTCGAGGGGTTCGGGCCGTTCGTCGGGGGCGAGGGGGTGGTCGGCGGGTGGCACGGGCTGCACGGGTACGTGCGGACGTTCGGCGGGCTGCTGACCGGGCGGTCGATGAACGCCCTGCTGGAGACGAACAACAACGGCGGGACGACGCTGGTGGACAACCGGTTCGGGTTCCGGAAGGTGGTCCCGTTCGGGTCGGTGGCGGTCGGGGCCGGGTGGCAGTACCGGACGGTGTCGCTCCGGGCCGGGTACGAGATCGTCCACTACTGGGGGCTGACCGAGCCGGTCCGGTTCACCGACACGGTCAGCCAGGGGAAGCTGGTCACCCGCCCGTCGGACCTGTCGCTGGAGGGGTTCTTCGTCCAGGCCGGGTTCGCGTTCTGACCGCGGGCCGGGGGTGCGGGCGCGGCGGGCCGCGGCCGCCGGGGTGGGGTACCCGGCGGCCGCGGCCCGCGGTGCGCGCGGGGCGACCCTTCCCCCCGGGGCCCGGCATGGGCTATGATGGGTGCAGGTCCGGAGCGGCGGCGCCGCTACACCGGGACTCGCACGGGAGCTTGCGCCCCATGGCCGAGCTGGAAGCGTTGGCGGAGATCAAGGCCGTCCCGCCGGGTTCCAACCCGGGCCAGTACACGTGGCGGCGGACCCTCCCCGAGGGGAAGGTGATCAAGCTCGGGAGCGACGCCGCCGAGGCGGACTGGGTCGTGCCCGAGGACAAGATGATCTCCCGCCTCCACGCCACCCTGGAGTGGGACGGGGAGAGGCTGGCCGTCGCCCGCCGCCCGGTGTCGGAGAAGTTCCCGCGGCCGCCGGGCAACCACATCTGGTTCCGGAACACCCCGGTCGAGCGGTGCGAGGTCCGCCCCGGGGAGTGGTTCGTGATCGGGCAGACCCGGTTCGCCGTCCGCGGGGACGGGGACGCGGCCCCGCCCAGCCCGGTCGACGCCACCCAGGTGCGGGCCCAGGTCGAGCGGTCCCGGGCGGAGCTGGAGAGCCTGCCGTTCCCGGCCGCCCCGCCCGACCCGTCGGCCCCGCAGCTGACGGTGGCCGAGCCGGGGGCCGACCCGGTCCCGTTCGCCAACCTCGGCCCGCTCCTGTCCGGGCTGGAGGGGCTCCTGAGCGCGATGCGGGTGGCCCGGGACGAGGCCACCCTGTTCCGGGTGGTGGTGCGGACGGCGATGACCGCCCTCCCCCGGGCCGACGCGGTGGCGATCGTCCGGGTGCTCCCGTCGTCCGGGGCCGGGGAGGCCCGGGTGGCGGTGGTCGAGCAGCACGTCCGGGCCGGGGCCGGGGGGTCGGCCGACCCGGCCGGGGGGGCGGCGTTCGCCCCGTCCCGCCGGCTCGTCCGGCGGGCCGTCCTGGACCAGCGGCTGAGCTGCCTGTACGTGTGGTCGACCGAGCCCGGCCCGGGCGGCGGGGGCGAGGACCACACCATGACCACGGTCATGCGGCCGGAGCACGGGTACAGCCCGTGGGCCGTCTGCACCCCGTTCCAGGACGGGTCGGACTTCGCCCTGTACATCGACGGCCGGATCGCCAACCGGGAGGCGGCCGCCGGCCCGGCCGAGGACCTCCTCACCCCGTACCAGAAGTTCGCCGAGATCCTGGTCGGGCTGATGGAGGGGGCCCGGCAGGCGTTCCGGCTGAACCGGCAGAACAAGCTGCTCCAGGTGGCCTGGCCCGGGGCCCTGCGGCAGCGGCTCGGGGACCCGGACCGGCTGGAGGAGCTGCTCCGCCCGCGGGAGACGGACATCACCGTCCTGTTCTGCGACCTGCGGGACTACTCGAAGTTCGCCCAGGAGCAGGCCGGCGGGCTGACCGAGGCGTGGCAGACGATCCAGATGGCCCTGCACGAGATGAGCGGGACGGTGACCGAGCGGGGCGGGATCGTGGCCGGGTTCCGCGGGGACGCGGTCCTCGGGTTCTGGGGGTGGCCGGACGGGGACCCGGGCCAGGTGGAGGCGGCGGCGGTCGCCGCCCTGCGGATCCGGGAGCGGCTGCACGGGCTGCGGTCGGCCCGCAAGCACGGGCTCGGGCTGACCCACGGGCGGGCCCTGGCCGGGCGGCTCGGGGCCCTCGACCTGGGCGTGGTCGACCTGTACGGCCCGGTCGTCAACCTCGCCTTCCGGCTGGAGGAGATGACCAAGGCGTTCGAGGCCGGGGTGGTGGTGAGCGACGAGGTGGCGACCCGGCTGACCGCCGCCGACCCGGACGGGCGGCGGTGGCGGCCCCGCCGGCTCGGGAAGGTTAAGCCGCGCGGGATGAACCCGCTGGTGGCCTACGAGCTGTCCCCGGCGGCGGCCGTCGGGGAGGAGACGTGGATCACCAAGCCGGGGTACCGGAACCACCTGAAGCACTGGGACGAGGCGGTCGCGTGGTTCACCGCCGGGGAGTGGGAGAAGGCCCGGGACCGGCTGCAGATGATGTTCATCGGCGACCCGGTGGCCGAGTGCCTGCTCCGGCACATGGAGGCGACCCGGTGGCGGCCGCCGCCGAAGTGGGACGGCACCTACTCCCCGCCGCCGAAGGTCGTGCCGACGTGACCGGTCGGGTCGCCGCTTGCGGCGTTGCGGCACCGCCCGCAACGCCGCGAGCGGCGGACGCGACGCCTCAGTGGTTGAACCGGAACTCCGGGACGGTCACGAGCGCCCAGACCACGTCCTCGCACGCCTCGGCCCGCTGCGGCCCCGCCGTCCCCGCCAAGTGCTTCCCCACCCTCCCCGCCTCGGCCGCGGTCGGCGGCCGGGACAGCACGGCCAGGAACGCCAGGTCCGCCGCCTCCGCGTCCTTCAGCTTCGCCATCGCCGCCGACAGCGACCCCGGCCCGGTCTTCACCATCCCCTTGACCGCCGGGTTGTAGGTCAGGAACAGGGCGTGCGCGGCGTTCGCCTCGAACGCCCCGCCGTCCTGCCGGAACCGGCCCACCAGGGTGTCGTACTCCCGCTCCTTCTCGAACCGCGTCCGGACGGCCACCGCCGTCGTCCCGGGCTTCTGCTTGTCGTACTTCGCCCGCAGCACCTCGGTGTACCCGGTCGAGGTCGCCAGGGACAGGGCGAGCTGGTGCGGCGACAGCGGGCGGAGGGCCGCCGCCGCGTGGGCGTTGTCGGCGGGGCGGGTGCCGGCCGCGGCCCACCGGCTGGACCGCAGGTACGCGTCCGAGTGCATCACCCCGGCGATCAGGTGGCGGAGGTGGAACCCGCCGGCCGCGAACTCGTCGGCCAGCCAGGTCATCAGCTCGGGGTGCGCCGGCGGGTTCGCGTCGTGGATCTGGTCGACCGGCTCGACCAGCCCGACGCCCGTGAGCTGCTTCCACACCCGGTTGGTGATCGACCGCTTGAAGTACGGGCTGTCCGCGTTCACCCCGGCGGCGATCAGGGCGGCCCGGCGGGTCCCCTTCATCGCCGCGGGGTCGAACTCGCGGTTGTCGAGGAACCGCGGCCTGGCGGCCACGTCCTTGTCCTTCCGGGACGAGTACTTCACCTCGGCCCCGCCCTTCTCGGCCAGCACCGCTGCCCCGCCGCCCTTCCGCTCGGCGGTGGTGCGGGCGAAGAACGCCGCGATCCCGTAGTAGTTGGCCTGGGTCCAGTCCTTGACGAACGGGTGGTCGTGGCACTTGGCGCACTGCATCTGCACCCCGAACAGCGAGCTCGACACCGCCACGGTGACGGCGTCGAGCTGGGACGCCCGGTCCCCGCCGGTGAGCCGGCTGGCGAGGAAGTACGACGCCCCGCGGCCGACCGGGTCGGCGTCGTCCGGCTCGAGCAACTCCCGGGCGATCTTGTCCCACGGGGCGTCCGCCGCGAGCCGGGCCTCCAGGTAGGCGTTGAACTCGTCCGCCCCGGGCACCTTTTCGGTGAGGCTCCCGGTCAGCCAGTCGCGGACGACGATCCGCCAGTGGACGGCCGACTCGGGGTGGGTGAGGAGGGCGTCGATGAGCGTGTGGTGCTTGTCCGGGTCGGCGTCCTTGAGGAAGGCCGCCGCCTCGTCGGCGGTCGGCACCCGGCCGAGCAGGTCGAGGTAGACGCGGCGGAGGAGTTGGTGGGCCTCGGCGCGCGGGGCGGGGGTGAGGCCGGCGGCCTTGTGGGCGGCGGCCAGGCGGGCGTCGATCCCGGCGCTGAGGTCGCGCGGGCCGGCCGCCGGCGCCGCGGCCGGGGCGAGGAGCAGGAGTGCGGCGGCGACTCTGGCGATCATCGCGTCATCTCCACGTCGGCGGCAAGCACCGAGGGCAGGGCGTGGCTGGTTACTTCGTGAGGTGGTGCCCCTCACCCGGCCCGGCGAAGCGCCGGGCCGACCTCTCCCCAGCGGGGAGAGGTGGGGCTCCAGCGGCCCCGTTCAACGCACCCGAGCCGTGTAGCTGCCGAGGAGGCCCGAGGCCCCCACCTCTCCCCGCTGGGGAGAGGTCGGCCCGGCGCTTCGCCGGGCCGGGTGAGGGGCGCCACGCACCCGGACGATCCGAGGCCGACCCCACCCGGGTCACGACACCTCCCACACCTCGACCGTCCCGTTGCTCCGCCCGAGGCCGAGCCGCCGGCCGTCGGCGGAGAACCGCATCCCGAGGGCGAAGTCGCCGAGCTTCACCTGGCCGAGTTCCTTCCCCGGCACCGACCCGACCTTCGCCTGCTTCCCCTGGGGGAACTTCGCCGCGTCGTACGCCCACACCTTGACGTTGTTCGACCCGGCCGCCAGCACGTCCGCGGCCGGGCTGAACGCCGCCTGGGCGTCCGCAGTCGCCTCGGCCGCGACGGCCGTCCCGGTCGCCACGTCGTACACCGCCATCCGCTTGTTCCCGGCCGCCGCGAGCCACTTGCCGTCGCGGCTGAGGTGCAGCCGGTGGACGCCGCTCAGCCCCGGGTTCTGGCCGAACTGGTCGTTCGCGTCGCCGAAGTCGATCAGCCGCACCCGGGCGAGCGTCTTCGCGTCCCAGACGATCAGCTTCCCGTCTTCGCCGCCGGACACGAACACCGACCCGTCGGGGGACCAGGCCACGTCACGGAGGTAGTTGGTGTGACCGTCGAGGCTGGCGACGAGGGTGAGCTTCTCGTCCCACACCCGCACCCGCCGGTCGGCCCCGACGCTGACCAGCCGCTTGCCGTCCGGGGCGAACGCCACGCCCTCCACCCACCCCTCGTGGGCTTCGACATCCCGGGCCGCGGACGCGGCCGGCTTGCCGTCGGCCCACGCCCACAGCTTCAGCCGGCGGTCCGACCCGCCGGTCGCGAGCCACTTGCCGTCGGCGGAGAAGTCGGCGCACCGGACCCAGCCGGCGTCGTGGGCCGCGGTCAGCGTGCCCGGTACGGACGACACGTTCCGTACCTTCACCTCGGCGGCGTCGAGGTCCCAGACGGCGACCCGGCGGTCCCCGCAGCAGGCGACCATGTGCCGCCCGGCCGGGTGGAACCGCAGGTTCGCGACGGTCAGCGGGCCGCGCTTCGCCCCGTCGTCCACCCCGTAGGTCTTCGCCGCCTTGGTCAGCTTCGTGGGCGTCACGACAGCACCTCCTTCACGGGGCTGCCCTTGCCGTTCTCGGTCAGCGGGATCGGCCGGCCCTCGAAGTCGAGCTCCTTCCGGTAGTCGATCCCGAGGACCGTGTAGAACGTGGCGAACAGGTCCGGGATCGTCACCGGCCGGTCCTTCACCGCCGTCCCGTCCTCGTTCGTGCTCCCGACCACCGCCGGCCTCACCCCGCACCCGCCGAACGCCAGCGACCAGCTCTTCGTCCAGTGGTTCCGGCCGGGGGGCCCCTGCCCCATGATCTCGGGCGTCCGGCCGAACTCGCCCATCAGCACGACCAGCGTCTTGTCCCACAGCCCGCGGTCGCGGAGGTCGTCGATCATCGCCCCGACGGCGGTGTCGAACTCGCGGGTCAGGTGCCGCTGGCTGTCGAACGCCCGGCGGTGCTTGTCCCAGGCGAGGCCGCCCTGGTGCTGGACGCGGACGAACGGCACCCCCTGCTCGACCAGGCGGGCGGCGAGGAGGCAGTCCCGGCCGAGGGCCGTCGGGCCGTACGTCTCGGCCCGCTTCGCCGGCTCCTTCGACAGGTCGAACAGGGCGCGGTTGCCGAGCAGCCGGCCGACCCCGGCGAACGCCGCCTCGTGGCTGCGGACGCCGGAGGTGTCGCGGCCGGGGGCGAAGGCGGCCCCGAGGTCGCGGCGGAGGCCGTCGCGGCGGGCGAACGCGGCCCGCTCGGCGTCGGTCCCGGCGGGGAGGTCCTCTGGCCCCTGCCCCTTACCCGGACAGTGCAGCCCCTGATACCTGGCCCCGAGGAACCCCGCCCCCGGGACCGACATCCGGGTCTCGAAGTTCTCGAGCCCGAGGACGACGTAGGCCGGCAGGCCGTTGGCCGGCGGGGCCTCGTGGGCGGCCATGCTGAGCCAGTGCGGGGCGGTGGCGACCACGTTCGTCGGCTTGTGCCCGGTCTGGGCGAGGAAGTGGGCGTCGGCGTGCTCGCCGAGGTCGCTGGTCATGCTCCGGATCACCGCCATCCTGTCGGCGAGCCGGGCCAGGTTCGGCAGGTACTCGTCGAACCGGACGCCGGGGACGGCGGTCTGGGTGCTCAGGTGCGGCCCGCCGGTCGGCCGGCCGGTCTTCGGGTCCCACGTCTCGAACTGGCTCGGCCCGCCGGACATGAACACCAGGATGACGTGCTTCCCCTGCTTCGTCGCGGCGGCCGCGTGGTCGGCGGCGAACAGCCGGCCGAACCCGGCGGTCCCGACGGCCGCGGCCGCCGACAGGAACCGGCGGCGGGAGACGGCGTGGTCCGCGCGGCGGCAGACGGCCGGGGTGGTGTGTGTCATGGGGGAGCGGGGCGTCTGGCGGGGCGGCCGGGCGGGGTTCCGGCTCGCGTGGGGTAGGATACCGGCGAGGGCGATTGTAGGAATGAACCCCGCAGCCCGAAATCGCAGACACGCGGCGCGGCCGCACCGGGCCGGAGTCGGCACCCGGTCGGCTCCATGCGTGGCGCCCCTCACCCGCCGCCCGTCGCGTTGCTCCCGGCGGCGACCTCTCCCCAGCGGGGAGAGGTGGGGGCACCGCGGCCCCTCAACACGCGCCCAACTCGGGAAGCTGGCGAGGCGGCCGGTGGCCCCACCTCTCCCCGCTGGGGAGAGGTCGTCCCGGCGCTTCGCCGGGCCGGGTGAGGGGCGCCACCTGCGGAGACGCACTACCGCGTCACACCACACCGAGGGTCCCCCGTGAAACACCTCCCCGCCGCCGTCGCGCTACTCGCCCTCGCCGCCCCGGCCCCGGCCGCCGTGTACCAGCACGCCGTCCCGGTGACGGCCCCGAACGGCAAGGAAGTGACCGCCTTCCTGTGGGTGCCTCCAGACGCCGACCGGATCCGCGGGGTGGTCGTCGGCGGGTCGATCCTGATGGAGCCGGCGTTCGCCGCCGACCCCGCCATCCGCAAGGTGTGCGCCGCCGAGCAGCTCGCCATCGTCCTGTTCCACCCGCACCTCGACGCCGTCTTCGACTACGCGGAGAAGAAGTCGGACGCCCTGCTCCAGAAGGCCCTCGACGCCCTCGCCCAGGCGTCCGGCTACCGCGAGTTGTCGGCCGCCCCGCTGTTCCCGTTCGGCCACTCGGTCGCGAGCATCTTCGCCAGCCACGTCGTCTGCCGGTGGCCGGACCGGTGCTTCGGGGCGCTGCTGTTCAAGGGCGGCATCCGCACCCCGGCGAACGACCCGGCCGCGAGCCTGGCCGGCGTGCCGGTCCTGGTCGTGAAGGGGCAGTTCGAGGAGTTCGGGCCGGGACCCGGCGGGGCTCTGCGCGAGAACGAGGACCGCGAGACGGCGTGGAAGACGATGCGCGACAACATCCTCGCGCTGCGGGCGAAGGACGCCCGACACCTCGTCAGTTACCTGGTCGAACCCGGGGCGGGCCACTTCGCTTGGTCCGAGTCGGTGTCGGCCCACGCCGCGACGTTTCTCGCCGCCGCGGCGAAGGCCCGCATCCCCGACTGGCCGATCGACGCGAAGCAACCGGTGACCTGCACCAAGGTCGACCCGGCGTCCGGGGCGCTCACCGACGCCGACATGAAGGGGGCAGCCGCCGTCGCGCCGGCGAAGGCGTTCTGGCACCCGACCGCGGAGCTGGCGAAGTCCGCCGACGCGGTGCACGCCGGCCTGTTCGACCGCAAGCCGCAGTTCGTCACCTTCGCCGACCCGGCGGGCAAGCCGATCTTCGTCGGCCACGACCTGCGGCTGCGGCTCAACCCGACGTGGACCGGGCCGGACACGTTCAAGGTCGGCGGGACGTTCCTGGAGAAGTCGCCGGACAAGTACCCGAAGGCGGAGAAGGCCGGGCACGCGGCCGGGCCGGTGCGGTTCCGGGTGTTCGGCGGGGCGGCCGAGCAACTCGGGCCGGACGAGTTCCGGGTCGGGATGAGCGGGCAGGAGAAGGTGCGGGCCGAGATCCTCGCCTGGCACCCCGGCGACAAGGAGTACCGGTGGGCCGAGCAGCAGGGGCGGGTGAACGTCCCCGAGGTGCTGAAGGACGGAAAAGTGCAGGCGATCACGTTCGACGCGCCGGGAGACCTGAAGGTCGGCGGCCCCGGGCTGAAGCTGCAGGCGACGAGCGACGCCGGGCTGAAGGTGCGGTTCTACGTCGAGAGCGGCCCGGCGGTGATCGACGGGGACACGCTCGTGGTTCGCGAGTTGCCGAAGCGGGCGACGTTCCCCGTCGCGGTGCGTGTGGTGGCGTACCAGTACGGCAGCGCGGTCGAGCCGCGGGTGCAGTCCGCGGCACCTGTCGTGCGGACCGTCGGCGTGACGAAGTGAACCTTCGGGCCGGCTCGGCCGTCCGGGAGGTGGCCGGGCGGAACCGTAACCGGAGGAGTCATGCGGAAGCTGGCCAGCGTCCAAGTGGTGAACGCCGCCGAGCCGATCCCGAACGCCGACGCGATCGAGCGCGTCCGCGTCCTCGGCTGGTGGGTGGTCGTCAAGAAGGGCGAGTTCCGGCCCGGCGACCCGGTCGTGTACTGCGAGATCGACTCGCTGCTGCCCGAACGGCCGGAGTTCGAGTTCCTCCGTCCGAGCAGCTTCAAGCCGGCCCAGACGGACGCGGCCGGGGCGGTCACCCTGCCGTCGGGGTTCCGGGTCAAGACGGTCCGCCTCCGCGGACAGGTGTCGCAGGGGATTTGCTTCCACCCGTCGGTCCTGCCGCCGGGGGCACCGGCGGAGGAAGGCGCGGACGTGACCGACCTGCTGGGGGTGCGGAAGTGGGAGCCGCCGGCCCCGGTCGGGCTGAGCGGGCGGGTGAAGGGCGGGTTCCCCGGGTTCCTGCCGAAGACCGACGAGACGCGGGTGCAGGTGCTCGAGCCGGTGTTGGCCCGGAACCGCGGCAAGACGCTCGTCGTCACCGAGAAGCTCGACGGCACGTCGTTCACGGCGTTCCTGCGGGCCGGCGAGTTCGGGATCTGCAGCCGGAACCTCCACCTGGACGAGACGGACCCGGGGAGCCTTCTGGCGCGGCTCGCCACGAAGCTCGGGCTGGCGGACCGGCTGCGGGCGGTCGGGGCGGCGCGCGGGTTCGACCCGGCGGTCCAGGCCGAGGTGATCGGCCCCGGGGTGCAGGGGAACAAGTACGCCGTGCCGGAGCTGACCCTGCGGGTGTTCAACGTCCTCGACGTCGGCACCTACCGGCTGCTCGACCACGCGGTGATGCTGGAGGTGGTCCGCGAGCTGGGTCTGGAGCCGGTGCCGCAGCTCGGCACGGTCGTGCTGAACCACACCGTGGACGAGTTGGTCGCGCTGTCGGAGGGGGTGAGCGTCCTGAACCCGAGGGCCCAGCGGGAGGGGATCGTGCTGCGGCCGGCGGTCGAGGAGTTCGACGCCGACCTCGGCGGCCGACTCAGCTTCAAGGCGATTAACCCGAAGTTCCTGCTGAAGTACGACGAGTGACCGCCCGACCGGGTGCGGCAACCCACCCGGTCACCTCCCACCCTGCCGACCCTTCCAAGCCGCGTAGCGCGCCATCGCCGCCGCCCGCTTCTCGTCCGAGGCGAAGGCGTAGTACCCCCAACTGACCCAGTCCGGGTCCTTGAACCGGGGCTCTTTGGAGTCCGTCTCGAACCCGTAGCTCGCGATGTCCTGACCGGCCGCGTACAGGAGGAACGCGAGGGCCAGGTCCCGCACCTGGGTCTGGCGCGCCCCGACGGTGCCGTCCGGTCCCGGCAGCCGCACCGCGTGTACGGCCGTGGCGTCGGTCAACGCGGCCTCCACGGCCGGCGTCCCGGCGTTGTTCGGGAAACCCGTGAGCTGCCACATCGCGTCACCCTTGGCCCGGCCGTTCACGCCGGGAGTGGCCACGACCCTGCGCAACGCGGGGAGACGTTCCTCGAACCCCTCCAGGCGGAGGTGGCCGAACGCCAAGGGGAGGGGGTCGAGCTCGGCCGGGGTCGACCGGGTGTCGAGCCACCTCCCGAAGATCGCCTTGTGGGCCGCGGGGTGCGGGCCGGAGGTGAACACGTCTTGGTACGACGTGCCGTCCACCAGGTGGCACCCGGTCACCCACCCGTACTCCCGCGGGACGGGGATGTCGGCGGAGGAGATGGCGACCTCGGCGACGAGGACCGCGGCGACATCCGCCGGGTCCGGCACCGCCTGGAGCGACCCGCCGCCGGGGGACGGCCGGAACATGGTGTGGTAGACCCGGAGGCGGCGGGCGGCGAGCGCCTTGCCGCCCTCGGCCTTCCCCGCCTCGACCGCCGAGAGCAGGTCGCGGTTGTCCGCCGACCTCGTCACCTCGGCGTGCAGCTGCGGGCCGCCGGGGGCGGCCCCGGCGCACCGGCGGAACAACTCGGCGCCGGGCCGGGTGTAGTCGTAGTCCAGGTAGCGACCCCGGAGGACCGCCGCGCACCGCGCCCGCACCTCATCGCTCGGGTCGTGGGCCGCGGCCGCGAGCACCGCCGGCTTGACCGCCCGCCCCATCCGGGCGAGCGCCGCCTGCGCGGCCTCGCGGTCCCGGTAGTCGTCGCCGCCCAGCCGGCGGATCAGGTCGCGGGCCTCGGGCGGGACCGGAGGCGGGCTCGGGGCCGCGGCCGGCGGGGCGGCCGGCGGCTCCGCACGGGCGGCTCCGACCGGGAGCGGCTCGCGGGCCTCGGGGGGCTCGGCGGCCGGGCCGACCGGATCGCCCGTACCCGCGCAGGCCGTGAACACCAGCGCGCCCGCCGCCGGGGCGAACAGAAACGGAAGCGCGAGATGCCGTCTCATGCCTATCCCTCGCGGGCCATGCGGGGCGGTCCGCTACACCTGCAGCACGCCCGTCTTGAACGGCCGGCCGTCGTCGTGCCGGGTCGCCACCGCCAGCGCCTCCAGCAGCGCCGCCCGCGTCTCCTCCGGCCGGACGATCGCGTCCACCCACAGCCGGGCCGCCGCGTACCGCACGTCCGTCTGCTCGTCGTAGCTCGCCTTCACCCGGTCCCGCAGCTCCGCCAGCTCGGCCGCGTCCGGCTCCTTCCCGGCCCGCTTCAGCGCCTGCACCTGGATGTCCAAGAGCGTCCCGGCCGCCTGGTTCCCGCCCATCACCGCGTACTTCGCCGTCGGCCACGCCAGGACGAACCGGGGGTCGAACGCCTTGCCGCAGAGGGCGTAGTTCCCGGCCCCGTAGCTCCCGCCGGTGATCAGCGTCAGCTTCGGCACCACGCTGTTCGAGATCGCGTTCACCAGCTTCGCCCCGGCCCGGATGATCCCCGCCTGCTCCGACTCCTTCCCCACCATGAACCCGTTCACGTTCTGGATGAAGAGGATCGGCACCCGCAACTGGTTGCAGTCCATCACGAACCGGGCCGCCTTGTCGGCCGAGTCGACGTAGATCACCCCGCCGAACTGCATCGGCCCCTCGGCCGGCTTCACCCGCTTCTTCTGGTTCGCGACGACGCCGACGGCCGTGCCGCCGAGTTTGCCGAGGCCGCACACCAGCGTCTGCCCGTAGTCGGCCTTGTACTCGTCGAACGGGGCGTCGTCGAGGAGCAGCTTCAGCAGGTCGCGGACGTCGTACTCCGCTTGGGTGAACGGCCCGAAGTCTCCCGGCGAACCGCGACCGTCAGGGAGCGGGTGTCGAGATGCAACACCCGCTCCCTGACGGTCGCGGTTCGCCGGGTCGGCCGGCAGCGCCCCGACCAGCCGCCGCAGCCGCTCCAGACACGCCTCGTCGGTCGGCTCCCGGTAGTCGATCGTCCCGCTCACCGCGGCGTGCATCTTCGCCCCGCCCAGCGCCTCCGAGTCGACCACCTGGCCGATCGCCGCCTTCACCAGCGCCGGCCCGGCCAGGTACAGCCCGCTCCCCTCGGTCATCAGCAGGGTGTCGCACAGCACCGGCAGGTACCCGCCGCCGGCGACGCAGTTCCCCATGATCGCGGCGAACTGCGGCACCCCCGCCGCCGAGATCACCGCGTTGTTCCGGAAGATCCGGCCGAAGTCGTCCTCGTCCGGGAACACCTCGTCCTGCAGCGGCAGGAAGACCCCGGCCGAGTCGACGAGGTAGACGAGCGGCAAGCGGTTCTCCAGTGCGATCCGCTGCGCCCGGAGCACCTTCTTGCACGTCATCGGGAAGAACGCCCCGGCCTTCACCGTGGCGTCGTTCCCGACCACCATCACCCGCCGCCCGGAGACCGTGCCGACGCCGGTCACCACCCCGGCCGACGGCGCCCCGCCCCAGTCGGCGTACATGTCCCACGCGGCCCACAGCCCGAGTTCGAAGAACGCGGCGTCGGGGTCGACCAGCCGGGCGACCCGCTCGCGGGCGGTGAGCCGGCCCTTCTCGTGCTGGCGGTCGACCGCCTTCCGCCCGCCGCCGTCGCGGATGCGGGCTTCCTCGGCGGCCAGCGGGTCGGTGTCGGGAGTGGTGGGCATGGTCGGGATTATACGACCGGCGGTCCGGCGAGCGCCCGCAGCTCGGCCAGGATCGGGCCGCGCAGGGCGTCCTCCATCGCCGCCAGCGCCCGGGCGACCACCGCCCCGTCGGCCACCCGGTGGTCGAAGAACACCCGCAGCGTCGTCGCCCCGTCCGCGGACACCGCCGCCGGCAGCAGGAACGAGGTGAGCATCGAGTACCCGAGGACCGGATCCGCCCCGGCCCGCGAGATGTTGCTGGCGGTGAACGTCCCGAAGAACTTCTGCCGCCACCACCCGCGGACGTACAACCCGAGCCACATCACGAACCGCCGCACCGGCCGCGGGTACCGGACCAGCCGCAGCGCCCGGCGGAACGACTCGACCTCGTCGAGCGGGGCGGTCCGCAGCCGGGCCAGCTCGGCGTGCAGCTCCGGCAGCGGCTTCGCCTCCGGCCGGTGGAGCGGGTACGTCAGCACCGCCGGCTCCCCGTCCACCTCCCGCTCGACCGTCACCTGGCAGGTCGACCCGTCGTGCTGGTACAGGCGGAGCCGCGGGAACGTGAGGAGCGACCGGCGGAGGTCCGGCACCGCGAGCGCGGCCAGGGCGTACGCCTTGAGCAGGACCGCGAACCACCCCGGCCGCGGGTCGGCGGCCAGGCGGGCGGCCGCCACCTCCGGGAGCGACACCGCCCGCTCGACCGCGACCGTCTCGGACCGGCGGGAGAAGTGGAGCCAGTCCTGCACCAGCTTGCGGCCGCGGGACAGCCTCAGCACCCGGCCGTCGCTCGGACTGGGGTACTCGTCGGGCACAGTCGGCACCGTAGGAAAACGGAACGCGGACGCCGCGGGCTCCGATCCCGCGGCGTCCGCGTTCCGTTGTATCCTCGCCGCGGTCAGCCGT
Source organism: Isosphaera sp. (assembly GCA_013822345.1). Lineage (GTDB taxonomy): Bacteria > Planctomycetota > Planctomycetia > Gemmatales > Gemmataceae > Gemmata. Next base: position 29,255 of record PNKH01000011.1, read on the forward strand.
TCAGGGACCAGTCCTTCCGCTGCCGGCTGGACGGGATCTTCAGCATCTTCCGGTACTTCGTCACCGTCCGCCGGGCGACCGGGTAGCCGGCGTCGTTCAGCCGGGTCACCAGCTCCTCGTCCGACAGCGGGCTCGACTTGTCCTCGTCGCTCACCAGCTCCAGCAGCTTCTGCTTCATCACCTCGTACGCCACGTCCTCGTGCGTCTCGCTGTTCTTCTTCCCGCCGCCGAAGAACCGCTTGAGCGGGAACACCCCGCGCGGGGTCTGCACCCACTTGTCGTCCACCGCCCGGCTGACGGTGGTCACGTGCACCTTCACCTGGTCGGCGATCTGCTGCATCTTCAGCGGCTGGATGTGGTCCATCCCGATGTCGAGGAACGCCCGCTGGTGGTCGATGATCGCCCGGGTGACCTTCAGCAGGGTGTTCCGCCGCTGCTCGACCGCCTTCACCAGCCAGTCGGCCGACTGGAGCTTCTTCCGCAGCTCCTCCTTCACCTTCTCGTCCAGGTCCCGGTTCTTGAGCAGCTCCACCGTCCGCCGGCTGATCCGGATCTTCGGCACCCACTCGTCGGTCAGGCGGATGGCGAAGTCGTCGTCGTCGGTCCGCTCGACGATCACGTCCGGCATCACGTACTGGGTGCCGGCGTCGGCGAACTTCAGCCCCGGCTTCGGGTCGAGCCGGTGCAGGGCCTCGATCCCGTCCTGGATGGTCGGGATGTCGAACCGGGTGGCCTTCTGGATGAGCGGCACGCGGTTCCCGGCGATGTCCTCCAGGTGGTCCCGGACCAGCACCCGGAGGACGTCCCGCAGCGGCGTCTCGGGGGTGATCTGCAGCAGCAGGCACTCCTTCAGGTCGCGCGCCCCGACCCCGGCCGGCTCCAGCTTCTGGACGACGTGGACCAGGGCGTCCTCGACCTCCGTCTCGGTCACCAGCTCGTCGTACGACCCGGCGATCTCGGCGAGTGTGACCGGGCGGAACGCGTCCCGGTCGTCGTCCTCCCGGGCCTTCTCCCGGGTGCCGAGGTACCCGGTCCGGTCGACGAAGCTGCAGATGTGCCGGGCGAGCCGCCGCTGCCCCTCGTCCAGCTCCAGTTCGCCGATCTGCTCGGCCAGGTAGTCCTGGAGCGACGGCGGGCGGTTGGCCATGTTGGCCATGGCGTCGAGCTTCCGGTCGCCCTCCTCCTCGAGGGCGCCCCGGCTGAACCGGTGCTCCTCGTTGAAGTGGTCGTCCCAGTCCCGGTTCAGCTCGTCCAGGCGGTTGAACTCCAGGTCGCCGGTCTCGTCGTGCTTCAGCGGGGCGTCCGGGTTGAAGTCCGGGGGGACCTCGTCGGCCTCCCCGTGCTTCTCCTTCTGCTCCAGGAACGGGTTCTCCTGCAGCTCCTTCTCGACCTTCGCCTGGAGGTCGGCGATCGACAGCTGCAGGATCTCCATGGACTGGATCATCCGCGGCGCGAGCTTCATGGTCTGCTCGTGCCGCGGCTCCATCCGCATTCCGAGTCCGATCCCGCTCATCTCCGTCTCCGTCGGCGGTCAGAAGGCCCGGCGGCCGGCCAGGGCGTCGGCCAGCATCTGGGCGTTGGCAAGCTCCAGCGAACTCCCGCTCGGCAGCCCGCGTGCCAGCCGGGTCACCGAGACCCCGGTCCCGGCCAGCAGGTTGGCGGCGAACAGGGCGGTCCCGTCGCCCTCCAAGGTCGGGCTGGTGGCCAGGATCACCTCCCGCACCACCCCGCCCCGGGCCTTCTCGACCAGCCCGGCGAACGCCAGCCGGTCCGGCCCGACCCCGTCGAGCGGGGCGAGCCGCCCGCCGAGCACGTGGTACCGGCCGCGGAACGTCCCGGCCCGCTCGAACGACCCGACGTCCCGCGGGGTCTCCACCACGCACACCACCGCCGGGTCCCGCCGCGGGTCGGCGCACACCCCGCACACGTCCCCGTCCGTGAGGTTGTGGCACTCGCGGCAGGCCCGGACCTTGTCGGCCACCGCCCGCAGCGCCCCGGCCAGGGAGACGGCGTTCCGCCGGTCCCCGGCCAGCAGGAAGTGTGCGATCCGCTCCGCACTCTTCGGCCCGATCCCGGGGAGCTTCGTCAACTCCTCGAGCAGCCGGCCGATGACCCCGTTCGGCTCCGCCAACGCCGCGCCTCCGTGCTGCCTGCTCGTCGCACAGGTCTCCAGACCTGTGCTTCACAGTACACAGGTCTGGAGACCTGTGCCACAAGAACCTCAGGCCCCGGCCCCCGGCAGCCCGCCGCCCATCACCCCGGCCGGCAGCCCCATGTTGGCCGCCAGCTTCGTACTCTCCTGGGCGACCTGCTCCCGGACCTTCGCCAGGGCCTGGTTGGTCGCCGCCGCCACCAGGTCCTCGAGCATCTCCCGGTCGTTCAGGGCCACCGCCTCCGCCGAGATCCGCACCGCCACCACCTCCTGTCGGCCGTTCGCCTTCACCGTGACGTACCCGGCCCCGGCCGACCCCTCCGCGGTGATCGCCCCGAGCTGCTCCTGGAACTTCTTCATCTCCTCCTGGATCTTGCCCCCGTTGCGGAGGAGGCTGACCATCGCCCCGAGTTCCTTGAACATCCGTCACTCCTCGTCGGGGTCGGCCGGGCGGGGTTCCGCGGCCTCGGGCGGCGGGGCGGCAGGGTCGAACGCGTCGTCCAGGTGCCACACCTGCGCCCCGAGCGCCTCCCCCGCCTTCCGGAACAGGGGGAGTTGCATCAACTCCGCCTTCCGGTCCCGCGGCGCCGCCGGGGCCTGGCCGGCCCGCCCGGGGCCTACCGATTCGAAGCGGACGACGGCCGGTTTGCCGGTCACCTGCGCGAGCGCGGCCTCGATGCGGCGGGTGTTCTCCTCGGTCGCACACGAGTCCCGTGCATGACTATACTCGGCGGCGAACGCGATTGCCAGTGAATTTGGCCCGAAAATTGCACTTGACATTGCCAGTTTCAATTGTGCGGCCAGCATGGGCGACCGCCCGTTGAGGTGGCGGATGAGACGCTGCCACACCTCCGGCAGGGTCGCTCCCGTCAGCGGCACAACATCCGGCGAGCCGGGAGCGTGAGCGACCGGAGGGGTTGGAGCCTCCGGTCGCTCACGCTCCCGGCTCACCTGTCCGTTTTTTTTTACCCCCACGGCTTCGGCCGGCCCGCCCCGCGTCAGGGCGTGGGCCAACTGACCGACCGACAGCAACTCGCCCATCCGGCACAATCGCACCACTGCCATTTCGAGCAGCACCAGGCCGTGCGGCGTGTCGCGCATCCGCGCCCGGGTGTTCGTCCACACCTCAAGCCCGGCGAGGATCGTGTCGAGGCCGGCGGCTTGCGCGTGGGCCGCGACCGACTCGCGCTGCCCCGGGGCGACGGGGAGTTCCCGCACGCCCGGCCCGCCGCAGGCGACCAGCATCAGCGCCCGCCAGTACCCGACCATCTGGTCGACCAACTCGCCGACTTGCAGCCCGCGGTCGGCCCACCCGGCGAGGAGATCCAACGCGGCAGCCGGGTCGTGGCGCAGGATCGCGGTGGCGAGTTCGGTCACCCGCTCGTCGCCGGACGTGCCGAGGACCGCGTGGACCTGGTCGGCGGTCAGCCGGCCGCCGGCGGACGCGAGCAACTGGTCGAGCAGCGACTGCGAGTCGCGCATCGACCCGCCGGCCCGCCGGGCGATCAGCTTCAGCGCGTCGTCGTCGGCCTCGTAGCCCTCTCGGGAGGCGATCCGCTTCAGCTGCTCGAACACCTTGGCCGGGCCGACGTGGGCGAAGTCGAACCGCTGGCAGCGGGACAGGATGGTGACCGGGATCTTGCCGACCTCGGTGGTGGCGAAGATGAACTTGACGTGCGGCGGCGGCTCCTCGAGCGTCTTCAGCAGGGCGTTGAACGCCGGGGTCGAGAGCATATGGACTTCGTCGATGATGTAGACCTTGTAACGGCTCCGGGCCGGCTTGAACCCGACGTTCTGGCGGATCTCCCGGGCGTCGGCGACCAGGTTGTTGCTGGCCCCGTCGATCTCGACCACGTCCACGTCGTCCCCGGTGGCGACGGCCCGGCAGCTGTCGCACCGGTCGCACGGGGTCGGGCTGGTCCCCGCCGCGCAGTTCAGGGCCTTGGCGAGGATGCGGGCGGCGCTCGTCTTGCCGACCCCGCGGGCGCCGGTGAACAGGTAGGCGTGGGCGACCCGGCCTGCCCGGAGGGCGTTGGTCAGCGCCGCCGCGACGTGCTCCTGGCCGATCAGGTCGGCGAACTGCTGCGGGCGGTAGCGGCGGGCGACGACGGTGTACTCGCCCCGGGCGGGGTCGGCGGCGGTCGGCGGGGTCGTCCCCTTCGCGGCGGGCATTCGGCGTCGTCCTGCCGGGTTCGTCCGTCCGCCACATGCTAACCGGTCGCGGGGTGGGGTGACAACCGCGGAGGGGTCGGGAAGACGAGCAATCCGCGGATTCCGCGAACCGCCACCGCCGACACGGCTTGCGGCTTTGTCCGACTCCCGGCCCGCGGAATCCGTGTAATCTGGGGATCACTCCTCTTCCTCACGAGGCCGAGCCGGATGCCGACGCCCGCGAAACGCCCGTCCCGCCGGTGGGCGCCCCGGTTCTTCCAGGGGACCGACGCGGTCACCTGGGCCCGGCTCCTGTACCGCAACCGGTTCGCGGTCTCCCCGCGGTACTGGTACATCGCCGGGATCGTGTCCGTCGCCTCGACCGCGAACCTCGTCCTCCGGTGGGTCCAGGAGGGGCTGTACGGCCGCGAACTGGCCCGCACCCCGCTCGCCAGGCACCCGGTGTTCGTGATCGGCCACTGGCGGACCGGCACCACCCTGCTGCACGAGCTGTTGGTGCAGGACCCGCAGTTCAGCTACCCGGACTTCTTCGCCTGCTTCAACCCGAACCACCGGCTGCTGACCGAGCGGTTCTTCAAGACCTACGCCAACTGGATGGCGCCGCAGCAGCGGCCGATGGACAACATGGCCGCCGGGTGGGGCCGGCCACAAGAAGACGAGTTCGCGCTGGCCCTGCTCGGCCTGCCGAGCACCTACACCGACCTGGCGTTCCCGCGCCGCCCGCCGCAGCACCCCGGCTCGCTCGACCTGTCCGGGCTGTCGGCGGGGGAGTTGGCCCGGTGGAAGCGGACGTTCGTCCGGTTCCTCAAGACGGTCAGCTTCCGCGACGGCCGGCGGCTGGTCTTGAAGTCGCCGCCGCACACCGCCCGCGTCCCGCACCTGCTCGACATCTTCCCGGACGCCCGGTTCGTCCACATCGTCCGCGACCCGCACGTCGTCTTCCCGTCCACGGTCAACCTGTGGAAGTCGATGGCCGGGCGGCACGGGTTCCAGCCGCCGCCGACCGAGGGGGTCGAGGAGCGGGTGTTCCGCGAGTTCCGGGTGATCTACGACCGGCTGGAGGAGGCCCGGCCGCTGTTCCGCCCGGGGCGGTTCCACGAGCTGCGGTACGAGGACCTGGTGCGCGACCCGGTCGGGGAGGTGCGGAAGGTGTACGCCGGGTTGGAGCTGGACGGGTTCGCGGCGGCGGAGCCGCGGCTGGAGGCGTACCTGCGGCAGACCGACGGGTACGAGACGAACAAGTACGCGCTGACCGAGGGGCAGCGGGCGGAGGTCGACCGGCGGTGGGGCGACGTGATCCGCCGCTACGGGTACGGGTGACACCAGTCCCGTTTAGCCGCGACGCGGAGCGGAGCGCGGACATCCGCGCTCCGCTCCGCGTCGCGGCTAAGCGGGGGCTTTATCAGAACCGGAGGCCGGCGGTGAGCTGGAGCTGGTAGCCGTTGATGTTCCCCTGGAACGGCGGGATCAGGTTGTTCCAGTCGTACCCGTACTCGCCGCGCAGCCCGCCGAACAGGACGGTCGACCCGAGCGGGACCTCGGCCCCGACGTGGACGGCCCCGAACACCCCGTGGGTCACGTTCTGCCGGCGGGCGTACCCGTTCCGCGGGTCGTCCTGCGGGATCAGGTCGACGTGGGCCGTCCCCCACCGCCCGCCGACCAGCACCCCGCACCGCAGGTTCCACCCCTCCGCCAGGCCGACGGACCCGGGCCCGTTCGCCCACCAGTCCCGGCCGAGCGCGAAGTTGAAGTTCGTCCGGTGCAGCCCGCGGATGGCGACGGTGGTCAGGGCGTCCGGGCTGGCGACCTGCTGCCCGGTGAACGGGTCCTGGGTCGGCGGCTGGCGGACGAAGATGTTCAGGAACCGGTTCTGCGGGCCGCCGTTGTACGCGTAGCTGAGCCCGATCTCGGCGACGTACGCGGCGTCGTGGGCTGGGTTGAAGAACAGGCTCCGCCCGCCCCCGCCGGTGGCCCACCCGACCCGCAGGTCGGCGAACGGGCCGTCCCCGAAGATGAACGCCGGGCCGGTGAACGCGAAGATCTCGTACCCGACCCGGCCGTGCCGGCCGAGCGGGCCGCAGCACCCGGGGCCGTCGGTGAAGTACGGGCTGGGGTACGCCCCGGCCGGCAGGCCCGGGGCCTGGCCGGTGAGCGTGCCGTACGGGTCGGGCGCGGCCCCGCCCGGGGCGGACACGCGGTCCAGGGCGGTCGGGGCGGAGGCGGCGGACGGGCGGCCCGGCGGCAGGTCGGCGGGCGGGGCGTCGGACCGGTACTGGGCGGCGGCCGGGCCGCCGGCCGCCAGCAGCAGGACCGCCCCGCACAGGATTCGGCTGGTCGTCATTCGCCCCTCGCCCGGCCGTGAGCCGATTCGGACCCGTCCCGCCGGGTTGGATCGGCCCGGCGGGGCGGCGGACTTTAACGGTTCGCCCGGTCGTCGCGGTTGTCGGGGTGCCACGACGTTTGGCCCGCGGGGGGTTGGGGGGTATAAGTAAACATCCCGTTTAGCCGCGACCCGAAGGGGAGCGCGAGGTGACGCCGATGGAGACGACCGAGCTGCGGGACCTGGACGCGGCCCGGCGGTACGTCGCCGAGGGGCTGTGGCTCCAGCGGGCGGTGAGGCCGTCGGCCGGGGCGGTCCGCCCGGTGCTGGAGTGGGCGATGGAGGTGGCGTCCGGCGGGCACCCGCTCCCGCCGGTCGGGTTCGTCGCCGATGTCGGGCACGTCGCCCTCGGGGCGGACGCCGAGCACCGGCTCCGCGACCCGCTCCCGGTCCCCGGGTGGCCGCCGGCCCTGGCCCGCACCTACGAGGACCACGTCCTCGGCAAGCTGTACGCCGACTGGGTGTTCGAGCGGGCCGGCGACGCCCTGAAGAAGTACCACGGGAAGGACCAGGTCAAGGGCGTCGCCTACGTCGTCAACCAGATCCGGGAGCGGGCCGGGCTCGGCGGGGTGCTGCTCCCGCCGGCGGTGATCCGCGGGCTGTTGACCGGCAACCCGGACGAGGTGCTGGCGGCCGGGTGGGAGGCCCTGGAGCGGGACGGCCCGTCGCCGCTCCAGTTGCGGATGTACGAGGGGCTGGTGGCCGCCGCCCGGCGGACCGGCGAGGTGCTCGGCAAGGAGGACGTGGACGCCCTGGAGGACCGGTCCGCCCTCGGCGACATGGGGCAGTACGTCGCCCTGCGGCAGATCCGCCAGACCACCGCCCGGCTGGAGGCCCGGCTGCCGGCCCGCCCGGTCCGCCCGCTGGTCGGCCGCAAGGAGGTGCCGACCCGGGTGCTGGACGAGGACCAGTACCCGGTCGGCGGGTACACGTCGATCGCCACCCGCGGGTCGGTCGAGAGCCTCCTTCACTCGCAGCTGGCGTACATGGAGAACGAGTCCCCGGACCTGTTCGACGTGAAGTTCGTCCGGGACGAGCTGTTCTACTACTCGCGGGACGAGAACCAGTTCCTGCGGCGGCGGCGGGCGTTCGTGTTCGTGCTGTTCCCGGACCTGATCGCCGCCCGGTTCAAGGACCCGGAGCTGCCGCACCAGCGGATCGTGATGCTCCAGTCGGCGATCCTGGCGCTGGTCCGCCGGCTGAGCGACTGGCTGAGCACCGACGCGATCCGGTTCGAGGTGCTGTTCGTCCGGGACGGGGAGAAGAAGCCGCTGGCGGAGGAGGCGGCCCTGACGGAGTTGCTGTTGCGGGAGCCGGTCGAGCGCGGCGACGGGCTGGTGGCGTGGGTGCCGGACAAGGCGGCGGTGGTGGCGCACCTGAACCGGCTGGCCCGGTCCGCCCAGGTGCACTGCCTGGCGGCCGCGGCCGAGCCATTCGAGATGGACCTCGACAACGTGGTGGTGACCGAGTTGGTGGTCGGCGGGCCGCGGCCGGAGGTCGGCGGGGGCGACGGGGTGGTGGCCGAGCTGAACGGGGAGGACACGTCCGAGGTGTGGCTCGCGACGGTCCTCCGGGTTTTGCAGCTCTGGGTCTGAAAGGCCGTTACCGGGACGCGGGGCGAGGCTTCCGCCGGGCCGCCGGCCTCCGGCTCGGGAGGGCGAGGCTCCCGCCGAGCCGCCGACCGTCACCGGGCCGCCGAACTCCGGCTCGGCAGGAGCCTCGCCCTCCCACCCCCTCCCGGAACGGCCTCTGAACGCGGCCCCGGGGTCACCCCCCGACCGGGGTCAGCTCCAGCGACGAGACGTGGACGGACGTGTGCGGGACCTCGCCGTGGAACCACCGCCGCCTCGCCGACCAGTAGTCGAGGAAGGTGAAGGTGACCACGGCCGGTGAGCGGGCGAGGGCGGCGGCCGGGACCACGACGGCCTGGTCCACCGGCACCACGGACGGGAAGACCATCAGCCCGACCGGCTCGCCGTTGACGGCCACCCGGACCCGCTGAGGGCGGGAGGGGTGGTCACACAGCCCCCACGCCCGGACGGTCAGGCGGTGGTCCCCGGTGAGCGGCCCGCCGGTGTCGAGCAGCACCGTCGCCTCGCCCCCCCCCGACCGCCATTCGTCCCCCGACCACGTCGGGTGCCACCCGGCGAGCGGCTTCGCCGCCCCCGGCCGGCTCCAGAACCCGACCGGGGTCGGCTCACCGGGCCGCAGCCGGGTGTCCAGCTCGCGGACCGAGATCCGCCCCGCCTCCGCCACCACCCGGCGGACGCGGCCCGGCGCGTCGTTCCGCGGGCCGACGTCGAGCTGCCAGAACGGCGGCGGGACGCCGACCGGCCGGAAGGCGTCGGTGAAGATCAGGTCGTAGTACCGGTAGACGACCCACGGCCGGTACCCGCGCCGCTCGAGTTGCAGGAGCACCGCGGCGGTCTCCGGCCACACGTCGTGGTCCAGGGTCAGGGCCGGCGGGCCGTCCGCCCACCGCGGGTCGGCCAGCACCGCCTCGGCCAGGGCCGGGGCCTCGGGCATGCCGGGGTAACGGTTGGCGAACTGACCGCTCACGGCGGCCCACGCGCCGACCGCCGCGAGGACGGCCACCGCGGCCGCCCGGAGCTGCGGCCGGCAGCGCAGCCGGGCCGCCACCCGGACTACCACGACCAGGCCCCACACCAGCAGGACCGCGCCGAAGTGGAGGCCGGCGTAAGTCAGGCTCAGGTCGTCCAGCCCGCGGCGGACGTACAGGAACATCGCCCCACAGGCGACCAGCCCGACCGCCCCGAGCTGGGCCGCGAACCGCCGCCCCGGCCCGCCGGTCAGCACCGCCCCGGCCGCGCCCCCCGCCACCCCGAGCACCAGCCACCCGCCGAGCGGCGAGTCGGCGGTCAGCGTCCGCACCATGTAGTCGCCGACCGCATCCAGCGAGTGCCCGCCGGCCGCCTTCGACCGGCCGTACGCGATGTATTTGCCGACCTCCCCCGGGAAGTGCCGCCACGCGTGCAACACGATCGGCAGGAGGAACACCCCGGCGACGGCGGCGAAGATCACCCACGCCCGCCGCTCCCGCCCGGTGAGGGCGCCGAGCCGGAGCCCGCCGCGGACCGCCGCGCAGGCCAGCGCGTACCCGGCGACCAGCACCGCGAACGGGACCACGCTGACGTTGTTGTGGACCGCCAGCCCGCCCGCCAGGGCGAGCCACCCGAGGTGGGTCAGCCGCCCGGCCGCGACCGACGCGGCGGACACCATCAGGGCGAGGGCGATGGGGAACGCCGGGTACGCCGGCCAGTGCTGCCACACCGGGTCCCCGTACCGGGCGAAGTACCCGAGCAGGACGACCAGCGCCGCCGCCCCCGCCAGCCGGCCGCCAGACCGGGAGACGACCGCGACCACGACCCCGAGCAGGAAGGCGTTCAGCAGCAGCTGGCCGAGGATGTGGGCGTTGTGCGGGGCCGGGACCGCCCCGAGCCGGTCGTGGAGCACCCCCTCCGCCGCGGCCATGACGTACAACCCGGCCGGGCCCGGGTGGTGGAAGTTGTGCCGCGAGTAATGCCCGTGCAGCAGCTCGAGCCGCTTCGCCCGCAGCACCAGGAGGGAGTTGGCCGCGTGGTCACCGTCCTCGTACACCGGCCGGTCGAACAGGTGGCGGTTGTGCCCGACCAGGACGGCGGCGAACAGCAGCGCCGACCCGACCAGCACCAGGAATGACCTGCGGGCCATGCCCGACCTCCGTCGGCTCGTGTGGGCCGCGTCGGTACCGCCGCGGCGCCGCCGGGTCAAGCCCGCCCCGGCACCCCCGCCTTGACTTTCCCCCCGGACTCCGGCATAACTGCCGCCCCGGCGGGCGTCCAAGGAGGGGCGGGGGCATGCGGTGTGTGGTGACCGGGGCGGCCGGGTTCATCGGCTCCCACCTGTGCGAGCGGCTCCTCGCCGACGGCCACGAGGTGGCCGGCCTCGACGCGTTCGTCCCGTACTACCCGCGGGCGGTGAAGGAGGCGAACCTCGCCCCCGCCCGCGCCCACCCGCGGTTCCGGTTCCACGAGCTCGACCTGCGGCGCGACGACCTAGCCGCCGCCGTGGCCGGGGCGGACGTGGTGTACCACCTGGCGGCGATGGCCGGGCTGGCCCGGAGCTGGACCCAGTTCGACCTGTACGAGTCGTGCAACGTCACCGGCACCCACCGGGTGCTCGAGGCGGCCCGGGCGACCGGCACCCTGAAGCGGTTCGTCTACGCCTCCACCTCGTCCGTCTACGGCAGGTACAGCTCCGGCGACGAGACCCTGCCGACCCGCCCGATCTCCCCGTACGGGGTGACCAAGCTGGCCGGCGAGAACCTGTGCCGGGCGTTCGCCGACGAGTGCGGGCTGCCGCTCGTCACCCTCCGGTTCTTCTCCGTCTACGGCCCCCGCCAGCGGCCCGACATGGGCTACCACAAGTTCGTCGCGGCGCTGCTCGCCGGGGACCCGGTGACGGTGTTCGGGGACGGCCAGCAGATGCGCGGCAACACCTACGTCGACGACTGCGTCGCGGCCGCGGCGGCGGCGGCGGCCGCCCCGGTCGGGGAGGTGTACAACCTCGGCGGCGGGGAGGTGGTGTCGGTGTGGGACGTGCTCCGGAAGCTGGAGCGGATCACCGGCCGGCGGGCGGTGGTGAAGGCGGCCCCGCCGCGGCCCGGGGACCAGCGGCACACCTGCGCCGACACCGGGAAGCTGGCCCGCCACCTCGGGTGGGCGCCGCGGGTCGGGCTGGACGACGGCCTGGCCCGGCAGGTCGAGTGGCAGCGGGAGGCCGGCGAGGTGCCGGCCGCCCGGGCGGCGTGAGAAGGGGTCGACGCTCCTGGACCGCGGCCGTCCCGGCCGCTGCTACCCATGACCCGAATCCGACCCGATCATCCCGGCGCGGCTGGAGTTGGGTTGGTAGAGCGGCCGGGACGGCCGCGGTCCAGGAGGAGGCGGCCATGCGGGTGCTGCTGAACGGCACGGCGGCCGCCGGGCCCCACCGGTCGGGGGTCGGGCACTACGTCGCCGAGCTGGCCGCCGAGCTGCGGCGCGGGGCCGGCGGGGTGGCACTCACGACCTACCCGCCGCGGTGGGTGCGGACGGCCCTCGGGGCGTACGCCCGGCTCCGCCGCCCGCCCGCCGACAGCCCGGCCGCCGCGGCCGGCCCGGTCCGCCTCGCCCCGGCGGCGGTCGCCCGGCCCAGCGCCGCCCGGCGACTCCTGCACGCCCACTTCGCCCGGTTCGCCAGCCGGTCCGGGTGCGACCTGTACCACGAGCCGAACTTCATCCCGTTCCCGTGCGACCTCCCCGCGGTCGTCACCGTCCACGACATCTCCGTCATCCGGCACCCGGAGTGGCACCCGGCCGGGCGGGTGAGGGAGTACGAGGACCGGTTCCTCCCCGGCCTGGCCCGGGCCGCCCACGTCATCGCCGGGTCGGAGTTCACGCGCCGGGAACTGGCCGACCTCCTCGGGATCGCCCGGGAGCGGGTGACGGCGGTCGGGTACGGGGTCCGCCGGCACATCCGCCGCGTCACCCCGGACGAGTACCGGCCCGTGCTCGCCCGGCTCCGGCTGGCGGACGGGTTCCTGCTGCACGTCGGGACGGTGGAGCCGCGGAAGAACCTGGTCACCCTGTGCCGGGCGTACCTCGGGCTCGACCGGGGGCTGCGGGACCGATGCCCGCTGGTGCTGGCCGGCGGGTGGGGGTGGAACTACCGGGAGGTGGCCGAGTTCCTGGCGGCGGAGGGCCGGGCGGGCGGGGTGGTCCACCTCGGGTACGTCGCCGAGGCCGACCTGCCGGCCCTGTACTCGGCGGCCGTCGGGCTGGTGCTGCCGTCGCACTACGAGGGGTTCGGGCTGCCGGCGGCGGAGATGCTGGCGTGCGGCGGGGCGGTGCTGTCGTCGACCGCCGAGTCGCTGACCGAGGTGGTCGGCGGGTGTGGGGTCCGGATCGCCCCGGGCGACGTGGACGGGTGGCGCGGGGCGATGCACCGGCTGATCGTCGAGCCGGAGTGGGCGGCGGTGCTGCGCGACGGGGCGGAGCGGCAGGCGGCCCGGCACACCTGGGAGCGGTGCGCCGCCGACACCGCCCGGGTGTACGAACGGGTACTCGGCCGGGCGGCGCGGCGGGTGGCCTGAGGTCGTGTGTAGGGTGGGCCGAGCCGGCGCTTCGCCGGCGAGTCCCACCTCGTATCGCGGTGGGACTCGCCGGCGAAGCGCCGGCTCGGCCCACCCTACCTCACCCCTTCCACACCGCCACCTGCCCGGACCGCAACGACTGGTTCGCCTGGTGGGCGGCGCTCGCCGCGCCCACCCCCGCCTCGGCCGGGCACGCCACCTTCTTCGACCGGTCGCGGATGCACTCGACCCAGTTCAAGAGGTGCAGCAGCTCGCCGTCCGGCTTGTCGTAGAAGTCGAGCCCCTTCACCCCGGTCCCGAGCACCAAGGCGCTCGCCTCCGGCTTCGCCTTCCCGCGGTCCGGGATCACCTCGTACCGCCCGCGGTCGCAGTACAGCGTCGCCTCCGTCCCCATGAACTCGACCCTCGCCCCGTTCCGGTTGCTGCTGAACGTCCCCTCGAAGTGCACCTGCACTTCCTTCTCCGGGTAGCGCAGCAGCGTCTGCACCGTGTCCGGGGTGTCCCACACCCCCTTCGCCGAGAAGAAGTCGCCGGCGCTGGCCGCGGTCGCCGGGTGGTCGAGGTCCAGGAACCAGTGGACCACGTCGATCCAGTGGACCATCAGGTCGGTGAAGATGCCGCCGCCGAAGTCCCAGAACCACCGCCACTGGCGGAACTTGTAGGCGTCGAACGGCTGGTCCTTGGCGGTGCCGAGGAACCGCTTCCAGTCGACCCCGGCCGGGTCCATCTTGTCCTTGAACCGCTGCGCCCGGGCGGCGTTCCGGTTCCACGAGCACTGCACCTTGTGGACCTTCCCGATCGTGCCCGCCTTCAGCACCTCATACGCCTTCAGCAGGTGGGTCATGCTCCGCTGCTGGGTGCCGACCTGGACCACCCGCTTGTTCTCGTTCTGGGCGGCGACCACCGCCTTCCCCTCGGCCAGTTCGTGGGTCAGCGGCTTCTCGACGTACACGTCCTTGCCGGCCTTGCAGGCGTCGACGGCGTGGGCGACGTGCCAGTGGTCCGGCGACCCGATCAGGACCGCGTCCACGTCCTTGCGGGCGAGCAGCTCCTCGTGGTGCCTGGTGGCGAACGCCTTCGGGTCGGCCAGCTTCTTCGCCTCCGCGAGGTTCTGGTCCCACACGTCGCAGACGGCGGTGACGGTGACGTTCGGCAGCCCCGGGAACGACTTGAGGAGGTGCTTCGTCCGCCCGCCGACGCCGACCAGGCCGACCCGGAGGGTGTCGTTGGCGGCGAACCCGCGCGAAGATTCGGTGAGGACCCCGGCGGTCGCGGCGGCGGAGGTCGCGAGGAAGGTGCGGCGGTCGGAGGTCATGGGTGGACTCCGTGGGGATGCCCCCACGGTACCGGTCGGGCGGGAGGGAAGCGAGCGGGTACGGGGGAAAAAAATACCCCCGCGGGAGTGATCCCGCGGGGGCCGGATGAAGGCGAAACCATCCGTTGAACGAGAGGGACGAAACAGACCCGATGCGAATCCCAGGCGCGAGTCGAATCTACTTCCGGGATGCCGCGTCGGGTCTTACTTGCGTTCGACGCGGGCGGTTTCGTCGAGTTCCAGGATTTTCCCGGGTTCACCAAAAAACGCGGTTCAGGTCTGACCTGAACCGCCTGGCGTCACCCGGTGATACCGAACGAACGGACCGAGACATGATTGAGACCGACTATCTGGTTGCCGTCACAGCCCGAGCACCTTGTCCATCTGTGCGGAAACCTTCTTCAGCACGTCCTCCCCGCCGCCGCCGACCTCGGCCGTCGCCCACCCGTCGTACCCGACCTCGGCCAGGGCCTTGAGCACCGCCGGCCAGTCCTCGTCCCCCTCCCCGATCGGCACCCACTGCTTCGCCCTGCTGTACCCCTTGAAGTCGAACTTCAGCATCCGCTTCCCGAGCTTCCGGACCCAGTCCGCCGGCGGGACCCCGTACCTGATCATGTTCGACACGTCGAAGTACGCCCCGACCCACTCGCTCTTGAACGCGTCGACGTACTCGACCAGCTGCTCCGGCTTCGTGATGAAGTCGTTCCAGACGACCTCGATCGCGATCTTCACCCCGAGCTTCTCGGCGGTCGGCAGCGCCTTCCTCACCCCGGCCTGCGACCGCTCCCAGCACTGCTCGTAGGTCACGTCCTTGTTGACGACCCCCGGCACGAGCAGCACCGTGTCGGCGCCGACCGTCTTCGCGTCCTTCAAGGCTCCGAGGAGGGCGTCCAGCCCCTTCTGCCGGACCGCCTCGTCCGGGTGCGACAGGGTGTCCCGCCAGTGAACCGAGTCGATCACCCCGTGGACCACGACGCCGGTGTCCTTGCTCGCCTTCACCAGCTCGTCCAGCCGGTCCGTGCCTGGGCTGTCGATCTCGACCCCGGCGAACCCGCACTTCTTCGCCAGCTCGAGGCGCTCGGCGTGCGACCCCTTCAGCCGGACCATGCCGTACTTCACCGCCTTCCTCAGCTTCGGCTTCGGGTCGGCGGCGACCGACACGCCGGTCATGACCGCGGCGGTGACGGCGGCGCTGGTGCGGAGGAAGTCCCGGCGACCGATGGGACGGGTCATGGGAGCCTCGGGGGGGAGGTGATTCGTCCGAGCCGGAAGCGTGAGCGACGGAGCGAAACCCTTCGCTCACGCTTCCGGCTCGGACGGTCGGATCAGACCTTGTACACGCCCGGGATCGGGACGGGGGCGACCGGCAGCGGGCCCCAGGCGAACGCCTTCGGGGCGAGCGACTTGTCGCTCGCGAAGAACTCCTTCCAGGTCAGCCGCTTCCCGCTGTACGCCGCCTCCCGGGCGAAGATCGCCAGTGCGCTGCTGTGGGCCGCCGCCTCCCCGTCGTTGATCGGCTTGCCGGCCCGGACCGATGCGAACAGCTCGTCGTGCTCGACCTGGTACATGTCCTTCGCCTCGCCGTCGTACTCCCACGCCTTCCCGCCGTACGGGCTGACCGTGTGCCGCATCAGCTGCGCCTGGCCCTTCGTCCCGTAGACGTGGTCGTTCACGTCCGACGAGCAGGAGGCCATCTGCCGGCAGGCGCTGAACAGCTTCACCCCGCCGGGGAACTCCAGGGTGCAGGCGAAGTGGTCGTAGACGTTCCCGAACCGCTCCTGGACCCGCGACTGCCGCCCGCCGACCCCGGTCGCGGCCACCGGCACCGCCCCCTTCAGCACCCAGTTCGCCTTGTCGAAGTTGTGGCAGTGCTGCTCGACGATGAAGTCCCCCGAGAGCCAGGTGAAGTAGTACCAGTTCCGCATCTGGTACTCCATCGTGGCGAACGGGTCGGCGGTGCCGCGGTCCCAGATCGGGCCGGTCAGGTAGGTGCAGTGGATGGCGTGGACGTCCCCGATGTCCCCGCCGTGGATCCGCTTCACCGTCTCCCGCTTCGGCTGGTGGTACCGCCAGCAGTACCCGGAGCACAGCCCGGTCCCCTTCTGCTTCGCGAGCTTCGCGCTCTCGATCACCGACTTCACCCCCGGCACGTCGACCGCCACCGGCTTTTCGCAGAAGACGTGCTTCCCGGCCTCGACCGCGGCCCGGAGGTGGAGCGGGCGGAACCCGGGCGGGGTGGTCAGCAGGACCACGTCGACGCCAGAGGCGAGGAGCTTCTTGTACCCGTCGAACCCGTCGAAGCAGCGGTCCGGGGCGACGTCGATCTTGCCGGCGATGTCCTTGATGTTCCGGAGGTTCCCGAGGCTCCCCTGGAGGCGGTCCATGAACGCGTCGCACATGGCGACGAGCTTCACCTTCGGGTCGGCCCGGAGGGCCTGCTTGGCCGCCCCGGTGCCGCGGTCGCCGCACCCGACCAGGCCGACCCGGAGAACCTCGTCGCCGGCGGCCGCGTAGGCCCCGGGGAGGGCGGCGGTGGCGGCGACGGCGGACGCGGCTGAGGTCGCCAGGAACGCTCGGCGGGAGGTGGGTGCGGTCATCGGGGTGGCCTCGGGAAGGTGGGGAGACGTGTATTCTGCACGCCGGGCGGGGCCGTGTCACCGGTTTTTTCGGGTCCCGTAGGAGAAACCGACCCGGGGGGTTTGACCGCCCCCGCACGCCGCCTGACAATACGGGACACCCCCCCTTCCCCGAGGTCCCCCGTGCTCCCGTCACTCGCCGCACTCCTGGTCGTCACCCTCGGGCAGCCCGACCGGCCCAAGCTGACCGACGCCAAGGTCCGCACCTCCGACCACGTGTTCAAGAAGACGCCGGAGGGCGAGCTGACCCTGCACGGGTTCTTCCCGGCCGACTGGAAGGAAACCGACAAGCGGCCGGTGGTGGTGTTCTTCTTCGGCGGCGGGTGGCGGAACGGGGCGTACACCCAGTTCGTCCCGCAGGCCGAGTACTTCGCCTCGCGCGGGCTGGTCGCCCTGTCCGCCGACTACCGGATCGAGTCGAAGCACAAGACGACGCCGGACGTGGCGGTGGAGGACGCGAAGTCCGCGATCCGGTGGGTGCGGGCGAACGCCGGCAAGCTCGGGGTCGACCCGGGCAAGGTGGTCGCGGCCGGCGGGTCGGCCGGCGGGCACCTGGCGGCCGCGACCGCCCTGGTGGAGGGGTTCGACGCGAAGGACGACCCGAAGGGGTCGTGCCGGCCGGACGCGCTGGTGCTGTTCAACCCGTTCCTCGACGGGACCGGGCGGACGATCAAGGGGGTCGGCGGGGCGAACGTGGCCGAGGCGATCTCGCCCACCCGGTTCCTGGCCAAGGGCGCCCCGCCGGCGGTCCTGTTCTACGGGACGAAGGACGACATGCTGGGGCAGGGCCGGGACTACGCCGCCCGGTGCGGGAAGCTGGGGGTGCGGGCGGAGGTGTACACCGCCGCCGACCAGCCGCACGGGTTCTTCAACCGCGCCCCGTGGCTGCACGTCACCGCCCGCCAGGCCGACGCCTTCCTCGCGTCGCTCGGGTACCTGAGCGGGCCGCCGGCGCTGAAGCCGCCCGCGGACGCGCCGGAGCTGAAGAAGGACGGGGCGAAGCCGTGAGGGCGGCTCAGGTTTTCGCCCGGTGGGGCAGGCATTCCTGCCTGCCGTTGAAACTGCGGCAGGCAGGAATGCCTGCCCCACCCGATTGGTGGTTCCCCCGCCGCCCCGCCCCGCGTACACTGGATACGCCTACCCCCGCCGCACTTCGGAGCCTCCTCCCATGCCCCGCCGGTTCTGCGCCTGTGTCCTCTGCGCGGTCGCCGCCGCCGTCGCCACCCTGCTGATGTTCGCCGGCCCCCCGTCCGCCTCCGCCCAGCCGGCCAAGCCGGTCAGCTTCATCACCGACGTGGCCCCGATCCTGAAGGAGAACTGCCTCGCCTGCCACGACTCGAAGAAGAAGTCCGGGAAGTACGACATGACCACGTTCGAGCGGATCCTGGCCGGCGGGTCGAACGGCGAGCCGATCGTCCCCGGGAAGCCGAAGGACAGCGACTTCCACGACCTGATGGTGACCGACGCCCAGCGGCGGATGCCGCCGCGGGACAAGGGCGAGGCGGTGCCGAAGGACAAGGCGGCGGTGATCGCCCGGTGGATCGCCGAGGGGGCGAAGCTCGACCCCGGCCTCGACCCGAAGGCCGACCTGGTGAAGGAGCTGCGGGTGCGGTGGCAGCCGCCGGCCCCGCCGAAGGCGTACCCGTTCCCGGCCGTCGTCAACGCGCTGGCGTTCACCCCGGACGGGAAGCAACTCGTCGCCGGCGGGCACCACGAGCTGACCGTGTGGGAGGCCGACACCGGCAAGCTGGTGAAGCGCGTCCGGACCCGGGCCGAGCGGGCGTACGGGCTGGTGTTCCTGCCGGACGGCAAGCTCGCGGTCGCCGGCGGCCGGCCGGGCCAGGAGGGCGATGTCCGGGTCTACGACCTCTCGGCCAGCGGCAAGACCGAGGACGGCGTGACGGTGCTCGACGGGGTGAACGACAAGAAGGTGCTGGTGGCACACCTGTTCGACGTGGACGACTCGGTCCTGTGCCTGGCGGTGTCGCCGGACGGCAAGACGCTGGCGGCCGGCGGGTGCGACCGGGCGGTGCGGGTGTTCGACCTGTCGGGGGGGGTGGCGAAGGCGAAGCTGGTGCAGACGGTCGAGAACCACGCCGACTGGGTGCTCGGGTGCGCCCTGACGGACGACGGCAAGTACCTGGTGACGGCCGGGCGGGACAAGACGGCGAAGGTGTGGGACCTGAAGGCCCGGGAGTCGGTGGTGACGTTCCCGGAGCACCAGAACATCGTGTACGGGGTGGCGGTGAAGGCGGACGGGTCGGCCGGGTTCTCGGTCGGGGCGGACAAGAACATCCGGACGTGGAAGCCGGGCGGCGAGGGGAAGCAGGTGAAGTCGGCCGGCGGGCACGCGGACGAGGTGTTCAAGGTGGTGTCCCACCCGAAGCAGCCGATGCTCGCCACGTCCAGCGCGGACAAGACGGTCCGGCTGTGGAACGCGGCCGACCTGACCCCCGGGAAGTCGCTGGCCGGGTTGACCGACTTCGTGTTCGCGGTCGCCTTCAGCCCGGACGGGGACCTGGTCGCCGGCGGCGCCTACGACGGGTCGGTGTCGGTGTGGAAGGTGTCCGACGGGAGCGTGGTGAAGTCGTGGAACGCGAGCCCCGGGTTCGTGGCGAAGGAGCCCGAGCCGAAGAAGAAGTGACGCTGGCGGTCCACCTGAGGCGCGGGTACGATGACTCCGATCCGGACCCTTGAGACCGTGCCCATGTCCCGCGCGAGAACGACCGCCGCCCTAGTCCCGCTCCTCGCCCTCGTCGGGTGCTCCGGGGCCGCCTCACCCCCGGCGGCCGCCGTCGAGCCCGCGCCGGCCCCCCGGGAGTTGGTGTACTTCGAGGTAACCCCGGCCGCCGCACGGGAACTGGCGGCCGCGGCCCGGGAGGCGAAGGTGGACCGGTGGTGGGTGCGGTACGAGATGGTCCCAGGCGGGTGTACCGGGGTGCTGAACAAGCTCTGGATGGAGACGGCCCCGCCGACCGACGGGGAGTTCGAGTACCGGACCGGTGGGGTCGCCGTCATCATGCTGAAGAGCCAGCGCGACCTCGTCCAAGGGACGCGGATCGACTTCGGACAGAAGGGCGGCGAGACCGGGTTCACGGTCACGTCGCCACACGCGGGCGCCCGGACGAAGGCGGCCGTGTCGAAGTGGGTTGAGGACGAGGCCGCCAAGCGCGGCCCCGTGTCGCCGGCCGACCCGGCGAAGTGATGACCCGGCGGGGGCGGGGATGCTCATCGCACTGGCCGGGCTGCCGGGGACGGGCAAGAGCACCCTGGCGGCCCGCCTCGCCGACGCCCTCGGCGGGGTGGTGCTCTGCAAGGACGTGGTCCGGGCCGCGCTGTTCCCGCCGCCGGTCCTCGACTACTCGGCCGCCCAGGACGACACCGCGATGGCGGCCGTCTTCTCGGCCGCCCGACTCCTCCTCACGGCCGACCCGTCACGGGTCGTGATCCTCGACGGCCGCACCTTCCGCAAGCCCCGCCAGGTCGCCGACCTCCTCGCGCTCGCGGACGCCGCCGGCCAACCGGCCCGCGTCATCGAGTGCGTGTGCGACGAGGCGACGGCCCGCGCCCGCCTCGACCGCGACGCAGCCGCCGGCGGCCACCCGGCCGGCAACCGCAACGGCGACCTGTATGCCGCGATGAAGGCCGGCGCCGAACCCCTCACCCTCCCCCGCCTCATCCTGGACACCGGCCGACTTCCACCGGACGAGTGCCTGGCGCGTTCCCTGGCGTACCTTGCGGCTCCGTCCGAGCCGGACGCGTGAGCGACTGTCTCGCTTCTCCCGTCGCTCACGCGTCCGGCTCGGACGGAACGGGTTCCGGATCCTCCGGCCGTCCGGGCTGTGACGCCCGGACCGGGCGAATCTTCACACCTCCGTTCCCGGTCCGGCGGAACGCGGCGTGCAGCGTTCGGCGATGATGGACGTTGGACGCTTCCCCGGGGGGGTACGCATGGTCACCGCACGTCGCGTCGGGAAGTGGGGGCTGTACGCCGCCGGCGGGGCGGTGCTCCTGGTGGTGCTCGCCCGGGTCGGGCTCGGCGCCTACCTGTCGACCGCCGCCGGGAAGGAGATGGTCGCCCGGCGGATCGCGGACCAGATCGGGATGCCGGTCGAGGTGACCGCCGTCCGGGTCGGGCTGGTCACCTCCAGCATCGGGATGCGCGTCTTCGACCCGGCCGCCCCCGACCCGGGGCACGCCGAGGTGTTCTCGGTCGACGAGGCGAAGGCCGACATCTCCCTGTTCGCGCTCGTGCTCGGCCGGGTCGACCCGGACTGGGTGGACCTGCGCGGGGCGAACCTGACCCTCCACGTCAGCGCCGACGGGGACGTGATCACCACCCTTCCCAAGGCCCCGACCGGCGGCGGGGCGGGCACCGGGTTCCCGGTCATCCGCCTAGCCGACGCCCGCCTCACGATCCGCCAGGACGGCCGGCCGGAGTTCGCCCTGCAGAACCTCACGTTGACCGCCGAGCCGGCCGGCGACACGGTCAGGCTGACCGGGGCGGTCGACGACCCCGCCTGGGCGAAGTGGTCGGTCTCGGGCGAGATCAACCGGGCGCTGAAGACCGGGGCGGTCGAGCTGGCGACGGAGAACGGGCCGCTGACGATGGACCGGCTCGGGTCGGTCCCGTTCGTCCCGCCGGCGGTGTGGGAGAGCGTCCGCCCGGACGGCCGCGGGGCGATCGCCGTCCGGCTCTGGGCCGGGGCGGACCGCGAGGTGCAGTACGCCGTCGACATCCGGCCGGCCGCGGCCGCCCTCACCCTGCCGGACGCCAGCGTCACCCTCGAGAACGTGACCGGCGTGATCCGGGTGGCCGGGGCGAAGGTGGAGCTGGTCGGGACGAAGGCGAACGTCGCCGGCGGGGCGCTGGCGATCACCGGGGAACTCGACTTCGGTCGTGAGCCGACGGTCATCGACCTGAAGGTCGCCGGGAGCGGGTTGGACATCCGCAAGCTCCCGCCGGAGTGGAAACTGCCCGACCCGAAGGTGTTCGAGGGGTTGCTCGGCGGCACCGCGGACATCGTCGTCCGCATCCACGCGGACGGCCGGGTCGAGTACGACGGCACGGGCGAGGGGGCGATCACCGGGGTGAAGGTGCTCGGGGTGCCGCAGGAGGACGACATCCCCATCACACTGCGAAAGCGCGGCAAGCGGTTCGAGTTCCAGCAGGACAAGCCGACCCCCAAGAAGGTCGGGTTCGTGGCCCGTGAGCAGGTCCGGTGTACCTCGCCGCGGCAGGACAAGAAGGACCCGCCGAAGAAGGACCCGCCGAAGAAGGACGACGACGGCCCGACCACCCTCGACGCGACCGTCCGGTTCCGCGACATCGACGTGGCCGAGCTGCTCGACAAGCTGAACGTGAAGCTCGGGTACAAGCTCGCCGGGAAGGTGACGGTCGAGGCGGCCCTGGCCGTCCCGCTCGGCCAGGCGGCGAGCCTGTCGGCGTACCAGTTCACCGGGTCGGTGTCGTCGCCGGCGCTCACCTTCGAGGGCCTCACCGTCCGCGACGCGTCGGCGAAGATGACGTACCGCGACGGCAAGCTGACGCTCACCGACCTGAGCGGCAAGATCGACCCGCCCGGCAAGGCGGGCGGCGTCCCGGGGACGTTCCGCGGCACCGCGACGGCCGCCGTCAGCCCGCCGGGCGACGCCACCGCCAGCCTCGTCGTCGACCGCGTCCCGCTCGGCGAGGCGCTGAAGGCGGTCCCCGGGTTCGCCGCCGACATCCGCGGCACCGTTTCCGGCAAGGTGAACCTCAAGGCCCCCTACGAGAAGCTGTGGGACACGACCCTGTGGAGCGGGTCGGCCGACTTGTCCGCCCCGGAGCTGGTCGTCGAAGGCCGGACGGCCAAGGACGTGCGGGCGCGGGGCACGGTCGCCAAGGGCGTGCTCACGATCTCCGACGCGGCGGTGACCGTCGAGGGCATCCCGGTGACGGCCGAGGCGACGGTCGGCCTGGCCGACACGTACGCGTTTACCGCCGTCGTCCGCACCACCGGGACGGACGTGACCGACCTGCGGAAGCTGGTCCCCGAGGTCGAGATCCCCGCCCCGATCTCCGGCGTGCTGGAGACGGAGACGAAGGTGACCGGGACGGCGTCCCCGCTGACGTACCGGGCGACCGGGACGGTCAAGGCGTCGAAGCTGACGCTGGCGAAGTCGACCGCGAACCAGGTGACGGCCGCGTGGGAGCTGACCGAGGAGCGGCTGAGGGTCTCGAGCCTGAAGGCGGAGGCGTTCGGCGGCACCCTGACCGGGTCGGCGGACGTGCCGTTCGACCGGGCCAAGGCCGGGAAGTTCGAGGTCGCGTTCAAGGACGTGGACGCGGCCGGGGCGACCGAGCTGGTCCCGGACTTCCCAGTGCGGATCGCCGGCAAGGTGTCCGGCAAGGTCGGCGGGGCGATCCCACCGGCGAAGCCCGGCCAGGCCCGGGTCGGGAACATCGACCTGGAGTTGACCGCCCCGCGGCTCACCGTCCAGGGGGTGCCGGCCGAGAAGCTGGTCGGGACCGCGAGCTACGAGGCCGGGGTGGTGAGGTATTCGCTGGAGGGGAAGACGCTCGGCGGGTCGTTCGAGATCACCGGCCGGTACCCGGGCCAGAAGAAGAAGGACGAGAAGGAGAAGGCGCCCGGTCCGGAGCGCGGGTCGCTGCGGGTGACCGGGGTCGACCTGGCCCGGATCTCGCGGGACGTGGGCATCCCGGCCCTCGCCCCGCTCCGCGGCCGGGTCGACGCCAACTTCACCTTCGCCGACGACCTGTCCGCCGGGTCCGGGCGGGTGGTGTTGACCGGGCTGAAGTGGGGCGACACCCCCGTCTCCCGTGAGCTGACCGGGGTGCTGATCCTCCGCGAGGGCCGGCTGGAGCTGGCCGACGTGAGCGGGGCGCTGGCCGGCGGGTTGGTCCGCGCCCGGGCGAGCGTCCGGCTCGACGACACCACCCGGAACTTCTTCTCGATCACCGTCACCGGGGCCGACCCGAAGCGACTGCTCGCCCCGTTCGGGGCGTCGGAGGTCGACATCGACGGCCCGGTGAGCGTGGCGGTCCGCGGGCGGGTCGGGCGGGAGACGCGGGCGTCCGGGAGTTTGACGCTGCCGCGCGGGTCGGTGAGCGGGGCGCAGGTGACCGACCTGCGGGTGCCGTTCGAGTTCGCGTCGGCCCGCGGCGGGTACGGCCGGCTGACGATCCGGGAGGCGATGGCCCAGGCCGGTTCCGGGCGGGCGCGGGCCGACCTGACGGTCGACTTCGGGTACGAGACGAAGGTGGACGGGCTGGTGACGTTCGTGGACGTGCCGCTGCGGGCGGTGGTCCCGAGCCTCGGGGAGGGCGGGCTGTTCGGGAACGGCCGGATCACCGGCCGGTTCGACGTGGCCGGGCGGAACGTCCGGTCGGTGGCCGACCTGACCGGGACGCTGAACGCGACGCTGAACCAGACCTCGGTGCGGGAGATCCCGCTGCTGCGGCAGGTGACGCCGTTCCTGAACCCGTCCGGGCTGACCAAGCCGTTCGACGCCGGGGACGTGAAGGGGCGGCTGGCGAACGGCGTGTTCCGGGTGGAGCGGCTGGCGCTGGCGAACCCGGCGGCGCAGCTGTTCGCGGAGGGGAGCGTGACGCTCGGCGGGCGGGTCGACCTGGACGTGGTCGCCCACACCGGGCCGATCGGCCCGGACGCCGGTGGGCTGCGGGTGCTGATCCGCCGGCTGCCGCTGTTCGGCCCGATCCCGGTCGGGCTGGTCCGGGACGTGACCAACTTCCTGTCGAACCGGACGGTCCGGCTGACGGTGACCGGGACGACGGCGAACCCGGTGGTGCGGGTGAACGTCGGGGCGCTGTTGACGGAGGAGGCGGTGCGGTTCTTCCTGACGCGGTACGTGCTGCCGGCGGGGCTGGCGGGCGGGGTACTCGGCGGGTCGGAGATGCGGAGGTGAGGTTCCTGGTCCGAGCCCGAGCGCGAGCGAGGTTAAACGCCTGACCCTCGCTCGCGCTCGGGCTCGGACGTTGGGGCACAACGACCCCGCGTCCAGATCACCCGGAACATCGTGTCCAGGCAGACCCTGCGGTCGAACCCGCCGTTCCCGGTCCGGAACAGCGGGAACGCCACCGACTGGAGGCCGAGCGTGTCCGCGTGGTAGTAGCAGCCGTCCATGACCTCGTACAGGAGGTCGTGGCTCGGGCCGACCCACCCGCCCTCCCCTCGTCCACCCGCTCCCCATCTCGCCGCGGCCGACCTGGTCCAGCAGCTCGTACTTCGCCGACGGCTCTCTCGGGTTGGAGGCGGTCCGGGCGGCGCCTCGCGGGTCGGTGTAGGTCGGGTCCATCGTCGCGTTCCACCCCGCGGCCGGACGGCAGTTCCCTCGGAGATCGTTCCCACCCGGCCCGATCGCTTCAAGCGCCCGACCCGGCCGACCCGATAACTCCGACAACCCCGGTAAACCGGGACACGGAGGTGGAAACATGGGTAAGCATGTCCGGCGGGTCGCGGCGGCCGGGGTGTTCCTCCTCGCCGCCGCCGGCTGCTCGACGCTCGGGGAGACGCTCGGCATCAGCTCGCCGACCAACCCGCTGAGCAAGGACGCCAAGGCGATCCGCGACACCGTCCCGAGCCCCGCCCCGGTGCCGCGGGAGCTAGCCCTGGAACTCCTCCCGGCCCACGTCGTCGAGCCGGGCGACACCCTGCTGGTCCAGCCGGTCGAGCTCGACTCCCCTCTCCGGCTGCCGCCGGACCAGCCGGTCCAGCCGGACGGGACGATCGACCTCGGGCTGTACGGCCGGCCGCTGGTCGCGGGGAAGACGCTGGCGCAGGTGGAGGAGTTGGTGCGGGCCGCGATCCGGGCGCGGGAGAAGGACGCGAAGGACCGCGACCCGAAGGACCTGGCGGTGACGGTCCGGCTGGTCGGCCGGGCCGGGAAGGTGTTCTACGTGCTCGGGGAGGTGAACGCCCCCGGGGCGTTCCCGATCACCGGCCGGGACACCGTGCTGTCGGCGATCACCCAGGCCGGCGGGCCGACCCGGCGGGCGTCGGTCGACAACACGGTGCTGTCGCGGCCGACGCTCCCGGAGGGGTGCCGGGTGGTGCTACCGGTCTGCTACACGAACGTGGTGCAGCTCGGGGACACGTCGACGAACTACCAGCTGCACCCCGGCGACCGGGTGTTCGTGCCGAGCAAGACGACGCGGGAGAACCTGCTCCCGGCGCGGTTCCAGCAGACGCCCGGGGCGTGCTGCGGGACGCAGGTGTCGTGCTACGCCGTCGGCGGGTGCGCCCCGCAAGGCAAGGCAGTGATCCAGGCCGCCCCGGCGGCGCTGCCGTGACCCCGCGGTCCGAGCCGGAAGCGTGAGCGACGGTCTTTGCCTTCCGTCGCTCACGCTTCCGGCTCGGACGGCACGTCACCCCCCGCCGCGCTTCGCCGCCAGCTCCTCCCACCGGGCGAACAGCCGCTCGACCGCCGCCTGCGCCGCCTCCAGCGCCCGGCAGGAGGCGGCGAGCGTCGCGTGGTCCGCCCCGGACGCCGCACTCACGTCCGCCTCCCGCGCCGCCACCGCCGCCTCCGCCGCCAGGATCGCCGCCTCCATCCCGTCCCACTCCTGCTGCTCCTTGTACGACAGCTTCTTCGCCTTCGCCGCGGCCGCCGGCACAGCCTTCGCCGCCGGTGCGGCCGGCCTGGCCTCCTCGGCCGTCCGCTCGAACGCCGCCAACCACTGCCCGATCGTCGCGTACCCGGACGCCCCGCCGCGGCCGTCCAACCCGATCACCTCGGTACACAGGCGGTCCGTCAGGTCGCGGTCGTGGGTCACCAGCACGACCGCCCCGGGGAACTCGGCCAGGCTCTCCTCCAACACCTCGACCGCCGGGATGTCGAGGTCGTTGGTCGGCTCGTCGAGCAGCAGCACGTCCGCCGGTTGGAGCATGAGCTGGGCGATCCGGACGCGGGCCTGCTCGCCGCCGGACAGTGCGCTCAACTCCAGCGGCAGCTGCTCCGGCTTGAACAGGAACCGCTGCGCCCACGCCGCGACATGCAGCCGCCGGTCGCCGAACGTCACCGTGTCGCCGTTCGGGCACAGGGCCTTCCCGAGCGACTGCGACAGGTCGAGGGCGGCCCGCCCCTGCTCGAACGTCACCAGCCGCAGCCCGTCGGCCCGGGCCACCGCCCCGGCGTCCGGCTCGGTCTCCCCGGCAAGCACCTTCAGCAGCGTGCTCTTGCCGCTCCCGTTCGGCCCGGCCAGCCCGAGCTTCACCCCCGGGCCGAGGGCCACTTCCAGCCGGCGGAACAGCGGCCGGCCGCCGAGCGACTTGCCGACCCCGGTCGCGGTCAGCAGCTTCCGCGTCTGCCGGCCGGTCCCGGCGAAGTCGATGCCGGCCGCCCCGGCCGCCGTGTTCCGGTACTTCAGCTCGTCCAACTCGCCGCGGCGGTCGGCCGCCTCGCCGATCCGCGACCGCGACTTCCGCCGCTGGGCCGACTCCTTCCGCCCGAGCCACTCCGTCTCCTTCCGCACCTGGTTCGCCACCGCCGCCTGCTGCCGGGCCTGCGCCTCCAGGAACTCGTCCCGCCTGTCGGCGAAGTCGTCGTACCCGGCGGCGACGCGGAACACCCCGGCCGGGTAGACCCGGCTCAGCTCGACGATCTCGTCCGCGACGGCCCGGAGGAACGCCCGGTCGTGGGTGGCGACGAGGTAGCCGAACGGGGCCGCTCGCAGCAGTCGTTCGAGCCACACGACGCCGGGCAGGTCGAGGTGGTTGGTCGGCTCGTCGAGCAGCAGGATCTCGGGCCGGCGGGCGAGTTCGCGGGCCAGGGCGAGCCGCTTCCGCCACCCGCCGGAGAGCGTGTCGGCGCGCTGCTCCGGGTCGGCGAAGCCGACCTGGTCGAGGGTGATGGCGGCGCGCGTCTCGCGCTCGTGCTCCTCCAGCGGCTCGTCGGCGAGGCCGGCGACGACCACCTCGCGGGCGGTCGTGTCCGCGGGGAAGGTGTCGTCCTGGGCGAGGTAGCCGACGCGGACCCCGCGGCGGGCCGCCCGGGTGCCGGCGTCGGGGGTCTCGATCCCGGCAAGGATCTTCAGCAGGGTGGACTTGCCCGACCCGTTCGGCCCGATCAGCCCGACCCGCTCGCCGGCCCGGAGGTCGAGGTTCAGGTCGGCGAACAGCGGCCGCGGGCCGTAGCTCTTGGTCAGCCCTTGGGCGCTCAACAGGAGGGACATGCTCGGCCCTGCGGGGAAGGTACGGGGGAATTGTACGGGCGGTCTCGGACCGCCGGGGTCGGTACACTACCGCGGGCCGGGTGGTAGCGGTGGTGGGCCGAGCGGGCGCTTCGCCCGCTCGGCCCACCACCGCCCCGCACGGTGGGACTCGCCCGGCGAAGCGCCGGGCTCGGCCCACCCTACCCCATGGAGAGCCGCCGCGATGACCCCCGCCCCGAAGACCGGCCTCGGACTGTTCGACCTCACCGGCCGGGTCGCGGTCGTGACCGGCGGGTCGAAGGGGCTCGGCCTGGCCATCGCCTCCGGCCTCGCCGCCGCCGGGGCCGACCTCGTCCTCGTCAGCCGCACCGAAGACCAGGTCCGCTCGGCCGCCGGCCAGCTCGCCGCGGCCACCGGGCGGAAGGTAGTCGGGCTGCGGGCCGACGTGACGAACCCGGCCGACACCGAGGCGATGGCCGCCCGGGCGCTGGCGGAGTTCGGGCGGATCGACATCCTGGTGAACAACGCCGGGGTGAACATCCGCGGGCCGATCGACGGGCTGTCATTGGAGCAGTTCCGCGAGGTGAACCGTGTGAACGTCGAAGGGGTGTGGCTGGCGTGCCGGGCGGTCGTCCCGCACATGAAGGGGCGGAAGGCGGGCCGGATCATCAACCTGTCGAGTGCGCTCGGCGTGGTCGGCCTGGCCGACCGCACCCCGTACTGTGCCAGCAAAGGGGCAGTGGTCCAGCTCACCCGGGCGCTGTCGGCCGAGCTGGCCGCGTTCGGGGTCACGGTGAACGCGATCCTGCCGGGGCCGTTCCTCACCGAGATGAACGAGGCGGTCAAGGACGACCCGAAGTTCCGCCAGTTCATCCTGGGGGCGACGACGCTCGGGCGGTGGGGCGAACTCCACGAGATCCAGGGTGCGGCGCTGTTCCTGGCAAGCGACGCCAGCAGTTACGTCACCGGCGCCCTCCTCCCGGTCGACGGCGGGTGGACGTCCCGGTAGGGCCGGGAGACTGGGCGGCCGCCCCCACCCGCGCTTGGCAACCGGCCGGCCGGAGGGTACAACGGAATGGGGCTCGGACGCCCCTCGCCTTCCGACGGACCCGCCGCAGGACGCGGCCGGCCGGCTGCCAAAGGATCCTCCCACTATGGCGCGCCCCAGCGCCGACCCGGACAGTGCAACCCGGTCCTCGGCCGGCATGAGGCGGTCGGACCGGTTCCTCGCCGGGCTCCAGTACTTCGACCGCGTCGTCCTCGTCGCCCACGTCAACCCCGACCCGGACAGCCTCGGGGCGATGCTCGGGCTGGCCCACCTGGTCGAAAACCGCCTCGGCAAGCCCGCGGTCCTCACCCGGGACGGGCACGTCGGCCGGGCCGA
Source organism: Isosphaera sp. (assembly GCA_013822345.1). GTDB lineage: Bacteria > Planctomycetota > Planctomycetia > Gemmatales > Gemmataceae > Gemmata. The sequence continues at coordinate 58,597 of PNKH01000011.1, forward strand.
GAACCGGGCCATGATCGACGGCCTCGGCCTCGAACTCGTCCCGGTCGACGAGGTGGCCTGGCGGCCGGACGACGCGGTGGTCATGGTCGACAGCCAGCCGCGGACCGGCCGGCACAGCTTCCCCGACTCGCTCCCGCTGTACGCGGTCATCGACCACCACGACACCCCCGGGGACCTGTCCGGGGTCGCGTTCTCCGACATCCGGGCGACCGCCGGGGCGACCTGCACCGTCGTCACCCGGTACCTGACCGACCAGGCGGTGCCGATCCCGGAGCGGGTCGCCACGGCACTCCTGTACGGGATCGAGACCGAGATAACCGGGTACCCGCGCGAGGCCGGCCCGTCCGACGACGACGCCCTCCTCCACCTGTACCCGCTGGCCGACAAGGACCTGCTCGCCAAGATCCGCAACGCCCGCCTGCCGCACAGCCACTTCGAGGTCCTCCTCCAGGCCCTACAGAGCTCGTTCGTCTACGACCGCCTCATCATCAGCTGGGTCGACGACCTCTCCCAGCCGGAGCAGGCGGCCGAGGTGGTCGACTTCATGATCCGGTTCGAGGAGGTCGACTGGGCGGTCTGCGGCGGCGTCTGCGGGGACAAGCTGGTGCTGTCGGTCCGGGCGGCGATCGAGAACGCCGGGGCCGGGGACCTCCTCCGGCAGGTGGTCGGGAAGCTCGGCCGGGCCGGCGGCCACGAGCGGCGGGCCGGCGGGTGCATCCGCCTGGCGAGCACGGCGCCGTCCGCGGTCGACGAGCTGCAGGCCGAGTTGCGGCGGCGGTTCCTGAAGGCGTTCAAGATCGTCGACACCCGCGGCCAGCGGCTGGTCCCGCTCCGGGAGATGTTGGAAAACCTGCAGTCGTGACGTGCCGTCCGAGCCGGAAGCGTGAGCGACCGGTCGTGCCTGACCGTCGCTCACGCTTCCGGCTCGGACGATCCCCGCCGCGTGAGCCATGTCTACCACCCCGCCCGCCCCGCCCCCCGCGCCCCGAGCCCGCCGCGGCTGCCTGTTCGCCGCCGTCCTCCTCGTCCTGTTCCTCTCCCTCCTCCTCAACCTGGCCGTCGGCCTCGTCGCCGTCGGGGTGGTCGACGACCCGTTCAACCCCGACCCCGCGGCCCTGACCGAGCGGCACCTCCTCGGCGACCCGAAGGCCCGCGACAAGATCGCGATCGTCCGGGTGACCGGCGTCCTCACCGGGGACGGCATCCAGTACCCGGTCCGCCAACTGGAGGCGGCGGCCCGTGACCCACAGGTCCGGGCCGTGGTCCTCCGCGTCGACACCCCCGGCGGGACGGTCACCGCGAGCGAGGAGCTGTACCAGAACGTCGTCAACCTGCGCGACAACACCGGCCGGCGGTTCAAAGCGACCGGGCCGAAGCCGGTGAGCGTGTCGATGGGCGGCCTGGCCACCTCCGGCGGGTACTACGTCGCCGCCGCCGGCCGCCCGATTTCGGCGGAGCGGACCACCATCACCGGGTCGATCGGGGTGTTCGTCGCCATCCCGAACGTCGCCGAACTGGCCAAGGAAAACGGGGTGAAGTTGGAACTCATCAAGGCCGGCGGGATCAAGGCGGCCGGGTCGTTCTTCCACGAACTGTCGCCGCAGGAGCGGCAGACGTGGCAGGACACCGTCGACTCGGCCTACGACCGGTTCCTGGAGGTGATCGCCGCCAACCGCCCCGGGCTGACCGGGAAGGGGCTGCGGGACGACGTGGTGATCGACCGGCCGATCCCGAAGCGGGACGACAAGGGGAACCCGCTGGCCGAGCAGGTGCGGTACACCCGCACCCTGGCCGACGGCGGGACGTACACCGCGGCCGACGCCCAGAAGTTCAAGCTGGTGGACCGGATCGACGACCTGCCGGCGGCGGTGCGGGCGTCCGCCGAGGCGAACGGGCTGGGGTCGTTCCGGGCGGTGGTGTACGACCGCACCCCCGGGTGGCTCGAACGGCTCACCGGCCTGAACCTCCGGAACCGGGCTCCGGGGCTCGACCCCGGCGACCTGGCCGCCACCCTCACCCCCCGGTTGTGGTACTTGTCCCCGGCCGTCGATGTCGGCCTGCTGTCCGGGCCGTAACCAGCCACAGGTCTCACGCCACCCACGTTTCCACTCCGACGCCGTTATATTTGTCCGTGCTGTGGGTATTTGCAGGTAACGCTCGGTGATCGGGAACGTGTCCACCTAACTGTCTAGTCCACCTCCGGCACCACTTTCGCACCTGCTTTCCCAGATTATCGCCGCCGCCCGGCTTCGATACTGGTTTTAGAATGGAGTGGCGGACCGGTTTTTTCAGATTTCCTGCGAACAAACGGGGTTGGGGCTCGTCCAAAACGTTGGGCTTGGTCTAAGGTTTGAGTGATGCGTTCGGGACAACCTGTCGAAGCTGTCGGCAGTGTCGGAGAATCCGTGAGGGAATCGCTGCGATTTTTTGAATTGGCAAGACTTGACCTCTATAGTGGGTGGTGGGGGAAAGAGAAGTAACTCAGGACGGATTCGACCCGAACCGACCTTGAAACCATTTTCGCCTGCCGAGCGTATCTAAACCGATCAAGCTCCCACGGTTACACCGGTCGGAAGCTGCAGACCTGGGAGGTGTTTGACCATGGCCCGTCAAGACGCCCTACTCCGGCTCCACAAGACACTCGTGAACCGTCGTACCGAGTTGCGGAAGCGGCTCGGGATGGAACTCGAAGACTTGGCTCACGTTAAGCACTCCTCGGCCTCCGGGGACGCGGCCGACGCCGCGTTCGACTCCTCCGGCGAGGAAATCGCCTCCACCCTCGCCGAACTCGAGTCGAAGGAGCTGGCACAGGTCGAGCGGGCGATCCGCCGCCTCAAGTCCGGTTCCTACGGCAAGTGCGAGGTCTGCTCCGTCCGCATCCCGGTCGCGCGGCTGAACGCCCTCCCGTTCAGCACGCTCTGCATCAAGTGCCAGCGGGAGATGGAGAAGGAGGGCGGCTGGCTCGCCGGCCGGTCGGCCGAGGACTGGGGGCGGATCACCGACGGCTCCCCGATGGAGGACCGCGAGGTCCGGCTCTCGGACCTCGAGATCGACCTCAGCAAGTGAACCCCGACCGGCCGGCTCTGCCGGTCGTCGCGAGCCCGCGGCCTGCACAGGCCGCGGGCTTTTTTCGTCCCCTGCCGCCCCGCCGCCCGGAAACCGCGCCGGCCCGACCGATCCTGCCGCCTGTCCGACCGCGCCGCCGCGTAGAGTGTCGGAAGGCGGCAACCAGGCTCAAGTCGCGCGGTCCGCGGGGTCGGTCATGAACGCGAAGCTCCGGCTGGTCGTGGCGTGCGGCGGCGGTGCGTTCCTCGGCGGCCTCGTCGTCGGCTCCGGCCCGTCGCCGCACGCCACCGTGGCCGCCCACGCCCCGCCGCTCCCCCCCGTCGCCGCGGCCTGGCCGGCCGCCGCCGACCTTGTTCCCGCCGACCCGACCGAACGCTTCCAGGCGACGATCCGGAGGGTCGGTCCGGCGGTCGTGGCGGTCGACGCGGTCAAGCCGCCGGGCGCCGACCCGACCGCCAAGGGGAAGCCGGTCGAGGAGTCCGGGTCCGGGGTGATGGTCAAGTTCCCTGGGGTCGCCGGGGTGGTCGCGGTCACCAACCACCACGTCGTCGGCGCCGCCGACCCGTCCAAGGTCTACGTCACCCTGTCCGACGGCCGCATCCTCCGCCCGACCCGCATCCTGGCCGACCCGGAGTCCGACCTCTCCCTCCTCGTGCTCGACGACGCCGGCCTCCCGGTCGCCGAGCTGGGCGACAGCGACAAGGTCCGCCGCGGCCAGTGGGTGCTCGCGTTCGGCAGCCCGTTCGGGCTGAACCAGACGGTCACCCACGGCATCATCTCGGCCACCGACCGCGGGCAGATCAACCTCGGGTCGACGATCCGGGTGAAGGAGTTCCTGCAGACCGACGCGGCGATCAACCCCGGGTCGAGCGGCGGCCCGCTCGCCGACCTCGACGGCCGGGTGGTCGGGATCAACACCGCGATCGCGTCGAAGAGCGGGGACAACAGCGGGGTGTCGTTCAGCATCCCGGCGAACCTGGTGAAGCGGATCGCCGGCCAACTGATCGAGAAGGGGGCGGTGACCCGCGGGTACCTCGGGGTTCAGCTGGCCGGGTCGCTGGAGCCGGCGGAGGCCCTACGGCTCGGGCTCACCCGGGTGACCGGGGCATTGGTCGAGATCGTCCACCCGGGGACGCCGGCGGAGGCGGCCGGGCTCCGGCCGGGGGACGTGATCCTGCGGCTCGAGGACGTGCCGCTGCGGGACGAGAACCACCTGATCAACCTGGTCACGGCCCTGCCGCCGGGCCAGAAGGTGACGCTCGGCGTGTGGCGGGACCGGAAGTCACAGGCGGTGGCGGTGACGGTCGGGGAGTACGCGGCGGGGAAGGCGCGGCCGCGGTGACGGGGGTGGCCGGGTCGCCGTCCGTGGCGGCCCGCGGCGCGGGGTTGCTGGCGGCACGGCGGCGGTCACTCCTCGTCGCGGGGCTTCATCCGCAGGAAGATCATCACCCCGATCAGGGCGACCAGGGCCACGCCCATCCCGACCATCACCCAGGTCTGCCCCAGGAAGTCCATAATCCGGTCCATCGAACGGTCCCTCGGTTGCGAGTGGAGATGACGGCGGGTGGGGTCCGGAAACCCTCCCGGGCTCGCCCGGCCGCCGGCTTGTGCCGAAAAGCACCCGTGTTCTAGCCGCCGGGTGTTACAGGTGCAAGTGTCCGCGGGAAAAACTTCTCCCCGGCCTCACACGGGCGCATCTCGACGCCCCCACACGCCTTCCCTAAGAACAGCGATTGCGGCCGAGACGTGGTCGCGGTGCGATTTGAACGTTCGAGGTCGAGAGACTCTCCCCGCCTCTCGACCCCAACCCGGAGTACGACGGTGAACCCGACGGGCGGGCTGGAGCGGGTGCGCGGCGGCGGGCTCCTCTACACGGACGAGGTCGGGCACGACGCCTGCGGGATCGGCGGGGTCGCCGCCCGCGACGGCACCCCCTCCCCGGAGGTGCTGAAGAAGGCGGTCACCGCCCTCAAGGCGATGGAGCACCGCGGCGGGGTGTGCGGGGCCGCCGGCGACGGGGCCGGCCTCACCGCCGCCGTCCCGCGGTCGTTCTTCCGCGAGGAGGCGAAGCGGCTGAAGCTCGACGGCGCCCGCCACCTCGCCCCCGAAGACGTCCTCGCCGTCGGCGTCTTCTTCCTGTCCGAGCCGGACCCGGCCCGCCAGGAGCAGGCCCGCGCCCTGATCCGCGAGACGCTCGCCGGCGGGCCGGTGCAGCTCCTCGGCACCCGCCCCGTGCCGACGAACGAGGACGCCCTCCCCCCGCGGGCGAAGGCCACCCGCCCGGCGGTCGTCGAGCAACTCCTCTTCAAGGTCGGCGGCGACCCCGACGCGGCCGAGCGGTTCCTCTACCTCCGCCGCCTCGACCTGCGCGAGAAGTTCCGCCAGGCCGGGCTGTCGGCGTACGTCCCGTCGCTGTCCTGCCGGCTCGTCAGCTACAAGGGGCTGATGACCAGCCCGCAGCTGGCCGACTTCTACGCCGACCTGACCGACCCGGCGTTCGAGACCGGCATCGCCACCTTCCACCGCCGGTACTCGACCAACACGTTCCCGAACTGGACGCTGGCCCAGCCGTTCCGGGTGAGCTGCCACAACGGCGAGATCAACACCATCCGGACGACGCGGAACGCGGTCCACGCCTTCGCCCGCGGGCTCACCCCGCCGCTCCCCGGCGGCGACCTCCTCACCCCGAAGATGTCCGACTCGGGGAGCTTCGACGAGTGGCTCGAGTACCTGATGCGCGAGCAGGGGTGGAGTCTGCTCCGGGCCCTGCGGCTGTCCGTTCCGCCGGTCTGGGACACGGAAGTCGACGTGTGGGGGCAGGAGGCGTTCGACCTGTTCACGTACTACCGCCGGACGTTCGGCAGCCTGGCCGCGTGGGACGGGCCGGCCGGGATCATCGGGACCGACGGGCGGACGCTGGTCGGCCTGGTCGACCGGATGGGGCTGCGGCCGGTGCGGTGGTGCTCGGACCGCCGCGGGTGGCTGTACATCGGCAGCGAGTCCGGCGTGTTCGGGCTGGACAACACGACGATCGTCGCCAGCGGGCAGCTCCAGCCGGGGCAGATGATCGCGCTGGACACGGCGACCGGCGAGCGGCTCGACAGCCACCCGATCATGGCCCGGGTGGTCGCGGAGGCGCGGGCCGACCTGGGCGACGTGGGCGAGCTGAACCGCCGGCAGATCATCATCCCGGAGGGGTTCGACTACACCCGCCAGACGGACGACATCGTCGGCGCCGCGCTGGCCGAGCGGAACTGGACGCTCGACCACCTGCTGCAGGCGGCCGGGTGGGACTTCGACCGGGCGGTGTTCGTCAAGGACATGGCGAAGCTGCGGAAGGAGCCGCTGTCGAGCATGGGCCACGACCGGGTGCTGACGGTGTTCTCGCAGCACCACCCGACGCTGTTCAAGTACCTGCAGCAGACGTTCGCCGAGGTCACCAACCCGCCGATCGACCCGTACCGGGAGGGCGGGGCGATGTCCCTGGTGACGTACCTCGGGCGGAGCATGGCGAACCGCGACCGTCAGGGAGCGGGTGCCCCGGAAGAACACCCGCTCCCTGACGGTCGCGGTTCACCCGAACTCCCGGTCCGCCAGATGGAGCTGCCGTCCCCCGTCATCTCGGACGCGATCGTCGAGGAGATCCGCCAGAACGAGGTGCTCGCGCTGAAGGTGCTCGACGCCACCTTCCCGCTGTCCGGCGGGCCGGACGCCCTGCGGGCCGCGCTCGTCGCCCTGCAGAGCGCCGCCGAGAAGGCGGTCCACGACGGGTACCACGTCCTGTCGCTGTCCGACAAGGAGGCGTGCAAGCGCGGCATCTTCCCGATCCCGTCACTCTTGGCGCTCGGGGCGGTCCACCAGTACCTGTGCCGCCAGGGGCTCCGCGACCGGTGCAGCCTCGTCGTCCAGGCCGGCGACATCCAGGAGGGTCACGACGTCTGCTGCCTGGTCGCGTTCGGGGCCGACGCCGTCCACCCGTACCTGATGCTCCGGCTGGTCAAGGACGGGCTGGTGTTCAAGGACCCCGACAGCAAGCAGGAGCTGAGGCTGGAGCCGCGCGAGGCGCTGGAGAACCTGTTCGCGGCGCTGGAGGACACGGTCAAGAAGGTGATCTCGAAGATGGGGATCACGACGGTCGAGGGGTACCGCGGGGCGCAGCTGTTCGAGGCGGTCGGGTTCGGGCCGGAGCTGATGGCGTTCCTCGGCGACTTCCCGAGCCGCCTCGGCGGGATCGGGTTCGCCGAGCTGGTCGAGGACGCCCGGTGGCGGTCGCAGCAGGCGGAGAAGATGACCGTCCTCGGCCGGAACCGCGACTACATGGCGTTCAACGCCAAGGTCCGGATGGCCCTGCGCGAGGCGGTCAAGGAGGCGCACCCGGAGCCGGACCCGGGCGGCGGCGAGCTGGCGTACACCGCCCCGCCCCGCGACGACGACCCGGCCGCCCCGGGGCGGGTGGGGGAGAAGTTCGTCAAGTTCTCCGACATGGTGAACACCCGGGTCCCGACGGTTCTTCGCGACCTGTTCACGATCGTGCCGTCTTCGGCCCCGGTCGCCCTCGCCGACGTTCAGCCGGCCGCCGACATCATCCGCGCGTGCTTCCGCGGGGCGGCGATGAGCCACGGGGCGCTGACCGGGGCGTCGCACATGACGATCGCCGCCGCGGTGAACGAACTCGGGGCGACCTCCAACAGCGGGGAGGGCGGCGAGGCGCGGTGGCGGAACGACCTGCCGGAGCGGGCGTGGGGGCCGTTCTGGGAGCGGGTCCGGGCCCAGCGGGCCGAGCACCCGGAGGTGTACTGCCTCGGCGGGAAGCTGGAGAAGAGCCGGTTCCGGAGCCGCATCCGGCAGGTGGCGAGCGGGCGGTTCGGGGTCGACGCCGAGTACCTGGTGAACGCGGACGAGCTGTCGATCAAGATGGCCCAGGGGGCGAAGCCCGGGGAGGGCGGGCAGCTGATGGGGAAGAAGGTGACGACCGAGATCGCCGAGATCCGGTTCGCCAAGCCGGGGACGGACCTGATCTCGCCCCCGCCGCACCACGACATCTACTCGATCGAGGACCTCGCCCAACTCATCTACGACCTCAAAGCGGTCAAGCCCGGGGTTCCCGTCTCGGTGAAGCTGGTGGCGGTCGAGAACATCGGCACCATCGCGGTCGGGGTGGCGAAGGCCGGGGCCGACGTCATCGAGATCGACGGGATCGACGGCGGGACCGGGGCGGCGATGGTGTCGAGCAAGGAGCACGCCGGGCTGCCGAGCGAGATGGGGCTGGCCGAGGCCCATCAGGCCCTGGTCGTGAACGGCCTGCGGAAGGCGGTCCGGCTGCGGGTCGGCGGCGGGATCAAGAACGGCTACGACGTGGTGAAGTACGCTCTGTTAGGGGCCGACGAGTTCTCGTTTGGTCAGGGCTTGATGGTTTCCGTCGGGTGTATAGTCTGCAAGAGCTGCCACATTCCCAACTGCCCGACCGGGATTACCGGCAGCCCCGAAATCTTCAAGGGCCACCCGGAGCACACGAAGGCGTACCTCCGCGCCGTCGCGGAGGAGACCCGGCACCTGCTCGCCCGGACGGGGTTCAAGACTCTGTCCGAGATCACCGGCCGGACCGACCTGCTGGCCCCCCGCACCGACCTCGCCGCGAAGCACCCACGGGCCGCCCTGCTCGACGTGTCGAAGTTCCTCCACCCGGACATGGCCCTGTCCCGGCTGGACCAGACCCACCCGCAGGAGAGCTTCCCCGGCGGGGTCTGCGTGGTCGAGCCGTACCCGCTGAACGCGAAGATCCTGGCCGCCGCGTACGACGCCATCGACACCGCCCAGAACGCCGACCTGGTGTTCCGGGTGCGGAACAGCGACCGGAGCGTCGGGGCGACGGCGGCCGGGCAGATCGCCCGGCTGTACGGCCGGGAAGGGATGCCGGGCGGGCGGAAGATCAAGGTGCGGCTGGACGGGGAGGCGGGGCAGAGCTTCGGGGCGTGGTGCGTCCACGGGCTGGACCTGGAGCTGCGGGGCTTCGCCCAGGACGGGGTGGCCAAGGGGATTTCCGGCGGGACGGTGGTGGTCACTCTGGATTACACCGCCAGCGACTACGGCGGGGAATTGCAGAGCGTCGCGGGAAATAACGTAGGGTACGGTGCGACCGGCGGTACCGTACTGGTGGGCGGGCGGGCCGGGCACCGGCTCGGGATCCGGAACAGCGGGGCGACGATCGTCGCCGAGGCGGCCGGGAAGTACGCCTGCGAGTACATGACCCGCGGCCGGGTGCTGATCCTCGGCCCGGTGGAGAACGAGATCGGGAGCGGGATGACCGGCGGGGAGCTGTTCATCTTCGACCCGCGGAACGAGGTGCCGGCGAAGCTGCACGGGAAGAGCGTGACGACGGTGGAGTGCTCCCACGTCGACTACGAGTGGATGCACCCGCTGATCCACCAGTACCACGCCCGGACCGGGAGCCGCCAGGCCGAGTACGTGCTGACGAACTGGGCGGACGTCCGCCGCGGCCGGCGGCTGCGGAAGGTGCTGCCGCTGGCCGTCGCCCGAGCCATGGAAGACCTGAAGACCGCCGGCACGAACGCCGGGTGACCTTTACCTTACGGAGGCATGCCGATGGACGACGTCGCCCACGTCGAGATCCGTCGGAGCGGGGCGCGGAGCCTGTTCCGGTTGTGGCTGGGGGTTGTCGCGGTGGTGGTCGGGGCCGGCCTGACCTGGATGTGGATGGAGAACGACGACGTGCTGGCCCTGCTGCTGGCCGGGGCCGTCGGGGTCGCCCTGGGGGCGGCCGCGGTCGGGACGGCGACGGTCCGGGCCGTCGACCGGTCGGTCCGGCTGGCGCTGACCGGGGAGGGGCTGTACCTGTACCGCCGCCGCCGGCCGCTGCGGTGGGTGGACATCCGCGGGGTGCGGCTGCTGACCACCAAGACGAAGCTCGGGGGCCTCCACCCGGTGCTCCACCTGGTGGTCGAGTCGCGCGGGCTGCTCCGGACGTACCACGTCAACCTGATGGACCTCGACCACAGCCCGGAGCGGATCACCCTGATGGTGCAGGACCGGGTGCGGCGGGTGTCGGCCGCGCACCTCCCGCCGCCGCTGCCGGCGGCCCACGACCCGACCTTGCAGACCGGCCCGTCCGCCGCCCTGCCGGCCGAGTTGGCGACGACGGGCTGACGTGCCCGCCCGGGCGAACCGCGACCGTCAGGGAGCGGGTGTCAAAGGTACGACACCCGCTCCCTCGCGGTTCGCCCAACACCCTGGTCACCCCCGGCGCGGCTTCACCTTCTCGAACATCAGCCGGACGAGCTGTTCCAACAGTTCCAGGTACTCGGTCCCGGCGATCTCCTTCACCTGGCAGACCAGGATCCGCCGCCGCTCGATCAGGTCGACGCAGTTCTCGACCCCGAGCTTCTCGAGCGGGCCGCCCGGTCCCTGCATCTCCAGGAGTTCCTGGATCTCGTCCGGGCGGAGCTGGGCGGCCCGGGTCTGGTTCCGCTCGATCCAGTTCACCAGGTCCGGGAGGGTGGCCCGCTCGTTCAGCAGCTTCAGGGCCTCGTCGTCGTCCGGCGGCTTGCCGTGCATCCGCGGCAGGAGGCGGTCGAGCGGCAGGTTCCGCAGCTCGCTGACCGTCAGCCCGAGGGCCTCGGCGCACTGGCTGACGGTGGCGTTCCGCAGCCGCCGCTTCGGGCCGCCGTGGAGGATCTGCCGGACCGTGTGCCGGTTCAGGTTGGAGATGCGAGCGAAGTCTTCCTGGTTCCAGCCCCGCTCCTCGACCAGCCGGGCGATCTTGTTCGCCAGCTCGACCCCGGCCCCCGCCGTCGTCGCCGCGTTCATCCGCGCACCCGTTTCCGGGCACCGCCCCGGTGCCCCGCCCCGTCGCCCCGGAATCCGACCCCGTGGGCATCCTAACCGCGCCCGGAACGGGTGGAAGGGCGCGAAGCAGAAGGTTCCGAAAAAAAAGCCGCCGACCGGCCCCCCGGAGTCGGAGAACCGGTCGGCGGCCGCACTGTTCTCGGTGCGGGGCGTCGGTCAGTACGGGGTGACCCCGGGGGCCTGCGGGGCGGTCATCGGGGCGGTCGGGATCGGCGGCAGGGCGACCGGGCTCGGGCGGACCGGCGGGGCGCGGCCGGGGCGAGCGGGACGACCGGCGGGGCGCGACCGCCCCGGGGCTGCCCCGGTCCCCTTCGGCAACTCCTTCGGGGGGTCTTCGGGTCGACCTTCGGCATCTCCTTCGGCGGGGTGACCGGGGTGGCCGGGACGGCCGGGGCCGCCCCGTGCGGGAGCGGGGTGGCGCACCCGCTGCCGAAGTGGGCGGTCCCGCACCCGTGGGCCGGGGCGCACCCGCAGTCGTCCTTCTTCTTCCGCCCGCCGAACAGCCCCTTCAGGCGGTCCAGCAGCTTCGTCCGCCCGCCGGACGACCCGCACGGGTCGCAGCACCCGGCGGACGGGGCGTGGGCGAAGGTCGGGGCGGCGTGCCCGCGGGCAGGGCCGCAGTTCGAGCACCCGCCGGCCGGGACCACCAGCGGCGGCTTCTCGGCCCAGCCGGCCGGGGTCACGTCCCCGCCGACGGCCGACGACAGGACCAGGAGAGCGGCGTTCATGCGGTAGTCCTTCATTCCAGAAGTGGGGTCCGGCGAACGGGCCGGGAGTCGTCCCGGTGTTCGGATCGACGGCCGGGTGTGGTTCCCGTGAAGTCGGGCCCGGGAAACGCCGAACCGGGCGGGCCCGGGCGCCCGGTCCCGCCGGAGGCGCCGCGGGTGACGGCGGCTTGAGCGGAACCGGTGGCGCGGGCCGCGCCGGGGCCGCGGACGGTGCCGGCGGTGCCGGTCAGGAGGCCGCCAGTGCCAGTACGACCAGCATCGGCCACCCGACGTATTTGGCGGCCCGCGGGTGGCGGGCGGCGAACTCCCCGTCCGGGGCCGACTCGGTCACGTCGACCAGGCGGAACCCGGCCCGCACCGCGGCCGTCACGAACGCCGCGACCGGGTGCGGCACGCTCCCGGGCGACACCAACTCGCCGGACGCCGGGTCGGTGAACCGGGCCTGGGTGCCGCGGAGGAACATCGCCGGGTGCATCGCCGACACCACCGCCCGGCCGTTCGGGCGGAGCACCCGCCGGGCCTCGGCGAAGAACCCGCCGAGGTCGCGGAGGTGCTCGAGCACCAGCCCGCTCACCACCAGGTCGAACTCGGGGCCGAACGGGAGCGGGGTGTGGAGGTCGTGGGCGACGAACCGGACCTCGTCGGCCCCGGGCTTGCGGCGGGCCTCGGCCAGCATCCCCTCCGAGAAGTCGACGGCGGTCACGGTCGCGCCGGCCGCGGCGAGCCAGAGGGCGTGGCGGCCGGTGCCGCACCCGAGGTCGAGGGCGGCGAGGCCGCGCGGGTCGCCGACCGCGGCCCGGACCGCCGGGCCTTCGAGCGCCTGGAGCGGGTTCCCGTCGTGGTCGTACACGGCGGCCCACCGGTCGTACCCGGCCCGGACCGAAGCGAGTGCGTCCGACATGGCTTCTCCTCCGACGCGACCGATCGGAACGGACACGCCGCGCCGGCGGGCGGTTCACCCCGCTGCCGAGGTGAGCATCACCCGCTCCCTGACGGTCGCGGTTCGCCGGGCGGTTGGGCGAACCGCGACCGTCAGGGAGCGGGTGCCGGGGCGGCGCCCGCCACACTTGGCCTTGCCGGATCGGTGAACGTGCGTTCTAAATGGAGGGTCACCGACCCGGGGGACTCGACGTGGCCCGCGCCGACAAGGTCTGGCACCTGCTCCCGAGCGACCCCGACGCCACCCGCCGGCTGGCGGCCGCCGCCCGCGTCTCCCCGGTCGTCGCCCAACTCCTCCTCAACCGCGATGTCTCCGACCCGACCGCCGCCCGCCGGTTCCTCGACTGCCCGCTCACCGGCCTCCACCCGCCGGCCGCCCTGCCGGGCGTCACCGAGGCGGCCGACCTGGTCGCCCGGGCGGTCGCAGACAAGCGGAAGATCTGCGTCTACGGCGACTACGACGTGGACGGCGTCACCGGCACCGCCATCCTGCTGCGGCTGCTCGCGAAGCTCGGGGCGGACGCCGAATTCCACACCCCGCTGCGGCTGTCGGAAGGCTACGGGCTGAACGCCGAGCGGCTGCGGGAACTCGCCCGGGCCGGGGTGTCGCTGGTCGTCAGCGTCGACTGCGGGATCGCGAGCGTGGCCGAGGCGGAGGTGGCGAAGGAGGTCGGGTTGGAGCTGATCGTCACCGACCACCACGAGATGAAGACCGGGCTGTACGGCCCGGTGCTGCCGGCGGCCGCTGCGGTCGTCCACCCGCGGCTGCCGGGCGGCGACTACCCGTTCGGCGAGCTGTCCGGGGCGGGGGTGGCGTTCAAGCTGGCGTGGGCGGTGGCCCAGCGGGCGTGCGGGTCGGAGCGCGTCCCGCCGGAGGTCCGCGAGGTCCTCCTCGACGCGGTCGGGCTGGCGGCCCTCGGCCTTGTCGCCGACGTGGTCCCGCTCCGGGACGAGAACCGCATCTTCGTGAAGCACGGCCTCGACCGCATCCGGACGCACCCGTCGGTCGGGCTGAAGGCGCTGCTGACCGAGGCCGGGGTCGGGCCGGACAAGGCGGTCACGTCCGAGGACGTGGGGTTCAAGCTCGCCCCGCGGCTGAACGCCGCCGGCCGGCTCGGGTGCGCCCGGCTGGCGGTCGAGCTGCTGACGACCGCGTCGGTGTCGGCGGCGGACCGGGTGGCGAAGTTCCTGGAGGGGCAGAACGGGGAGCGGCAGGCGAAGGAGCGGAAGTACACCCAGCAGGCGAAGGAGGTGGTGGACCGCGACTTCCCGGCCGACCCGGCGGTGGTGGTGTCGTCGGCCGACTGGCACCCGGGGGTGATCGGGATCGTGGCGAGCCGGCTGGCCGAGCACTACGCCCGGCCGGCGCTGGTGATCGCCGCCCCGAACGGGGAGAAGGTGGCGACGGGGAGCGGGCGGAGCATCCCGGGGTTCGCCCTGCACACCGCCCTGCAGGCGTGCGACGAGCTGCTGGAGGGGCACGGCGGGCACGCGGCGGCGGCCGGGTTCAAGGTCCGGCCGGAGCGGGTGGCGGCGCTGCGGGACCGGTTCAACGCCTACGTGGCGGGCCACTTCCCGGGCGGCAACCCGGCCCCCCGCCTGGTCCTCGACGCCGAGGTGCCGCTGTCGGCGCTGACGTTCGGGCTGTTGGCGGACCTGGACAAGCTGGAGCCGTACGGGGCGGGGAACCCGCGGCCGCGGTTCCTGGCGTCGGGGCTGCGGGCGGAGGCGGCCCGGCTGATCGGCACCGGGGAGGTGCAGAAGCACATGGACTTCCGGGTGCGGCAGGGGGAGACGGTGATGCGGTGCGTGGCGTGGAACATGGCGGACCGGCTGGAGGAGTTGCTGAGCGCCGGCGGGGAGTGCTGCCTGGCGTTCACCCCGAAGGTGAACGAGTGGAAGGGGAGCCGCAAGATCGAGCTGCAGGTGAGCGACCTGAAGCCGGGGGCGGTCGCCCCGCTCGGGTGACGCGGCGGCGGGCGCGCCTACCTACGCCGCCTTGAGGTGGTTGTTCAGGATGGCCTCGGCGAGCCGGTGGCATTCCCCGAGGTACATGTTCCCGACCTTCCGGACGATCGCGAACCCCAGGCTCGCCGCCACCAGGGTCCCGACGAGCGGGACGAACTTAGCCACCTGCTCGGCCGCCACCATCCCGCTGCTCTCCTTGAGCAGGAGCAGGACGCCCTCGGTGCTGGCGTACTTGACCACGCTGTTCGCCAGCGGGGCCAGGGCCGGGACCGCGACCTCCTTCGCCGACAGCGCCTTGTCGGTCAGCCCGTACGTCTCCCGGATGAACCGGAACAGGGCGAGCAGGACCGGCAGGTCGACGGCGAAGTTCGCCGCCGGGATCGGGACCGTCCCGCTCGCCGCCGCCACCACCGCGCTCCACTTCACCCGCTGCTCACACAGGGCTTTTTTTTCGCCCAGGAACTCCCGGGTGTACGCCTTCGCGGCCTGCACCCACCGCTCCCGCTTGGCCGGCCCGAGCCGGTCCTTGATCGCCTCCGCCAGCTCCCCCAGCCCGGTGGCCAGCCGGCAGCTGGTGAAGTACACCGGCTCCGCCCGCCCGACCTGCCCGGCAACGGTCGCCCCCACCTCCCGCTCCAGCTCCGCCAGCTCCTTCCCGTCCTGCCACAGGGTGTCGTGCTTGTTCCGGACGAACAGGCACGGCTTGCCGCGGGCCGTGACCTCGTGGAACAGGTCGGTGTCGGCCCGGTGGAACTTCCCGTCGAACACGCACAGCAGGAGGTCGAAGTCGAGCACCCGGAACCGGGCCAGGTACTCCCCGGCCGGGAACCGGGCGGTGTCGTACCCCGGCAGGTCGACCAGGGTCAGCCCGTTCCACTCGTAGTCCTGCCGGGCGGTGGTGACGTCGTTCCCCACCCCCTCGTCGGCCACCCGCCGGCCGATCAGCCGGTTGATCAGCGACGACTTCCCGCACCCCGGCTGGCCGAACAGGGCGATCGACACCCGGTTGTCGGCGGTCATCCGCTCGCGGACCCGGTCGGCGGCCTCGGACATGGACATGGCAGACCTCCCGCGGGGGGGACGCGCCGCCCATTATCGGCGCGGGCGGGCCGGCCCGCAACGGGTTCCCGAATCCGGAAGCCCCGGTTAGCGACGCGTCGCAGACGCGCCCGCGCTCCCCCCCGCGGGCGCGTCTGCGACGCGTCGCTAACCGGGGCTGTTGCGGACGCCGCCCGGGCGGTGCACAATGGGACCATCTCCCGACCGACCGCCCCGTCCCCTCACCCCGCAAGGGCCCTCTCCATGTTCACCCGGTCCCGCCTGTTGCTGCTGCTCACCGTGGCCCTGGTCGCCGGGGTCGGGTGGGGCGCCTTCCTCTGGGTGTACGCCCGAGTGGAGGTCGAGCCGGACACCTTCCTGGTGGTCACCAACCGGTGGGGCGAGGCCCTGCCGGACGGGGAGCTGGTCTCCCCGGACGCCACCTACAAGGGGATCCAGCGGCGGGTGCTGCCCGAGGGCCGGCACTTCCTCAACCCGCTGTTCCACAGCTACGAGCGGCACCCGGTGGTCCGGGTGCCGGAGAAGTTCTGCGCCGTCCTGACCCGGAAGTCCGGGGTCGAGCTGCCGGCCGACCGGAAGGCCCGGGGGGAGTTCCTGGCCCGCGGGGCGATCGACCTGGAGGCGACCGAGACCCCGGGCGAGCGCGGGGTGGTGGAGCCGGTGCTCGGGCCGGGGAAGTACCGGCTCAACCCGCACGTGTACCACGTCGAGATCGTCCCGGCGGTCGAGATCGAGTCCCAGCAGGTCGGGGTGAAGGTGCTGCTGTGGGGGAAGGACGCCCCGGCCGGGCGGGCGAGCCCGTACGTGGTGGCGGACGGGGAGCGCGGGGTGCAGCGGTCGTACGTCCCGGGCGGGACCCACTACCTCAACCCGTACGTCACCCGGATCGCCCCGGTCGACGTCCGGGCCCACACGGTGGTGTTCGAGGACATCGAGTTCCCGTCCAAGGACGGGTTCACCATCCAGCCGCGGGTCCAGGTCCGGTACCGGGTGGTCCCGGAGAAGGCCCCGGAGCTGTTCGTCCTGCTGGCCGAGGACGGGGTCCTGTACCAGAAGGACGACACCCCGGACGACCAGCAGAGGAACCCGATCCTCCAGAAGGTGATCCTCCCGCTGATCCGCGGGTACGTCCGGATCGAGGGGAGCAAGCACGACGCCCGGGAGTACATCAGCAACCCGAAGGCCGAGGCCGCCCCCGGGGCGAAGGCGACCAACCCGCGGGAGCGGCTCCAGGAGGAGCTGATGGCCAAGGTCAAGCCCGAGTGCGAGAAGCTCGGGATCGTGATCGACTCGATCGCCGTCGGCCAGACCCGGATGAACGACACCCTGGACGAGCTGGCCGCCCAGATCCGGGAGCGCGAGCAGGCCCGGATCGCCCGCAGCACCAACCAGCAGAAGGTGGTCCAGTTCGAGCAGGAGCAGGAGCTGAAGTCGACCGAGGCCCTGGCCCAGCGGGCCCGGCAGATGATCGAGGCGAACACCAAGCTGGAGCGGGCCAAGGTGGACGCCGAGCGGCAGGTCGGGAACCTGAAGGCCCAGCTCGAGGCCGAGCTGGCCGCCGCCCAGGCCCGGCTCGACGGGTCCCGGAAGAAGGCCGAGGCGGTCCTCACCGCCGGGAAGGCGACCGCCGCCGTGGAGGTCGCGAAGAACGAGGCCGAGGTGGCCGGGCTGCGGACCGCGATCGACGGGTTCGGGTCGGCCGACGCGTTCGCCCAGTACCACGTCCTGCTCAAGCTGTCCCCGGTCCTGTCCGAGATCTTCGCCGCCGACGACGGGGAGTTCGCCAAGCTGTTCTCCAACTACCTGGCCGCCCGGAACGGCGCCCCGCCGGTCGCCCCGGCCCCGCGCATCAAGCCGATCGCCGGGGGCGCCGGGGGCAACTGACCCTTCCCCTTCATCCCATCCCGACTCATCCGCCGAGGTGCCCCGCCATGACCGACCCGACCCTTCCCGACCCCGCCCCGGTCGATCCCACCGCGACCCCGGCCCCGACCCCGACCCCGGCCCCGGCCGACCCGCCCCCGGCCGGCCCGGGCCGCGCCCGCCGTGTCGGCGCCGCCGCAGGCCGCGGCCTGTCGGCCGCCGGCCGCGGCCTGGCCAGGCTGCGGCCGAGCCAGCCGACGCTCCTGCTGCTGCTCCTGGCGGTGGTGGCCGTGTCCGCCGTCCTGACCGTCCGCAAGTACTTCCTCGTCCACGTCCCGTCCGGGCAGATGCTGGTGGTGGTGTCGAAGTTCGGGGGCCCGCTGGCCGACGGGCAGATCCTCGCCGGGCCGGGGCAGAAGGGGGTGCGGGAGCAGGTCCTCGGGGAGGGCTGGCACCTCGTCTGGCCGGTCCTGTACGAGACCGAGCTGAAGCCGAACATCGTCGTCCCCGGGCGGCGGGGGGCGGAGCCGCCGAAGGTCGGGATCGTGAAGGCCCTCGGCGGCACCCCGCTGCCGGCCGGGCAGTTCCTGGCCGACCGCGGGCAGCAGGGGATCTGGCGGGAGGTGCTGCTCCCCGGGGCGTACCGGCTGAACCCGTACGGGTACGAGGTGAAGCTGGCGGACATGGTGGAGGTGAAGGCCGGGCACGTCGGGGTGCTGCGGCGGAAGCTCGGGGCGGACGGGCCGACCGAGTTCGCGGCCAAGGACACCGAGAAGGGGATCGTCCGGGACCGGGTGCTCCAGCCCGGGCTGTACCCGGTGAACACCGAGGAGTACGAGGTCATCCCGTGCCCGGTCGGGATCTACCAGACCACCTACCACTACGACCGGGACCCGGCCAAGAACACCGCCCTGGTGTTCGACGCCAGCGACAGCAACCGGATCCAGCTGGACTGCACGATCGAGTGGGAGCTGAAGCCGGAGTTCTGGCCGGGGTGGGTGGCGAAGTTCCGGGAGCTGGCCCGGATCGAGTCGGCGGTGATCATGCTGAACGTCAAGAACATCAGCCGGAACAAGGGGCAGGACTACGGGGCCGAGGACTTCCTGGACGGGGTGAAGCGGGAGCGGTTCCAGGCCGAGTTCACGAAAGGGCTGCGGGAGGCGTGCGGGGCCGACCAGGTGGTGGTGAGCCACGCGTTCATCCGCAACATCATCATCCCGGACGCGTTCCTGAAGCCGAAGCGGGACGAGCAGCTGGCCCGGGAGAAGGCGGTCACCCAGAAGGAGCAGAAGCTGACCGCCGAGACCCAGAACGCGGTGGTGGCGGCCCAGCAGACGATCGGGCTCGAGGTGGCCAAGGTGGAGGCCCGGACGGCCCAGCTGGTGGCCGCCGTCGGGCGGGAGGCGGACAACGTGAAGCTCCTGACCGACGCCGAGGTGGAGAAGCTGCAGAACGAGTACGCGGCGAAGGTGGCGATCCTGGACGCCCAGCGGACGGAGCTGCTCGGGCGGGCCGCGGCGGACGCCGCGAGGGCGGTGAACACGGCCAAGAGCGGGCTGCACAAGATGCAGATGGACGTGTTCGCCGGGGACCCGCACGCGTTCCTCCGGTACACCCTGTCGCAGAGCCTGAGCAAGGATCTGCGGCTGCGGCTGTTCCAGTCCGGGCCGGGGACGTTCTGGACCAACCTGGGGGACAAGAGCGTGAACTTGTTCGCCCCCCTGCCCGGCGCGGCGCGGTAGGCCGGCCGCCCCCAGGGAGCTGGGCGTAGCCGGGCGTCCCGGGGGGCTGCCCCCGGACGCCCCGCTACTTCTTCATCCGCTCCTTGATCGCCTTCGCCCGCTCCTCCCACGCCTTCAGGAACTTCGCGTACACCGGCGGCGCCTCCCGCCGCAGGCCCACGTCCGCCCGCAGGTCCGGCCCGGCCTCCGGGTCGAAGTTCGACAGCAGGTTCCCGAGCGCCGCCTCCCGCACCCCGATGTTCTCGTGGTTCAGGAACTTCACGAGGTCGTCCACCGTGTCCATCGGCCCGCCGTCCGACGCGTACCCCCGGACCAGGTGGGCGAACAGGTTCGCCTCCTCCACCAGCCACGTCTTCCCCTCCAGCGCGTCCAGCAGCGCCTTGGTGTTCCCCGGCGCCTGGGCCACCCAACTGCTCATCGCGCTCACCACCGCCTGCCGGCCGTAGCCCCGCTCCGGCCGGCCGGTCAGGTCGATCAGGTCGCCGAGCAGGTCGGCGGCCGCCGGGCCGTCGGCCAGGGCCAGCTGGCAGTACACCGCGTGCCGGGTCGGGAACACCAGCCCCAACTGCTCGGCGTCGGTCAGCCCCGGCTTGAACAGCTTCGGCGACGGCTCGGCGATCAGCCGCTGCTTCACCACCACCCGGACCGGGACCGGGTTCCTGTCCGCGTCGGCCAGGTCGCGGACGAAGTCCGCCAGCCCCCGCTGTACCGCCTTCCCGCGCTCCCCCTCGGACAGCGGCACCCGGTCCGGGAACAGCTCCTCCTTCTTCGCCGGCCGCGGCCCGGCCAGCTCGTTCTTCTTGCCCTCCCACGCCACCTCGGTGCCGGCCGCCAGGGCGTCCAGCTTCTTGAACCGGGCCGGGGCGTGGAAGTCCGCCGACCCGCGGGTGACCATCAGCCGGGCCTCCGTCCGCGGCCGCTCCCCGCCGCCGGGCTGGTCCCACGGGGCCGGGCGGTACGGGGCGTCCGGCGCGAACGCGGCCCCGGCCTGGACCAGCACCTCGGACTTGTCGCCGCGCAGGGCCGCGTCCCACACCTCCGTCCCGACCCGCACCCGGACCTTCGCCCCGCCGGCCTGGCGGGTGGTCAGGTACACCCGGCCGGCGTCCAGGGTGAGGTCGGCGTCGAACCCGGGGGCCGGGGGGTGGAACCGGACCCGGGTCTGGAACACCACCGGCCGGGTCGGGATCTGCTGCTCCGGGGTGTTCGCCCACAGGTGGGCCACCACCCCGGTGTCGAGCCGGACGTCCGCCTTGTACCCCGGCAGCACCACGACCGGCTTGTTCGACGCGACCTCGCCGCCCTTGTCCAGCCGCGCCCACGGCGAGGCGGGGTCGGGGTCGCGGGTCACCACCGCCACGTCCCCGGTGTCCATCCGCCCGAGGGCCTTCACGTCGGCGAGCGGGGGCGCGGCCGGGTCGCCGAGCTTCGGCCCGGGGTCGGCGGGCTTCGGGTCGACCGGGTCGACCGGCTTCGGGTCCGCAGGCTTCGGGTCGACCGGGTCGGCGGGCTTCTTCCCGGGGTCGGCCGGCTTCGGGTCGGGGGCCGTCGGGAGGTCCGTCTTCGGCGGGGTGACGCCGGCCGGGGGCGGCCGGACCGCCACGTCCGCGGAGGAGACGGGGGGCGCGACCTCGGTCTTCGGCAGGGCCATGAGCACGGCGACGGCCAGGAACAGGGCGACCCCGCCGACGGCGGCCACCAGGCCGACCCGCCCGGCCCAGGTGTCGGACGCCCCGTACCGCTTGAGCCCGAGGAGGAGGGCCTCGTCCGGGTCGTCGGCGTCGGGGCCGTCCGGGGCGGGGGGCGTGACCCCGCCGACCGGGGCGGCCTTGCCGGGCTTGCGGCGGGGGTCGGACGCCGGGGCCTCGACCAGCTTGTACATCCGCTGGTTGGCGGTCGGCGGGACCCGGACCGGCTCGGTCAGCACCAGGGTCAGGATCTGGTGGCAGGCGGCGACCTCGGCGAGGTGGACATCGGACGCCAGGCACCGGTCCTCCAGCTCGCGGAGCTGCGGGCCGGTCAGGGCGTCGCTCAGGTACTCGGCCACGGTGTTCGGGTCGGACACGTCCCCGTCGTCCGAGGCGGGGGGCGGGAGGGTGAGGCGGCGGCGGCGGGTGACCTTCTTGATCCGCTCGATCAGGGCCCGGGCCTCCTCGCTGTCGGCCACCTTCTTCCCGAGGTCGCGGGCCTCGTCCGGGGCGAGGGTGTCGTCGATGTACGCGAGCAGGGTGCGGAGGGTCAGCCGGGGCATGGTCCGTCCTCGTCGTCGGGGCTACACCCCAATAGGGGCCGGCCGCGGCGGGTTTCGTGCAACATTCCCGGCGAACCCGGGGGCCGCCCGGGAAACGTGCGCCCCGGCCGTCTGTCGTCGCCCGCCAGGGGTTGCGCTGCGCTGCACCCCTGGCGGCCTGTGGAGACAACCCGGCGACCTACATCGCCTCCGTGAATCGTGTACACTCATCCCCACCTGCGGAGTCGTCGCATGTCACCCGCCCTGCTCCTCCTCGCCGCCGCCCCGGGCGCCCCGGCCTCGGACCTGGCCGTGCCGCCGGGGTTCGTCGCCACCGCGGTCGCCGACAACGCCGCCGCCCCCGACATCTCGACCATGACTCTCGACGACGCCGGCCGCGTCCTGGTCGCCGGCCGGGGGTACGTCCGGGTGCTGACCGAGGCCGGCGCGGCAATCGACCTGGTCGACGGGCTTAAGGACGCCCCGATGGGGCTGCTCGCCGAGGGCGACGCCCTGTACGTCGTGGCCGACGGCGGGCTGCGGCGGTACCGCGGGTACGACGGGAAGTCGAAGCTGAAGGAGCCGGAGCTACTGCTGGCGTTGCGGACGCAGGGGGAGCACGACGCCCACGCCGTCCGCCGCGGCCCGGACGGCTGGCTCTACCTGCTGTGCGGGAACATGGCGGGGGTGAAGAAGGAGACGGTGACCGGCCCGCGGTCGCCGGTCAAGGACCCGGTCGCCGGAACGCTGCTGCGGATCTCGCCGGACGGCAAGGAGGTGGAGGTCGTGGCGGACGGGTTCCGCAACCCGTACTCGTTCGACTTCAACCCCGACGGCGAGCCGTTCACCTACGACTCGGACAACGAGCGGTGCGTCGGGCTGCCGTGGTACGAGCCGTGCCGGTTCTACCACGTGGTGCCGGGCGGGAACTACGGGTGGCGGAGTCCGCAGCTCGGGCAGTTCTGGCGGAAGCCGCCGTACTTCGTCGACTGCGTCCCGCCGGTCTGCACGCTCGGCCGCGGGTCGCCGACCGGGGTGGCGTGCTACCGGCACACGCACTTCCCCGAGAAGTACCGGGGCGGGTTCTTCCTCGCCGACTGGACGTTCGGCCGGATCCACTTCGTCCCGCTGACGCCGAGGGGGTCGACGTACACCGGCAAGCCGGAGGTGTTCGCGGAGTCGGTGGGGACGAGCGGGTTCGCACCGACCGGCCTGGCGGTCCACCCGAAGACGGGCGAGCTGTACGTGAGCATCGGCGGCCGCGGGACGCGCGGCGGGGTGTACCGGATCGGCCACGCGAAGAGTCCGCCGGGCGAGCCGATCGAGATGGCGAAGCGGTCGCTGGACGCCCCGGCCGACGGCGGAAAGCGGTGGCTGAGCGACGCCCGGACGTGGTGGTTCGACCCGGCCCCGTCGCCGGCCGCCGAGCGCGCCCGTCGGACGGCGTTGGACCTGATGGTCCGGTGGCGGGAGAAGATGCCGTGGGGCGACTCCTTGACCGCAGCCGTGGCACCGAACCTGTCACATGAAGACCCGCTGGTCCGGGCGGCGGCCGGCCGGGCGGCCGTGCGGCTGGCGGTGCCGACCACAGGGCGGGTCGAGGACTTCCGCGGGAGACTCGCCCTGGCCGTCGCCGAGGTGACCCGCGACCCGGACTGGTCGATGGCGGTGGCGCTCGAGGTGATCGGGTCCAAGGACACCCCGGTTGGGGAGAAGCTCGCCGCGGTGCGTGTCGTCCAACTGGCCCTCGGCGACCTGACGGCCGCCGGCACCACCGGGACCGTGTGGGAGGGGTATACACTCCGCGACCCCGGCAGGCGGTTCGAGCGGCGGGCGTTGTGCGAGGCTCTGATCCGGGTGCTGGGGCGCGACCCCGACCTCGACCGGGAGATCGCCCGCACCCTCGGGGCGCTCGATTCCCCTTACGACGAGGCGGCCATCGACCTCATCAACCGGCTCCGGCCCGAGTCGCGGTCGGCGGACGACATCCACTACCTCGCGGCCCTCTCCCGGATGGTGTACCACCCGCTCCGGGGCGAGTGCGACCAGGTCGCCGCCGCGCTAATCGGGTTGGAGGCGAAGAGCACCCGCGAGGGCCGGGCCCGCGACCAGCACTGGCCGCTGCGGGTCGAGGAGATCGCCCGCGGGCTGAGCGCCGCGGGCCGCTACCTCCGCCTGAGTACCCTCTCGACCGCGGAGAAGGGGTTCGGCCGTCCGGAACACCTACCCTTCGTCAAGCCGATCGGCATCCCCCCGATCGAGGCCGCCCAGACGTTCCTCGCCGCCGCCAGGCGGGACAAGGAGTACCCCTGGACCGCCGGCGTGGTCGCGCTGATCGGGCAACTCCCCGCGGACGAGAAGCGGCCGGTGCTGCTCGGGTTGTGGGACCGGGTCGACCTCCGCGACGCGGTCCTCCGCGTCCTCCCGCCGGCGAAGGGCGACGAGCCGAAGTTCCTCACCGGCCTGGCGTCGTTCGACCCGGAGGTGGTCCGGCTGTCGGCCGCCGCGCTGGAAGGGCTCACCGCCGGCGGCGCGGCCGAACTCGTCGCCGCGGTGAAGGCCCTCCGCCGCCTCGCCCCCGAGGACAAGGCCGCCCGCGCCGCCGTCGGTGCGCTCCTCCGGAAGCGGACCGGCCAGGCGCTCGACCCCGATCCGAAGGCGTGGGCCGAGTGGGTGGCGAAGGAGCACCCGGCCGCGGCGAAGCACCTCGCCGCGGCCGACGGGTTCGACGCCGCCGCGTGGAAGAAGCGCGAGGCCGCGATCGCCTGGGACGCCGGCGACGCGGCCCGCGGCCGGACGGTCTTCGCGAAGGCGAGCTGTGCGGCGTGCCACGACGGCCGGTGGGCGCTCGGCCCGCCGCTCGCCGGGGTCACCAAACGCTTCGGCCGCGACGACCTGATCACCGCCGTCGTCCAGCCGGGGAAGGACGTGCCGGCCCGTTACCGGCCGACGCGGGTGACCACGACCGACGAGAAGACGTACATCGGGATGGTGGTGTACGACGCCCCGGACGGGATCATCCTCCAGACCGGGGTCGACGCCACCGTCCGGCTCGCCGGGGCGGACATCGCGGCGCGGCGGCCGGTCGAGGCGTCGCTGATGCCGGCCGGGCTCCTCGACAAGCTGACCGACGCCGAGGTCGCCGACCTGTTCGCGTACCTGAAGACGCTCGACGAGAAACCCAAATGACCGCGGACGCTTGTGCGAAGCGTCGCCAACCGGGGGAATCGATGTCACGATTCGCCGCACTCACCGTGTTGCTCCTGGCCGCGCCGGCCGCCGGGCAGGCCTCGAAGCCCGCCCTCCGGGCCGGGGCGTTCGCCCAGGATGTCACCCCGGAGAAGTTCCCGATCTCGGTCAACGGCGGGATGGCCGACCGCCAGGCCACGTCCGCCCACGACCCGCTCCACGCCCGCTGCCTCGTCCTCGACGACGGCACCACCACGGTCGCCCTCGCCGTCGTCGACAGCTGCATGATCCCGAAGGAGCTGTTGGACGCCGCCAAGGCCATCGCCGAGAAGAAGACCGGCATCCCGGCCGCGAACATGCTGATCTCCGCGACGCACACCCACTCCGCCCCGACCGTCGCCGGCGTGTTCCAGAGCGAGCCCGACGCCGCCTACGTGAAGTTCCTGACGGAGAAAATCGCCGCCGGGATCGGCAAGGCGCACGCGAGCCTCGCCCCGGCGAAGGCGGCGTGGGCGGTCGGGCAGGAGCCGAACCAGGTGTTCAACCGCCGGTGGGCGATGAAGCCCGGGTTCGTGAACGCTGACCCGTTCGGCGGCACCGCGGACAAGGTGCGGATGAACCCGCCGCGGGCCAGCCCCGACCTGGTCGAGCCGGCCGGGCCGACCGACCCGAGTGTCACCGTGCTGTCACTCCGCACCGCCGACGACAAGCCGCTCGCCCTGTACGCGAACTACTCGCTCCACTACGTCGGCGACCGGCCGGCCCTGTCGGCCGACTACTTCGGGGTGTTCGCCGAGGTGGTCGGCCAGCGGCTGAAGGCCGGGCCGGGGTTCGTCGGGATGCTGGCGAACGGCACCAGCGCGGACGTGAACAACATCAACTTCAAGGAGCCGGCCCCGAAGCTGAAGCCGGGCGAGCGGTCGCGGCTGGTGGCGGAGGCGGTCGCCGACGCGGCGGCGAAGGCACTGGAGAAGGCCGAGTACCGGTCGGACGTGCGGCTGCGGGCCGCGACGACCTCGCTCGACCTCCCGGTCCGCAAGCCGACCGCCGCCGAGGTGACCCGGGCGGAGGGGATCCTGGAGAAGGCGAAGGGCCGCGACCTGAAGGGGACGGAGGAGATCTACGCCCGGGAGACGGTGCGGATGGCGAAGTACCCCGAGACGGTGTCGGTGCCGCTGCAGGCGATCCGGGTCGGGGGCGGGGCGGTGGCGGCGATCCCGTGCGAGGTGTTCACCGAGATCGGCCTGGCGGTGAAGAAGGACAGCCCGCTGAAGCCGACGGCGGTGACCTCGCTGGCCAACGGGTACTTCGGCTACCTGCCGACGCCGGCCCAGCACGCCCTCGGCGGGTACGAGACGTGGCGCGCCCGGTCGAGCTTCCTCGGGGTGAAGTCGTCGGTCGAGATCGAGAAGGGCCTGGCCGGTCTGCTGAAGGCGGTGGCGGACAAGTAGGGTGGGCCGAGTCCGGCGCTTCGCCGGGCGAGTCCCACCACTCGTGACCCGGTGGGCCGAGTCCGGCGCTTCGCCGGGCGAGTCCCACCACCGCCTACGCTTGGTGGGACTCGCCCGGCGAAGCGCCGGACTCGGCCCACCCTACACCCTCAAACGAGACGGCCGGGGCGCCCACGGGCGCCCCGGCCGGCGGCGCGGGTTCCGGTCCGCGCCGTGCCTCTTCCCCATCCGGCCCCAGTGATGACTCACCACGATGCCGGGCGAGAACGAGCAAAGGAAAGCAACGCCCGTACCGCGGCGATTTTTCATCGCAGCGGCCCGATTCCGGCACCCCGCCGGGTGGGGGTTTGGGGTCAATGGGAAAAAGACGGCACGACGGGCGACCCACGGCGTGTACCTTTTACAACCCCGCGGCTGTCGGGGAAACTTCTTACACGGCGTCGGCGAGGATCACCCGCACGTCGGTGACGTTCGTCCCCGTCAGCCCGGTCTTCAGCAGCCCGCTGGCGCGCTCGAAGAACGGGTAGGCGTCGTGCCGCCGCAGGTGGTCTTCCACCGTCCCGCCCGCGTCGGCTAAACTCTCCGCGTCGGCCACCGCCCCGGCCGCGTCGGTCGGCCCGTCCTCGCCGTCCGTCCCCCCGCTCAGCACGGTCACCCCGCACATCCCGTCGCGGCCGAGCTTCGCCAGCACCGCCAGCACGAACTCCTGGTTCCGACCGCCCTTCCCCGGGTCGTCGCCGAGCGTCACCGTCGTCTCCCCGCCGAGCAGCACGCACGCCGGCGGGGCCGCCGGCGCCCCGTCGCGGCGGACGCTCCGCACCACCCCGGCGACCGCGGTGGCGACCTGGCGGGTCTCCCCCTCGACGAACGCCCCGAGGTCGAGCACGCGGTAACCGAACGCCTCCGCCTTCCGCCGGGCCGCGTCGAGCGCCACCCGGTTGCTGCCGATCACCCGGTTCACGACGTTCGCCGGGACCGCCTTCGGGGTCTCCGGGACCGACCCGGCGCGACCCGCTTCGAGGTGCCGCCGGACGCCCTCCGGGACGGCCAGGCCGAACCGGTCGAGCACCGCGAGGGCGTCGGCGAAGGCGGTCGGGTCGGGGGCGGTCGGGCCGGACGCGATCACGTCGAGCGGGTCGCCGACCACGTCGGAGATGACGAGCGACAGCAGCAGCCGGCCGCGGAACGCCTGGGCCAGCCGCCCGCCCTTCACCGCCGACAGGTGCTTGCGGACGCAGTTCATCTCGTCGATCGTCGCCCCGCTGCGGTGGAGCAACTTCGTCACCGCGAGCTTGTCGGCGAGGGTGACGCCGTCGGCCGGGGCCGGGAGGAGCGCCGACCCGCCGCCCGACAACAGGCACACCGCCACGTCGTCCGGCCCGGCCGACGCGAGGAGCCGCAGCATTTCCTCGGCCCCGGCGACTCCCTCGGGGCGCGGTTCGTTCACCCCCGGCGGGCGCGCCGCGTGCAGCCGGACGCGCCGCAAGTCGGCCGTCATCCCGGCGGGGACGTTCACCAGCCCCTCGACGCGGTCGAGCCGGTCGGCGAGAGCCGTCTCCAGCCCGGCGGCCATCCCCGGCCCGGCCTTCCCGGCCCCGACCACCAGCACCCGCGGCGCCGCCGACACCGCGGCCTCGCCGCGCACCGCCGCCTCGACCAGCGGCCCGGGTCGGACCGCGTCCACCGCCGCCCGCCAGATCTCGACCGCCCGTTCCCGCGACACCCCGGACCCTCCGCGACCCACCCGTAAGATACCGGTTGCCCACCCAAGGAGCCGCGATGAAGTTCGACCTCCACCTGCACACCCGCCGCCACTCCCCCGACGCGGTCACCGACCCGTTCGACCTGCTGGAGGCCGCGACCGCGGCCGGCCTCGACGGGGTGGTCCTCACCGAGCACGACTACCTGTGGACGGAGGCCGAGCTGGAGGAGCTGCGGGCGGCCGCCCCGCACCTGGTGGTCCTGGCCGGGGTGGAGGTGACCGGCCGCGGCGGGGACGTGCTGTGCTACGGGGTGACGGACCCGTACGCCCTGCCGCGCGGCATCCCGTGGGGGGAGCTGTGCCGGGAGGTGCACCGGCAGGGCGGGGCGGCGGTCGCCGCACACCCGCACCGGTGGGGCCAGCCGTTCGAGAAGCTGGTGGCCGACCAGCGGGCGGAACTCGACGGGATCGAGGTGATGTCGAACAACATGGACCCGGACCTGCGGGAGCGGGCCCAGGGGCTGCTGCGGAAGTACCCGCACCTCGCCCAGCTCGGGAACAGCGACTCCCACGACCCGGGCACCGTCGGCTGCTGCTACACCGACTTCGACGCGGACATCCGGACGACCGCCGACCTGGTCGCCGCGATCCGCGGGAGGAAAGGCAAAGCAATGAGCCACAGATGAACACAGATGAAACACAGATCAGAAAACAAGTCGTTTGATCCCGACCTTACTTCGGCCGAAGTTGATCAGGAGACCGACCCGGATGCCGGTGGCCTTGAGTTCGTTCAGCAACTGCGGCTCGTCCGCCGGGCAATAGTCCGGCGCGACCTTCAACTCGACGAGGACGCGCCCGTTGACCAGGATGTCGGCCTTGTAGTACCCGACCTCGAAGCCCTTGTACGTGACCCGGATCTCAGCCTCCGTCTCGGCGACCAGGCCGCGGGCTTCCAACTCCACTTTCATAGCCCGCTGGTACACCTTCTCCAAGAACCCGTACCCGAGGTGGTTGTGTACCTCGAACGCGGCACCGATAATCCGCTCGGTGATGTCCCTGTCCAGGTATTCTCTTTGCCCGATCTGTGTTTCATCTGTGTTCATCTGTGGCTCATTTCAGAACCTGCTTCACCACGGTCCCCTTCACGTCGGTCAACCGGAAGTCCCGGCCGGCGTACCGGTAGGTGAACTTCTCGTGGTCGAACCCGAGCAGGAGCAGCATCGTCGCGTGCAGGTCGTGGACGTGGACCGGGTTCTCGACCGCCCTGAACCCGAACTCGTCGGTCGCCCCGACCGCCTGCCCGCCCTTCACCCCGCCGCCGGCCATCCACACCGTGAACCCCCAGTGGTTGTGGTCCCGGCCGTTCACCTTCCCGGCGTTCGACCCCGGGGTCGGCAGCTCGACCACCGGCGTCCGCCCGAACTCCCCGCCCCACAGCACCAGCGTCTCCTCGAACAGCCCGAGCCGCTTCAGGTCAGAGAGCAGCGCGGCGATCGCCCGGTCGACCTGGCCGGCGAGCCGGCGGTGGTTCACCTCCAGGTCGTCGTGGCTGTCCCACGGCTGCACCGGGCCGTGTGAGACCTGCACGAACCGGACGCCCCGCTCGACCAGCCGGCGGGCGAGCAGGATGCTCCGGGCCTGGTCGCCGGGGCCGTAAGCCTCCAGGACGTGCTTCGGCTCCTTCGAGGTGTCGAACGCCTCGCTCGCCTCGGACTGCATCCGGTACGCCAGCTCGAACGACTGGATGCGCGCTTCGAGCTGCGGGTCGTTCGGCCGGGCCGCCTGGTGCGCGGCGTTCAGCTTGGCGAGCAGGTCGAGCTGCTTCCGCTGGGCCGGGCCGGGGGCGGTCTTGTTCTTCACGAACTCGACCAGCTTCTCCACGTCGGTCTGCTTCGGGTCGACGTAGCTCCCCTGGTAGACGCCGGGGAGGAACCCGGCCTGCCAGTTTTGGGCCTCCTGCAGCGGCATCCCGCCGGGGCACATGGCCACGAACCCGGGGAGGTTCTGGTTCTCGCTCCCGAGGCCGTAGGTGACCCAACTCCCGACGCTCGGGCGGATCAGCCGCGGCTCGCCGGTGTTCATCAGGAGGAACGACGGCTCGTGGTTCGGCACGTCCGCGTGCATCGACCGAATCACGCAGATGTCGTCGATGTGCTCCGCGGTCCTGGCGAACAGCTCGCTCACCTCCAGCCCGGACTTGCCGTACTTCCGGAACGTGAACGGCGACGGGAACGCGGCCCCGGTGCGGCGCTCGGTCCGGAGGTTGGCGGCCGGGAGCGGCTTGCCGGCGTACTTGCCGAGGGCGGGCTTGGGGTCGAACGTGTCCACCTGGCTCGGCCCGCCGTTCGCGAACAGGTGGATGACGCGCTTCGCCTTCGCCGGGAAGTGCGGCTTCTTCGGGGCGAGCGGGCGGGCCGGGTCGGCGGCGAGCAGGCCCGAGTCACTGAGCAACTGCGTGAGGCCGACGAGGCCCATGCCGACGCCGACCCGGGTCAGCATCTCGCGGCGCGTCAGCGGAAACGGGGTCATCGGACGCTCCGGCGGGTTCAGTCCACGAACGCGAACTCGTTGCTCAGGAGCAGCACCTGGGCGAGCTGCGGCCACGCCCCGAACGCCGCCTTCGGGTCGTCCCCGTCCGCGAACTCGACCGCCAGCGCCACCTCCGCCTTCGTCGGGCCGCGGCCCAGCGCGAGGCGGTACATGGCGGTCGCCTTCTCGGTCGGCGTCCTCGCGGACGCCACCTCCGGCCGCGCCGCGAGGGCCTTCGCCTGGCCGGTCACGAACGGGCTGTTCATCAGGAACAGGGCCTGCTGCGGGGCGGTCGTCTGGAACCGCTGCGGGCTGTGCTGGTCCGGGCTGGCCACGTCGAACGCCCTCAGGGTGCCGGGGAAGCTGGTCCGGTCGATCACCCCGTACACCGTCCGCCGCGTGCTGAACGGCGCCTTGAACAGGTCCACCGGCTTCCCGCCGACCGTCAGGTCGAGGGTGCCGGCGGCCGACAACACCGAGTCGCGCAGCGCCTCGAAGTCGAGCCGCCGGCGGGTCTGGTGCGACAGCAGCTTGTTCTCCGGGTCGAGCCGGAACGCATCGGCCGACACCGCCGACGACCGGCGGTAGGTCGCGGAGAGCATGACCGTCTTGTGCAGCTTCTTCAGGCTCCACCCGTCGGCGACGAACCGGGCGGCGAGCCAGTCGAGCAGCTCCGGGTGACTCGGCGTGTCGGAGCGGACGCCGAAGTCGCTCGGGGTGCGGACCAGCCCGTGCCCGAAGTGCCCGGCCCACACCCGGTTCACCAGCACCCGGGCGGTCAGCGGGTTGTCCGGGCTGACGATCGCCTTCGCCAGCTCCAGCCGGCCGCTGCCGTCGGTGAACGGCTTGCGACTCGGACCGGTCACGACCGCCGGGGCCTGCCGCGGGACCTGCGGGCCGCGGTTCCCGGGGTTGCCGCGCAGGAAGACGACCGGCTGCGTCGGGGACGGGTTGTCGTTCAGAACGTGCGCCCGCGGCGGGGCGTGCGGGCTCGCCGCCTCGAACGCGTCCGTCTTCTTCTTGATCTCGGCCAGGGCGTTCCGGTCGGCCCGGTTCTGGATCTTGTCGAAGTCGGCGACCGGGACGTCGGTCGGGCCGCCGGCGGCGAGCCACCGGGCCGCCTCGGCCTCGGCCGGCGTCGGGTTCTCGGGCGCGGCCGCCGCCACCTTCGCCACCGCCTCGGCGGCGGCCGTCAGCACCGCCGGGTTCGCGTCGGCCAGGAACGCCCGCCAGCGGTCGAACACGAACCGGTTCAGGTCGCGCTCGCGGAGCAGCGCCTGCAGCTGCTCGTTCGGCTTGCCGCGGGCGTCGAGGACCGCCCGGACGTACCCGGCGACCGCGGCCGGGTCGCGGAGCTTCTTGAGGGCCGCCGCGCGCCGCTTCTCCAGCTCCGCCCGGTACGCCGCCTCGCGCTTCGCCACCTCCGCCTCGAACGCCTCGACCTCCGGCGTCCGGGCGACCTCGCCGATCAGCGGCAACTCCTTCGGCTCCTGGCTGCTGGCGAACACCCCGTACAGGGCGTAGTAGTCGGCGGCCGGGACCGGGTCGTACTTGTGGTCGTGGCACCGGGCGCAGGTGACGGTCAGGCCCATCAGCCCGCGGGTGACCACGTCGATCCGGTCGTCGATGATGTCGTGGGTGTTGTTCAGGAACCGCCGGCCCAGCGTCAGGAACCCGAGGGCCGCGAGCGGCCGCTTGTCGTCCCCGAGCGGGAGCCGGTCGGCGGCCAGCTGCTCGGTCACGAACCGGTCATACGGCTTGTCCTCGTTCAGCGACCGGATGACGTAGTCGCGGTACGTGTAGGCGTACGGGAAGTTCCGGTCGTCGGTCAGAATGTACCCCTTGGTGTCGGCGTACCGGGCGAGGTCGAGCCAGTACCGGCCCCACCGCTCCCCGTACCGCGGCGACGCGAGCAACCGGTCGATCAGCTTCTCCCACGCCGCGGGGTCGGCGTCCGTCTCGAACGCCTCGACCTCCGCGGCCGACGGCGGTAGCCCGGTGAGGTCGTAGTACGCCCGGCGGATCAGGGTGCGCTTGTCGGCGACCGGGGCCGGCTTCAGCCCGGCGGCGTCGAGCTTCGCCCTGACGAGGGCGTCGATCGGGTCGGGGGTGGTCGGCACCGGCGGTTCCTTCACCGGCCGGAACGCCCAGTGGTCGCGGGGGTCGGCGGCCGGCTTGACCGCGAGGTCGGCGGGGAACGCGGCCCCGGCCTTCACCCACTCCGTCAGGACCGCCACCGCCTCCGCCGGCAGCGCCGCCTTCGGCGGCATCGCGTACTCGCCCTCGCGCTTCACCGACCGGACCAGCCGGCTCTTCGTGGGGTCGCCGGGCACCACCACCGAGCCGTTGTCGGCCCCGGCCCTGAGGCCGGCGGCGGTGTCGAGGCGGAGCCCGGCGCTCTGCTTCTTCGGCCCGTGGCACGAGTGGCAGTGGTCGGCCAGCACCGGCCGGACCTTCTTCTCGAAGAACTCGACCTGGCCGGCGGTCGGCTTCGGCGGGTCGGCGGCGGCCGGCACCAGCGCGACGCAGAGGGCGGACAGCCAGTGCATGCGAGTCGTCTCGGGGCGGGAGCGGGAGGCGTGGCGGTCGGCGGGAGGACGGTGTCATTCTAACCACGCTCCGGCCCGCGGCGAACCAGAATCCGCACCGCCGGCCGCTTCTCCCGGCCGGGTCGATGGGGTACCATCTCCCCATCCCCTTCCCCTCCGCCGGAGTCCTCCCATGCCGGACCGCCGCACCTTCCTGGCCGCCTCCGCCGGGGCCGTCGCCCTCGCCCCCGCCGCGAACGCCCTCGGGGCGAACGAGAAGCTGAACGTCGGGCTGATCGGGTGCGGGAACCGCGGCCGGTCGGTCATCACCGAGTGCGTGAAGGCCGGGCACAACGTGGTCGCCACCGCGGACATCGCGAAGTTCCGCCTCGACGCGATCGCCGCCCACCTCGCCACCCTCGGGGTGAAGGACAAGCCGGCGGCGTACCCCGACCACCGGAAGCTGCTGGAGCACGCCGGCCTCGACGCGGTGGTGATCGCCACCCCGGACCACCACCACAAGGAGCACCTCCTGGCGGCGATGGCCGCCGGCAAGCACGCGTACGCCGAGAAGCCGCTGACGCACCGGCTCGAGGACGGGCCGGAGATGGTCAAGGCGGTGCGGGCCGCGAAGCGGGTCGTGCAGGTCGGGAACCAGCGGCACAGCGGGGAGCACTGGAAGCGGGCCCGTGACGTGATCCAGTCCGGGGACTTCGGCGACCTGGTGTGGGTGAAGGTGTGGGACTGCCGGAACTGGGTGAAGCGGGACCCGTTCGCGCCGCCGGCGACGTTCGACGCGAACCAGGTCAAGGGGGTGAACTGGGACGCATTCCTGGGGTCGGCCCCGAAGGTGAAGTTTGACCCGGTCCGGTACTGGTCGTGGCGGTGGTTCTGGGACTACGCCGGCGGGCTGATGACCGACATCGGGGCCCACCAGCTGGACATCGTCCAGTGGCTCGGCGGGGTCGACGCCCCGAAGAGCGTGGTGGCCAACGGCGGGGTGTACCACTTCAAGCACTGGGAGACGCCGGACGTGATCCACGGGGTGTGGGACTACGGCCGGTTCGCGGCGACGTTCGCGGTCGAGTTCGTGAACGGGTACGACGGGGTCGGGGCGACGTTCTACGGGACCAAGATGACGCTGCACGCGGAGGCCGAGTCGAACGGGGAGATCCGGGTGTACGACACGATCGACAAGCCGAAGCCGGACCAGAAGCCGAGGATGAGTTGGAAGGTGGAGAACGAGACCCCGGCCCACGTCCGGAACTGGCTGGCGGCGGTGAAGGAGAACAAGGACCCGAGTTCACCGATCGAGCTGGGCCACCGGGTGATCACGGCGGCGCACCTGGCGAACATCGCGTACCGGACCGGGAAGAAGGTGGTGTGGGACGCGGAGAAGCAGCAGATCGCCCGGGGGTGAGACAAGACAGTTCCGCCACGGATGGACACGGATGAAGCACGGATCAGACCAAACATCGGGTCTGATCCGTGCTTCATCCGTGTCCATCCGTGGCCCCTCTTCCGGAGGCCCGTGCCGTGTTCATCTTCGAGAAGGCCCCGTTCCCGTCGTGCCACGCGTCCACCGTCGTCGAGCGAGAGCCGGGCAAGCTCCTCGCCGCCTGGTTCGGCGGCACCCGGGAGGGGGCGACCGATGTCCAGATCTGGTCCAGCGCGTTCGACGGCAGGGCGTGGAGCGAACCCGCCGTCCTCGGCACCGAGCCCGGCCAGCCGTGCTGGAACCCGGTCCTCTTCAAGGCCGCCGACGGCACCGTGTTCCTGTGGTACAAGGCCGGGCCGAAGCCGGACAACTGGACCGGGTTCGTCCGGGCGTCGGTCGACAACGGCAAGAACTGGACCAAGCCGGAGATGATGCCGGCCGGGTTCTTCGGCCCGGTCCGGGCGAAGCCGATCCAACTCGCCGACGGCACCCTCCTCGCCGGCACCTCGGTCGAGAGCCACCGGAACTGGACCCCCTACGTCGACCGGTCCGCCGACGGCAAGGACTGGAAGCGGTCGAACGCCTTCAACGTCGCGGGGAAGTTCGGGCAGATCCAGCCGGCCCTGTTCGCGGGGAAGGACGGCAAGGTGGTCGCCCTGATGCGGTCGCGGGACCCGCGGGTGGTGTGCCGGGCCGAGTCGAAGGACGGCGGGGTCACGTTCACCCCGGCCGCGGAGACCGAGCTGCCGAACCCGAGCACCGGGGTCGACGTGGTGAGGGATGCCGACGGCGGCGTCATCATGGTGTGCAACCCGGTGCCGCTCGGCCGCACCCCGCTCGTCCTCGTCCGGTCGGCCGACGACGGGAAGACGTGGAAGAAGGTGCACGACCTGGAGGCGGAGCCGGGCGAGTACTCGTACCCGGCGATGATCCTGTCGGCCGCCGGCACCCTGGAATTGACGTACACCTGGAAGCGGACGCACATCAAGCACGTCTCGGTCGACCCGAAGAAGCTGCGGGGGTGACCGCCGCTTGCGGCGTTGCGGCAGCGCCCGCAACGCCGCAAGCGGCGAGGCGTCGCGGCGGAACGGCGGCCGGCGCGATACACTGTACCCCGGTTTTGGGGCGGTGCGCAGCCACCGGGAACCGCCCCGCCGCCCGCCACCCCCATGACCGACCCACCCCCAGGCCCGCACGCCCCGGCCAAGCCGCACCACCAGTCGTTCTGGCTGTTCGTGATGTGCCTGACCGGGGTCGACTACTTCTCCACCCTCGGGTACCAGCCGTCGATCGCGTTCGAGAACGCCGGCCTGCTCGCCCCCCTCGCCACCGTCGTCCTGGTCCTCGTCACCCTGCTCGGCGCCCTCCCGATCTACTGGTACGTGTGCGGCCGGTCGCACACCGGCCAGGGGTCGATCGGGATGCTCGCCCGGCTGGTGTCCGGGTGGCCGGGGAAGATCCTGATCCTCACCCTCCTCGGGTTCGCGGCCACCGACTACGTGATCACCAAGACCATGTCGACGGCCGACGCGACCGTCCACCTGATCACCAACCCGCACTGGCCGCTGGAGGTGGCGGACGACGCCGAGAAGACCCGGCAGGCGATCCTCGTCACCTCGTTCCTGCTGGTCCTGCTCGGGGCCAGCTTCATGCGCGGGTTCGGCGAGGTGATCGGCCTGGCGGTGGTGATCGTCACCGTGTACATGATCCTGAGCGCGGTCGTGATCGGGGCAGGGGTCTGGCACCTCGTCGAGCACCCGGAGAAGTACCGGGCGTTCCTCGACCGGGTGGCGGCCGGCGGGTGGTTCATCAAGGAGGCGGAGCGGCCGCTCGCCGGGACCGGGCTGCTCACCACCGTCGCCATCAGCCTGCTCATCTTCCCGAAGCTCGCCCTCGGGCTGTCCGGGTTCGAGACCGGGGTGGCGGTGATGCCGCTGGTCAAGGGCGACCCCGGGGACGACCCGGCCGAGCCGAGGGGCCGGATCCGCAACACCCGCAAGCTGCTCGTCACCGCCGCCCTGGTCATGTCGGTCTACCTGATCGGGTCGTCGGTCGTGGTCGCCTGCCTGATCCCGCCCGAGCACCTGACCAAGGTGGACGCGGCCGGGGTCGAGCGGGAGGGCGTGACCGACAAGGACCTGAAGGCGAAGGACCGGGCGCTGGCGTACCTGGCCCACGGCGAGAACCCCGGGCCGGACGGCAACCCGCTGCCGCTGCTGCCGTTCTTCGGGGAGTGGTTCGGCACCGTGTACGACGCGGCCACGGTCGTGATCCTGTGGTTCGCCGGGGCCAGCGCGATGGCCGGGCTGCTGAACCTCGTCCCGCAGTACCTGCCGCGGTACGGGATGGCCCCGGAGTGGGCCCGGGCGACGCGGCCGCTGGTCCTCCTGTTCACGGCGGTGAACCTGGTCGTGACGCTGATCTTCCGGGCGAGCGTCGAGGCCCAGGGGGCGGCGTACGCGACCGGGGTGCTGGTGCTGATCACCAGCGCCTGCGTGGCGTCGGTGATCGACCTGTGGAGGCGGCGCGCGGGGCGGTGGTACGCCCGCGCCCCGTGGGGGTTCCTGCTCATCACCGTCGTGTTCGTCTACACGACGATCGCGAACGTGTACGAGAAGCCGGACGGGATCAAGATCGCCGCGTTCTTCATCCTGGCCATCCTGGTCACCTCGTTCTGGTCCCGGTGGGGGCGGAGCCGGGAGCTGCGGTTCGCCGGGTTCAAGCTCCCCGACCCGGGCACCCAACTCATGTGGGACACGGTCCGCCACCTGGAGCTGAGCATCCTGGTCCCGCACCGGCCGGGGCGGCGGACGCTGGCGAACAAGGAGGCGCAGATCCGCCGCGAGCACCGCATCCCGCGCGACCTGATGATGGTGTTCGTGGAGGTCGAGTTGGCGGACGCGAGCGAGTTCGTGAACGAGCCGGTCTTGCGGATCACCGAGGAGGAGGGGCGGTACGTGATGAAGATCACCGGGGCCGCGTCGGTGTCGCACACCCTGGCCGCGGTCGCCCTGGAGATGGCCAAGGTCGGCCGCCCGCCGGAGATCCACTTCGGGTGGACGGACGAGTCCCCGGTCAGCGGGACGCTCGGGTTCCTCCTGTTCGGCGAGGGGAACGTGCCGTGGATGGTCCGGGACCTGATCCGCCGGGCCGAGCCGGACGAGACCCGCCGGCCGCTCATCATCATCGCCGGGACGGCGTGACCGCCGGGCTCGTCGGTCAGATCCCCCCGCGGTCAGTTCTTGCCCGGGTTCTTGCCGCCGCCGAAGCTGCGGAATTTCACCTCGGTGATGGTCCCGTCCTTGGCCTCGTAGGTCAGCTTGGTCGGGAACTTCGAGTCCGCCTTGAACCCCTTCAGCCGCTTCTCGAAGTCCTCGAACTTGCCCTCCTTCTCCTCCGACTTCTTGTCCTTCCCGAAGGTGATCAGGGTCACCTTCACCTTGTCCGTGTACTTCAGGGTGACCTCCTTGTCCCCGTCCTTGACCACGATCTCCTTCTTGTCGGTGTCCACCTTGGTCACCGTCCCCTCGGCCGCGATCACCAGCCCGGCCATGAACAGCATCGCGGAGACGGCGAAGAACAGCTTGCGCATCGGCGTGAACCCCGGGGTCGATCGCCGCCCCGGCCGGCGGAGTGCCGGCGCGGGCGGGCGACGCACTCATTCAACCCGGGGGGGCTGCGGAAGCTACAGAGAAATCGATGAGAGCCGACCCGGGGTCAGTCCGGCGGGGCGTCCCAGACGGCCACCTGATCCCCGGCGGTGACCAGGGCCCGCCCGTCCGCCGAGAACTCGACCGCCGCCACCGGCCCGGCGTGCCGGCGGACGGCCAGCAGCTCCAGCCCGGTCCGGGCGTCCCAGCACCGGACCGACCCGTCCGCCCCGCCGCTGACCACCGTCCGCCCGTCCGGCGACACCCCCAGGGCGGTCACCCGCCCGACGTGCCCGTGCAGGGTCCACTCCTTCCGCGCCGCCTGCTCCTCCGGCCGGCCCCCGGCGGTCACCGCCCACACCCGCACCACCCCCCGCCCGGCGGTCAGCAGCCGGTCCCCGCCCGGGCACAGCCGGAACACCGTCCCGTCGTCCGCCGACACCGTCAGCTCCGGCTGCGGCCGCCCGGCCCGCCACACCCCGACCCCGTCCGGGCACGCCGCCGCCACCCGCCCGCCGGACGACACCGACACCCGCCCGACCGGCCGCCGGAGCCCGGTGTCGATCGGGACCGCCGGGCCGCCGGCCGGGTCCCGGACGAACACCCGCCCGCGGTCGTCCCCGACCGCCAGCCACCCGCCCTCGGCGGCCAGGTCGGCGGACACCACCGCCGCCCCGTCCGGCAACTGCAGCCGGGCCCGCTCCCGGCCCCCGACCTCCCGCACCACCGCCGTCGACCCCGCGACCTCGACCACGACCGCGGTCGACCCGTCCGGGCAGCGGACGGCCAGCACCGCCGGCCCGGCCCCGGCCCGCGCCTCCCGCCCGGACCCGTTCCGGACCTCGGCCACCGACCCGTCGGCCGCGGCCAGCACGAACCCGGACCCGTCCGGCCGGACCCCGACCGCGACCACCGCCGGCGGCCCGCCGGCGGCGACCGCTAGCCCGCCGTCCGCCCCGTCCCACCCCCGGATCACCCCGTCCTCGCCGCCGGTGTACACGGCCGACTCGTGCCGGGCGACCGGGACCGGGGTGTAAGCCGGGGCCGGGCCGCCCGGGGCCGCGACCCCCGGCCCGAGGCCGCCCGCGGCGACCGCCCACCGCTTCCGGTCGCCGGGGCCGGCGGCCGTGACCACGGCCCCGGTCGGGTCGAACCCGACGGCCAGGACCGGGCCGTCGTGCGCCCGGGCCGACCCGACCGGGTCGCCGGTCGCCCGGTCCCAGACCGCGAGGGTGCCGTCCGCGTGCCCGCTGGCCAGGAGCCGGCCGTCGCCGGACGCCGCCAGGGCGGTGACCGCCCCGGCAGGGCACGCGATGGCGAGCTTCTGGGCGGCGAGGAGCCGGCGGAGGTGGCGGAGCGGGAAGTCGTCGGCCTTGTCCCCGGCCGTCAGGGTCAGGTCCCGGGCCCGGTCGGCGGCGTCGGCGGCGGCCTGCCGGTCCCCGGCCCGCCACGCCAGGAACGCGGCCCGGACCGCCTGGCCGTACTCCCGGTGGAGGTCCGCACGGGTCGGGCCGGTGGCGGTCGGGGTCGGGGCCCGGGCGTTGAGCCGGGCGTTCAGCTTGCGGTTCTCCCCGACGTACCACCACCCGAGGGCCAGCAGCACCCCGGCGATGGTGGTCACCACCCCGATCGCCACCGCCTGGTCGTTCCGCCGCAGCCACTTCGCCGCCCGCCCGGCCCACCGGAGCGGCCGGGCCAGGGTCGGCTTCCCGTCCAGGAACCGCCGCAGGTCGTCCGCGTAGTCGATCGCCGTCCGGTACCGCCGGCCCGGGGACCGGTCCATCGCCTTCAGGCAGATCGCCTCCAGGTCGCGCGGCAGGTCCGGGCGGAGGTGCCGCGGCCGGGTCGGGTCGCCCTCGATCGCCTGCCGCAGCACCTCCACGTCCGTGTTCCCCTCGTAGGGGGCCCGGCCGGTCAGGAGCTCGTACAGGATCACCCCGAGGGCGTACACGTCGGCCGCCGGGCCGACGTCGTCGTGCCGGGCCTGGGCCTGCTCCGGGGCCATGTACTTCGGGGTGCCGAGGATCTGCCGGGTGCCGGTCTCGGCCGGCCCGCCCCGCTCCAGGAGCTTCGCCAGCCCGAAGTCGACGATCCGCGGGACGAAGTGCTCGCCGCGGAGCGGGACCGCCCCGGGCGGCGGCTCCTGGTCCTCCGGGTCGTCGCGGGTCCCCTGGAGGATGACGTTGTTCGGCTTCAGGTCGCGGTGGAGGACGCCGCGGTCGTGGGCGTGCTGGACCGCCTCGGCCAGGGTCGCCAGGAGCCGGGCCGCCTGCCGGACCGGGACCGGGAACGTCTGCCGGTCGAGCCACTCGCCGAGGGTCAGCCCGGGGCAGTAGGCGGTAGCGATGAAGCAGACCGGCCCGACCTCGCTGGACTCGTACACCGGGACCAGGTTCGGGTGGTCGAACCCGGCCGCCGCCAGCGCCTCCCGGACCAGCCGCCGCCGGGCGTCCGGGCTCAGTAGCATCTCCGGACGGGGGATCTTGAGGGCGACCTCGCGCTCCAGCTTCGGGTCGTAGGCGAGGAAGACGATCCCGCACCCGCCCTTGCCGAGCTGGCGGCGCAGCTCGAACCGCCCGACCCGGTGCGGGCCGGCGCTCGACGGCGGGCCCTGGACCGGCGGGGGCGGGAGGGCGGGGTCCGACGGCGGGCCGGCGGGGTCCGGGAGGAGTTCGCCGAGCGACCCCTCGTTCGCGGCCGGGGGGAGCGGGGTGAGCGGCCGCTCGCCGGGGAGCGGGCCGGCCTGGGCCACCCCGATGGTCGGGGCGTGGCCGTCGGCCCCGCCGTCGATGCGCGGGTCGAACGCGGCCAGCAGCCGGGCCAGGTGCTCGTCCAGTTGGAAGGAGTCGGACGGGCTGTTCATCCGCCGCCCGGGAAGGGACTCGGGGTCCGGCGTCGCGAGCCGCCACCCCCGAGTTTACTCCACCGCCGCGCCGGGGTTAACCCTCGAACTGGGGAAAAGAGGTGATCTGCAGAACGTCCGCCGCTTGCGGCGTTGCGAGCGCCCGCAACGCCGCAAGCGGCGACCCGTCGCCGTCACTGGTTGAACAGGAACCCCTTCGAGTTCAAGAGCGCCCAGACGATGTTCTCGTAGGCGACCTTGGTCGTCTTCGCCGCCTTGTGCTTCTCGACGTGCTCCAGGGCGAGCTTCAGCTTCTCCTCCGACGGCGGCGTCCCGACCGCCAGCCGGAACAGCTCGGTCACCTTCTCGGCGTCCGGCCGCGGGTCCTTCGCCAGCACGTCGGCCCGCCCGCCGACCCGGGCGATCTTGTCCTGCACCTCCTGCGAGTTCAGCAGGTGCAGGGTCATCGCCAGGCTCGCCTCGTTCACCCGCTCGCACTCGCACGCGCTGATCCGCTGCGGCCGCCCGGTCACGTCCAGGAAGTACGACGCGAACGACTCGTCCGGCAGCATGATCGCCCGGGTCGGGGCGTTCCGGTCGGCCGGCAGCCCGGGGAACGCGGTCGGGCTGTCGGTCAGCTTCGAGACGGCGTCGAACAGCACCTCGGCCGACAGCCGCCGCGGGTAGTACCGGGCGAACGACTGCTTGTCCGCCTGGTTGAACTCGTTCGGCAGGCTGCTGAGCTGGTACGTCCGGCTGGTGCAGATCGTCCGGATCAGCGCCTTCAGGCTGTACTTGTTCTCGACCAGGTTCTGGGCCAGGGCGTCGAGCAGCTCCGGGTTACTCGGCGGGTTCGTGACCCGCATGTCGTCCAGCGGGTCGACGATCCCGCGGCCGAAGAAGTGCGCCCAGTACCGGTTCGCCACCGCCTTCGCGAAGAACGGGTTCTTCGGGCCGGTCATCCAGTCGGCGAACTTCTGCCGCGGGTCCTCGTCGACCCCGGCGGTGACCGGGTCGGCGTCGAGCGGCTTCATCGGGGCGGTCTCCCCGGTCCGCTTGTTCTGCACGGTGCCGGTGGCCTTGACGTACAGCACCTGCTTCTGGTTCTGCTGGTTCTGGGCGACCCCGGGGGTCGGCACCCCCTTGGT
>PNKH01000012.1 GCA_013822345.1 Isosphaera sp.
AGTGTGGGGTGTGAGTGTGAGTGTGAGGGAAGACAGAAGACCGCGGGTTCCGGTTTTCCCTCACACTCACACTCGCACCCACACTACTTGCTGAGCCCTTCCAGCAGCTTGATGAGCGGCAGGAACAGCGAGATCACGATGGCCCCGATGGTGAACCCGAGGAACACGATCATGATCGGCTCGAGCAGCGAGATCAGCGACTTCACGAGCACGTCCACCTGCTCGTCGTAGAAGTCGGCGATCTTGTACAGCATGGTGTCCAGGTCGCCGGTCTCCTCCCCGACCTCCACCATGTTCACCACCATGTCGTCGACCAGCCGGGCCTCCTTGAGCGGCTCGGCGATCGTGTCGCCCTCCCGGATCGACTCGAGCACCCGCTGGAACATCCGCTCGAAGACGGCGTTGTTGGCCGTCTCCTTCACGATGTTGATCGCCTCCAGGATCGGCACCCCGGAGCTGATCAGCGTCCCGAGGGTCCGCATCGTCCGGGCGACGATGGTCTTCTCGATGAGCTGGCCGATGATCGGTATCCACAGCACGGCGCGGTCGAGGGCGAAGTTCCCGGCCCGCGACAGCCTCATGAGTTTCATGAGGAAGTACAGCGTCATCGGGAACAGCGGCAGGGTCCACCAGAACTCGGACATCCAGCCGCTGACCTTGATCAGGGTCTGCGTCGCCCACGGCAGGGTCAGGCCGAACTCGTCGAAGATCTTCTTGAACTTCGGGATGATGGCCACCATGATGAACGTCAGGATGGCGACCGCGACGAAGATCACGACGGCCGGGTAGACCATCGCCCCGATGATCTTGGCCTTCAGGCTGGCCGCCTTCTCGAGGAAGTCGGCGAGCCGCTGGAGGATCACCTCCAGGGCCCCGCCGGCCTCGCCGGCCTTGACCATGTTCACGTACAGCTTGCTGAAGCACTTCGGGTGCTTCCCCAGCGCCTCCGACAGGCTCATCCCGCCCTCGACGTCCTCGACCACGTCGATCAGGGCGTTCTTCAGGACACTCGGCTTCATCTGCCGCTCCAGGATGCGGAGCGACCGGAGGACCGGCAGGCCGGCGTCCTGGAGGGTGGAGAACTGGCGGGTGAACGTCACCAGGTGCTTGTTCTTCACCCCGCCGATGGTGAACGTCTTGCGGCTCTTGCCGGCCTTCTTCTTCTTCTTCCCCTTCGCCCCGGCCGCCCCGGCCATGGCCGTCAGCTTGGTGACGAAGTACCCCTTGGACTTGACCTTCGCCTGGGCCTCCTCCTCGTTCGCCGCCTCGATCGAGTCCTTGACCTCGTTCCCCGAGGTGTCCAAGGCCTCGTACTTATAGGTTGGCATTCCCGTCCTCGGTCGGTGGTCGGTCGGTGCGAGTCAGGCCCGTTCCTGCCCCTCGGGTGTCCTAACGTCCGTCGGGGGCGTCCATTCCAGCGCGGCCGGTGCGGGTCGTTCCGTGCCGCCCGCCGGGCGTCCGGGGGCCGCCGGGGGTTGCGCTGCGCTCCACCCCCGGCTACCGGCGGTCGTCCCTCCGGGACTACACCTCGGTTAGAGCCCCGGAGGGGCGACCGAGTGTAGCCGGGGGTGGAGGACCCGCCCGCTCCGGGCGGGGCCGGAACCCCTGGCGGCGTACCCGGTCCTCAGCTCTCGTCGTCCTGGACCGTCTCCCGGACCACCTCGTCCAGGGTGGTGAGGCCGGAGAACAGGGCCTTCAGCCCGGCGTCCCGGAGGCTCGCCGCCCCCATCTTCCGGGTGTACTGGCGGATCGCGTCGGTGCTCGCCCCGCGGCTGATCATGTCCCGCAGGTCGTCGTTGAGCACCACCAGCTCGTACAGCCCGGTCCGGCCCTTGAACCCCAGGTTGTTACACTTGTCGCACCCCTCGCCGTAGAAGAACTGCTTCCCCCGGACCTGGTCCGGCGACAGGTTCACCTCCATCAGCTGCTCGCGCGTCGGGTCGTACCCGGCCCGGCAGGCCGGGCAGATCTTCCGCACCAGCCGCTGGGCCTGGATCGCCTCGACGGTGGCGGTGATGAGGAACGGCTCGACCCCCATGTCCCGCAGCCGGGTGACCGAGCTGGGGGCGTCGTTGGTGTGGAGGGTCGAGAACACCAGGTGCCCGGTGAGCGACGCCTGGATCGCGATCTGGGCCGTCTCCAGGTCGCGGATCTCGCCGACCAGGATGATGTCCGGGTCCTGCCGCAGGATCGCCCGCAGGGCGGACGCGAAGGTCAGGTCGATCTCGTGGTTGATCGGGCACTGGGTGATGCCGTCGATCTCGTACTCGACCGGGTCCTCGGTGGTGATGATCTTGGTGTCGATCTCGTTCAACTCGGACAGCGCCGAGTACAGCGTCGTCGTCTTCCCGGACCCGGTCGGGCCGGTGACGAGCACGATCCCGTTCGGCTTCCGGATCACCGCCCGGAACTGCCCCAGGAGGTCCGGCGGCATCCCGATCCGGTCGAGCGACAGGCCGACGTTGGTCCGGTCCAGCACCCGGATGACGACGCTCTCGCCGAACAGGGTCGGGAGGACGCTGACCCGCATGTCGACCGGGTTCCCGCCGACGTTCAGCTCGATCCGCCCGTCCTGCGGGAGCCGCCGCTCGGCGATGTCCAGGTTCGACATGACCTTGATGCGGCTGGCGATCGCGCTGGCCAAGTGCCGCGGCGGCGGGACCATCTCGTAGAGGACGCCGTCGCACCGGTACCGCATCTTGTACTCGTCCTCGAACGGCTCGAAGTGCACGTCCGAGGCGTGGTCCCGGATGGCC
Organism: Isosphaera sp.; assembly: GCA_013822345.1. Taxonomy (GTDB): domain Bacteria; phylum Planctomycetota; class Planctomycetia; order Gemmatales; family Gemmataceae; genus Gemmata. Next base: position 2,757 of record PNKH01000012.1, read on the forward strand.
ATCAGCAGGACCATGTTGATCAGCTTCCGGACCGGGGCCGAGTTGGCCATCTCGATCACGTCGTCCAGGTCGATCGAGTTCTCCCGCCCGTACGACTTCCCCCCGATGTCGGTCGACTCGAGCTGCGAGATCAGGTTGGAGATCGACTCTTCCTTCTCCCCCGAGTACGCCCGGGCGACCAGGGCCTCGACCTGCTTCGGCGGGGCCAGGACCGGGGTGACGTGCGGGATCCCGAGGAGCCCCTTCAGCCCGTCCATCGCCTGCAGGTTGTTCGGGTCGGCCAGGGCGACGGTCAGGGTGTCGTTCTCGAACGTCAGCGGGACGATGTTGTACAGCTCGGCCATCTGCTTGGTGACCAGCTTGACCGCGGCCGGCTCCGGCTTGGTGTCCTCCAGGTTGGCGACCCGCATCCCGTGGACCTCGGCCGTCGCCTGGAGCAGTTGGTCCTCGGTGACCAGCCCGCGCTCCAGGGCGAGGTCGGCGAGCCGGCCCTCGGCCGTCCGCATGTCCTCGTAGATCGCCTCCAGCTGGATCTCGTCGAGGAACCCGAGGTCGGTCAGCTTCTGGCCGAGTTGCTTGGTGTTCGGGTCGACGTGGGCGTGCTTGTTCTTCGCCTGGGGCGGGCGGCGGGCCGGGCCGGCGGCCGGCTTGGCCGGCTGCGCCCCGGGCTTCGACGGCTGGGCGGCCGGCTTCTTCGGGTTCTTGTCGTTCGGGTTCGGCGAGGACATCGCGGTCGGTCCTTGGTGTCGGTTCGGGGCGGGGAGGGTGCGGGCGCGGTCACTCGTCGTCTTCGTCCTCGTCTTCCTCCTCCTCGTCTTCGTCCTCGTCGTCCTCCTCGTCCTCGTCCTCCTCGTCCTCCAGGCCGCGCTCGGCCTGGGCGATCTTGGCGGCCAGCTCGTTCGGCCGGCTCGACTTCAGCAGCAACTCCTCCTTCTCGACCAGGTCCTCGCGCCAGTACCGGAACAGCGAGTCGTCGAGCAGGAACATCCCCTCCTTCCGGCCGGTCTGGATGCTGGAGTCGATGCGGTACGTCTTGTTCTCGCGGATCAGGTTCCGGATGGCCGGGGTGACGACCATCATCTCGTAGGCGGCGATCAGGCCCTCGGGCTTCTTCGGCAGGAGGGCCTGGGAGAGCACCCCGATGAGGGCCCCGGCGAGCTGGGTGCGGATCTGGTCCTGCTCGTTCTCCGGGAAGACGGTGACGACCCGGTCGATGGTGCTGGCCGCCCCGCTGGTGTGGAGGGTGCCGAACACCAGGTGCCCGGTCTCGGCGGCTTCCAGGGCGGCGCGGATCGTCTCGAGGTCGCGCATTTCGCCGACCAGGATGACGTCCGGGTCCATCCGCAGGGCCCGCCGGATCCCCTCCTTGAAGTCCGGCACGTCGATCCCGATCTCCCGCTGGTTGACCGTGCTCTTCTTGTGCTTGTGGAAGTACTCGATCGGGTCTTCCAGGGTGATGATGTGCCGGTCGTAGTTGTCGTTGAGGAAGTTGATCATCGACGCCAGGCTGGTGGTCTTGCCGGACCCGGTCGGGCCGGTGACCAGGAGCAGCCCGCGCGGGCGGATGATCAGGTTGCGGATCACCTCCGGGGTGCGGAGTTGCTCGAACGTCAGGAACTGGCTCGGGATCCGCCGCAAGACCATTCCCACGGACTGCTTCTGCTTGAAGACGGCGACCCGGAACCGGTACCCGTCGACGTACTCGATGGCGAAGTCGGACCCGCCCTTCTGCTGCAGCTCCTGCTGGCAGCGGTCGGGGGTGATCGACTTCATCAGGGCGGTGGTGTCCTCGTTGTCGAGGATGCCGCCGCCGATGTCGAGCTTGCGCAGCCGGCCCTGGTGGCGGACCACCGGCGGCTGGCCGATGCTGATGTGCAGGTCGCTGGCCTTGATCTGGATGACCGTGGCCAGCAACTTCTCCATCGACACTTTCGGCACGGAAGACCCTCGTCCGTCTGGGACGACAGCGGCGCCGGCCGCGGAGCGGTGCGGGTGTTCGGCCACGAACCTGCGAGCGAGTCCGGGGCGGACGGGCAGGCCGGGCGGAACCACCCGGCCTCTGGCCCCGGTGTCGCATTATCGAGCCGGGCGCGTGTCGTGCCAAAAAATCGGGGAAAAATCCCCGCCGTTCCAGGACGTTGTGTTCGAGCGGTGTCGTGTCCGCCGCTTGCGGCGTTGCGGGCGACGCAACGCCGCAAGCGGCGGCCCCAACACCTCCCTAGCCTTCCTGACTGACGAGCACCTCGCTGTGACAGGTGCTGAGCACCTCGTCGAACGTCGTAACCCCTTTCAAGATCTTGTAGATGCCGTCGTCCAGGAGGGTCCGCATGTTGCTGGCCCGGGCCTTCCGACGGATCTCCTGGGTGGGGGCCTGGGCGAAGGTCAGTTCGCGGAGGGTGTTGCTCATCCGCATCAGCTCGTAGATCCCCGTCCGCCCGCGGTAACTGGTCTGCCGGCAGTGGTTACAGCCACGCCCCTTCATCGGGGTCCCCTTCCGGGCGGTCTCCTCCGAAAGGCTCGTCGCCCGCAACTCGTTGTGCGTGGGGGTGTACGGCTCCTTGCACTTCACGCAGTTCACCCGGACCAACCGCTGGGCCATGATCGCGATGACTGAGCTTGCGATGAGGAACGGGGCCACCCCGATGTCACCGAGGCGGGTGATGGCGCTGGGCGCGTCGTTCGTGTGAAGCGTGCTGAACACCAGGTGTCCGGTCAGACTGGCTTGCACCGCGATTTCCGCCGTCTCCTTGTCGCGGATTTCGCCGACGAGGATAATGTTCGGCGCCTGCCGAAGCATTGCCCGGATGATCCGGGCGAAGTCCAGCCCGATGTTGTGCTTCACCTCGACTTGGTTGATCCCCGGCAGGTAGTACTCGACCGGGTCCTCCGCGGTGATGATCTTCCGGTCCGGCCGGTTCAGTTCGTTGAGCGCCGAGTAGAGCGTCGTCGTCTTACCGGACCCGGTCGGGCCGGTCACCAGGAAGATGCCGTTCGGCCGCTTGATGATCTGTTGGAACTTCAAGTAGTCGTCTTCGGAGAACCCCAGGTCGCGGATGTTGACCTGAATGTTCCCCCGGTCGAGGATCCGCATCACCGCCGACTGGCCGTGGACCGACGGGAGGAGACTGACCCGAAGGTCGAAGTGTTTCCCGTGGACGGTCATCTTGATCCGCCCGTCCTGCGGCCGGCGCTTCTCCGAGATGTCGATCGACCCCATGATCTTCAGACGGGAGAGCAGGGGTGCGAGGAGTCGCCGCGGGGCGGCGTCGCGCTCGACCAGCATCCCGTCGATCCGGTAGCGGACCCGGACCCGGTCGGCGAACGGCTCGATGTGGATGTCTGACGCCCGGAGGTTGACCGCCTCCTGGATGAGCAGGTTGCACAGCCGGACGACCGGGGCGTCGGAGTCGTCGGCGGCGGCGAAGTTGTTGAGCGACTCGGTCTGGGTGAACTCGATGGCGGTGTCGGTGAACTCGACGAGCATGGAGTCGACCGACTCGGTCTCGGTCTGGCCGTAGTTCCGGTTGATCGCCTCCTGGATCTGCTCAGCGACCGCCAGGACCGGGGTGACGTCCTTGTTCAGGATGAACTGGAGCTTCTGGATGGTGTCGAAGTTGGTCGGGTCGGCGGTGATGACCTTGAGGGTGTTCCCCTCCAGAGAGAGCGGCAGGACGACGTTCTCACGGGCGACCGACTCGGGGACGAGTTCGATCACCGCCTTCGGGATCTCCAGGTCGGTCAGGTCGACGTAGGAGAGGCCGTGCTTCTCGGCGACGGCCGACACGATCTCCAGTGGGGTGGCGTAGTTGAGCCGGGCCAGGGCGTCCTGGAGTTTCACCCCGGTCGAGGTGGCGAGCCGCTCCGCCTCCTCGAGTTGGTCGACGCCGAGGATCTTCTTCTTGACCAGGATGTCGGTGAAGTCGCCACGGGCCTTGGCCATGAGGGTACTCCTGCGCTGCGGCGGAAACGGTTCCGTCGGTGGGGTTACGGTTGTGACGTTCGGCGGCGGACGGGCGGACAGACCATGACGTGGACGATCGGCGTTCCGCCAGGATGAGAGATTCGGTCGGTTCGGAGGCGTCAGGCGCGACGGTCGAATTTACCGGAGATTCACAAGGGCCGGGGCGAGTCACGAACGGCGACGCAAGATGAAGGCCTGATGAGTCCAGTGTGACGGCGGGACGCGGCCGTGGCAAGTGAAAAGTCGGTGACCGCGCCGCATTTCATTCATCGACCGGCACGTCGGCTGACTATCCGTAGCACAAGCGTCCTCGCTTGTGCCGCGCCGTAAGAGGCACAAGCGAGGACGCTTGTGCTACGGATGGTCAGCTCTCGTCCGGCGGTTCCTCCGGCTTCTTCCGGGCGAGCCGGGCCAGGCCGTAGCCGAGGCCGACGGCGGCGAGCACCCCGGCCGCCCCGGCGGCGAGCATGATCCAGTCGCGGCGGTCGAGTTCGGTGAGCGGCCGTGCCGTGACCGGCGCGGCGCCGGTCACCAGTTCCACGTCCACCTCCTCGGTGGCGTCCAGCGGGACCGGGACCGGCCGCATCCGCGCGGACTTCGGGCCGGGCGGGGGGCCGTTGCCGAGCGGGACGGCGGCCACCGGGGCCGGCTTCGCGGGCGGGGCCGGGACGGCCCGGGGCTTCGGGGTCGGGGGCAGCGGGGTCGGCTTCGGCGGGGGCGGGGTCGGCACCCCGTGCTGCGACTCGGTCTCCAGCCACGCCTTGTACTCCGGCACCAGTAGTGCCGGGGCCGGGGCGGTGCCGTGGGTGCCGACGAACCCCGCCAGGGCGTCGGCGGCCGCGGCCGGGGTCGGGTAGCGGTCGTCCGGGGACTTGGCGAGCATCCGGTCGAGGACCGGCTGGAGGCCGGGCGGGATGTCCGGGGCGGAGTCGGCCAGCGGGGCCGGCATCTCGGTCGCGTGCAGCAACATCTGCGTCATGATGTTGGTTTCGGGGAACGGCGGGCGGCCGGTCAGGCAGTGGTACAGGACGCACCCGAGGCTGTAGATGTCGGCCCGGATGTCGGAGCTGCGGGCGTCCCGGGCCTGCTCCGGGGCCAGGTAGTCGGGCGTCCCGAGGACCGACCCCTCGACCGTCAGTTGGGTCTCGATCTGGCCCTCGGGGGTGGCGTCGTCGAACAGCTCGCGGCCGAGGCCGATGTCGAGGATCTTGACGGTCGCGTCCCAGGTGTGGTCCGGGCGGCCGGCGGCCAGGCCGGGGGTGAGCATCAGGTTGGCGGGCTTCAGGTCGCGGTGGACCATCCGCCGGTCGTGCAGGTGCTGGAGGCCGCTGGCGGTCTGGTGGGCGAGGCGGACGGCCTCGGCCCACGGGAGCCGGCCGCGGCGGCCGAGCACGTCGTCGAGGGTTTCCCCTTCGAGGTACTCCATGCCGATGAAGTGGACGCCGTTCTCCTCGCCGAACTGGTACGACCGGACGACGTTCGGGTGGTCGAGCTGGGTGAGGAGGCGGGCCTCGCGCTGGAACCGGCCGAGGAGGTGCTGGTCCTTGGCCTTGGAGGCGGGGAGGATCTTCAGGGCGACGAGCTGGCCGAAGGTGTGGACGGCCTTGTACACCCCACCCATCTGGCCCTTGCCGATCCGGTCGAGGATCTTGTACCCGCCGATGAAGAACCCGTCGGCCCGGCCGCGCTGGACCATGTGGCCCTGCCAGTCGGTCAGGTGGCGGCGGGAGACGAGGTACTTGCGGAACCGGTCGACCTGGTCGTCCCCGCCGCGGCCGTCGTCGAGCCACTTGCGGTGGATCGCCTCGACCTCCTCCGTGGGGAGGAGCTTGCTCTTGGCGAGCAGGGCACAGAACTCCCGGACGGTCGTGGTTTGGGTGGCCATGTCGGGGCGGGTCGGGGGTCGGTTGTCGGGTGTCGGTGAACCGGGGCGGGTCTGGTCTTCACCTCTCCCCAGCGGGGAGAGGTGAAAACCAAGGCCCGCCGGGCCGGGCGTCAGTTCCCGTCCCGGGCGCGGCGGACGAGGTCGGCCAGGCCCGGGTCGTCGCGGGTCAACTCCTCCAGCGCCCGGAAGGCGGCGGCCCGCTGCGGGTCGGGCAGGCTCTGGGCGTGGGCGACGGCCGCGTCCAGGGCGGTCCGGTCCGGCGGCGGCCGGGTTGGGCGGGCGTCGGGACGGTCGAGGGCCGCCAAGCCGGCCCTCGCCAGGTTCACCCACCGGGCCTCCGACGCGACCGGGCCGAACGCCACCTCCACCGCCCGCCACGTCCGCCGGGCCGCGTCCGGGTCGCCGGCCTGGGCCAGCCGCAGCCCCCGCAGGTACGCCCGCTCGGCGTCGGACTTCGGGTCGACCCGGGCCCCGTCGGCGACCGCCCGCCGCAGCTCCCGCCGGTCCCGCACCTTCGCCCGGGCCTCCGCCGCCTCGTCCGCGAACCGCCCCGGGTACTTCGCCGCGAGCGGGTCCAGGTACTTCTCGACCGCCCGGTCCCAGTCGTCCGGGTCGTCCGACGCCAGCAGCGGCTTCGCCGCGTCCCACAACTCGTCCGCGGTCGGCGCCGGCCAGGCGAACGCCAGCACCAGCCCGGCCAGCGTGAGCAGGAACAGCGGGACGACGACCAGCGGCCGCTTCATCAGCGGCCGGGGCGGGGCCGGCTCGTCCTCGCCCCGGTCCCCGGCCAGGGACGCGGGCAGTGCCGCCGTCTCGGCCGTGTCCGGGGTGATCTTCGCCGGCCAGTCGACCCGCTCGCCCTTCCGCTCCAGCTTCCCGCGGATCCGCTCCAGCTCGTCGAGGATCGCGGTCGCCGACGCCGGGCGGCGGCCCGGGGCCTTGTCGAGCAGGGCGCAGACGAACTCGTCGAGTTCCGGCGGGAGGTCCGGGACGAGCATCGCCGGACGCTCGGGGAGGGTGTAGCACTGCTTGTGCATCAGCTCGACGAGGGTCGGGGCGGCGAACGGGGGCCGGCCGGTCACGAGAGTATAGAGCACGCCGCCGAGGGCGTAGAAGTCACTCCGGCGGGTGAACGGTTTTCCGTTGGCGGCCTCCGGCGGGAGGTAGGCGGCGGACCCGAGCGGGTCGGTGGCGGACGCGGCGGCGGGGGCGGCCTTGGCCAGGCCGAACCCGAGGATCTTGAGGGTGCCGTCGGCGGCGAGCATCAGGTGGGCGGGCTTGAGGTCGCGGTGGAGGACGTTCCGGTTGTGGGCGTGCTTCAGCGCCCGGGCGGCCTGGACGGCGACCTGGAGGACCTCGCGCCACGGCCGGCGGCCGGTCGCCAGGAGGCGGGCGAGGTCGGTGCCGTCGACGAGTTCGCAGGCGACGAACGGGAGCCCGCCGTGGGTGCCGCTCTCGTAGAACTTGGGGATGTTGGCGTGGTCGAGCCGCTGGACGGGGAGCATCTCGGCGGCGAACTTCTGGGCGAACGCGGGGTCGGCGGCGCCGGGGCTGGTGAGGACCTTGACGGCGGCGACCCGGGTCGGGTCGTCGTACCCGCGGGCGCGGTACACCAGCCCGAGCGGGCCGCGGCCGATCTCGGCTTCCAGGTACCAGTTCCCGACCCGCGCCCCGGTCATGGGGGTAATATACCCGGAACCGCGCCGGGAGGGTCGGATGCGCCGGACCGCGTTACTGCTGATCGCCCACGGGAGCCGCCGGCCGGAGGCGAACGCCGACCTGGAGCACGTCGCGGCGGGGATGCGCGACCGCGGCCGGTACCCGGTGGTGCGGGTGTCGTACCTGGAGCTGGCGGAGCCGGACATCGAGGCCGGCGGGGAGTCGTGCGTGGCGGACGGGGCGACGGACGTGATCCTGTTACCGTACTTCCTGTCGCCGGGGAAGCACGTGGCCGAGGACCTGGCGGCGGCGCGCGACCGGCTGGGGGTGCGGTTCCCGGGGGTGCGTTTCGTGCTGGCGGAGCCGCTCGGCCGGCACCCGCTGCTGCTCGACGTGGTCGAGCAGCGGGCGCGGGCGGTGGAGTAATCGTCTGGTATGCTGGGGCGATCGACCTCGGCGGAGGAAGACCGATGCGCCGGTTCGCGTGGGCGGGGGTGGTCGTGGTGGTCGTCGGGTGCGGGCCGGAGCCCGCGGCCGACGAGGCGTGCGGCGGGGCGCCGGTCCCGAGGGAGGCGGACCGGCGGCGCCCGGTCGCCCCGCCGCCCGGGTACACGAAGCCGCCGGAGGCGGACCGGGCGTTCGCCGTGCTCGACGCCGCGCTCGGGAAGGTGTGGGAACTGCCGGACCCGCGGGACGGGCTGGCCGAGCTGATCCGGACGGCGAACGAGGTCGACCCGGTCCGGACGTGCGACCGGGTGTGGGCGGTGTCCGACCGGCTGGAGAAGCTGAAGTTGCCGCCGGCCCGGCGGGCGGTGTGGGGGTCGTTCGCGGTGGCGGTCGCCCCGCACGCCCCGGACCTGCGGAACCATCTGCTCCGGCGGGCGGTGGCCGACGCCCGCCGGGCGCTCGCCGACCCCGACCTGTGGAAGGCCCCGGCGAAGAAGCCGGGGGACGGCATCCCGTTCGTCGAGCCGCAGAAGGCCGCCGACCAGGGGAAGCGGCTGCTCGAGCACCAGTTGCGGCTGTGGGAGGCGGTGCTGGAGGGGGAGGGGTCCGGGGCGGCGGGCGGTCTCCTCGACCGGCTCCTCGCCGACGCGACGGCGTGCGGGCACCTCGGCGGGTGCACGATGACCCCTTACTCCTACTTCGTCGAGGAGGGGTTGGCGAACCTCGACGCCGACCTGTACCTCGCGGTCGCGGCCCGGTTGTGGGACAAGAAGACCGTCGCGGAGACGTGCGGGAGTCGGGCTTACCGGCGGTGGCAGGACCGCCGGAAGGACGCGTTCACCTGGACGTACGTCCGGTACGCGGTGGCGAACGGGGTCACCCGGCCGGACGTGGTCCGGCTGTTCGCCCGGTACGACCTGGCAGCGGCACTGGAGCGGGCGGCCGAACCGGACGACCCGGGCTCGGTCCGGCTCGCCGCGGCGGGGCCGTTCTTCGACCTGTGGGCGTGGCACGACCCGGACGCGGCCCTGGCGGTGGCCGAGCGGCAGCCCGAAGGGATGGCCCGCCGGGACGCCGTCGACTGTGTCTCCCGGATCTGGGCGTACAAGAAGCCGGAGCAGATCGAGCGGGCGGTGGAGAACCAGGACAACGAGGTCCGGCGGGCGTGGGCGCGGGACCTGGCGGCGAAGGAACTGGCGTGGCGGAAGGCGGGGAACCCGCCCCGCGACACCCGCGAGGCGGCCCCTCGGCTCGGGCACCCCGAGCCGGCGAAGCCGGTCGGGTTCCCGTGGGAGCCGGAGGGCGGCCTCAAGGCGCTGCTCGCCGACCCGAACCGGGTCGCGGAGGCCGACACCCACCTGTGCGAGTTGGCGCAGGGGGCCTCCCAGTGGGGGCCCGCGGACCACGCCGTCGACGTGCTGAACCGCGTCACGTCGCCGCAGCGGTTCGTGTACACCGCCCCGTGGGTGGCGCGGAACCTGATCCGGCGGGGCGAGGTGGAATAACCCCGGCGAGCCGGGAGCGTGAGCGACCGGAGGCTCCCCCCCCTCCGGTCGCTCACGCTCCCGGCTCGCCGGGCCGAACCCGTCCCTCGCTACGGCATCTCTCGCGCGAGGGCGTACACCTCCTCGGCGTCCAGCACCAGGTTGCTCGCGGTGAACAACTTCGCCACCGCCGCCCGGTGCACCTTCATCTTCGTGTTCCCGACCCCGATCGCCCCGTAACAGATCGTCCCGTCGCGGTCGGCCCCGGCGTCGAACAGTTCCACCCCCTCGATCCCCGCCGGCGGGACGCCGTTCAGGTCGATCGCCACCTTCAGCCCCTTCGCCGTGTCGCGGATCTTCTTCGGCAGCAGCACCGCCCCCGCCGCCCCCGCCGCGACCACCAGCGTCCGCCCGGCCAGCGCCGCCGGGCCGTCCGCCGCCGACGCCACCCCGACCGCCTCCAGCTTCGCCCCCGGCACCCGCGCCCGCACCGCGGCGCACACCACCTCCGCCTTCGCCCGGTCCCGCGAGCCCACCCGGACGTGCCCGCCGTGGGCGGCCAACAGCCGCACCACCCGCTGCCCGACCGGCCCGGTCGCCCCGAGCACCAGCGACGCCGCGGACGCCAGGTCGAGGTGCCGGGACGCCGCCCGGACCGCCGCCGCGGCGGTCGTGTTCGCCCCGTTCGAGTCGAGCAGCACCGACACGGTGAACGGGTTCAGCGCCGCCCGGACGGCCGCCACCACCGCCTCGCCGGCGGCCACGTCCGACCCGCCGACGAAGATCGCGGTGCGGTGCAGGTCCTTCGGCCCGCGGGTGAAGATGCAGCCGTGGACCAGCGGGGTGACGTTCCCCGGCGTCACCCCGCCGTAGCCGAACAGGTGCCCGACGCCGGAGTCGACCGCGACGACCCGGTCGAACACGCTCGGGAGCGGGTCGGTGTCGAGTTGGACGAGGATGGTCTGCTTCTCGGACATGACGGGCTTCCGAAGAGAGGGGGTGAACGGGTGAGGGGGTGAAGGGGTGAGAAGACAGGGGTTGTCTTGTCACCCCTTCACCCCCTCACCCGTTCACCCCCTCTCTTCCGAAGTCACTCGAACGGGTGCTTGGTTTCCTTCTTGGCGATGATCTCGTCGATCGTCGGGGACTTCTGGACGGCGTTCTTGATGGCGAGCTTGGTGGCCTCGTAGTTGTTCTTGTAGATCTTCTTGTTGTCGTTCGCGGTCGGGGCGATGAACACCCCGCAGACGATCACCCAGTTCTCGGCCTCGGCCTTCGGCAGCACCCCGTCGACGACGCTGTCCACGACGGCGCGGGCGACGGCGGCCTGGGCCGGGCCGAACATCTGCACCACCTGGCCGCCCTTCTTCAGGGTGACCTTGGTGATCATGACGGTGGCCGGCTTGGCCGGGATGTTCGGGCTGACGACGGCGAGGAGGTTGGTGTGCCCGGCGGACTGGTTGGCCAGGGCGGTGGCGAACGCCTGCCCGACCGGCCCGTCCTTCGGCCCGATCAGCAGGTCGATGTGGGCGACGTTGTCCAGGTCGCTCCCCTCGATGACCAGGGCCTCGCCGACGTACATGACGGACATGGGTGCCTCGTGCGATGGGTTCTGTTGACCGACGGCGTAGATGCTAGCCGCGGGCCGGGGGAAGGCAACCGGATTACCCCCAGAACCGCCACCACGGCCGCCGCGGGTCGAGGCGGACGAGGCCGCGGGCGAAGTCGAGGGTGAGGACCAGCCCGCGGAAGAAGTCGAGGCCGAGCAGGCCGTCGTACATCACGGCGGGTGGCAGGTCGAACGCCGCGACCGGGAAGTCGGCCCGGGTCCGGCCGAGCACGAGGAGTTGGCGGACCCGGACGAACGGGGCGGTCGCCCCTCCGGTCGCCGACCGCATCCGCCTGCGCGGGGCCGTCGCGGGCGGGACGATCCCGGCGGCGGCCAGGACCGTGGCCCGGATCAAGGTGTCGGTGGCCCCGGTGTCGAGCGCCAGCCGAACCTTGACGGTCCGCCGCGGGCCGGTCACCCAACCTTCGAGGATGATCGGCGGGTGAGCCGGGTCGAACGAGACGGTCATGGTGCGTGCTTGAACCAGAAGAGATCGACGCCCGGCTCCTCGGTCGGCTTCCCGGTGTACAGGATCGCACACCGCACGACGTGCGGGAACTCGTCCCGGTCGACCAGCCGGTGGTCGAACTCGGCCCGGTCCGGGGTGTGCATCACCACCCGCCCGCCGGACACCCGATCCGTCCGCCTGTCGACCGTCGGCTCGTCGATCAGCACCCACTCGTTCGGGTACGTCGCCTCGATCTCGGCCATCGTCCGGTACGGCTCGGCCATGCGGCACCTCCCCCGTCCAGTCTACCCGATCAGGTCGCGGACCGGGCTGCCCCACGGGCACAGCACGAACGGCCGGCCCAGCCGGTCGCGCACCTCCAGGTCCGGCGGCACCCCTAACAACTCGTACATCGTCGCGATCACGTCCGCCGGGGTCAGCGGGTTGCGGCTCGGCCGGCCGCCGATCCGGTCGCTCGCCCCGTGCACGTACCCCGCCTTCACCCCGCCGCCGGCGAGCACCAGCGAGTAGCAGAAGTTCCAGTGGTCCCGGCCGGCCCCGTTCGTGTTGACCTTCGGCGTCCGCCCGAAGTCGCCCATCACGCACACCAGGGTCCGCTCCAGCATCCCGCGAGCGGCCAGGTCGTCGAGCAGGGCCGAGAACGCGGCGTCGAGCTGCGGCAGCAGCTCGCCCTTCAGCTTCTTGAAGTTGTTCCCGTGCGTGTCCCAGGTGGCGTTCGCGTCCGGGGCCCACGACACGCACGCCACCCGCGTCCCGGCCTCGATCATGCGACGCGCCAAGAGCGCGCTCTGGCCGTAGATGTTCCGGCCGTAGGCGTCGCGCAGCTTCGCCGGCTCCCGGTCGATCCGCACCGCCTCCCGCAGCGCCGGGGCGGTCAGCAGGTCGAACGCCCGCGCCCGCACCCCGTCGGCGTCCCCGCGCGCCGCCGCGAACCCGTCGGCGAGCCGCCGGCGCGCGTCGAACCGGTCGGGGGTGATGTCCGGCCCGAGGGTCAGCTCCGGCAGCCCGAACCCGGGGTCGTTCGGGTTCCGCAGGATGACCAGCGGGTCGTGCGTCTTGCCGAGCCACCCGCCGAAGAACCCCGGTTGCGGCGGACCGCCGGCACCTTCCTTCGTGATGAACGGGAGCAGGACGTGCGGGACGACGGCCGCCTCCGGCGGGCGGCGCGTCCCGAGCACCGCCCCGACGCACGGGTGGTCGTCCGGCCTGGCCCCGCCACCGATCTCGCCGCGGTCGTGCCCGGTCAGGGCGCAGTACACGGCCGCCGCGTGGGCGTTGTTCACCGTGTGGTACATCGACCGGATCAGGGTGCAGTGGTGCATCCGGGCGGCGAACTTCGGCAGGTGCTCGCCGAACCGCACCCCGGGCACGCTCGTCGGGATTGTCCCGAACTCGCCGCGGACCTCGGCGGGGGCGTCCGGCTTCGGGTCCCACAGGTCGAGGTGGCTCGGCCCGCCGTTCAGGAACAGGACGATGCAGGCGTCGGCGCTCGCGGCGGTGGCCCGCGCCTCGTCGGCCCGGAGGAGCGTCGGCAGGTTGAGGCCGAGGTACGACGCGGCCCCGGCCTGGATCATCTCGCGGCGGGACAGGCGCGGGCCGGGGCAGGGCGTCATGGCAGGACCCGGGGAGGAGCGGGGGTCGGCGGGTGTGAGTATCATCACCCGGCGGGCCGGCCGACGCAAGGAGGTCGTTCCGACCAGGCGTGTGTGCGGAGGGGCGTCGTGCGGCAGCTGTCCGGGCACCGGCGGGACGTGCGGGCGGTGGCGTTCACCCCGGACGGGCGGGTCGTCTCCGGCGGCGGCGACGGCACCCTCCGGGTCTGGGACGCGGCGACCGGCGAGTGCCAGGTGGTGGTGAAGGCGAAGGGGCCGGTGTACGCGGTCGCCGTCGCGCCGGACGGCGCCACGATCGCGTACGCCGGCCGGGCCGTCCGGCGGGCCGAGTCGAACTTCGTGTACCTGTGCGACCCCGCGGGGAAGCCGCTCGGGCGGTACGAGGTGCGGACCGTCGCCCAGAGGAGGTGGTGGAACGCGGCCGCCGGGGTGCTCGTGCAGGAGAATGTCAGCGAGGCCCGGTCGATCTGGTCGCTGGTGTACTCGGCGGACGGGGCATACCTGGCCGCGGCGTGCCGGCGGATCGGCGGCGGGAACGTCCCGGACGGCGGCGGCGGGCGGGTCTGGGCACTGCGGCCCGGCGCCGACCACCCCGGCACCCCGCTGGCCGACAACGCCTACGCCGTCGCGTTCGCCCCGACCGGCCGCCGGCTGGCCGTGACCCGGCTGTACGGGGTCGCGTTCCACGACGACCCGGCCGGGCCGGAGCGGGTGAGCCACCGGTTCACCGCGATGTGGTCGCCGGCGGCGGCGTTCGTCCCGGGCGCCGACTTGGCCGCGGTCGGGTCGAACAGCTTCCTGTACTTCGTCAACCCGACCGGGCCGGAGAAGCCGGCGGTGGTGAAGACCGGGAGCCGGGCGGTGGCGGCGGTGGCCGCGTCGCCGGACGGGAGGACGCTGCTGGTCGGCGGGCGGCCGGGGGCGGTGGAACTGTACGACGTGGCGGCCCGGGCCCGGACGACGACCTACGACTTCGGGATCGGCGGGCTGCAGGCGGTGGCGTTCGCCCCGGACGGGCTGACGTTCGCGGCGGCCGGGGACGCCGGCCTGGTGGTGTGCGACGCCCCCGGCTGAGATACACTGGCGGCGTTCCCCCCGTCGGACGCATTCCGATGAACGGCCCCGACCCGCCCGCCGACGGCCCGACCGGGTCCTACGCCCCGCCCGGCACCTTCCCGGACGGCCGCCCGCTGCCCGACGCGCCGACGCCCCCGTACCTCCCCGCCGACCCGGCGGCGGACGCCCCGCCCCCGTCGGCCCGGTTCCGCCCGCACACCCTCCACAAGGAGGGCGGGATGGGCCGGGTCCACCGGGCGGCCGACGGTGAGCTGAACCGGGAGGTGGCGTTCAAGGACATCAAGCCGAAGTACGCGGACTCGGACGCGGCCCGGCAGCGGTTCATCTTCGAGGCCGAGGTGACCGGCCGGCTGGAGCACCCGGGGATCGTGCCGGTGTACGGGTTCGGGCGGTGCCCGGCCGGCCGGCCGTACTACGGGATGCGGTTCATCGACGGGCAGACGCTCGGGGAGGCGGCGGCCGCGTTCCACGCGGCGGCCGGCCCGGCGACCGTGGACCGGGCGCTGGCGCTGCGCCGGCTGCTGACCCGGTTCGTGTCGGTCTGCCAGACGGTCGCGTTCGCCCACAGCCGGGGGGTGATCCACCGGGACCTGAAGCCGGCGAACGTGATGCTCGGGCCGTTCGGCGAGACGCTGGTGATGGACTGGGGGGTGGCGAAGCGGCTGCGGGCCGGGGAGGGGGAGGCGGAGGCCGCCGCACCGACCGCGGACCCGACCGGGGACCCGGCCGGCGTGACCCGGTCGGCCCCCGGGAGCCTGTTCGGCACCCCCGGGTACTGGTCCCCCGAGCAGGCCGCCGGGCGGCCGGACCTGCACGACGAGCGGACCGACGTGTACGGGCTGGGGGCGGTACTGTTCCACCTCCTGACCGGCCGGGCCCCGAACCCGGGCGGGGTGATCCCGCCGGACCCGCCGAGCCCGCGGGCCGACCGGGCGTGGGTCGACGAGGTGCTCGACGCGATCACCCGGCGGGCGCTGGCCCGGGCCCGGGAGGACCGGTACCCGTCGGCCGCGGCGGTGGCGGTCGAGGTGGAGCGGTGGCTGGCGGACCAGCCGGTGGCGGCCCAGCGGGCGGTGGTCGCGGCCCTGGTCGCGGCGGTCAAGTCCCAGCCCGGCGACTACCGCCTGACCGAGCAGCTGGCCCGGCAGCAGGCGAACCTCGGGCTGATGCTCGGGGGGATGGGGCGGGACGCGGACGCGGTGGCCGAGTTGACGGCCGCCATCCTGCTGTTCGCCCGGCTGGCCGCGGACCGGGGCCGGCCGCGGTTCCGGGCCGACGAGGCGAACTGCTACCTGGCGCTGGCCCGGTGCCTCGCCGCCCTCGGCCGGCCGGAGGACGCGCACGCGGCCAACGTGAAGGCGGCCGAGTTGTACCGCGGGCTGGTCGCCGCCCGGCCGGACGAGTTCCCGGAGGGCCTGGCGACGGCCATGCTCACCCTGGCCGCCCCGCTCCGACCGTCCGGGGCGTCCGCCCCGGCCCCCGACACACCCGCCCCGGCGACCACCCCGGTCGAGACCCGTACCGCGGACCCGGACCCGAACGTGACCCTCGACGAGTTGCCGGTGCCCGCGGACCCGAACAAGACGGTGGTTCCGGACACGGCCCCGGTCGGTCGGCCGGCCCCGGACTCAGCCGATCCGGCCGAGACGGCGGTCCCCGGCTACACCCTGCTCCGGGAGGTCGGCCGCGGCGGGCTCGGGTCCGTTTGGCTCGCCCGGGACGAGGCCCTGGGCCGGCGCGTCGCGGTCAAGGTCCTGGCCCACGGCTTCGCCACCGGCGGCGCGGCCGAGCGGTTCGCCCGGGAGGCCCGGGTGACGGCCGGGCTGGAGCACCCGAACATCATCCGGGTGTACGCCGCCGGCCGGCGGGCGGACGGGGGCCAGTACCTCGTCATGGAGTACCTGACCGGGACGACCCTACTGGAGGCGATCGGGGCGCGCGGGACGGGGCCGAACCGGACCCTGCTGAGGGCCCTGGCCCAGGTATGCGACGGGCTCCACTACGCCCACGGCCGGGGGGTCGTTCACCGGGACGCGAAGCCGGCGAACGTGATGCTCGTGCGGAACGGGCGGGTCGTCCTCCTCGACTGGGGGGTGGCGCGGGTGGTCGGCCAGCCGGACGGGGACGACGCGGACGACCGGCTCCCCCCCGACCGGGACGACGGGATGGACACGGCCTCGGGGGGCGTCGTCGGGACCCCGGCGTACATGGCCCCGGAGCAGGCCCGCGGGGACCAAGCTGCGGTCGGCCCGCGGACGGACGTATACGTCGTCGGGGCCGGGCTGTTCCACCTGCTGACCGGTCGCACCCCGATCGACGCCCGCGGGGGCGTGGCGGAGGCGCTCGGCCGGCTCATCCAGGGCGGCATCCCCCGCCCGCGGGACGTGCGGCCGGACGTGCCGCCGGCGCTGGACGCGATCTGCGCCAAGGCGATGGCGTTCCGTCCCGGGGACCGGTACCCGTCGGCCGCCGCCCTGGCCGCCGACCTGCGGGCGTACCTCGCCGGCCGGCCGGTGTCGGCGCTGCCGCGCCGCGGGCTGTGGGGGTGGCTGACCGGTCGCCGCTGACCGGGCCGGGACTGTGGTGTCTCCGTTCCGCCGCTCGCGGCGTTGCGCGCCGGCGCGCAACGCCGCGAGCGGCGGAACGGAGACGCGACCCGTCCGGGTTCCCCTTTGCACCGGGCGGGGGGGTCGGGTAGAATCCACCCCACCACCGGCGACCCCGTCCCGCTCCGCGACCCGACCGCCCGACCGTCCGTCCCGGTTGTCCGCCCGCCGCCCGGCCCTCGCCCGGCGGCCTCCGAGTTAGGATCACGCATGTCCGACCCGCGCACGACGGCGCAGGGGGTGCTCGAAATGCACCCCAAGGGGTACGGGTTCCTCCGCAACCCGGCCCGCCACTACGCCCCCGCCCCGGCCGACGCCTACGTGTCCGGCCAACTCATCGGCAAGCACTCCCTCGCCGAAGGGCTTCACCTCGCCGGCCCCCTCGAGCCCGCCCGCCGCGGGGCCACCGGCCCCCGCCTGGCCGCCGTCGAGTCGGTCGAGGGGGCCGACCCGAAGCTGTTCAAGCGGCGCCTCTGGGACGAGCTGACCGCCGTCGACCCGACCCGGTGGATCCGGCTGGAGACCGGCCCGGAACCGCTGACGACCCGCGTCATGGACATGTTCACGCCCATCGGCATGGGCCAGCGCGGGCTGATCGTCGCCCCGCCCCGGACCGGCAAGACCGTCCTGCTGCAGCACGTCGCCCAGGCGGTCATCGCCAACCACCCGGCCATGCACCTGATGGTGCTGCTCGTCGACGAGCGGCCGGAAGAGGTGACCGACATCCGCCGCACCCTGACCGGGTCCGGCAAGCCGGGCGACCCGGTCGCCCCCGGGGCCCCGCCGTGCGAGGTGCTGGCGTCCAGCTCCGACCGCGACACCGCCAGCCACATCCGGCTGGCGAACCTGGTCGTCGAGCGGGCGAAGCGGCTGACCGAGATGGGCCGGGACGTGCTCGTCCTGCTCGACAGCCTGACCCGGCTGGCCCGGGCGCACAACAAGACATCCGGGAGCGGGAAGACGATGTCCGGCGGGGTGGACGCGAAGGCCCTGGAGGTGCCGAAGCGGCTGTTCGGCAGCGCCCGGGCGTTCGACGAGGGCGGCACCCTGACCATCCTCGGGACGGCCCTCATCGAGACCGGGAGCCGGATGGACGAGGTCATCTTCCAGGAGTTCAAGGGGACCGGGAACATGGAGCTGGTGCTGAGCCGGCCGCTGGCCGAGCGCCGCGTCTACCCGGCCATCGACCTGGGTGCGAGCGGCACCCGCAAGGAGGAGCGGCTGCTCCCGGCGGAGATGCTGGAGCAGATCACGCTCGTCCGGCGGAGCCTGATGCAGTTGAAGCCGGTCGAGGCGATGGAGGGCCTGGTGAAGCAGCTGGGCAAGACGAAGTCGAACGCCGAGTTCCTGATGACGGTGAGCAAGTTCGTCCGGTGACCCCGTTCCGTTTCGCCGCTCGCGGCGTTGCACGCGTTGGCAGGCAACGCCGCAAGCGGCGAACCTGAGACGCGACCCGGACCCGCGGGCGCTTGATTCGACACCTCCCGGTGGCTACCCTTGGGGTGGCCGCCGGCCGGCGGCGCACCTCGCCCGACCCAGGAGGGTTCCCCGAATGGCCCCCGACGCCGACCTGACGAACGAGTTCTTCCAGGTCCGGCGGCACGGGGACGTGGCCGTGATCGTCCCGTCGCCGCAGATCGAGCACCTGCCGGAGACGCTGCTCCAGCCGGCCGCCCAGATGGTGCTGGCCCCGCTGAAGGAGGACCCGCCGAACCAGATCATCGTCGACCTGTCGGACGTCGGGTACTTCGGGTCGGCGTTCATCACCTTCCTGCTCCGCTGCCACCTGATGACCAAGACGCGGGGGAGCGAGCTGGTGCTGGCCGGGGTGAACAAGGAGATCCGCGAGTTGCTGCGGACGACCGCCCTGGACACCCTGTGGGCGCTGTACGACACCCCGGACGAGGCGATCGAGGCGCTCAGCGGGGTGGACTGACGGGAATAACCGCCCCGCGGCGGGATCGGCCCGGTAGCCGGCCCGCCGCGGGGGTGTCATGCTCCGCATCACGTCCCGACACGTCGGCCTGTTCTTCGCCGTGGGCGGCGTGCTCCTCCTCGTCTGGGCGCTGCGGTCCGACCCGCCGGCCCCGCCCCGGCTACCCAAACCGGTGGTCGAAGTCGTTGTCGCGCCCGTCAAGATGATCGGCGAGGGGCTCGCCGAGGCCATCGGGAAGGCCGGCGATCGACTGGTGGCGGAACTCGTCGCCAGGAGCGCCGCCCTGGTGATCGAGCTCTCCTGCTCGCCGGAAGCCCGTGTCGCGTTCTGGGCCGGGGGGCGGTGAGTTTTCCGACATTCCCCGTTGCCGTCGGCCGCCCCGGCACTTACACTTCTCCCAACCCCAGCGCCCGCCGCCGGGGGCTGACAACTTGCGCTGGTGAGCATCTTATCCAGAGTGGCTGAGGGGCCAGGCCCGACGACGCCACAGCAACCGGCCCGGAACCCGCGTCGCCCGACGCGGCCCGAGGTGCAGGTGCTAACTCCTGCCCGGCAAACGCCCCGACCGACGACGGGTCGCGGTATGGCCGGGGAAGATAAGATCTCGCGCGGGGGCGACCCCGCCGACCCCTCTTATCTCACCGCACCCGCCGGGGCCCACCCGCGGGCCTCACACTGGACGAGACCGACTCACCCCGCCACCGGACCCGCCGCGCCCCCCGCGCCGCGCCCACCACAGGGGTGTTCTCCGTGCCCAGGACCGACTTCGCCACCGGGATGACCTGCCGCGTCTGCGGCAAGCTCTACCCGAAGTCCGCCATCAACTTCTGCGTCGACGACTTCGGCCCGCTCGAGGTCAGCTACGACTACGACGCGGCCCGGCCGGCCCTCACCCGGGCGGAACTCGCCCGGCGGCCGTGGAACATGTGGCGCTACCGCGAGCTGCTGCCGCTCGACGGCGAGCCGACCGTCGGCCGGGATGTCGGCGGCACCCCGCTCGTCCGCGCCGACCGCCTCGCCGACGCGCTGGGCGTCGAGCGGTTGTGGATCAAGAACGACGCGGTCAACTTCCCGACGCTGTCGTTCAAGGACCGGGTCGTGTCGGTCGCCCTGAGTAAGGCCCGCGAGTTCGGGATGCGGACGGTCGGGTGCGCCAGCACCGGGAACCTGGCGAACAGCGTCGCGGCGCAGGCGGCCAGCGCCGGCCTCGAAACCTTCATCCTCGTCCCGGCCGACCTGGAGCGGACGAAGATCTTCGGCACGGCCGTGTACGGGGCGAAGGTGATCGGGGTGACCGGCACCTACGACGAGGTGAACCGGGTCTGCACCCAGATCGCGCTGAAGTACGGGTGGGGGTTCGTGAACGTCAACCTCCGGCCGTTCTACGCCGAGGGGTCGAAGACGATGGGGTTCGAGATCGCCGAGGAGTTGGGCTGGCGGTTCCCGCAGCACGTCGTCGCGCCGATGGCCGGCGGGGCGCTGATCGGCAAGATCCACAAGGCGTTCACCGAGTTGCACAACATCGGCCTGGTGGACGCACCGGTGACGACGAAGATGTACGGGGCGCAGGCGACCGGGTGCAACCCGATCGCGGACTGCGTGAAGTCGGGGCGGGAGCGGCACAAGCCGGTGCGGAAGCCGGCCACGATCTGCAAGAGCCTGGCCATCGGCGACCCGGCCGACGGGTACTTCGCGGCGAAGCTGATCCGCCAGACCGGCGGGTGGGCGGAGGACGTGTCGGATGAGGAGATCGTCGACGGGATGCTGCTGCTGGCGAAGACGGAGGGCGTGTTCGCGGAGACGGCCGGCGGGACGACGGTGGCGGTGGCCCGGAAGCTGATCGAGGCCGGGCGGATCCCGCGGGACGAGGAGATCGTGCTCTGCGTCACGGGGAACGGGTTGAAGACGCAGGACGCGGTGTTCGACGCGCTGGAGCCGCCGGCGACGATCGCCGCGACGCTGGCCGCGTTCGAGGAGCTGGCCGGGCTGAAGGCGGAGCCGGTGCTGGTGTGAGTTGGTGTCGGGTGGGCCGAGGCCGCGCCTCGCGGCCTCGGCCCACCGTGGGGCGCGTGGTGGGACTCGCCGGCGAAGCGCCGGCTCGGCCCACCCTACGAGAGGAACCGATGGCGATCCGCGTCGAGATCCCCGGTCCGCTGCGCGAGCAGGCCGGGGGGAACACCGAGGTGGCGGTGACCGGGGCGACAGTCGGGGCGGCCCTGGCCGACCTCGTCCGCCAGCACCCGGCGCTGGAGCCGAAACTGTTCCAGAACGGCGCCCTCCGGCCGTACATCAACGTGTTCGTCAACGACGAGGACATCCGCTACCTCGACGAGATGGACACGAAGGTGACCGACGGCGTGATCGTGGCGCTGATCCCCGCGGTCGCCGGGGGGTGAGGAGATGGGGTGAACGGGTGAGGGAGTGAAGGGGTGAGAAGAGGGCTGGTTTTGTCACCCCTTCACCCCCTCACCCGTTCACCCCTTCATGGAGATCGGTGGGCAGCACGCATGGCCGACGACGCACCCCCGACCGAGGCCCCCGACGGGGCGGCCGTGTTCCCGCTGATCCCGGCGGAGCTGGGCGTCCACCCGCTGCTGCTGGCGGTGCTACACGCCTACGTCTTCCTCGAAGGCTCCGACGCGGCGGTGCTGAACCCGGCGGCCGCCGAGGAGGCGATGCAGTACCTGGTCGGGTACCTCCAGCGGCTCCGCGGCGACGCCCTCCGCAAGGCCCGCGAGGACATGGCCGCCCTCGCCGGGTTCGCCAAGGCCGAGAAGTGGCCGAAGCAGCAGGTCCGGTTCCTGCAAGACTTCCTGAAGGACAACGGCATCACCACCTGACGCGTAGCCGCGACGCGGAGTCCTCGGAGCGGAGCGCGGGCGCCTGCCCCGCGCTCCGCTCCGAGGACTCCGCGTCGCGGCTACGCGGGGACGTTCACCCATGACCGACCCGAACCCGCTCGAGCGCTACTCCCGGCAGATGCGGTTCCCCGGCCTCGGCAAGGCCGGACAGGAGAAGTTGCTCGCGTCCCGGGTCACCCTGTGCGGGTGCGGGGCGCTCGGCACCGTGCTCGCGAACACCCTGGTCCGGGCCGGGGTCGGGTTCGTCCGCGTCATCGACCGCGACTTCGTCGAGCCGTCCAACCTCCAGCGGCAGGTGCTGTTCGACGAGGCGGACGTGGCGAACAACCTGCCGAAGGCCGAGGCCGCGGCGGTGAAGCTGCGGCAGATCAACTCGTCGGTCCGCGTCGAGCCGGTGGTCGCCGACATCAACCGCACCAACATCGAGGAGTTCTGCCGGGACGCCGACCTGATCCTCGACGGGAGCGACAACTTCGAGATCCGCTACCTCATCAACGACGTGGCGATCAAGCACGGCAAGCCGTGGGTGTACGGCGGGGCGGTCGGGGCGGAGGGGATGACGATGACGGTCATCCCGGGCGAGACGCCGTGCCTGCGGTGCGTGTTCGAGGCGGCCCCGGCGCCGGGTGAGACCGGGACGTGCGAGACGGCCGGGGTGCTCGCCCCGGTGGTCAGCATCGTGGCCAGCTACCAGGCGACGGAGGCGATCAAGCTGCTGTCGGGGAACAAGGCGGCGGTGAACCGCGAGCTGTTGATGCTGAACGTGTGGGAGAACACGACCCGGCGGGTGAAGGTGGCGCCGCTGGCCGGGCGGAAGGGGAAGTGCCCGTGCTGCGCGGTACGGAACTTCGAGTGGCTGGACGGGGCGCACGGGACGCAGACGACGACGCTGTGCGGGCGGAACGCGGTGCAGGTGTCGCACCGGGCGGCGGGCACGCTCGACTTCGGGTACCTGGCGGGGGTGCTGAGGCAGACCGGGACGGTGAGCTACAACAAGTTCCTGTTGAAGTTCAGCCTGGTGGAGAACGGGGACCCGTTCGAGTTCACGGTGTTCCCGGACGGGCGGGCGATCATCAAGGGGACGAGCGAGCCGGACCGGGCCCGCACCCTGTACGCGAAGTACGTCGGGCACTGATCGGAGGAGGACGCCGATGGGTTCCGCCGCCCGCGTGACGACGCCGCCCGTGCCGGCGACCCCGCCGGTCGCCCTGGCCGGCCGCCCCGTCTACCGGGTTACCCTCGACCAGTACCACCGGATGATCGACGCCGGGGTGTTCGTCGGCGCCCCGAAGTGCGAGCTGATCCACGGCGTCCTGCTGGAGAAGCCGGTGCCCGACCCGCCCCACTCGACCTCGACCCGGCGCCTCCTCCGCCGCCTCCTCCCGTACTTCCCCGAACCGGACTGGGTCGTCGGCGTCCAGGACTCGATCACCCTGTCGGACAGTGAGCCGGAGCCGGACTTCTTCGCCGCCACCGGCCCGGAGGGGAAGTACGCCGACCGGCACCCCGGGCCGAAGGACTTGGTCCTGGTCGTGGAGGTGTCGGACAGCCGGGTCGGGTTCGACCGCGGGACGAAGCTGGCGCTGTACGCCGGGTCGAAGGTCGTTCAGTACTGGATCGTGAACCTCGTCGACCGCCGCGTCGAGGTGTACACGCAGCCGCGCGGCGGCAAGAACCCCGGGTACAAGCAGCAGACGAACTACGGCCCGGGCGACGAGGTGCCGGTCGTCGTGGGCGGCACGGAACTCGGCCGCATCCCGGTGGACGAACTCCTGCCGTGACGTGGTACGATGGCGGGTGGAGGTGCCCCATGCCGGAGATCGTGCTGACCGACGAGCAGGCGCGGGTGGTCGCCGGGGCGACCGCCGCGGTCTGGGTCCGGGACCCGAGCGGCGGGCTGGTCGGGACCATCGACCCGCGGGACGCCGAGTGGATCGAGGTGGCGAAGCGGCGGCTCGCCGCCCCGCGGGGGCCGGGGATCCCGGGCCGGACGGTGCAGGCCCACCTGGCGGCCCTCCAGGCCGAGTGGGACCGGCTCGGCGGGTTCGACCGCGAGTACGCCCTGGCCTTCCTCGCCAAGCTCCGGGCCGAGGGCGGGGATGGATGACTTCGAGCTGAGGTTGCTGCCGGCCGCCGAGGACGACCTGGCCGACATCTGGGTCCGCGCCCCGGACCGGGCGGCCGTCAACCGGGCGGACGCGCTCGCCGACCAGCTGCTCCGCCGCGACCCGGTCGGGAACGGCCGGCTCGTCGCCGAAGGGCTGTACCGCCTCACCCTCCCGCCGCTCGCCTACTACTACGCCGTGGACACCGACCGGCGGCTGGTCGAGGTGTCCGTCATCCGCGAGGTCCGGCCGTCGTCACCCCCATGATCTACCTCGACAACGCGGCCACCAGCTTCCCCAAGCCGGAGGGCGTGTACGCCGCCCTCGACCGGTTCGCCCGCACCAGCCTGGCCAACCCCGGCCGGGCCGGGCACAAGATGGCGCTGGCCGCCGAGCACGCCCTCGACGACGCCCGCCACCGCCTCAACCGCCACTTCAACGGCCGCAGCCCCGACCGCTGGGTCTTCACCCTCAACGGCACCGACGCCCTGAACATGGCGTTCAAGGGCGTCCTGAACGACGGCGACCACGTCGTCACCACCGACCTCGAGCACAACAGCGTCTCCCGCCCGCTCGTCGCCCTCGCCGAGGCCGGCCGCATCACCCTCACCCGCGTCCCGGCCGACGCCGGCGGGACGGTCGACCCCGCGGCCGTCGCCGCCGCCCTCACCCCGAAGACCCGGCTCGTCGCCGTCACCCACGCCAGCAACGTCCTCGGCACCGTCCAGCCGGTCGTCGACATCGCTGCGGTCGCCCGGACCCGCGACGCCCTGGTCCTCGTCGACGCGGCCCAGACCGCCGGCGTCGTCCCGCTCGACGTGCAGGCCGCCGGCATCGACCTCCTCGCCTTCCCCGGGCACAAGTCGCTCCTCGGCCCGACCGGCACCGGCGCCCTGTACGTCGGCCCGCGCGTCCACCTCCGGCCGTGGCGCGAGGGCGGCACCGGCGGCGACTCGTCCACCCCGACGCAGCCGAAGGAGTTCCCGTACTACCTGGAGGGCGGCACCCCGAACGTCCTCGGCGTCGCCGGGCTGGTCGCCGGCCTCGACTACGTCGAGGAGCACGGCGTCGATGCGATCCGCCGGCACGAGGTCGAGCTGTGCGACCGGCTGCGGGCGTCGCTCGCGGAGGTGCCCGGGTTCGAGGTGTTCGGCCACGCCGACCCGGCCCGCCGCGTCGGGACGGTCGCGTTCCGGTGCGAGGTCATGCCGGCGGCCGACCTCGGGGCGATCCTCGACCAGTCGTTCGACATCGCCCTCCGCCCCGGGCTGCACTGCGCCCCGTACGTCCACCGGGCGCTCGGCAGCTACCCGGACGGCCTCGTCCGGGTCAGCCCCGGGCCGTTCAGCACCCCCGCCGACATCGACCACCTGATCGGGGCGCTCCGGGAGGTCACCGGCGGGATTTGAGTGGCCCCGCCCGGCCCGGGGCTTTACCCTGACCGGTGTCCCGGTAACCTCTCCCGTTCGCCCGTCCCCCGGAGTCCCGTCATGCTCCGCCCCGCCTTGTTCGCGGCCGCGGCCCTGGCGCTCGTCGCCCCGGCCCCCGCCGCCGACCCCGACCTGTCCGGCACCTGGCTGCTGTCGTACTCCGCCCGCGCCGGCAGCGACCAGAACCTCATGATCGTCAAGGTCGAGACGAAGGACGGGAAGACGACCGCGTCCGCCGTCTTCCCGGCGGGCGCGGCGGTCAGCGGGTTCGAGGTGAAGGACAAGGCGGTGAAGTTCGGCACCGGCTTCGGCCCGTCGTTCGAGGGCACCGTCGGGGCGGACGGGGCGGCGGTCGGGAACCTCGGCGACGACCGGCTGATGTTCCGGGCGAAGCTGACCAAGACGGACAAGACCGAGATCGGCCAGGCCGACCGGGTCGTCACCACCCCGGCCCCGGCCCCGGCGGCCGAGGCGCAGAAGCTGGCGACGGCCGCCGCGATCGCCCGCGGGGCGGTGGCCCGGGAGAAGGACGCGGAGAAGAAGAAGGAGCTTCAGGAGAAGGCCGACGCGGCCCAGAAGGAGCTCGACACGAAGGCCCCGGCCCTGCTCCGCGAGGTGGTCGCCAAGCACGCCGACACCCCGTTCGCGATCGACGCCGCCGCCGACCTGATCCGCGGCGGGGCGAAGTTCGGGGTGACCGCCGACGAGGCCGGCAAGCTCCTGGCCGCCGCCGAGAAGGCCGCCGCCCCGTTCGGCCAACGGTACGCCGCCACCGCCGCCCTCGTGACGGTCGAGGCGCTGGCCGGGTCGAAGGGGCTGGAGCCCGCCGCGGTGACCGCCGCCGAGCGGCTGTCCAAGAACCTGCCGGCCGACGCCCCGGCCGCCCTGCAGGCGCGGGTGCTGGGGGTGTACAAGCTGGCCCTGGAGAAGTCGGACGGCCCGGGCCGGGACGCCGCCCTGAAGACCGTGTCCGCGGAGCTGGCGAAGATCGAGGGGAAGATCGACGCGGAGTACTTGGCGAAGGTCCCGCCGTTCAAGCCGGCGGCGTTCGCCGGGCGGAAGGACAAGAGCGCCAACCGGGTGGCGGTGATGGAGCTGTTCACCGGGGCCCAGTGCCCGCCGTGCGTCGCCGCGGACGTGGCGTTCGACGCCCTGCTGAAGGCGTACAAGCCGACCGACGTGGTGCTGATCCAGTACCACCTCCACATCCCCGGCCCCGACCCGCTGACCAACCCGGACGCGGTCGAGCGGGCCCGGTACTACGGGGCGAACAGCACCCCGAACACGTTCTTCAACGGCAAGGCGGCGGCCGCCGGCGGCGGCGGGATGGCGAACGCGGAGAACAAGTTCAAGCAGTACACCGGCGTCATCGACCCGCTCCTGGAGCAGACGACCGAGGTGAAGGTGGCCGGGAAGGCGACCCGCGCCGGGGACAAGCTGGACATCGCCGTCGAGGTGGCCGGCGGCGACGGGGAGGACATGCGGCTGCGGCTCCTGGTGGTCGAGGAAGACGTGAAGTACGTGGGCGGGAACGGGCTGCGGTTCCACCACCAGGTGGTGCGGGCGATGCCCGGCGGGGCGGCCGGGGTGGCGGTCAAGGACAAGGTGTTCCGGCACACCGCGGCCGCCGACCTGACCGAGGTCCGGGCCGGGCTGACCAAGTACCTGGACGACTTCGCCGCCACCCGCCCGTTCCCGAACCCGAACCGGCCGATGGACATGAAGGCGGTGCGGGTGATCGCCCTGGTCCAGAACGACAAGACCAAGGAGATCGCCCAGGCGGTGCAGATCGAGGTCGAGGCGAAGCCGGGCGGGCGGTGACGGGCGGGGTAACCGGCGGGCCGGGGGCGGGAGCGACCGGAGGGGCCGACGCCCTCCGGTCGCTCCCGCCCCCGGCCCGCCACGGTCTGACACGACGGGTGCCGCATGCACCTCGACCCCGCCCCCGACGCCGTCGCCGCCCGCCGGGCCGACATCGACGCCAAGCAGGCCGCCGTCGCCCCGGTCCTGGCGGCGATGGGGGTCGAGGCGGTCCTGCTGTTCATGCCGGCCCACGTCGCGTGGTTCACCGCCGGGCTGTCCGCCCGCGGGCTCGTCTCCGACTCCGACCGCCCGGGGGTGTACACCAACGGCCGGGCCCGGTGGCTGGTCTGCTCGAACGCCGACACCCACCGGCTGTTCGACGAGGAGCTGGACGGCCTCGGGTTCCAGCTCAAGGAGTGGCAGTGGGAGGCCGGGCGGGCGGACCTGCTCGCCCACCTGACGGCCGGCCGGCAGGTGGCGGCCGACCGCCCGTACCCGAACACCCCGATGGCCAACGACCGCCTCCGCCCGCTGCTGCGGGTGCTGTCCCCGTTCGAGCGGCGGCAGTACGCCGGGCTGGGGGCGGCGGTGGTCCACGCGGTCGAGGCGACGGCCCGGAACCTGGCCGCCGGGGACACCGAGGAGGAGGTGGCCGGGCACCTCGCGCACCGGCTCCTGCGGCACGGGGTGGAGCCGGCGGCGGCGAGCGTGACCGGCGGGGGCCGGGGGGCGAAGTACCGGCGGGCCGGGTACGGGCCGACCCCGGTGTCCGGGACGGTGGTGGTGCAGGGGACCGGGCAGCGGGCCGGGCTGTTCGCCACCTGCTCCCGGACGGTCAGCTTCGGCCCGGCCCCGCCGGCCGTCCGCCTCGCCCACGACCTGGCCGTCCGCCAGGCCGCGGCCCTCCGGTCGCTGACCGCCCCGGACGCGACCGTCGGGTCGGTCGGGCAGGCGGCCCGGGCGGTCCTGGCCGGCACCCCGCACGAGTTCGACTGGCGGCTCAGCCCGCCGGGGTACGGGGCCGGGCGGTTCGCCGCCGAGGAGCTGCGGCGGGGCGGGGCGGAGGAGCCGCTGGCGGCCGGGATGGCGGTGGTGTGGCAGCCGCGGGTCGGCCCGGCGGCGTGCGTCGATACACTGGTGGTGACCGGGGCCGAGCCGGAGGTGGTGACCCCGCCGGAGGACTGGCCGGTCCGGCGGTTGGCGGTCCGCGGCGGCCCGCCCCACGACATCCCGGACATCCTCGTCCGGGACGACTAGCGGAGGAGTGGCATGAGGGCGAAGGTGGTCGGGGCGGCCCTGGTCGGGCTGCTGGCGGCGTCGGCGGCCCGCGGGCACTTCCCGTTCGTCGTCCCGGACGACAAGGGGGACGCGGCGAAGGTGGTGTTCAGCGACGACCTGATGCCGGACACCGGGGTGAACATCGAGAAGCTGGCGAACACGAAGCTGACGCTGCGGGACGCCGGCGGGAAGGAGTCCGGGCTGGAGTGGAAGAAGGGGGACGGGTTCTACGCGGTGCCGGTGCCGGGGGCCGGCACCCGGGTGGTGTACGGGGTGACGGACTACGGGGTGCTACAGAAGGGCGACGCGAAGCCGTTCAAGCTGACCTACTACCCGAAGGCGGTGTTCGGGGACGGGACGGCGAAGGCCGCGACGGTCGGGGAGAAGCTGCCGCTGGAGGTCGCGGCCGAGGGCGGGGCGGGGAAGGCGCGGTTCCGGGTGCTGTCGGCCGGGAAGCCGCTGGCCGACGCCGAGGTCACGGTGCTGCTGCCGGAGGGGGGGAAGAAGGCGGTGAAGACGGACAAGGACGGGTACACGCCGGAGTTCTCGGGGGCCGGGCGGTACGGGGTGGTCGCCAAGCACTTCGAGGCGAAGCCGGGCGAGCACGGCGGGAAGAAGTACGACGAGGCCCGGAACTACGCGACGCTGGTGTGCGACGTTTCCAAGTGATGAGTGGTGAGCGGTGAGTGGACGACACGGCGGTTTCGTGTCGTCCACTCACCGCTCACCACCCGGTGAATGACCTCGGAAGGAGTCGAACCTTCGTGTCCTGGTTGTGATCCAGGCGCCCTGAGCCGTTAGACCACGAGGTCGGCAACCCGTCCGCAACCAGGGACGCGCCCCCCGCCGTCGGGGTTCGCGCCCCCGCGGGCCGCGCTTCCGGGTCGGCCGGTACCGTTCAACCCGGCAGGGGCCTGCCATGCCGCCGCGACCGTTCGTTCTGCACGAGGCGAATTACCAACAACTCCGCGAGCACCGGCCGGCCGTGGCCGTGCTCCCGTGGGGGGCGACCGAGGCCCACAACTACCACCTGCCGCACGGGACCGACGTGATCGAGGCGTGCGCCGTCGCCGAGCGGGCCGCGGCCCTCGCCCACGAGGCCGGCGCCCGGGTCGTCGTGCTCCCGGCGGTCCCGTTCGGGAACAACGCCCAGCAGCTCGACCAGGTCGCCACCGTCAGCATCCGCACCGCCACCGCGTTCGCGATCCTCGAGGACGTCGCCCGGTCCCTCGCGGCCCAGGGGATCGACCGGCTGGTGCTGGTCAACGGCCACGGCGGGAACGACTTCAAGCCGCTCGTCCGCGACATCCGCGCCGAGTCCGGGGTGCTGGTCGTGCTGGCCAACTTCTACCAGATGGCCCCGGCCGCGCTGCGGGAGATCTTCGACGACCCGGGCGACCACGCGGGGGAGATGGAGACCAGCCTGCTCCTCCACCTGTGCCCGGACTGGGTGGCGACCGGCCAGGCCGGCGACGGGCGGACGGTGCCGTTCGCGGTCGAGGCCCTCCGCGGGACGCCGGGGGTGTGGACGCCCCGCCCGTGGTCGGCCACCCACCCGGACACCGGGTGCGGCGACCCGGCCAAGGCGACGGCCGAGAAGGGTCGCCGGTACCTGGAGGCGGTGAGCCGGGAGCTGGCGCGGGTGCTGGTCGGGCTGGCCGCGGCGACCAAGGGCCAGTCCCCGTACCTGTGACCGGGCGGCGTCGGCGCGCAGGGCCGTTCGGGGTGTGGGTCGGGGTCGGTTTCACCCGCTCCCTGACGGTCGCGGTTCCCCCGGCAACTCGGGACTCGTATCAGAAACAGGCCGATCTTCTCGACATCTTCATTGTCCCCCCGTCCGGTCCGGCCATACCCCTGTCTTAACTTTCGCACCGCGACACACCCCCGGCGAGTCCCGCCCGCCCGACGGCGCGCGGACTCCGACCCCTCCGACGGAGTGACACGAATGTCCCGCCCGCCGTCCACCGCCCTCCGCGTGGAGACGCTCGAAGACCGGTCCCTTCTCACCGCCGCGCCGGGGTCCGTCGAGCTGGAGTTCCTGTCGCGGTACACCACCGGCCTCGGGGCGACCAACGCGGAGATCGTCGCCTACGACCCGGCCACCCGCCGGCTGTTCGTCAACAACTCCAACGCCCCGGCGGCCGCGGACGACATCGACATCGTCGACATCAGCGACCCGTCCGCCCCGGTCAAGGTCGGCGGCATCAACTTCGCCTTCCCGGGGTTCGCCGGGTCGAACAGCGCCGCGTTCCGGAACGGCGTCCTGGCCGTCGCGGTCGAGGCGGCGGTGAAGACCGACCCCGGCCTGGTCGCGTTCTACACCGCCGACGGCACGTTCCTCGGTCAGGTCGGCGTCGGCGCCCTGCCGGACATGCTCACCTTCACCCCGGACGGCACCAAGGTGCTCGTCGCCAACGAGGGCGAGCCGAACTCGTACAACCAGCCGGACAGCGTCGACCCGGAGGGGTCGGTCAGCATCATCGACCTGTCCGGCGGGGTCGCCGCCGCGACGGTGACGACGGTGAGCTTCGCCGCGTTCAACGGCCGGGAGGCGGCCCTGCGGGCCCAGGGGGTCCGGATCTTCGGGCCGAACGCCACCGCCGCCCAGGACTTCGAGCCCGAGTTCATCACCACCGACGGGACGACCGCCTGGGTCACCCTCCAGGAGAACAACGCCCTCGCCGTCATCGACCTCGCGGCCGCCCTGGCGAACCCCTCCACCTACGTCCCGGTGATCACGCCCCTGGGCCTGAAGGATCACAACGCCACCCGCCTGGAGACGTTCAACTTCGACCTGTCCGGCGAGAGCGCCGGCACGACCGCGGCCGGGCAGAGCGTGCTGTTCGGCGGGTTCTCCGGGCTGTTCTTCGAGGGGTACGCCGCGAACGGGAACCTGAAGTTCATCACCAATACCGACCGCGGCCCGAACGGCGAGCCGGTCGGGCAGAATCGGCCGTTCCTGGTGCCGACGTTCAACCCGACCCTCGTCCGGTTCGAGCTGGACCGCACGACCGGCCGGATCACCATCACCCAGCGGATCGGCCTGGTCGACCGGGACGGCGTTGCCCTGACCGGCCTGCCGAACATCAACCGCCCGGCCGACCCCGGCCTCACCGCCGAGCAGACCCCGAACAACGACGAGGCCGCGGTCGACCTGCAGGGGAACCCGCTGGCCGGCGGCCTCGACCCGCTCGGCGGGGACTTCGAGGGGATCGCCGTCGCCGCCGACGGCACCTTCTGGCTGTGCGACGAGTACCGCCCGGCGATCTACCACTTCGACGCGACCGGCCGGTTGATCGACCGGTTCATCCCGATCGGGACGCACGCGGCCGCCGGCGTGCCGTACACCCCCGGGACGTTCGGCACGTTCGGCACCGAGGCGCTGCCGGCGGTCCTCGGGCAGCGGCGGCAGAACCGCGGGTTCGAGGCGCTCGCGCTGGACGGCGGGAAGGTGTACGCGTTCGTCCAGAGCCCGGCCCGCAACCCGAGCACCCAGGCCAACGCCGCCCTCAACGCCCAGACCAACGTGCGCCTCGTCGAGTTCGACCCGATCACTTTCGCCACCCGGCAGTTCATCTACCAGCTCGACAACCCCGCGCCCGCCTCCGGCTCCGACACCCGGGCGGACAAGATCGGCGACATGCTCGCGGTCGGCGACGGCGAGTTCCTGGTCGTCGAGCGGGACGACGACTCGGTCCTCACCGACCCGGCGTCGGCGGTCGAGAAGAAGGTGTACCGGTTCAACCTGGCGGGGGCGACCGACATCTCGTCGATCACGGCGGTGAACGGCCGGACGCCGGACCAGATGACCGCCGCCGAGCTGACCGCTGCCGGGATCACCGCGGTGCGGAAGGTGTTGCAGGTGGATCTGACCGCCGCCGGGTACAACACGGTGGAGAAGGTGGAGGGCCTGGCCCTGGTGGACAGCCGGACGATCGCCGTCATCAACGACAACGATTTCGGGGTCGGCGGGGCGGCGATCAACCCGGACGGCACGTTCACCCCGACCGGGGTGCAGACGGTGCTCGGGCTGATCACCTTCCCGAACGGGCTGGACGCGTCCGACCAGGACGGCGGCCGGATCAACATCCGCCCGTGGCCGGTGTTCGGCATGTACCAGCCGGACGCCGTCGCCCACTTCACGGTCGGCGGCCAGACGTTCCTGATCACGGCGAACGAGGGGGACGCCCGGGAGTACGCCGGGCTCCCGGGGGGGAGCGAGGAGCTGCGGGTCGGCAACGCCGCCTACGTGCTCGACCCGACCGCCTTCCCGAACGCCGCGGTGCTGAAGCAGAACGCCAACCTCGGCCGGCTGACCGTCAGCCGGCTGACCGGGGACACCGACGGGGACGGCGACTTCGACCAGATCCACGTCTTCGGGTCGCGGTCGTTCTCGATCCGGGACGCCCAGGGGAACCTGGTGTTCGACAGCGGGGACATGCTGGAGCAGATCACCGCCGCGGCGCTGCCGGGGGTGTTCAACGCCAGCAACGACAACAACAGCCTCGACAACCGGAGCGACAACAAGGGGCCGGAGCCGGAGGGCGTGGCGGTCGGGGTCGTGGGCGGGAAGCCGTACGCGTTCATCACCCTGGAGCGGATCGGCGGGGTCGTGGTGTTCGACCTCTCGGTGCCGACCGCGCCGACCTTCGTGCAGTACATCAACCCGCGGAACTTCGCCGCCGCCCCGGGGAGCCCGCTCGTCGGCGACTCCGGCCCCGAGGGCGTGATCTTCATCTCGGCCGAGGACAGCCCGATCGGCCGGCCGCTCGTCGTCACCGCGAACGAGGTCAGCGGGACGGTCGGCATCTTCCAGGTGACCGAGGCGGACCTGGTGTTCCGGGCCACCGCCGACAACCTCGTGCTGGCCCGCCGGACGGTCGGCCCGGCCGCGACCCCGAGCGTCGAGCTGACCGACGCCGATACCGGCCGGGTACTGCTCCGGCAGTCCCTGGCTGCCACGACCAGCCTCACGGTCGTCGGCCGGGACGGGGAGTCCGAGACGCTGACGGTCGACTTCGCCGCCGGCGGGGCGTTCACCCTGACCGGGGGCGTGACGTTCACCGCGGGCGACGGGGCGGTCGACACGCTCCGGCTGCGGGGCACCGCCGCGGGCGACGTGCTGGCGGTGGGCGACACCGGCGGCCGGCTCAACGACCTCTCCCTGTCCTGGACCGGGGTGGAACGGTACGGGCTCGACGGCGGGGCGGGCGACGACACCTACGGGGTCGGCACGACGCTCTCGGTGGTCCGGGTGACCGACGCGGCCGGGGCCGACACGCTCGACTTCTCGGCCGCCGTCGCCGGCGTCGTGGTGGACCTGGGCCAGGCGGCCGGCCAGCTGCAGCTGATCGGCGGCGGGCTGAACCTGCTGGCGATCGACGGGGCGGTCGAGAACGCCGTCGGCAGCGCCCAGGCGGACGTGCTGCGCGGGTCGGCGGGCGACAACCGGCTGGAGGGCGGGGGCGGGTCCGACGCGCTGTTCGGTGGGGGTGGGGCGGACGTCCTGCTGGGTGGGGCCGGGGCGGATTTCCTCTCCGGCGGGGCCGGGAACGACATCCTGATCGGCGGGGACGGGGTCGACGTCCTCAACGGCGACGCCGGGGACGACATCCTGATCGGCGGCACGACCGCGTTCGACCTGGACCCGGTCGCCCTCGACGCCCTCCGGGCCGAGTGGATGTCCGGCCGGCCGTACGTGCAGCGGGTGCGGAACCTGATCGACGGGACCGGGTCGCCGATGCGGGCCAACGGCGGCACGTTCCTGAACCTGGGGACGGTGTTCACGGACGGGGACGCGGACCTGCTGCGCGGCGGGGACGGCCGCGACTGGTTCTTCGACTTCTTCGGCGACCTGCTGCTCGACCGCCGGCCGAACGAGCAGCGGAACGTGTGACCGGCGCGGGGCGGCACCAGCGAATGATCCCGGAGGGGGGCGAACCCCCGCCGCCTGGTTGTGACCCAGGCGTCGTGGGCCGTCGGACCACGGGGTTGGAGCGGAGGAGGGGGGAGTCGAACCCCCAAGGCTTGCGCTCGCGCGGTTTTCGAGACCGGTGCCGTCGCCCGTCGGCTTGCCCCTCCGCGGGAAGGGACACCCGCCCGGGCGGCGGGTTCGCGCGGGGCGCGTCGGGGTGGGGTTCGCGACCGGGTCTCTCGGGAGGTGGCTTCCCCTCACCCGCCGCTCCGCGGCGACCTCTCCCCAGCGGGGAGAGGTGGGGGCACTGCGGCCCTCCACAGCCACCCCGACCCGGACAGCAATCGAGGTGGCCGGTGGCCCCCACCTCTCCCCGCTGGGGAGAGGTCGGCCCGGCGCTTCGCCGGAGCCGGGTGAGGGGTCTGCCGACGGAGACCGTCGCTCACGCGTCCGGCTCGGACGGCACGGCGGTCACTTCCCGGCCGGGTCCAGGTACCGCCGCAGGCTCTCGTAGTCCTCGAACTTGATCTCGTCCTCCTCGCTCTCGTGGCACCGGAGGCACCGGGCGGTCACCAGCGACTTGATCTTCGCCTTCCCGGCCGCGACGAACTCCTCGGTCGGCTTCCCGGCCAGGTTCGGCGGCAGCGGGAACGCGTCCGCGTCGAACGTCCGCTTGCGGTCCGCGTCCGGCAACCTCGCCCACGCCAGCAGTGCGTCCCGCTCCCCGAGCCGCTGCGGGGTCAACTTCTCCTGCGCGTCCTTGTCCTTCTCCTTCACCGCCTCCTTGAACTCGGCCGCGTCCTTGTCGAAGAACGCCCGCACCATCCCACCCGGCGCCGCCTTGCTCCACTTCAAGTCCAGGACCGGCGTCTCCTTGTTCGCCACCAGCGGGTACTGGAGCAGCTCCTCCAGCCGGCTCGGCGGCGCCGGGTCCGTCCCGGCCGGCCCGTCGGCCTTCGCCAGCGGGATCGGCGGCGGGTCCACCCCGGCGACCGGCTTCTTCGGGTCCGTCTTCGCCGGCCCGTCCGCCGGCTTCCCGTTCTCGGCCGGCTTGTCGGCCTTCGCCGACCGCAACTCCTGTTGCTTCGCCTCCAGCCCCGGCTTCACCACCGCGACCATCACCAGCCCGCCGGCCGCGGCCAGGAGGCCAAGCACCCCGAGCAGCACCACCTTCCCCTTCGGGCCGTACATGTTCCACAGGCTCAGCAGGATCTGGGCCGACAGCCCCATCCCGGCCGCCGCGCCGGTCCCGATCACCCCCATCGCGAAGTACACCCCGTACCCGTCGCTCAGCCGGGCCAGCCACCAGAACGCCACGTCGGTGCAGATCGCCACCAGCGCCCACGGCCCGACGACGCACCGCACGACCGTCGGGTACGAGGTGAACGCGAACGTCAGCCCGGTGAGCGAGAACAGCATGGCGAAGCTGAGCAGGTGGGCGTGGGTCGACTGGGTCAGCTTCTCCAGCCCGATCGGCTCCTCCACCTTCGCCCACCCGCCCTTCGGCCCGACCGTCACCGCCGCCGGGGCCGCCAGGTACTTCTCGACCTGGGCGTACGTCTCCAGCGGGTACTTGGCGGCCTGGGTGTCGTCCCCGTCCGGCTTGTGGCACCGGGCGCACCGGGCGTCGATGATCGACTTCACCCTGTACCCGCCGCCCTGGATGTGGAAGTCGTCGGTGATCGCCTTCGGCTCCTTCCCGGCGTCCGGGTCGAACCGGTCGGCGTCGTACGCCTTCTTCCGCCCCTCCGGCGGGGACTCGGCCCACAGCACCAGGATGTCCCGCTCCCCGTCGCGCTCGGCGAGGATCTCGTCCCGCCGGTGCGGTTCGTCCTTGACCGCCCTGAAGCCGGTCCCGTCCCGGGTCGTGAACGCCGGGGCCATCGTCCCGGCCCCGTTGAACGGCGCCCCGGGCGGGGCGGTGAGCAGCTTCACGAACTTGCTCGCCGGCTTCGGCGGGTCCGTCTCGAAGAACTTCTTCCCGGTGAACTTCAGGATCACGTCGTCCACCGACGGCATCGGCTTGCCGGACTTCGAGTCCTGGAAGTGGAGCTGCACCAGCGCCGTCGTGTACCCCAGGCCGACGGCCAGGAGGAAGCAGGTGAGGACCAGCTTGGCCGGGAGGGGCAGGTCGCGGAGGGTGAACCGGGCGGCGGGAGCGGACATGGCGGGTTCTCCACTGCCGGGCGAACCGCGACCGTGAGGGAGGGGGTGACGTCACCCCCTCCCTCACGGTCGGGGTTCGCCGGAATCACACCGGCCCCAAGGCGGTCTCGACGGCGGCCAGCACCAGGTCGCGGGTCTCGGGCACCGGCAGGCCCGTCCGGGCGCCGCTGGCGAGCCGGTGCCCGCCGCCGCCGAACCGCTCGGCCACGGCCGACACGTCCACCCGCGACCGGGCCCGGAAGCTCACCTTCGTCCCGCCGCCCGGCTGCTCGATGAACACCAGCCCGACCTCCACCCCGTCGACGCTCCGGGGGTAGTTGATCAGGTCCTCGGTGTCGCCCGGGACGGCCCCGGTGTCGGCGTAGTCGGCGAGGTACACCTCGGTGAACGCCACCCGCCCGCCGGACCGCACCTGCAACCGCCCCAGGGCCACCCCGGTTAACCGCAGCCGGGCCAGGCTCGCCGCCTCGTACAGCGCCTCGTACAGGGCCGTCGGGTTCGCCCCCGCCGCCACCAGTTCCGCGGCCAGGGCGAACGTCGCCGGGCGGGTGTTCGGGTGGCGGAACCACCCGGTGTCCGTGGCCAGGGCCATGAACAGGTGGTCGGCGGCCGCCCGGCTCACCGGCAGGCCCAGCGCCCGGATCAGCTCGTGGGCCAGCCGCCCGGTCGCCTCCGCCGCCACGTCCACCAGTTGTAACCCGCCCAGGTCGTCCTGGGTCCGGTGGTGGTCGACCACCGCCCGCGGCAGCGGCGACGCCCTCAGCCAGTCGCCGAACTCGCCCAACTGGTTCCACGTCCCGGTGTCGAGCACCACCACGCAGTCGCTGTCGGTGAAGGCCGCCGGCCGGAAGTCTTCGATCACCGCCCGGGTCGGGTCCAGGAACTCGTACCGCGGGAGGAGCTTGCTGGCGATCGCCACCCGCGGGTGCTTGCCGGCCGACCGGAGGGCGTCGTGCAGGGCGAGCTGCGCGCCCAGCCCGTCGGCGTCCGGGCGGATGTGGGTCATCAGCAGGGGGCGTTCGTGCGTGCGGAGGAACTCGACCAGCGGGGACCAATCTACGGGCATGCGTCGGCACCGGAGGCGGGATACCCCGATTGTATCGCCGCCCGAACGGCGCGTGCCAGGGAAAAGCCCCGATTCCGGTCGTCTCGGTTTCGCCGCTTGCGGCGTTGCGCTCCCCGGAGCGCAACGCCGCAAGCGGCGAAACCGAGACACGACCCCGATTCCGACCCTGTTGCTTCCCATCCAGCGGCCGCGGTCGATCTGTCGATGTTGGGGTTGTCGCTTCTTTCACAAGCGGCTATTATTTACCGGACGGACCAGTCCGTTAATTACCCCTCGGCCTCACGCGGTGTCCCGTGACCACGCCGTCCGCGACCGACGCGACCGACCCGGCCCCGCCGCGGACCGCCCGCGGCCGGCCGCGCGACCCGGAGCTGGAGGCCCGGCGGCGGGCGGAGATCCTCCGGGTCGCGGCCGGGGAGTTCGCCCGTCACGGGTTCG
The DNA here is from genome assembly GCA_013822345.1 of Isosphaera sp. Lineage (GTDB taxonomy): Bacteria > Planctomycetota > Planctomycetia > Gemmatales > Gemmataceae > Gemmata. The sequence goes on from PNKH01000012.1 coordinate 40,564, forward strand.
CCAACACCCAGGTGCAGACGATCGCGGACCGGGTCGGGGTCGGGAACGGGACGGTGTTCCGGTACTTCCCGACGAAGGAGAACCTGTTCCTGGAGGCGGTCCGGTGCGGGCTGGCCGAACTCGACGCGGCGATGGACGCGGTGCTCGCGCTCCCGCTCGACCCGGTCGAGCAGTTGGCCGAGGCGGTCCGGGCGTACCTGGCGTTCTTCGCCGGCCGGCCGGACCTGGCGGAGCTGTTCATCCAGGAGCGGGCGGCGTTCCCGCACCACCACCGGCCGCTGTACTTCGCCACGCAAGAGGCCGGGGACCACGCCTGCAAGCACGCCGCGTTCTTCGACCGGCTGATGGCCACCGGGCGGGTCCGGCGGATGCCGATGGACCGGCTGTTCGCGGTCCTCGGCGACCTGCTGTACGGGGTGATCCTGACGAACCTGCTGGCCGGCCGGCGGATCGACCCGGACGCCCAGGCCCGGGACATTCTCGACGTGATCTTCCACGGCATCCTGGCGGACGAGGAGGCACGGGCATGAAGGCGCCGTCACCGTTCCGGACGGTCTTCCCGGCCCGGTTAGCGACGCGTCGCAGACGCGTCTGCGACGCGTCGCTAACCGGGTCCGCGGTTCTCCTGGTGCTGCTCTGCGGCTGTTCCCCGAAGCCGGCCGCGACCCCCGCGTCGCCGGAGGTGAAGCCGGTCCCGGTAACTGTCGCCTCGGTCCGGCAGGTGAACCTGCGGCGGGCGGTGACGGCGGTCGGCACCCTGTGCGCCCACGAGGACGTGCTGATCGCCCCGAAGGCGGACGGGCGGGTGCTGCGGGTGCTGAAGAACGAGGGGGACGAGGCGTACCCGGGGGAGGTGCTGCTGGAGCTCGACCCGACCGACGCGCTCCTGGCCGTCGCCCAGGCCCGGGCGGCGCTCGACGCCGAGCTGCGGAAGCTCCAGCTCGCCGCCCTGCCGGCGTCCGACCGGGAGTTCGCCGAGCACCTGCCGACGGTCCCGACGGTCGCCCAGGCGGCGGCGAACCTGGAGCTGGCGACGAAGGAGGCGGCCCGGTTCGAGGAGGAGGCCCGCCGCGGGGTCGGGTCGGGGGCGAACCTGGACGCCGCCCGGGCGAAGGTCAAGGTCGCCAAGGCGGCCGCCGACCTAGCCGAGACCGAGGCCCGGGTGACGCTGGCCAACGCCCGCCGGCTCCAGACCGCCGTCGCCGAGGCGGACGAGCGGCTGCGGGAGACCAAGGTGTACGCCCCGGTCCCGGACGACTGGGCGGCGTGGGCGGCGGCCGTCGGCCCGGCGGCCAACCCGGTCCGGTACTCGGTCGCCGCCCGGATGGTGTCCAAGGGGGCGACGATCAGCCCGCAGCGGGTAACCAACGCGTACCGGCTGATCACCGACCACGTTCTGAAACTGCGGGTGCCGGTGCCGGAGCGTTACCGCCCGCTGGCCCGCGTCGGGCAGGCCGCGGACGTCAGGGTCGAGGCGTACCCCGGGGTGGTGTTCCCCGGCCGGGTGGCCCGGCTGTTCCCGACCGTCGACCCGGAGGGGCGGACGTTCGTGGCCGAGGTCGAGGTGCCGAACACCGACCGCCGGCTGAAGGCCGGGGGGTTCGCGACGGCCGACATCGTGACCGACGCGGCGGCGACGGTGCTGACCGTCCCGCCGACGGCGGTGGTGGCGTTCGCCGGGGTGACGAAGGTGTACGTCGCGGACGGGCCGGTGGCGCGGGCGGTCGAGGTGGAGGTCGGGACCCGGGAGAAGGACTGGGTCGAGGTCCGCGGCGACCTGAAGCCGGGGGCGAAGGTGGTGACGAGCGGGCTGTCGCAGTTGGTGGACGGGAGTCCGATCCGGGTGCGGTGACGCCCCGGTCCGTCCGTCTACGCCCGCCAGGGGTTCCGCCCCCGCCCGGGGCGGGCGTGGCCTCCACCCCTGGCTACACTCGGCCGCCCCTACCGGGGCTCAAACCCTGTAGCCGCGGAGCGGCGGGCGAGTGTAGCCGGGGGTGGAGCGACGGGCCGCCAGGCCCAGAGCGCAACCCCTGGCGGGCGTCGCCGAGGGCCGGGGCGCAACCCCCGGCGGCGTACCGAGACGGGCGGAGCGCAAGGCGAGCGAGGTGACCGGTTATGGCCATTTGGGACATCTGCATCCGCCGCCCGGTGTTCACCACCATGCTCGTCCTCGGGCCGGTGGTGCTCGGGCTCGCGTCGTACGGCCGGCTCGGGGTCGAGCTGTTCCCGAACGTCGACGTGCCGGTGGTCGTCGTCACCACCACCCTGCGCGGGGCGAGCGTCGAGGAGATGGAGTCGGCGGTCACCAGGCCGGTCGAGGAGGCGGTCAACACGGTCAGTGGGATCGACGAGCTGCGGAGCACTACCCGGGAAGGCATCTCGACGGTCGTCATCGGTTTCGTGCTGGAGAAGAACGGCGACGTCGCCGCCCAGGACGTCCGCGACAAGGTCTCCACCCTGCTCCCGCGGCTCCCGGTCGGGACCGACCCGCCGGTGGTCGAGAAGTTCAACCTGGACGCCGCCCCGGTCGTCACCGTCGCCGTCTCCGGCGGCCCCGGGCGGAAGCTCAAAGAAGTCACCGAGATCGCCCGGAAGCTGATCAAGGAGGACCTGGAGGGGGTGAACGGGGTCGGGGCGGTGGTGCTGGTCGGGGGCGAGACGCGGGCGGTGAACGTCACCCTCGACCCGACCGCCCTGCGGGCCCGCAACCTGACCGTCGAGCACGTCCGCCGGGTGCTCGTCGACGGCAACCTGGAGCTGCCCGGCGGGAAGGTCGAGGCCGGGGCGACCGAGTTCGGGCTGCGGGTCGTCGGCCGGGTCCGCCGGCCGAAGGACTTCGAGGAGATCGTCATCACCCGGACCGCCGACGACGGGTCGAAGCACACGTTCCGGCTGAAGGAGGTGGCGACGGTCACCGACGGGGTGGAGGAGCCGCGCGGGAAGTCCCGGCTGGACGGGAACGTGGCGGTCAGCCTGGTCATCCAGAAGAAGAGCGGCGGGAACACGGTGGCGGTCGCCGACGCGGTCAAGGCCCGGCTCGCGAAGATCGCCCCGACGCTGCCGGCCGACATCCGCCTGGAGGTGATCCGGGACCAGTCGAAGTTCATCAAGGGGTCGATCGAGGAGGTGAAGCTGCACCTGCTGCTGGCGGCGGTGCTGGTGGCCGGGACGATCTTCCTGTTCATCCGCGACTGGCGGACCACGCTGATCGCGGCGACCGCGGTGCCGACGAGCATCATCGGGACGTTCGCGTTCATGGACCTGATGGGGTTCAGCCTGAACAACATGACGCTGCTCGGGCTGGTGCTGGCGGTCGGGATCGTGATCGACGACGCGGTGGTGGTGCTGGAGAACGTGTTCCGGCACATGGAGGAGTACGGCAAGACCGGGTGGGAGGCGGCCAGCTCCGCCACCCAGGAGATCGCCCTGGCGGTGCTGGCGACGACGCTGTCGCTGGCGGTGATCTTCGCCCCGATCGCGTTCATGAGCGGCCAGGTCGGGCGGTTCTTCAACAGCTTCGGGTTCGTCGTCGGGTTCTCGGTCCTGCTCAGCATGGTGGTGAGCTTCACCCTGACCCCGATGCTGTGCGCCCGGTTCCTCAAACCGATCCACCCGGCGAGCGGGGGGCGTGAGCCCCCTGATGCGCCGAACCATCAGGGGGCTCACGCCCCCCGCTCGCCGGGTATCCTGACCCGCGCCTACGTCGCGGTGCTCGGGTGGTCGCTCCGGCACCGGTGGGTGATCGTCGTCGCCACCGTCCTCACCTTCCTCAGCACCCCGGTCCTGTTCGGCCTGGTCGGCAGCGACTTCGTCCCGAAGGACGACCAGAGCGAGTTCGAGTGCGCCCTGATCCTCCGCGAAGGCGCGACCCTCGCCGACGCCGAGAAGACCGTCGCCGAGCTGGAGGGCCGGCTGAAGGAGGTCCGCGGGGTGACGAACGTGTTCAGCACGATCGGCCCGACCGACGGGCGGGCCCCGAAGGGGCAGGGCGACGTCACCCTGGTGAACATCTACTGCCGGATGGTCGACCTGAAGGCCCGCGACTTCTCGCAGCGGGACGCGATGGCCGACGCCCGGGTGGTGCTCGACGACTACCGCGACATCCGGGCCGCGGTGCAGGAGGTGAACCTGTTCAGCTCCAGCGCGTTCAAGCAGGCCCAGCTCGACCTGAGCGTCCGCGGCCCGGACCCGGACCGGCTCGACGAGTACGCGGCCAAGGTGGTGGCCCGGATGAAGGCCCGGCCGGACCTGTTCACCGACGTGGACACGAGCGCGGCGAGCCGCAGCCCGGAGCTGCAGGTGGTGGTGAACCGGGACCTGGCGGCCGACCAGGGGGTCGACCTGCGCGGGCTGGCGACCGCCCTGGCGGTGCTCGTCGGCGGGGACCCGGTGACCCGGTACAAGGAGGGGAGCGAGCAGTACGACGTGTGGCTCCGGGCGGACCTGTCGGCCCGCAGCCGGCCGGGGGCGGTCGACGCCCTGACGGTGCCGAACGCGGCCGGCAAGCCGGTCGAGCTGCGGACGTTCGCCGCGGTGTCGGCGGAGCGCGGCCCGGCGACGGTGGAGCGGCACAACCGGCAGCGGCAGGTCGGGATCGCGTGCAACTTCGTCCCGGGGGTGGCGCTCGGGGACGCCCTGCCGGTGGTCGACGGGTACGTCAAGGAGTTGGACCTGCCGCCGGAGTACCGGTACGAGTTCCTCGGCGAGGCGAAGCTGCTGGCGGATTCGAACTCGAACTTCGCGGTCGCGTTCCTCCTGGCGTTCGTGTTCATGTACATGATTCTGGCGGCCCAGTTCGAGAGCCTGGTCCACCCGGTGACGATCCTGCTGGCGGTCCCGCTGACGCTGCCGTTCGCGCTGATCTCGCTCTTGATCCTGCGGACCCCGCTGGACGTGTACGCGATGATCGGGCTGTTCATGCTGTTCGGGATCGTGAAGAAGAACGGCATCCTGCAGGTGGACTACACGAACGTGCTGCGGGCGAAGGGGCTGCCGCGGGACGAGGCGATCCTGCGGGCGAACGCGGCGCGGTTCCGGCCGATCCTGATGACGACGGTGATGCTGGTGGCGGCGATGGTGCCGATCGCGACCGGCCAGGGGCCGGGGGCGGCGGCCCGGGCGAGCATGGCGAAGGTGATCCTCGGCGGGCAGCTCTTGAGCCTGCTGCTGTCGCTGCTGGTGACCCCGGTCGCGTACTCGCTGTGGGACGACTTCTCGCGGCGCGTGCGGGGGTTGGCGGGGTGGGTCCGGCGGCGGGCCGGGGGCGACCGGAGTCCGCGGCCGGCGGACCACGGGTCGGTGGAGACGGTGCCGGACCGGCCGGCGGCGGTCGCGGCCACGAAGCCGGCGGCCTGACCGGCGAGGCTCTGGTGTTTCTGTAGCCGGCCTCTGTGAGGCCGGTGCCTTACGGGTGGTGTCGCACCCGGGGTCACAGACCCCGGCTACAGCCCGACCGGCCGACGCCCGCGCACCCGCGCGGGCTTTTTCATCGCCCTGTCCCGGCCATTGACAGCTACCTTGCGTGGCCATATAGTGTGGGCATGGACGCCGACCTGCTCGGGAACTGGACGACGCAGCTGCGGAAGGGGCTCCTGGAGCTGTGCGTGCTGGCCACCCTGCGGGGCGAGCGGATGTACGGGTACGACCTGGCCAAGCGGCTGTCCGGGGTGGCCGGGCTGGTGACCGGGGAGGGGACGATCTACCCGATCCTGAGCCGGTTCAAGAAGGACGGGCTGGTCGAGACGGAGTTGGCCGAGTCGCCGGACGGGCCGGCCCGGAAGTACTACCGGCTCACCCCCCGGGGGCGGGCCCTGCTCGGGAAGATGCTGGCCGCGTGGGCCGAGGTGCGGGACGGGGTCGACCGGGTCGCCGGGGAGGGTCAGCCATGACCGACGTGCGGGGCGGGGTCGAGCTGGGGCCGGACGCCGAGGCCCGGCTCGGGGGGTACCTGGCGGACGTCCGGGCGGCGGTCGCCGGGCTGCCGGGCGTGAGCCCGGACGAGATCGAGGCGGACGTCCGGGAGCACGTCGGGCACGAGCTGCGGGACGCCCCGCGGCCGGTCCCGGCGGCGGCCCTGGAGGCGGTGCTGGCCCGGCTCGGGCCGCCGGCCGGGTGGGCGGCCGGGGAGCGGCCGGACCGGCTGCGGCGGGTCGGGCTGGCGGTGCAGCAGTGGGCGCGGGGGGCCCGGGCGTCGGTCGGGGCCCGGCTCCGGGCGGCCCGGGAGGCGGTGTGGAACGGGCCGGACGACTGGCGGCTGGCGTACCTGACGTTCGGGGTGTTCGCGGTCGGGGTGCTGACGGTGATCGCGTTCCCGGTCTGCCTGGTGGTGAGCTACCTGCTCGGCCGGGCCGGGGCGGCGGCCGCCCGGGAGAAGGGGGTCGAGCTGGGGGCGGCGCGGAAGTGGCTGCTGTACCCGCCGGCGGTGGTCGTGAGCGGGGTGCTGCTGGTCGCGGTCGTCGGGCTGCCGCTCGCGGCCGGGGGGTGGGCGTGGGACCGGGTGGATACGGCCGTCCACCGGGTCGCGCTGTTCGACGGGCCGGACCCGCCGCCGGCCGACCCGCGGGACCGGCAGGCGGTGCGGGAGTGGCAGGAGCGGCAGGCGTCGAGGCAGGCGCTGAGGCAGCGGAAGGCGCCGCAGTTGGAGGACGACCGGCGGCTGCTGGCGGTGGTGCCGGTCGACCCGCGGTGGGCGCCGGCCGCGGCCGGGGCGTTCGTCGGGGTGGGGGCGGGGGCGCTGTGGTGGGGGTTGTTCGGGGTGGCCGGGGGGTTGTTCCCCGGGGCGGTGCGGGGCGTGTTCTTCCCGCTCGCCGGGCGGTTCCGGGCCAGGTACGGGTGGGTGCTGGCGGTGCTGTGCGCCGGGGCCCTGGCGGCGTGGGGGGCGGCCGCGTACGAGCTGGCCGGCCGGTGACGCGGCGCGGCTCGAAGCCCCCGCGTCACCGGTCCCCGGGGTACGGCTTGTCGCCCATCTGGGCGAACCACAGGATCCGGTTGAACGTCTCCTCGTCCGCCCGGTCCTCCTTCTCGAAGTCCAGTTCCAGCGACTTCTTCGCCCACACCAGCGCCGCCCCCTTCAGCTTCGCCAGCGGCGGGTTCATCTCGTCCAGCGGGATCTTGTTCTTCGCGGCGACGTACGGGGTGAGGTCCGGCTTGTCGGTGAAGCAGCCGCGGAGCGGGGTCGCCGTCAGGTCGAGCTGGTTCATCGGCGGCAGCCCGAGCATCAGCTCGATCGTCTTCACCAGGCCGGTCTGGTTGTAGCACGTCGAGTCGACCGCCTTCCGCCGGGTGTACGGGCTGACGCACAGCCCCACCGTCCGGTGCCCGTCGACGTGGTCGAACCCGTTCTGCGGGTCGTCCTCCGTCGCCAGCACGCACGCCTTCGGCCAGAACTTGCTCTTGCTCAGCGCCTCCACCACCCGCCCGAGCGCGAGGTCGTTGTCGGCGACCATCGCCCGCGGCGTCGGCGAGTCCGGGCGCGTCCCGTTGGTGTGGTCGCACGGCAGGAACACGTACACCAGGTTCGGCATCGCCCCGGCCTTCTCCCACTTCGCCAGCTGCTCGACGAACAGGTCCGCCCGGTACACGTCGGGGGTCGTCAGCGGGAAGCCGGGGAAGCCGGGGTGCGTGTGCGGCTCCAGGCTCTTCACCGTCGGCTTCACGCTGATCTTCACCTTCCGCGTGCCGTTGACGTGGTCGGCGTACACGTCCTTCCAGGTCGTCTTCGGCTCGTACGTCGTGGTGCAGAACTCGCCGAAGTTGAAGATCGTCCGCTTGTGGGCGAGGGCGTTGTCCCACAGGAACCCGCTCGGGCTGTACGCCAGCGGGTCGCCGCCGAAGTACGGGTAGCTCCGGGCGAACCCGCCGAACTGCTTCTCCAGGTAGTCGACGACGTAGGCTTCCGTCACCCACTGGTGGCCGTCGGCGCTCAGCACCCCGGAGCAGTAGAAGTTGTCGAGCAGGACGAACTCGCGGGCCAGCTTGTGGTGGTTCGGCGTCACCTCCTCGCCGAAGAGGCACAGGCCGGGGTCGCCGTTCCCCTCCTTCACGTCGCCGAACACCTGGTCGTAGGTCCGGTTCTCCTTGATGACGTACACGACGTGCTCGATCAGGCTCGGCTCGCCGTGCCGCTCCGGCACCGGTACCGGCTTCGCGTCCGGTCGCGGCTTCTCCAGCCCGGCCAAGGCGTACCCCAGGCGGTTGTTCGCGTTCGCCTTCACGGTGTGAGCCTTCAGGGCGTCGGCGGCCGGCACGTCGATCAGCGAGACGGTGCCGAGGTGGTCGTGCGAGTTGTGCCCCTTCTGGTCGCGCTTCCGCGGGCTGAGCGCCCCGTGCCCCTTCACGTTCGCCACGAACAGCCGCTTCCCGTCGGCCGACACCGCCACCGCCCCCGGATACCAGCCGGTCGAGATCAGCCCGGCCACCTTGCTGGGCCGCGGCACGCCCTCGGTCTGCGGCCCGCCGGACATCGACCCGAGGGCGACCACCGCGACGCAGTTGTTGGTGCCGTTGGCCACGTACAGGGTGCCGCCGTCCGGCGAGACGGCGACCGCGTTCGCCCCGCTCCCGAACGGCAGCTTCGCCTCCGGCTTCACGTCCACCGTCTCGACCACCGCGTCCGTCTTCGCGTCGATCACGCTGACGGTGTCGCTGTTCGCGTTGGCGACGTAGACGAACCGGCCGTCAGGCGAAACCGCCATCCCGCTCGGGTGCAGGCCGACGCGGACCGTCTTCGTCTGCTTCCACGCCCCGCCGGCCTTCTCGACGACGGAAACCGTGCCGGAGTTGGCGACGGTCGTCTTCGGGTCGACGGCGACCGGGGTGCCGGACGTGGTGAAGTCGGACCCCTTCGGGTGGTCGCCGCCCCAGTTCGAGACGTACACCTTGTCGCCGACGACGAGCGGCCGGTACGGGGCGACGCCGACCGCGACCGCCGCCTCGACCTTCCCCGTGGCCGGGTCGAGCAACTGCACCTCGTTGCCGCGCGACGAGCAGACCCACAGCTTGCCGTCGGCGGTCGCGGCCAGGCCGGTCGGGTACGGCACCCCGGTGACGTTCTTCGGGCCCTGCACCGTGAACCCGTCGCCGTCCCACGCGAACGATCCGTCGGCCCGCTTCTTCGCGACCCGCACGCCGTTGGCGGTGTCGGTGGCGAAGACGCGGTCCCCGACCGCCACCAGCCCGACGGCGCTGAACCCGCCGGCCCGGCCCTTCACCGCCCCGAGCGCGAGCGTCTGCGCCACCTTCCCGGTCGCCGGGTCGAGGAACACGAGGTCGCGCAGGTTCTTGGCGACGAGCGTCTTCCCGCCGTCGATCAGCAGCAGGTCGACCGGCCGGCCGGGGAACGTCGCCTGGGTGCCGGCGGGGGTGAGGACCTGGTTGGTCGGGACGACGACCGAGCCGTCCGGCTGGGGGCCGACCTTGAGCCGGTCGCGGTCGTCGGCGGGGGCGGCCGACGCGGCGGCGAGGAGCAGCGGCAGCGCGAGGAGGCGGGACATGGCAGCGTCCGGTGCGGGTGGGGAGACCCACGGACGGTACGCCGGCCGGCCGCGGCGGTCAAGGAGTCGGCTGTCGATTCGCCGTTACAAACCCCGGCGCCGGCGGCTGGTGTCTCGGTGGGGCAGGCATTCCTGCCTGCCGCGCCTGGGCAGGCAGGAATGCCTGCCCCACCGCCCCGGGCGCCCCTGCCGTGGCGCGGCTTGTCGGCCCTTGCCGCCGTCATATCATCTGCCTGCGTTCCCGGTCCCGCGGCCCGAGCGACCCGTCATGGCGACGCCCGCGATCGACGTCCAGCACCTGACCAAGAGCTACGGCACCGTCCTGGCGGTGGACGACGTGTCGTTCCAGGTGAGGCCCGGGGAGCTGGTCGGGTTCCTCGGCCCGAACGGGGCCGGGAAGTCGACCTGCATGCGGGTCCTGACCACCTGGCAGCCGGCGTCCAGCGGGTACGCCCGGATCGCCGGGTTCGACGTGATGTACCAGTCGATGGAGGTCCGCCGGCGGGTCGGGTACCTGCCGGAGAGCGTCCCGCTGTACCCGGAGATGCAGGTCCGCGAGTACCTGTCGTACCGGGCCCGGCTGAAGGGCGTCGACCGGCGCGGGCGGACCGCCCGGATCGACTACTGCCTGGACAAGTGCCGGATCAAGGGGGTGGAGCGGCGGCTCCTGGGGACCCTGTCGAAGGGGTACCGGCAGCGGGTCGGGCTGGCCGACGCGATGCTCGCCGACCCGCCGATCCTGATCCTGGACGAGCCGACCAGCGGGCTCGACCCGGTCCAGATCGCCGAGACCCTGAACACCATCAAGGAGCTCGGCGGCGGGCACACCGTGCTCCTCTCGACCCACATCCTGTCCGAGGTCGAGAAGGTGTGCGAGCGGGTCATCATCATCAACCGCGGGCGGATCAAGTTCGACGACACCATGCGGGCGATCGCCGGGCGGGAGCCGACCCACGTCGTCGAGGTCCGCGGCCCGGCCGACGCCGTCCTGGCCTACCTCCGGGAACAGCCGGAGGTGGCCGCCGTCACCGCCCGCCCGGCCGACGGCGGGGTGACCGGGTTCGAGGTGAAGACCCGGGACCGGAAGGACCTGCGCGAGGACCTCGCCCGCCGCCTCCTCGGGAAGGGGTGGGGCGTCCGCCGGCTCGACCTGCGGCGGGAGAGCCTGGAAGACCTGTTCTCGGCGGTGGTGCTGCGGGACCTCGCGACCGCCTCCCCGGCCGCGGACGGCCAGGTCGCCCCGCCCGAACCGACCCCGACCCCGGCGGCGTAGTGGTTTCCGGGCGAGCGGGGGGCGTGAGCCCCCTGATCCGACAGAGATCAGGGGGCTCACGCCCCCCGCTCGCCGAGGCGCACGCACAGAACCGAACCCCATGAGCACCATCCCCCCGCCCGAGACGAGCCCGCTCCCGGACGGTCCCGCCCTGCGGGTCGGGGAGGCCGCCCCGAGTGCCCGGGTCGAGGAGGGGCCGACGCTCGTCCGGGCGATCGGGTTCGCCGGGCTGTTCCTGCTCGTCCTCGGGGCGGTGGTGGTGATCTCCACCCGGGCCGTCGGGCCGCGGTGGGTGCCGGAGGGGTGGGGGTTCCTGGCGGGGGCCACCGGCCTGGCCCTGATGCTGTACCACGCGTTCGCCGACGGGGAGCAGGAGGTCCGCCGGGCGTACGGCGGGTTCGCCCTGTTCTGGCTGGTGTTCGCGTTCGTCGCCGCCCTGGTCCCCGGCCCGTTCTCCGGGACCGCCGAGAAGGCGGTCGGGCACTACCTGCTGCCGTGGGGCGTCGGCGGGGCGGTCGTCGGGCTGCTGTTCCTCGTCCCGTTCTGCCGGCACGAGACGGACGAGCTGTTCCACGACATCGGGGTGAACCTCCTCCTGGCGGTCGGCGGGCTGCTGGCGGTCGGGGGCGTGACCGCCGGGGTCGCCAAGCCGGAGCTGATGACCAGCCCGGGGCTGATTCTCGCCCTGCTCGGGCTGGCGTTCCTGTGCACCTACCTCGGCCAGGTGGACACGTCCGACGGGGTCGGGTACACGGTCGCGTTCTCGCTCGGGGCGTTCGGGGCGGTGGTCGTCCTGTACGCGGTCGGCCGGGCCGCCTTCCCGACCCTGCTGTTCGAGGGGCCGAACACCCTCCGCCTGCCGAACGGCGACCGGGACGTGTGGAAGACCGCGTTCCGGGTGCTCGGCGGGGTCGCGTTCCTCGTCCCGGCGCTCCTGGCGTTCGCCGCCGGGGCGCCGGGGTGGGTGCGGGCGGCGGCCGCGGCCGTCGGGGCGGCCGGGGCCGGGGTGGTGGCGGTCAGCCTGTTCGCCAACCCGGTCCACACCGCCCCGAAGCCGTTCCTGGTCCCGAACGGCCTGATCCTCGGGCTCCTCGGGCTCGTGTACGTGGCGGTGGCCGTCGGGGTGTGCTCGGACAACCCGTTCGTCGCCCTCACCCGGCGGGAGCTGTCGTCGTACTTCCTGTCCCCGGTCGGGTACCTCGTCCTGGCCGGGATGCTGATCGTCCAGTGGTTCGGGTACCAGGACTTCATCGACCGGCTGAGGGACGGGGAGCGCGGGCTGGGCACGGGGGTGACCCTGCAGCCGATCGTCCGGTACTACTTCTACGCCTTCCTGCCGGTGATCGCCCTGCTGCTGCTGGTCCCGGCCCTGACGATGCGGCTGGTGGCCGAGGAGCGGCGGACCGGGAGCCTGGAGGTGCTCATGACCGCCCCGGTCGGGGAGTGGCCGGTGGTGCTGAGCAAGTTCGTGGCGACGTGGCTGTTCTTCCTCGTCTGCTGGCTCCCGTCCGGGCTGTTCCTGGTGGCCCTGCGGGTCGAGGTCGGGCAGCCGTTCGACTACCTGCCGCTGCTGAGCTTCTACCTGTGCCTGGCGGCCCAGGGGATGGCGTTCGTCGGGATGGGGCTGTTCTTCTCGACCCTGACCAAGAACCAGATCGTGGCGGCGGTGCTGACGCTCGTCGGGATGCTCGCCTTCTTCGTCTGCTTCCTGATCCGGGAGGGGGCGTACACCCTCGGGCTGCCGCCGTTCGTCCGCACGGCCCTGGGCCGGCTGTCGTACATCCACATGTGGGGGACGGCGCTGTCCGGGCGGCTCCCGGTCCGGGACGTACTCCTGTTCGGGTCCCTCGGGGCGTTCTGGCTGTTCCTGTCGGCGAAGGTGTTGGAAGCCCGGAAGTGGAGCTGACGGGTGGGTTCGGTGCCCGGGTGGGGCAGACATTCCTGTCTGCCCGGCAGGCAAGAATGCCTGCCCCACCCAGACCTTGAAACCACCTCTCACTGGCGGGTAGGCCGCGGACCGCGGAGCACTCATGACCCCGACCGAACCGAACCCGTCGCCCGCGGCCCAGCCCCTGGTCGAGTACGTCCGCACCAACCGGGCGACGGCCGGGTACGTCCTGGCCGGGCTGTCGCTGCTCCTCCTGGTCGGGACGGTGCTCCTCGCCCGGGAGGCGATCCGGGCCGGCTCGGCCGCGGAGAAGCCGGCCGACAAGAAGCTCGACCCGCTCGACGGGGAGTTGCCGGAGTTGCCCCGGCCGGCCGACCCGGCGGCCGCCGGGCGGGGGCAGAGCCAGTACCACGTCGGGTGGATCGGGGCGCTGCTCGGGGCGCTGACGACCGGGGCGGCGGCGGCGTGGCTGCTGGCCGCGCCGGGGGCGGCGGACGAGGCCAAGGCCCGGTCCAACGCCCGGGTGCTGCTGCTGGCGGTCGGGGTGGAGGTCGGGGTGAGCCTGGTCGTCCTCGGCGGGATCTACTTCTACCTGTGGAGCGAGAGCCTGACGGCGTGGCTGAACGAGGGGAAGGCGCGGCAGGCCCAGTGGGCGCTGATTCCGCTCCTGATGGTCGTGGCCGGGGCCGGGCTGGTGTTCGCGGCGGTCCAGCCGGCCCGGGCGGAGGAGCGGGACAACGCGGCCCTGCGGCGGGTGGTGTACGGGGCGAACTTCTCCCTGACGGTGTTGCTCCTGGGGGTGGCGCTGGTGGCCGCGAACGTGCTGTTCGCCCTCCGGGTGCCGGGCGAGCTGGACACCACCGAGAGCGGGTTCTACACGGTGGCGGACGAGACCAAGGCGGTGCTCCGGCGGGCCCCGACCTCGGTCACCGCGTACGCGGTGGTCGCCGACGGGGGCGGCCGGGCGATCGGGGACGTGCGGCAGTTCCTGCTCGCCTGCCAGGACGCGTCGGACGGGAAGTTCGTGGTCCGGACGGTCAGCCCGGTGGCGGACAAGAAGGAGTTGGCCCGGCTGGCCGGGCTGTCCCCGCAGCTCGACCTGCTCCTGAACGAGCGGCGCGGGGCGACCGGGGCGGTGCTCCTGGCGACCGGGGCCGGGCCGGACGAGAAGGTCCGGGCGGTCGTCCCGCTCCCCGAGTTCTTCTCCCCCGACGGGCTGGGGTTCGTCGGGGAGGGGCGGATGTTCCGGGAGCTGACCCTGCTCGCCGACCCGGTCCGGCCGGTGGTGTACTTCACCCAGGGGAGCGGGGAGCTGAGTCTCGACCCGGCGGCCGAGGTGGCGGACGACCAGAAGGGGGAGCGGCTCCGCCGGTTCCTGGAGAAGAGCAACCTGGAGGTCCGCCCGCTGCCGCTCGGCGGGGACGCCCCGGCGGTCCCGGCGGACGCGGCGGTGGTGGTGGTGGCCGGGCCGCGGGTGCCGGTCCCGGAGCCGGGGGTGAAGGCCCTGCGGGCGTACGTCAACACCCCCCGGGCGGACGGGAAGAAGGGGAAGCTGGTGGTGCTGGCCGGGGCGGTCCCGGGGCCGGGCGGCAAGGGGGTGGTGCGGACCGGGCTGGAGGGGCTGCTGGGCGAGCTGGGGGTGGAGGTCGGGGACAAGCTGGTGTACAGCCTGGTGACCGAGGACACCACCGTCCTGGCCGGGTTCACCCAGCGTGCGGTGGCCGCCGGCCAGCCGATCGCGGCGACCATGCGGAAGGCGGTCGAGACGTTCAGCCTGCCGATGGCCCGGGAGGTGAGGGCCGCCCCGGGCGGGCCGCCGGGCCAGGTCACCGTCCTGATGGCGTCCGTCGGGCCGACGTGGCTGGAGGACGCCCGGCTGGACCGGCGGCGGGTCCCGGAGGTGATCCGGGAGTTGCGGCAGAGCGAGCCGGCCCGGGAGGCGAAGCAGGCGCGGGACGTGGGGCGGGCGCTGGCCGTGGTGGTGTCCGAGGGCCAGACCCCGCGGGCGGCGGTGGTCGGCAGCGCCGAGCTCGGGTCGGACGAGGCGGCCAAGGAGTCCCCGCCGGACTCGGCCCCGTTCTCCTTCGACCTGCTCGGGGCGACGATCGACTGGGCGCGGGAGCGGCCGTCCGTCGCCGCCGTGGACCTCAAGGCCAAGCAGTACCAGCAGTACAAGTTCCCGGACCCGGCCGCGGTCGACACCACCCGGCTCCTGTACCTGCCGCTCGGGCTCGGGCTCCTGGCCGTGGTCGGGCTCGGGCTGGGGGTGTGGGTGGTCCGCCGCGCCTGAGACGGCGTTCGGGAGCCGGCGGGTGAGGGGCGCCACGCCGACGGTTCTCGGGAGGGCGTCGGCGCCTCCGGGCGGGGTTCGCCCCCGGGCGCTTCTTCAGGTGGTGCCCCTCACCCGCCGGCGGAGCGCCGGCGACCTCTCCCCAGCGGGGAGAGGTGAAGCCCCGAGCCCGCCCCGGGTTCCCGAACACCTTCTGACCGGCCGCGCCCGCGGCCGGGTCCGCACGCAACCGGGGGTCTCCGCCGATGAACTTCCGCCTGCCGGCCGTCCTGTTCGGCACCATCCTGGTGCTCGGGGCGGTGCTCCTGATCTTCTCCCTGACCGGGGAGGAGAAGGAGACCGCCACCGGGGTGGCGGAGGAGCTGGCCGGGACCAAGCCGGACCAGGTCGACGCCGTCGAGGTGGCCCGCCCGGGCGGCGGCGGGTTCAAGTTCGTCCGCGACGGGAAGGCCCCGTGGCGGGTGGCCGAGCCGTACGCCGCCAAGGCCGACCAGGCCGCCGTCGGCCAGCTCGTCGCCGCCCTCCTCCAGGCTAAACCCGTCGCCCACCCGGAGCTGAAGAACAACCCGGCCGCCCACGGCCTCCAGCCGGCCGGCCTGTCGGTCACCCTCCGGGCCGGCGGGAAGGCGTCCACCGTCAACCTCGGGGACCTGACGTTCGGCGAGGGCGGGGGCGTGGTGTTCGTCACCACCTCGGCCCGCCCGACCCGGCCGATGGCGATCCCCCGGTCCGCGGTCGAGCCGCTGTTGCGCGGGTCGGCGGCGGTCGGGCCGGCGGCCGACCAGGCCAAGGGGGTCGCCGACTTCCGGGCCAAGACGGTGTTCCCGGCCGACGCCCGCGGGGCCGGGGACGACGTGGCCGCCGTCACCGTCGCCGCCAAGGGGAAGACGCTGTCGCTGGCCCGGTCGGCAGCCGGCGGGTGGACGTTCGTGAGCCCGCCCGACTGGGGCGCGGCCGACCCGTCCGGGGACGCGGCCGCCCCGCCCGGGACGTTCACCGGGGTGAGCCGGCTGCTCGGGACGCTGACCAGCCTGCAGGCCCAGACCGCGGCCGACTTCGTCGACAACCCGAGCCCACAGGACCTGGAGAAGTACGGGCTGAACGACGGCAACCCGAACCGGGTGAAGGTGGAGCTGCGGACCAAGGAGGGGGAGACGACGACCGCCTACGTCGGGAACAAGGCGGACGCGGCGCCGGCCGCGGGCGCGCTGCCCGGGTCCGGCAAGTGGTGGGTGAAGGTGGACGGCCAGCCGGGGGTGGTGAGGGCGACCGGCGGGGACCTGGCCGGGCTGGCGGCGGTGGTCGAGAACCCGGACCCGCTCCGGGACCGGAACCTGCTGGCCTTCGACAAGTCCCGGGTCGACGGCCTCGACCTCGGGCCGGTGAAGCTCCGCAGGGTCGGGTTCGGGGCGGCCGCCCAGTGGAAGCTGTACGGCAACCCGGCGGCCGGCGACCCGCAGCCGGCGGCCCCGGCCGAGGTGAACCGGGTGCTGGACCTCCTGACCGAGCGGCGGACGGTGACCGGGTTCCCGAAGGGCGACCCGGGGGCGTTCGGCCCGGCCGACCCGGTGGTGAAGGTGTGGGCGGACGGGTTCGAGCCGGCGGCCCCGCCGAAGAAGGACGAGAAGGTCGACCCGAAGGCCGAGCCGAAGGAGAAGGCCGGGCCGGTGACCCTGACGTTCGGGCGGAAGCAGGGGGACGCGGTGAACGTCCGGCGGGTGTCGGCCGACGGGAAGACGACCGACTACCTGCTGGTGTCGGACCGGGTCAAGGTGGAAGGCACGAAGGACCCGGTCGACCCGATGGCGGTCGTGACCAAGACGCGGCTCGACTTCCTCGACCGGGACCTGAAGCGGTTCACCGCGAGCACCGTCGGGAAGCTGGTGGTGCAGGGGGCGGCGACGTACGACCTGGACCGGGCGGAGGGGGCGGACCCGTCGGCCGGGGGGCCGGGGTGGAAGTTCGCCCAGGACGCGAAGGGGCCGCTCGGGCAGGCGTACAAGGCCGGCGACCTGGCCGACACCCCGACGGTGCAGGGGCTACTCGACCCGCTGGCCACCACCTTCATGGTGACCCGGTTCGTGGACGAGGCCCCGACCCCGCAGAAGCTGGACGAGTACGGGCTCGGGTCGAACGTCCGGATGCGGGTGACGGTCGGGCTGCGGGAGACCGGCCCGGACGACAAGGAGCGGGTGTTCGAGTTCGGGGCGGACGCCCCGGGCGGGGCCGAGGTGTACGCCCGGCAGAAGGGCCGGCAGGCGGTGTTCACACTGCCGAAGTCCCTGCCCGACCAGTTCACCGGGGCGGACCTGCGGAACAAGTCGATCTTCCGGATCGACCCGGCGGCGGTGACCTCGGTCACGGTGACCGGGTGGGGCGCGCCGTTCGGCGGAACCCCGGGGAAGCTGGTGCTGCGGAAGAACAAGAGCGGGGTGTGGGAGGCGGCCGAGTCGGTGACGAAGGGGTACGCGGTGGACCCGGTGAAGGTGGCGGGGTTCCTGTCGCTGGTGTCGAACACCCGGGTGAGGGCGTTCACCGCCGACCGGCAGGAGCCGGGGGACCGGCACAAGTTCAACGACGGGAAGGTGCTGTTCGACGTGCTGATCGGGACGGCGGCCGACACCCACGCCCTGTACTTCCGGCTCGGCGGCCCGGCCGACCCGGGCGGGTCTGAGGCGTACGCCCTGACCAACCGGCTCCCGGCGGACCGCAACATCTGTGTGGTGGACGCTGCTCTGTTCCGGGCGTACCGGGACGCCCCGGGGGCGTTCGCGAAGTGACCGCCGGCAACGTCGCCTGCACCGTCTGCGGGTGCGTGTGCGACGACCTGCGGGTGACGGTCGCCGGCGGCCGGGTGGTCCGCGCCGACGGGGCGTGCCGCCTGGCCGAGCCGTGGTTCCTGTCGCAGAACGCGTCCCGCCCGCCGGCCGCCGAGGTCGGCGGCCTCCCCGCCGACCCGGACGCCGCGTTCGCCCGCGCCGCCGACCTCCTCCGGGCGGCGAAGTACCCGCTCATCTACGGCCTGTCGCGGAGCACGACCGAGGGCCAGCGGGCGGCGGTCGCCCTGGCCGACCGGCTCGGGGCGACGATCGACACCACCGCCAGCACCGGCCACGCCCCGAGCCTCGTCGCCCTGCAGCAGGTGGGGGAGTCGACCAGCACGCTCGGGGAGGTGCGGAACCGGGCCGACCTGGTCGTGTTCTGGGGCTCGGACCCGGTGGTGACGCACCCGCGGCACCTGGAGCGGTACTCGCTGGAGCCGCGCGGGCGGTGGGTGCCGGGCGGCCGGGCGGACCGGTTGCTGGTGGTCGTCGACGAGCACGAGACGGAGACGGCGCGGCTGGCCGACCTGTTCGTCCGGGTGCCGCCCGGCGGCCACTGGGAGGCGCTGTGGGAGCTGCGGCTGCTCGTCCGAGCCGGAAGCGTGAGCGACGGTTCAAGTCGGACCGTCGCTCACGCTTCCGGCTCGGACGGACTCGCGGACCTGGCCCGGCGGATGAAAGGGTGTCGGTGCGGGGTGATCTTCTTCGGGTCGGGGGTGACGGCGGGGAAGCTGGCGCACCGGACGGTCGAGGCGCTCTTGCGGCTGGTGACCGACCTGAACGAGCACACGCGGTTCTACGCCCGGCGGATGCGGCGGTACGGGGACGTGGCCGGGGCCGACTCGGTGCTGGCGTGGCAGACCGGGTACCCGTTCGGGGTGAACCTGAGCCGCGGGTACCCGCGGTACAACCCCGGCGAGTTCACCGGGCCCGAAATCCTGGCGAGGGGGGAGGCGGACGCGTGCCTGGTGGTCGGCGGGGAGACGGCGGCCGACTTCCCGCCGGCGGCCTTGGAGCACCTGCGGCGGATCCCGGTGGTGCTGCTCGACCCGCCGGGGGCGGCGGCGGTGGTGCCGGCGGCGGTGCGGTTCGCGACCGCGGTGTACGGGGTGCACCGGCCGGGGACGGCGTACCGGATGGACGAGGTGCCGGTGCCGCTGCGGGTGATCCTCCCGACCGACTACCCGAGCGACGCCGAGGTGCTGAACGAGTTGCTGCGGCGGGTGGGGTGACGGCTCACGCCCGGTCCGGCCACCCGGCCGGGTCACTCTTGGCGGGGAGGACGGCGAGGACGACCACCTCGGCGGCGGTCACCCGGTACAGGACGACGAACGGGAACTTCCGGACCGGGGCGCACCGCACGTCGCCGAACAGGACGGCGTACGACTCGGGGTGGGCGGTGACGCCACCCAAAAGGTCGCGCAGGGCGTCCGTGAACCGGGTGCCCAGGCCCGCCGCCCGCAGTTCGTACTGCTCCGCGACGGTCTCGGCCTCGGCCTGTGCCGCCCCGCGGACGACCAGCGGGCGGGTCATCCCCGAACCCTCTTGAGCCGCTCGCGGATGGACGCCTCGACCACCTCCCACGGGACCGAGTCGTGCGGGTTGGCTTCGGCGTCGGCGATCCGCCGCTCGATCTCGGCCTTCAGTTCCGGGGTCAACTCGATCGGCGGCCCGTCGTCCGCCGCCAGGTCCGCGACCTGCCGCTGCAGGGCCGCGACGGTCCGCTCCAGGTCCGCGACCCGCCGCTCCAGTTGCTCCGTGGTCATCCCGCCCTCCGGTTCCGGTGCCGCCCCCATCATACCCGCGCCAGCTCCTCGTCCACCAGCCGGCGGACGAGGTCGTTCGGCGCCCCCTTGTGCGCCCGCATCACCGCCCCGACGAGCGACATCTTGGCCGCGTCCTTCCCCTTCTTGAAGTCGGCCACCGCCTTCGGGTTCGCCGCCACCGCCGCCGCCGCCGCCGCCCGCAGCGCCGCCTCGTCCACCTCCTTGATCCCCGCCTTCGCCTTCGCCGCCGCCAGGTCGAGGCCGTCGTCGAGCATCGCCCGGAACACGTCCCGCCGGTCCTGCGAGTTCGCCGGCGCCCCCTGCAGGAACGCCGCGAACCTCGCGGCGTCGAACGGGAACGCCTCGATCTCCTCTTTCCGCTCCGCCAGCGCCGGGTACACCAGGTCGCTCATCCGGTTCGCGGCGGTCTTGCCGTCGCCGACCGCCCGCGCCACCGCCTCGAAGTACGCCACCGTCCTGCGGCCCTTCGCGGTCAGCACCCGCGCGTCGTACGGCGACAGCCCGTACTCGGTCTGCAGCCGCGCCCGCTGCGCCGCCGGCAACTCGCCGGTCTCGGCCCTCACCGCGGCGATCAGCTCCGGCGACACCACCACCGGCACCAGGTCCGGCTCCGGGAAGTAGCGGTAGTCCGACGCCTCCTCCTTGTGCCGCTGCACCTCCGTCCGGCCCTTCGCGTCGTCCCACCCGGCCGTCGTCTTCAACAACTTCCCGAAGCGGAACCCGTCCGGGTCGCGGCGGTACTCCTCGTAGTGCCGCTTCGCCTCGTAGGCGACCGCCCGGCCGACCCCGCGGAAGCTGTTCAGGTTCTTCACCTCGACCAGCGGGGTCGCGTGGACGGTGCCGTCCGGCCGCGGGACGTGGATGTTCACGTTCGCGTCGCACCGCAGCGACCCCTCCTGCATCTCGCAGTCGGACACCCCGATCTCGCGGAGCAAGAGCCGGATCTCCTCCAGGTACGCGACCGCCTCTTCCGGCGAGTTCAGCTGCGGCTCGGACACGATCTCCAGCAGCGGGGTGCCGGTCCGGTTCAGGTCCACCCGCGTGTCGCCGCCCCGCCCGCTCTCGTCGTGAAGGTTCTTGCCGGCGTCCTCTTCGAGGTGCGCCCGGATGATGCCGACCCGCTTCGGGACGTACTCCTTCTTCGGGTCGGCGGCGGCGTTGATCTCGAGCCACCCGCCGTGGCTGAACGGCAGGTCGTACTGCGAGATCTGGAAGTTCTTCGGCAGGTCCGGGTAGTAGTAGTTCTTGCGGTCCCACTTGGTGAACCCGGGCGGCCGGCCGGGGTGGGCGGCGACGGTGCAGTTGAGGGCGAGGGCGGCCCGCAGGGCGAGGCGGAAGGCGTGCTCGTTCATCACCGGGAGCGCCCCCGGCAGGCCGAGGCAGACCGGGCAGGTGGCGGTGTTCGGCGGCAGCCCGAACCGGTTGAGGCAGCCGCAGAACAGCTTCGTCTTCGTGAGCAGTTGGACGTGCACCTCCAGCCCGACGACGGTCTTGTACGGCTCGGCCATCGCGCCACCCCCGCGTGAGGAACAGCGGGAATTGTAGCGGGTGCGGGGCCCGGGCGGGCGTCGGGGCGTGAGCGGGCCGGGCACGGCAGCGAGGGTCGAGCCGCACCCTCGCTCGCGCTCGGGCTCGGACGGGTGGGTCGGGCGGGGATTGCGCCGCGCGGCGGGCCGGGGTGCGATGTCGGAGCGGGAAGGCGAAGGCCCCGGAGTCGCCCCCGGGGCCTTCGCGTCGTCGCGGGCGTCGGTCTACTTCAAGACCTGGGGCGCGGAAGGCTCACGGCACCGCCGCGAAGCTTCCTCATGGCTGAGGAGCGGAACCGCGGCCCGCGAGGTTGGACCAGGCCCGGGGGTACCGGTCCGACAGCGGTGCTGGAACAGCCTTCCCCGCGGCGGGTAGCGTGGAGTTCGCCCGGGTGACGCAACATCACCCCGCTGCAGGGCAGCGAGCTAGCTCACGACTCCCGCGACGGGGTGAAGAGTACCCCGCCGGCGGTGCGGGGGCAAGCGCGGGAGGCGAGCCGGGAGCGTGGGCGACCGAAGTGACGTTCCTCCGGTCGCTCACGCTCCCGGCTCGCCACCAACCCTACTTCTTCCCCGCGGCCGGCTCCAGGATCACCCACACCTTGGAGGCGAGCGGCGGGATCTTGTCGGTCCGCGCCTCGTAGGTGAGCTGGGCGTCGTCCTTGGAGATCTCGACCGGTATCTCCAGGGTCGAGTACGGGAAGTTCGAGATGCTGATCACGTCCCCGCTGTTGGCCCCGTAGAACACCCGCCCGCCGATGTCCGGGTCCTTGATCTCCACGCTCCCGGCGAACACCCACCCGTGGGCCATCGGGGCCTTCTTCGTCCGGTCCCACACCCACTCCTGGGCCGGGTGGGTGAACGCCTTCCCGCCCCGGGTGTAGTGGACCAGGACGTTCACCTTCCCGCCGGTCGCGGCCTTCCACTTCGCCTGCTGGGTGGTCGGGTCGACGAACTGGGTCGGAGTCCCCTGCTCGACCCCGGCGGCGAGGATGGCGAGGTGGATCATCTTGGCGTCCACGTCCACCCGGACGACCGCCTCGTGCTCCTTCGTCCCCTTCTTGCACATGAACACCTCCAGCGCCCCCTCCCGCAGGCACACCTCCGCCTTCACCCCGACCCGGACCACCTTCTTCTTGTCCCCGGCGGCGGCCACCTCGGCGACGATCGCCCCGTCCTTGGTCAGGTCCGTGACCGCGTTCTTCGGGTCGAGCTTCGGGAACTCGGGCAACTTCTCGGCGTCCTTCGGCGGGTCCGGCTGGCCGGCGGGGGCGGCCAGGCCGGCGGCGACCAGGACGGCGAGCGACACGGCGAGCGTTCTCATGCGCGGTTCTCCCGGACGGGGACGGCCGACCTCAGACTACAACGACCCGGGCGGCGGGTCCAAACGCAAACCACCGGGTCGGTCGTAGGCCGCGCGCTCGTGCAACCGCCGCGCCGCGGCCGGTGCCCCAGGAATCCCAGCGGTTCCGGCGGCCGGACCGACTCCGGAGGGGCAGCCGGTGACCACCCCCGGTCGCCGCGTGGCCGCGCCGGACGAGGGGCCGTAAACGATGCGAGCCGGCGGGCTCGTGAGAGCCGCCGGCCGCGGGAACGTGTTCGGGGGACGGGAAGGGGGGCGGGTCCGACCCGGGGGCGTGCCCGGGTCGTCGGGGGAAGTTCTTGGAGACGCGAGTCCCTCGGCGGAAGCCGGCTGTTCTTCGCCACCGGTCGTCAGTGCGAGGGCGAAAGAGATTAAGCACCGGGCGTGCCAATCGGCCGTGGCAGGTCGGCGGTTTCCGGCCGGGCGTGAACCGGCTGCCGCTCGGGGCTCACGTAACCCCGCCGCGGCGAGCATTTTCCATGTCGGTCGCGAATCGCGGGGGCGTCGGGTCGGGACGGCGGGTGTCGGAAGGATACCGGACGCCGTCGGCACCCGCGGGAATAAACTTCAGGGAAAAGTTACACCTGCCGGTTGGGGGCGGCGGACCGGGGGCGAAGGGGTGTGCGCGGGTTGGGAAGTCGGTTTCCGCTTGACACGGGATCGGAAACCTGTGATGGATGGATTATCCGGATCATTCTCGGCGGTCGTTCTCCCATCGCCCGACTCGTCGACCGCCCCTCCCGTCGGCCCTTCTCCGGGGCGGACGCGGCGGCCTCGAAACGCCTGAGGACCCGACGGCCATGCGGCACTTCTCCTGTGATCTGTGTGGTAAGGACCTGACCCCGCCGGCGGCCCGGTACGTGGTGAAGTTGGAGGGGTTCGCGGCGACGGACCCGGCGGAGCTGACGGACGACGACCTGGACGAGGACCACGTCGCGGAGATGGCGCAGCTGCTGAGCGAGATGGAGGACGGGGAGTCGGACGGGCCGGAGGAGCCGCCGGCGTGCAGCAAGCAGCGGTTCGACCTGTGCGCCCGGTGCTACCGCCGGTTCCTGAAGGACCCACTCGGCCGGGAGGCGCCGTCCCGCCTCGACTTCAGCCCGAACTGACCGCCCTGCGGACCGGGAGGGCGAGGCTCCCGCCGAGCCGTGTGGCTCCGGCTCGGCGGGAGCCTCGCCCTCCCGAATCAGGACCTCCGGGCCCGCCGTCACGCCCCGCGGACCGCCGGGAAGGCGAGCAGCATCGCGTCGACCAGTTCCAGGTGCGACCGGGAGTAGTACTGGGCCGTCACCCAGGTGTTCGACACCGGGCGGAGCAGCGGGAACAGCGCGGCCAGGCGGTCGACCCCGGTGCGGTCCGTGCTCGCGCTGCGGGCGTAGGCGGTCGCGGCCGCGACCGTGTCCCTCGGCTGCCACGGCGTCCGCCTCTCGTCCCGGACGCGGACGAGCACCGCCGCGGCCGCGTTCAGCTGGGCGGTCGCCTCCGCCTCCCGCCCCGCCACGTTCAGAAGGCCCGCGTGGACCGCCGCCGCTCGCACGTCCTCGGGTTGGTCGGGGTCGCCGGCCGGCCAGTAGCCGCGGGCCCGGTGGAGGAATGCGTCGGCCTCGTCGCCCGCCCCGAGCCGCCGGAACCAGCACAGGCAGTCCCAGCCCAGGTCGGCCGCGAACCGGGCGGGGGACGCGGCGGCGGAGATCACCCCGAGCGCGGCATCGGTGAGCGGCGGGAAGAACTCCGCGGCCGGCATCGCCGCCGCCTGCCGCAGGGCACAAGAGACGAGTTCGCGGACCGGAAGGAGGTACCGATCGTCCTCGGCCTGTCGGTCCGACGGGTCCAGTTTCGGGAGGGCGTCGGCGACCACGTCCGGGACGCGGAGCAGCAGGCCGGTGCGGAACCCCTCGCCGGCCAGGGCGGCGAGCGGGAGCAGGTCGCGCCAGAACGCGAGCCGCTGGTCGGGCGGCTCCCGGTCGGCGGCGGCGAGCAGTTCGCCCAGCACCCCTTCCAGGTCGTCCCGGTCCGGGTCGTGGAGCAGGTGCGAGGCCCGGCCGCGCAGCCCGCCGTGGTTCATCGTCCAGCCGCTGTACACGTCGATGTGGCCGGCCGGCTCCAGGATTCGCGAGCACCCCCGCACCCGGTCCGTAGCGTACTTCGCTGTCGACTCGGGGGAGTTGACCGGACCCGTGGCCGGGACGGTCGGGAGCAGGTCGCGAGGCAGGGTCGGGCGCGGGGGCCGGCCGGACAGGGCCTCGTCGATCCGGTGGCGGAACATCTCCGCGAGGTGGCGGAGGACGAGGGAGACCACCCGCGGGTCGGGGCCGTGCCCCAGCGGGCGGGTAGCCGGGTCGTCCGCCGCCAGGGCCGCGCCCGCCTCGGCGGTCAACCGGCGGGCGTCGTCCGCGGCCCCGAGGTGGGCGAAGGCGTACGCGAACATCAGGTCGGCGTAGGCCCGGGTGTACTCCCCCGGCGGGCCGGCCAGGTCGCGGGCCAGCCAGTCGCGGACCACCGGCCGCAGCCGCCGGAACCCGGCCGCCAGCTCCGCCGCGTCGGACATGGGTAACCCTCCGGGTCCGCCGCTCGCGGCGTTGCGGGCGACGCAACGCCGCGAGCGGCGGAACGGGGCCGGTCAGATCACCGCCCCGTCCGGGATCACGCTCCCGCGCGGCACGCAGATGATCCCGTCCCGGATGTAGTACGTCCCGTTCGGCCCGTCCGCGTCCGACACCCCGCCGGCGTTCACCAGCCTCACCCCCCGCCCGATCCGGCAGTCCTTGTCCAGGATCGCCGTCTCGATCACCGTCCCGTCCCCGACGTTCAGCCCCGGCCGCCCGGCCCGGGCGTTCTCCGCCTTCTCGGCCGCCGACTCGTACCGGTCCGACCCCATCATCACCGTGTCCCGGACCTGGCAGTCCTCCCCGATCACGCTCCGCACCCCGACGAGGCTCCGCTCCACCCGCGTCCCGGCCCCGATCGTGCACCCGTCGGCCACCACGCTCCCGGCCAGCGTCGCCCCCCCGAACCGGCTGGCCGGCAGGTTCCGCATCCGGGTGTAGATCACCCCGTCGGGGCTGAAGAAGTCGAACGGCGGGTTCGGCCCGGCCAGGGCCAGGCTCGCCTCGTGGTAGCTCCGTACCGTCCCCAGGTCCTCCCAGTACCCGTCGAACAGGTGGGCGCACACCCGCTTCGCCTTGTAGTTCCGCGGGAACACCTCCTTCCCGAAGTCGGTGGCCAGCGGCTTCGCCGTCAGCACCTCGTACAGCACCTCCGTCTTGAACAGGTAGATCCCCATGTTCGCCAGGTAGTGCCGGCCGCGGGCCGGGATGCCGCGCCGCTCGATCCAGTCGGCCGAGGTGAGGTACGGGGCCCTCTCCTCCGGAGTCCTCGGCTTCTCGACGAACCCGGTCACCCGGCTGTGGGCGTCCATGCTCAACAGCCCGAACCCGGCGGTGTCCTTCTCCGGCACCGGGATGGCGGCGATGGTCATGTCCGCCTTGTGCCCGCGGTGCGTCTCGATCAGCTGGCGGAAGTCCATCCGGTACAGCTGGTCCCCGGACAGGATGAGCACGTCGTCCGGGTCCTCCCGCTCGATGTACGAGATGTTCTGCCGGACCGCGTCGGCGGTGCCCTGGTACCAGTCGGCGCTCTCGTTCGTCTGCTGGGCCGCCAGCACCTCGACGAACCCGCGGCTGAACATGTCGAACTTGTACGCGTTGGAGATGTGCCGGTGCAGGCTGACGGACAGGAACTGGGTCAGGACGTAGATGCTGTTCAGCCCGCTGTTGATGCAGTTCGAGATCGGGATGTCGATCAGCCGGTACTTCCCGGCGACCGGGACGGCCGGCTTGGACCGGGCCTTGGTGAGCGGGAACAGGCGGGTGCCGCGGCCGCCTCCCAGGATCAGGGCGAGTACGGAGCGCATGGCGGGAAGCCTCGGGACGTGGGGGACGGGGCCGGGCCGGCCGGACGTGTCGATGCTAACACCGCGCCCGGGAGTTGGAAGTTCCAACTTCGAACTTCCGCCGGCCGCGGCCGCCCGGCGCCCTGACCGCCCGCACCCGGCTCCGTACTCTGACCCGGACCCGGGCCGCTCCCGGCCCGGCCGACCCCGTACCCGAGGGCCACACCCATGTTCCGCCTGTCCGCCGCGGCCGCCGCGGTCTGCCTCGCCGCCCTGGCCGCCGGGGCCGCCGACGACAACCCGTACAAGGCGGCGAAGAAGGGCGACTTCGCCGTCTACAAGGTGAAGGTGAACTTCGGCGGGCTGGCCCTGGACGGGACGACCAGGCAGGAGGTGGTCGAGGTGACCGACAAGGAGGCGACGGTCAAGGTGACCGGGAACGTCGGCGGGACCGAGATCCCGGCCCAGGAGCAGAAGATCGACCTGACCAAGCCGTTCGACCCGACCCAGGTCGGGGCGCTGCCGCCGGGGGTGGCGGCCAAGGTCGAGAAGGGGAAGGACGGGAAGGAGGAGCTGAAGATCGGGGAGAAGAAGTACGACACCACCTGGACGTCGTACAAGGTGAAGGCGAACGCCATGGGGATGGACATCGAGGCCGAGGTCAAGGTGTGGATGGCCAAGGGCGTCCCGATGGGGATGATCAAGATGGAGTCGACCGCCAGCATCGCCAAGCAGGAGATGAAGATGTCGATGGAGCTGGCCGAGACCGGGAACGCGAAGAAGAATTAGCGCGCGGGCCGGGCGCGACGCCCGGGGTCGGCACCCGCCGCCCGGGGTTCACACCCCGGGCTATTGGCTGATCGCCCCTTCGGGGCTGAAGAGGGTTTGAACCCCGAAGGGGTGGGCAGGTAATAGCCCGGGGTGCCAACCCCGGGCGGGCCAGCCCCGAGCGCCGGGCGTCACCGTCGCCGCGTGCTTTTCCCTTGACACCGCCCCGCCGGCAGCCGATCCTAACATTCCGACGACCTCCCGCCGCCCCGCCGCCCACCCTCCCGCCTCCGCCCCGCACGGGGAACCTGTCATGCTCGACCTCCGCACCGGCCGCGCCCCCGACTGCTCCGGCGTCTCCCGCCGCGCCTTCCTCCGCGTCGGCGGCCTGGCCGCCTTCGGCCTCGGCCTGCCGCAGTACCTCCGGGCCCGGGCGGACGCCCCCGCCGCCCCGGCCAAGGCCAAGCGGTGCATCCTCCTGTGGATGCAGGGCGGCCCCAGCCACATCGACAGCTTCGACCCGAAGCCGGACGCCCCGGCCGAGATCCGCGGCGAGTTCGGCACCGTCCCGACGACGCTGCCCGGGGTGCGGTTCGCCGACCCGCTGCCGATGCTCGCCCGCCAGACCGACAAGCTCGCGGTGGTCCGCGGGCACGACCCGAAGAACGGGTCGCACGGGGTCGCCGACCACCTGATGATGAGCGGGCACAAGTTCAACGCCTCGCTCCCATTCCCGTGCTTCGGGTCGGTGGTCGCCAAGGAGCGCGGCTACCCCCGCGGGCTGCTGCCGTTCGTCCAGCTCGGCAAGAGCATCGACCGCCGGTTCAACGGCGGGGTTGCCGGGTTCCTGGGCGACGAGTTCAACCCGTTCGAGGTGCCGGACGACCCCAACTCGCCGGCGTTCAGGGTCCGCGACCTCGGCATCGCCGGGGACGACGACCGCCGCCGGCTCGACCGCCGGTACGCGATGCTCGCCGACCTGGAGAACTACCAGAAGTCGGCGGACGCGGCCGGGGCGGTGAAGGCCCGCGACGAGTTCTACGAGAAGGCGCACGGGATCATCACCGGGCCGGCGGCGAAGCGGGCGTTCGACCTGGCCCAGGAGTCAGACAAGGTCCGCGACCGGTACGGCCGCAACTCGCTCGGCCAGTCGTGCCTGCTGGCCCGCCGGCTGGTCGAGAGCGGGGTGCAGTTCGTGACCGTGACCGACGGCGGGTGGGACACCCACCAGAACAACTTCCGCAGCCTGAAGGACCGCCTCCTGCCGCGGGTCGACCGCGGGCTGTCGGCGCTGCTCGAGGACCTGTCGGTGCGGGGGCTGCTGGACGAGACGCTGGTGGTGTGGTTCGGCGACTTCGGGCGGACGCCGAAGATCAACCCGACGGCCGGGCGCGACCACTGGGCGAGCGCCGGGTGTGCGCTCTTGGCCGGCGGCGGGCTGAAGGTCGGGCAGGTGGTCGGGGAGACGAACGCCCTGGCCGAGTACGTGACCGACAACCCGGTCGGCCCGCAGGACCTGGCGGCGACGATCTACACCGTGCTCGGGGTGCCGCTGCACACGTGGTACAAGGCCCAGGACGGCCGGCCGATCGAGCTGTGCCCCGAGGGGAAGCCAGTCAAGCAACTGCTGTGACCTTGCGGCGTTGCGGCACCGCCCGCAACGCCGCAAGCGGCGACCCCTCAAGCCGAAGGCCCACCCGTTTCCGGGTGGGCCTTGGCGTTGGTCGGCCGGGCCGGGTCCACTTCCAGACCTGTGGGCGCGGACGGCTCGCGGCACCGCCGGTAGATCAGCAACCGGTTCCGGGTTGAGACCGCGGCCGGCGGGGTCGTCCCAGGTCAACCCGGAACCGGTTGCTGATCTACCGGTAGCGGTGCTGGAACAGCCGTCCCCGCGCGGGGTGGGCAGGAGTGCTCCCGGGCGACGCAACATCGCCCTGCCGCATGGCGGCGAGCTGGCCCCGACCCGGCCGACACGCCCGTTCTACGCCGTCACCCCTGCTTCGGCAGGACGGCGATCGACCCGGTCTCGGTGATGAAGATCAGGTGCCCGGTCCGGTTGTCCTGGAACACCTCGATCCCGTACTTCTTCGCCTTGTCGAACTCCTTCTCCCCGCCCTTCCGGGCCTTCAGCGCCATCGCGCTCTTCCACGTCACCCCCCGGGCGTCGGCGAAGTTGGCCGGCTTCGGGGCGGTCGCCACGGACCCGGCCTCGGTGATGTAGAACAACAGCCCGCCGGCGTTCGGGTCCTCGAACACCTCCACCCCGACCCGCTTCGTCTTGTCGGTGAAGTCCGGCTCGTCCGACCGGCGGACCCGCAGGACCAGGCCGTAGGCGGTCTTCGGCGGGGCGATCTTGCTCTTCTCCGGGGCGGCCGCCGGGGCCGGGGCGGTGGCGATCCCGCCGGTCTCGGTGATGTAGATCAGCCCGCCGGTGTTGTCGTCCTTGAACACCTCCATCCCGAACATCTTCGCCGGGTCGAAGCTGGTCTGGTCCGGGGCCCGGACCTTCGGCTCCAGCCCGTGGTGCCAGTTCGGCCCCTTGGTCGTCACCAGCCCGGCCGGGACCGGGGCGAACGCCACGCTCCCGGTCTCGCACACGTACAGCAGCCGGTTCGACCCCTGGTCCCGGAACAGCTCCACCCCGTACTTCCGGGTCGCCTGGGTGAACTCCTTCTCCCCCGCCTTCCGGGCCGACAGGTCGTGGGCGGTCAGCCACTTGCACGTCTTGTCCGCCCCGACCGGGCCGGCCGGGACGACCGCGACCGCCCCGGCCTCGCTGATCCCGACCACCGCCTTGGTCGCCTCGTCCTCGAACACCTCCACCCCGACCCGCGGGGTGTCCTTGTCGAAGTGCGGGACCCCGCCCTTGCGGACCCGGAGGTCGTGCCCGTACAGGAACTTCGGGGCCCCGGCCGCCGGGGCCTTGGGGTCCTTGTCCTTCTGGGCGGACGCCCGGTCCGGGGCGCCGAGCGCGAGGACGAGCCCGGCCGACAGGGCGGCCAGTCCGCCCGCGATCCGCTTCCGCATGGTGACCTCTTCGGGTTGGTTGGGTAGGCGACCGGGGGCGGCCGGGCCGGGAACACGGTGCGACGACCCCGGGCCGTTCCGCTAACAGCATAGGTCGCGGACCGGGGTTCGTCCGGGATCGCGTCGGGCCGCCGCTTGCGGCGTTGCGGGCGGTGCGGTGCCGCCGCCCGCAACGCCGCAAGCGGCGGACCCTCATCTACACGACGAGTCTTGAGCGGAAATCGCTTGACCCGCGCCGGGGCGGTCGGTATTGCCCCCGCCGCTTCTCACACACACTCGACGCGGGGGCTGACGGCCCCGGACGGCGCGGCAGACGGCATCGGGGGATGCCGGCCGCGGTCGCGGGACGGGCTTCGGGCGGAGGGGAAGGAGGCCCAGGTGATCCACGGAAGGAAGTGGGGCTGGAGGCGGGTCGCGGCCCGGCTCCTGCTGATCCCGGTGATCGGCGGGTGGTCCGCGGCCGCACACGCCCAGACCAAGACCGGCCTGGGCGCCACCGCCCCGGCCGTCGGGATGCCTAAGGACAAGGCGGCCCCGAAGGCCCCGGACCGGGTCGCCGAGGCCAAGGCCCTGCTCAAGGACGGGCGGAAGGCCCTCGAGGCCGGCCAGCTCGACCGCGCCCAGGACCTCGCCCGGGCGGCCGAGAACGCCAACCAGAAGTGGGGGCTGTTCGACGACACCCCGGCGTCCCTGCTCAAGGACGTCCAGGCGGCCGTCGCCAAGTCCCAGCGGACCCAGGCCGAGCAGCTCGCCAAGGACGCCAAGTCCCTCCTGGCGAAGCCGGCCAAGGGCGACGCCGAGCGGGCCGCCAACCTGGACAAGGCGTTCCAGCTCGCCCAGCGGGCCGACCAGCTCCACGGGCCGTACTCGGCCTGGGAGTTCGGCGACCGCCCGGACAAGCTGATGAAGGAGATCAAGGCCGCCCGGGACAAGATCAAGTCCGTCCCGCCGGGCGCCACGACCACCGCCGTCGCCGACGCCGGCCGGCCGGCGTTCCCGACCACCGGCGCCGGGACCGGCGCCCCGCCCGCGCCGAAATCGGCCGGGGCCGACCCGAAGAAGGCGTCGGCCGTCCAGATGATGGCCGAGGGGAAGAAGCTGGCCGACGCCGGCCAGTACGCCGCCGCCCGGGCCAAGCTGGCCGAGGCCGACCGGCTCGGGGCGGCGTTCGGGCCGAACGAGTACAACCCCGGGTTCGCCCTCCAGGAGCTGAACGCCCGCGGGTCGGCCGCCGCCGACAAGCTGGTCGCCGAGGCCAAGGCCCGGACCGCCCAGAAGGACTACGCCAAGGCCGACGCCGCCCTGTCGGAGGCGGCCGCCATCCACTCCGCCCTCGGCCTGTTCGCCCGCCCGGTCGAGGACGCCCGCGCCCAACTGAAGGCCGCCCAGGCCGGCCCGCCGCCGGCCGCCGTCGCGTCCAACGTCGGCCCGATGACCCCGGTCGGCCCGATGGCCCCGGTCGCCCCGCCGGCCATGCCCGAGCCTGGGTCCGCGACGGTCGTCACCGGCCCGGTCGTCCCGGCCGCGACCGGCGCCCAGCCGGCCCCCGGCGCGGTGACCGGGAAGAAGATGCTCGACCAGGCCGCGTTCGAGTACTCCCGTGGGGACCTCGACATGGCGGCCAAGCTCGCCATGCAGGCCCACAACCTCGGCGGGGTGCAGGAGGAGGCCCGCGGGCTGCTCAACACGATCGACGCCGACCGCCTCCGGCAGCGGACCGCGGCCGCGACCAAGTCGTTCGAGGCGGCCCAGCAGGCGGCCGCCGGGAAGGACCACAGCCACGCCCTGAACGTCCTGGTCCTGATCGACGCCAACCTGCTCCCGGCCGAGATGAAGGTGCGGCACGCCGAGCTGGTCAAGGAGTGCCAGGCGGCGCTGGCCGCCCGGCCCGGGGTGGTCGCCGCCGGCGGGATGGGCGGGATGCAGGACGCCCCGCCGACGACCAGCGACGGCCCGCCGGTCGCCCCGAAGTCGGCCGCGGCGGACCCCGTCGCCGGCCAGCTGGCCGCCCTGAAGCAGGCCGAGGTGCAGAAGCTCCGGCTGGAGGGGAACGCGGTCGAGTCGAAGGCGATCGAGGCGTTCGGCAAGGGCGACACCGACTTCGCCATGCAGCTGCTGATGGACCACGCGGCCAAGGTCCGGAACGCCGGCCTGTCCGCGTCGACCGTGTCGATGCTGCTGCAGCGGACCGAAGCCCGGATGAGCATGTTCAAGACGCTCAAGGGGCACAAGGACGCGGTCACCCGGGTGGACCGGGAGGCGAAGGAGGCCGGGGACATCATCTCCGGCCGGAGCCTCGTCGAGGAGCAGCGGCGGGCCGAGGTGAAGAAGCTGGTCAAGGAGTACCGCGACCTGGTCGAGCAGCAGAAGTGGGAGCTGGCCGAGCGGACCGCCCTGCAGGCCAAGCAGCTCGACCCGGACGACCCGGCCCTCGGCGCCCTGGCCCAGATGGCGAAGTTCCAGGGCCGGGTGCGGACGGCCGAGAAGATCAAGAGCGACAAGGAGAGGTACGTCGTGGACGCCCTGAACGCCGCCGACACGGTCGGGCCGTTCGTGGACGTCGACCGCCCGCTGTCGGTCCAGTTGGCGGCGATGACCCGGGCCGCCCGCCGTGGCGGCGACCGGGACCTGTATCTGAAGACCCGGACGCCGGCCGAGTACGAGATCGAGCTGAAGCTCGACCGGCCGATCTCGATCGAGTTCAACCAGACCCCGCTGTCGCAGGCGGTCGAGCACCTGCAGGACCTGACCAAGCTGCCGATCGTGATCGACTACGCGAAGCTCGACCTGGAGGGGCTCAGCGCGGTCAAGCCGGTGACGGTCAAGCCGGGCCAGCCGGTGTCCACCCGGAACCTGCTGAGCTTCACCGTCGAGCAGGCCGGGATGGCGTTCGTGGTCGAGAACGACCTGGTCAAGGTGACGACGACGAAGCACGCCAAGGGGCGGCTGATGACCAAGGTGTTCTCGGTCGCCGACCTGGTCACCCCGATCCCGAACTTCGCCCTCCCGGACTACGCGAACTTCGACAAGATGCTGGCCGCCGGGAGCGCGAAGGCGGTGCTCGGGGGGAGCGGGGCGACCCCGTTCGCCCCGGCCGGGGGCCTGGGCGGCGGCACCCCGCTGCCCGGGGCGGCGGCGTCCAGCCCGGGGATCGGCGCCAGCCCGGGCGGCGGTCGGCTGGACACGATCGGGCCGGGCCCGCTGGCCGGGTCGGCCAACCTCGCGGGTGAGCGGAACACCAAGCACGAGCAGCTGATCAAGCTGATCACCGGGATGGTCCGGCCGTACTCCTGGGACGGGATGGGCGGGGCCGGGCGGGTCGAGTACTTCGACATCGGCAGCGCCCTGGTGGTGAACCAGGTGGCGGACGTGATCAACGAGGTGGCCGACCTGCTGGAGGCGCTGCGGCGGCTGCAGGACCTGGCGATCGCGGTCGAGATCCGGATCGTGTCGCTGTCCGAGACGTTCTACGAGCGGCTCGGGGTGGACTTCGCGGTGAACATCCGGACCAACAACACCCAGTTCGAGCCGGCCCTCACCGCGGTCGACCCGAACACCGGGTTCGGCGGGGTGTTCCGCCCGCTCCCGTTCATCAACGACAACCGGGCCAACGGGGTGACGGCCGGGATCACCCCGGCCGGGACGTTCACCGGGGACCTGAACGTGCCGATCCGGCCGAACACGTTCAACCGGGCCATCCCCCCGTTCGGCGGGTTCCCGAACACCCCGGGGGACAACGGCGGGATCGCGTTCGGGCTGGCGTTCCTGAACGACATCGAGGTGGCCCTGTTCCTGGAGGCGGCCCAGGGGGACCGGCGGGTGAACGTGATGCAGGCCCCGAAGCTGACCCTGTTCAACGGCCAGACGGCGACCCTGTCGGTGACCGACCAGAGCTTCTTCGTGACCAACGTCCAGGTGTTCTCGGTGAACGGCCAGCTGGTGTTCTTCCCGACCAACACCCCGCTCCCCGGGCCGGACACGAACTTCAACATCGGGATCCAGGCGGTGGTGTCGGCCGACCGCCGGTTCGTCCGGCTGAACCTGCCGGTGCAGCTGGCCGCCCAGAGCGGGGCGACGGTCCCGCTGTTCCCGATCACGACGTTCATCACCCCGGTGTTCGAGGGCGGGAGCCAGGGCCTGCCGATCCCGTTCACCCAGTTCATCCAGCAGCCGTCGTTCACCAGCCTGAACATCCAGACCACGGTCGTCTGCCCGGACGGCGGGACGGTGCTGCTGGGCGGGCTGAAGACCCTCCAGGAGGGGCGGAACGAGTTCGGCCCGCCGGTGCTGAGCAAGATCCCGTACCTGAACCGGCTGTTCAAGAACGTCGGGATCGGGCGGGAGACGCGGCACATCATGATCATGGTGACGCCGCGGATCATCATCAACTCGGAGGAGGAGATCTTCCAGACCGAGGGCCGGCCGGCGTTCGGCGGCGGGGCGGCCGGCGGGCCGTGAGCGGCGGGTGGCGGGTGTGAGCGAGAAGAGAGGGGCCCGCCCGTGCGACGCACGGGCGGGCCCCTCGCGTTTCGCCGGGGGTCACCGCCGGCCGCCGCGGTTCATCAGCCGCTGCACCTCCAGCAGCGTCTCGTCCGGGTGCGCGTTCGCCTCCGTCACGCACCCCTTGCAGCACACGAACACCGGCTGACCCTTCAGCATCACCTTGTGGATCGGGCCCATCACCCCCAGCGGGCTCTCCTTGTCCACCGCGCACAGGAACTGCGCCTCCGCCAGCTTCCGGTCCTCCGCGCTCAGCTTCTCCATCGCCGCCCGGATCTTCACCTGGTCCGCCGCCGACACCACCGGCAGACCCGCCTCCTTCGCCGCCCCGCCGGCCGCGGCCGCCGTCTGGAACCCGCCGATCGTCATGTTCCGGTCCAGCTCCAGCTTGAACTCGAACGTGATCGGCACCGCCTTCTCCCCGTGCGCGTTCGCCGCCGCCGTCACGTCCCACCGCAGCAGGTTGTTCGGCCGCTGCTCCCGCACGTACCCGGCGTCGGCGCTCAGGTCGGGGGCCGCCTTCAGCAGCGTCACCCCGATCGAGTCGTTGTCCGCGAACGGCAGCCGGTCCCACACCTGCAGCCGCACCGGCTCCGCCTTGTAGTTGCTCACCGTGATCCGGTAGTCGTACCGGAGTTGCTGGTTCCCGCCGGACGTCGACCGCAGCTTGTCGGTCATCGCCCGGTGCGCCTGCACCTGCGGGTCGACCCCGAACCCGGCGGTGAACGACTCCCCGGCGGCCACCAGCGGCAGCGCCATCTGGCCGACGAAGTCCCCGCCGACGTACGCCGTCGCCTCGCCCGGCAGCAGCACGTGGCCGCTCGAGTTCACCACCCGGGCCAGGCGGTACGCGTTCGCCGACAGCACCGGCACCGCCTTGTAGTGGAACTCCGCCTTCAGGTCCGCCCGGGCCACCTCCAGCACCTGCTCGTCGGCCCGCGACGGCACGGTCAGCGGGGTGGCGATCCGGTACGCGACGGTCGGGCCGTCCCGGGCCGCGAGCATGCACCCGCGCTTCACCGCCGCCTCCGGGTCGTACAGCTCCCACGACTGCTCCCGCGCCGCCGCGGTGTTCACCAGCCCGGCCCCGCTCGCCTGCTTCTTCTCGTTGAAGTCCTTCTGGGCCCGGGCCCGCAGCGACTTGATCTGGTCCTCGAGTTCGGTCGCCGGCGGCAGGGCGCTCGTCCCCTTCGGGGCGGCGGTGACGTGGAGCGTCTGCAGGTCCGGCGGGACGGCGTTCAGCATCGGCTGGGCGGTCGAGAGGACGAGCTTCACGTTCCCCCAGTCCTCGCCGGTGTTCTGCACCACCCCGGCGAGGTACTCGAGCGCCACCAGGTCCTGCCCGGCCTTGTCCGCCCGGAGCTTGTACTGCGGGTGCCACGTCGCCTTGTCGACGAGGTAGCTGAGCCGGACCGTCCCGGCCGCCGCGTTCACCTTGTCGACGACGATGACCGCGTCGTTCTCGTGCCGGGAGACGCCGGCGGTCAGCTCGCCGAGCCGCTTCTGCACCTCCGCCGCCTTCTCCTGGTTCGCCTGCACCTGCTGCCGGAGGTTGACCAGCTCCTTCGCCGACTCGAGCCGGGAGTCGCGGATGTGCTTGGCGAGGGCGATCGCGTTCTCGGCGTTCACCGCCCCCTTCTCCGCCGACGTGACGGTGGTCACGCCCAGATACCCCTCCATCTTCCCGAGCATCTTCTGGTTGTCCTGCACCGCCGACAGGTCGGCCTCGACCTTCTCCCGGGCGAGCTGCAACTGCTTCAACTCGTCCTGCAGCTTGCGGACGTCGGCCCGGGTGTCCTCGACGATCGGGCGGGTGCGGTACCGGGTGGTCAGGACGCGGACCCCGTCGGACCCCTCGGCGTACAGCGAGCTGGGGACGGCGGTGACCGGGAGCGGGGAGACGACGACCTCGACCCGCCCGGCCGGGCCGGCGGCCTCGACCTCGCGGGTGACCAGGGCGCTGCCCGGGTAGACGGTGACGGCGACGATCTTGCTCGGGGCGACCTTGACCGCCGGCTCCTTGGCCGGCGGCTGGGCCGCCTGGCGGGCCGGGGCGTGGTGGGTGGCGGCGGCGAGGAGCGCGGCGAGGAGGCCGAGCGCGCCGAGGTGGACGAGCCGGGTCCGCATGGGAGGCTCCGACGGGCGGGGGAGAGGAGGGTGGGCCACTCCCGCCGATCTTACCCGTTCGGACGTCCGGCCGCGCTTCGGATTTACTCCCCCGTTACGCCGGCGGGGCGTCCCGCGGCCCGCCCCTCCCCCGCGGTCGCCGTTCGCCCGGGCCGGCCGTGGTTATTTTGTGGTGAGAAACGTGTGGCAACGCCGGCCCACGCCGCTTGCGTTTCGCGGGCGGCGGCCGATAATCTTCCTTGCCACCCGCCCGGCACCCGCCCCCGGCCGCGACGCATGACCACCACCAAGTGCCCGCACTGCGGCCAACTCCTCGCCGCCTCCCTCGGCGACGCCCCGCCGGCGTTCTGCATGCACTGCGGCGGGAAGCTCCGCGACACCCCGTCCACCCTCGGCCGGTCGAACGGGTCGCACGGGTCCCGCGGGTCGTCGGCCGGGTCCGGGATCCGCCCGGTCCCGGCCGCCCCCCAGCCGCCGCCGGAGTCGGTCGCCGGGTACCGGCTCACCCGGTTCATCGGGGCCGGCGGGATGGGCGAGGTGTACGAGGCCGAGGACCCGGAGACCGGTGACCGGGTGGCGGTCAAGCTGCTGTCGGCCGAGCTGGCGGCCAGCCCGACGGCGGTCGAGCGGTTCCTCCGGGAGGGGCAGCTGGCCAGCCGCCTGGCCCACCCCCGGTGCGTGTTCGTCCTGGCCGTCGGGGCGGACGCCGGGCGGCCGTACATCGTCATGGAGCTGATGCCGGGGGAGACGCTCAAGGACGTGATGGACCGGCAGGGCCGGCTCCCGCCGGACGAGGCGGTGGCCCGCATCCTGGAGGTGATCGACGGGCTGGCCGAGGCCCACCGGGTCGGGATGATCCACCGGGACGTGAAGCCGTCGAACTGCTTCCTGACGCCCGACGGCGGGGTGAAGGTCGGGGACTTCGGGCTGAGTAAGTCGCTGGCCGGGGGCGGGGACCAGAACCTGACCCGGACCGGGGCGTTCCTCGGGACCGTGCTGTACGCCGCCCCGGAGCAGATCAAGGGGGAGCCGCTGGACTACCGGGCGGACGTGTACGCGGTCTGCGCCACCCTGTACTACCTGCTGTCCGGGCGGGCCCCGTTCCACCACGAGAACCCGACCGCTGTGGTCGCCCGGGTGATCTCCGAGGACGCCCCGCCGCTCCGCCGCGGGTGCCCGGACGTGCCGCGCGCCCTGGAGGCGGTGGTGATGCGCGGGCTGGAGCGGGACCGGGCGAGGCGGTGGGGGTCGCTGGACGAGCTGCGGGACGCCCTGGTCGCCGTCCTCCCGAGCCGCCAGCACCCGGCCCGCCCGCGCAGCCTGGCCGGGGCGTTCGCCCTGGACCTCGTCGTCCTGCTCGCGCTGCTGGCCGTCCCGGCCGAGGTCGCCGGGTGGTGGGCCGGGGCCGACCGGGGGTGGCTCGGGGCGGTCATCGGGGTGGTGGTGCTCGGGTACTTCGCCGTCGGGGAGGGGGTGTTCGGGGCGACCCCCGGGAAGTGGCTGCTCGGGCTGCGGGTCAGCCGGGTCGGGCAGGCCGGGCCGCCGGGCCTCGGGCGGGGCGTCGTCCGGACCGGGGTGTTCTTCGCCCTGCTCGGGCTGCTGGCCGCCCCGCTGGCGCTCCAGTACCAACTGGCCCGGGTGCTCGGGCCGGCCCTGGGCGGCGGGCTCGGGGGGTTCGTCCTGATCGCCGCCGCGGCCGGGCTGCTGGCCCAGCTGCGGGCCCGCGGCGGGCACCGCGGGCTGCACGACCGGGCGAGCGGGTGCCACGTCACCCGCCGCCCGATCCCGCCGCGGAAGCTGCGGCTGGTGTTCCGCCCGCTGGTCCCGCCGGGGGAGGGGCTGCCGGCCCCGCCGGCCCCGCTCCCGAAGTCGGTCGGCGGGTACCGGGTGACCGGGCGGGTGGCGGTCGACCCGTCCGGGGAGCAGGTGTGGGGCGGGGTGGACGACCTGCTCGGGCGGGCGGTCCTGATCCGGCTCCGGCCCGGGGCCGGGCCGATGCCGTCGAGCCGGCCCGACCTCACCCTCCCGGTCCCCGGGGTGCCCGGCGGGTCGGGCATGTTCCGGGCGTACGCCCCGCCCCGCCCGACCCGGCTGCGGCCGCTCGGCAGCGGGCGGCTGAAGTGGGCCGGGGCCGGGTACGAGTGGGCGGCGTTCGCCG
The DNA here is from genome assembly GCA_013822345.1 of Isosphaera sp. Classification (GTDB taxonomy): domain Bacteria; phylum Planctomycetota; class Planctomycetia; order Gemmatales; family Gemmataceae; genus Gemmata. Next base: position 79,476 of record PNKH01000012.1, read on the forward strand.
CCCCGCTCGGCGGCCCGCTGGCCGACGCGGTCGACCAGGACCGCCCGCTCCGGTGGGCGGACGCCCGGTTCCTGCTGGAGCAGCTGGTGGAGGAGTTCCGGGCGTCCGAGTCGGACGGCACCACCCCGGCCCGGCTCGGGGTCGACCAGGTGTGGGCCGAGACCGGCGGGCGGGTGCAGTTGCTCGACTGCCCGGTGGCCGGCCGGTACCCGCCGGCCGCCTCCCCGGTGGCCCTGCTCCGGGAGGTCGCGTCCCTGGCCCTGGAGGGCCGCCCGCGGTCCGACCCGAAGCCGGTCCGGGCCGCGGTCCCGGCCCACGCCGTCGGGGTTCTGGACCGGCTGTTCACCACCACCCCGCGGCTGGCCGACCTGCAGAAGGAGCTGGCCGAGACCCACGCCCACCCGCCGGAGGTGACCCGGGCGACCCGGGCGGCCCACCTCGGGATGCAGGCGGCGGCCGTGTTCCTCCCGCTGTTCGCCATGTTCGCCCTCGGCTTCGCCGCCGCCCCGCTCGCCGCCCGGAACGACGGGGCGGCGGCCCGGAGGGCCGAGCTGACCCTGCCGCAGCAGTGGTTCCTGGACTGGATGGACCGGAACATCCCGCCGGACCGGCGGGCGACCGCCGGCCTGTGGGAGTCGCCGGCCGCCCGGGCGCTGGCGGTCCTGGCCCTGATCCCGGTCGGGCTGGCGGTCGGGGCGGCCGGGCTGCGCGGCGGGGTGTCGATGGCGATGGCCGGGATCCGGGTCGTGCGGGACGACGGCCGGCCGGCGACCCGGTGGCAGTGCGGGGTGCGGGCGGCGCTGGTGTGGTTCCCGGTCGGGGCGCTGCTCCTGGCGGCCCCGCTGCTCCACCTGTACGACCCGGGGTGGTGGCACGTGGCCGCCGGGCTGTGGCTCCTGGCCCTCGGCCTGCTGCCGGTGTACGTCGCGGTCGCCCTCCGCAACCCGGACCGCCCGCCGCAGGACCGGATGGTGGGGACCCACCTGGTGCCGGCCTGACACCCGGTCGCGCCTCCGGTTCGCCGCTTGCGGCGTTGCGCTCCGGGTGGCGCAACGCCGCAAGCGGCGAACCGGAGACACCACGGCGACACCTTCCGAATTGACACCATCCCGATTTCCGAGCTATACTTGTGGGAGTTTGAATCCCTCACTCGTCTGAACGGCGGGCACGACGCCCGCTGTCGTCGGCTCAGGACGACCCGTTTCGCCCTCCCCGGCGGCCCGGGGTTTGCGGCGACTATCTTCGACCTGCCGCCCCTTCTCCCGGCGGCCTCGCGGAACGGAACCGTTGCGGGCCCCGCCCGCCGCCGTGGTGCGACCGGAATGCCCACCCCGCCCGACCCGCCGTCCGGCCGGCGCCCCGCGGACCCGCCCGCGCCGGGCCCGGCCCGGCCGTCGTCCCGTTCCGGGACGAACGGCGGGCCGCCCGCCGACCCGCTGTCGGAGATCCTCCGCGGCCCCGGGTCGTCGCGCCGCGGGACCGGGTCCGACATCCTCCAGGCGCTCGGGCCGGCCAACACCGACGACGCGCCGACCGTCATCACCCAGCACAACCCGAACCGCCCCCCCGCCCCGCCGCCCCCGACCCCGCTCCCGGTCAGCGGCGACCCGCCGTCGGTCGCCGGCCGGCGGCTCGGGCACTACGAGCTGATCGAGGCCGTCGGGTCCGGCGGGATGGCCGCGGTCCTCAAGGCCCGGGACCTGGAACTCGGCCGCCTGGTCGCCCTGAAGATCCTCCCGCCGGAGGCGGCCCGCGACCCGGAGGGCGTGACCCGGTTCCGCCAGGAGGCCCGGGCCGCCGCCCGGCTCGACCACGAGAACGTCGCCCGGGTGTACTCCACCGGCGAGGACCAGGGCCTCCACTTCATCGCCTTCGAGTTCGTCGAGGGGGTGAACCTCCGGGTCCTGATCGACCGCCGCGGCACCGTCCCGGCCGCCGAGTGCGTCGGGTACATGATCCAGGTGGCCGCCGGCCTGACCCACGCCGCCGAGCGCGGCATCGTCCACCGGGACATCAAGCCGAGCAACATCGTCATCACCCCGGACCGGCGGGCCAAGATCGTCGACATGGGCCTAGCCCGGCAGCTCGACGCCGCCCCGGTGGCCGGCGGGGTGACCCAGTCCGGGGTCACCCTCGGGACGTTCGACTACATCTCCCCCGAGCAGGCCCTCGACCCGCGCCGGGCCGACGTCCGGAGCGACATCTACTCCCTCGGCTGCACCTTCTACCACGCCCTCACCGGCCGGCCGCCGGTCCCGGAGGGGACGGCCGCCAAGAAGCTCCACGCCCACCAGCACGTCGACCCGCTCGACCCACGGCAGATCAACCCGCTGGTCCCGGACGAGCTGGCCGCGGTGCTGGCCCGGATGATGGCGAAGGACCCGGCCCGCCGGTACCAGACCCCGGCCGACCTGATCGCCGACCTGAAGGGCGTCGCCCTGCGGCTGCGGCTCTCCCCGGACGCGGTCGGCCAGGACTCGGTGGTGCGGGCGGTGCCGGCCGGCGGGCCGGTCCTGCCGCAGCCGCCGCGGCTGAAGCTCGGGTGGGCGCTCGGGCTGGCGGCGGCCGGGGCCGCGGTCGCCGCCCTGGCCCTGTCCGCCGGCGACCCGGACCGCCGCCCGGCCGCCCCGCCGTGGGAAGACCGGGGCGCGTCCGGCAAGGACAACCCGTTCGCCGGTATCGGGTCGGGCGGCCCCAACTTGGCCACCCCGGCGGCGGACGGCCCCGTCCGGACGGCCGAGGAACTCGCCACCCGCCTCGCCGACCCGGCCACCACCCGGGTCGAGCTGGCCGGGGTCCGGTTCGACCTGACCACCTTCCCGGGGGTGGCGTTCGACGGGAAGCGGCTCGACCTGGTCGGGGCGGCCGACGGCGGCACCGTGATCCGGGTGAAGGCGCTCTCCCCGGGCGCCGACGCCGACCGGGCCGGGACGCTCGGCCTGAAGGCCGACGGGGCGGTGACCGTGTCCCAGGTGCGGTTCGAGGTCCGGCCGGCCGACGCCGAGTGGGACGCGGCCGGGCTGACCGTCACCGACGCCGCCGACGTGACCCTGCGCGACTGCGTGTTCGTCCCGCCGGTCGGGCGGCCGGTCGGGTCGGTCCGGGTCGTCCGGTCCGGGGACGGGACGGCCAAGGTGGCGGTCGAGCGGTGCGTGTTCGGCCCCGGGGCGTTCGCCGTCGCCCTCCCCGACCTCGCCGCCCTCACCGTCACCGACTCCGGGTTCGGGCCGCAGACCGTCGCCGTCCGGTCCGGGGACGAGGACGAGGCGGGGCCGCGGGTGGTGGCCGTCGACTTGCGGCGGTCGTCGTTCCTCCTCGACCCGTCCTCGGCCGTGGTCGGCGGCCCGCCGGGTCGACCGGGAGAGACGGTCCGGGTGACGGCCGGGTGGTGCGTGTTCGCCCTGGCGGGGGCGCCGGCCCCGACCGCCCGGCCGGTCCTGGTCCGTGCCGGGGAGAGCCCCGGGACGTACCACTTCGCCGGGGAGGCGGGGCGGAAGAACGCGTACTACGGGGTCGCGGCCCTCGGGCTGACGGCCGGCGGGGAGGCGAAGACGTTGACGTTCGAGGAGGCCGTCCGGGACGGGCACGATGTCCGGGACGCCGGGGCGGTGGCCCTGGCCCGCCGGCCGTGGGGCGAGACCGACCCGACCGCCGCCCTCGCCGGGGAGTACCCGTACCGCGCCTTCGCCCTGGGGCTGACCGAGTTCCAGCTCGCCCTCCCGGACGACCGGAACACGGCGCTGATCGGGGCCCAGTTCCACGTCGTCGGGACCAACGTCCGCCGGGCGTACCCCCCCGGCCTGACGTGGCCGCCGGACCTGCCGAAGGACCCGTCCGCGGCCGGCCCGCGGACCCTGGTCTGGGACCCGGCGGCGGCGGACAAGGAGGCGGAGGGCGGGACGTTCAACGACCTCCCGTCGCTGCTCCGGAAGGTCCGGGCCGGGGACACGGTCCGGATCCGGCACGACGGCCAGCTCGCGGTCGAGCAGGTGCGGGTCAAGCCTCGGGCCGGGGACGGGTCGGCGGTGACGTTCGAGCCGCACCCGGGGTCGGCCCCGGTCCTGACCGCGGCCGGGGGCGAGGAGCTGAGCCAGGTGCTGTTCCGGGTGCAGTCCGGGGCGGTGGTGTTCCGGAACCTGCAGTTCAAGCTGAAGCCGTCCCGCCCGCGGAACCCGCAGCGGGTGGCCGCCGCCCAGTTGCTCGGGGCCGAGTCGTGCACCTTCCAGGAGTGCGCCTTCACCCTGGCCGAGGAGGACGAGGGGCGGGTGGCCGCGGTCCTGGTCGACGACCCGGACGAGGTGATGATGGCCGACGGGGCGAACCGCCCGGCCCCGAAGGTGCGGTTCGACAAGTGCGTCGTCCGCGGGAAGGGCCGCGGGGTGTGGGTGCCGGTCAGCCGGCCGGTCGAGGTCGACCTGGTCCAGACGCTGTCGGCCCTGGACGGCCCGGTGTTCGCCGCCGAGGCGAGGGGGAAGCCGGCGGAGGCGGCCCGGTCGGCCCTGCGGCTGACCCGGTCGACGGTGTTCGCCGGCGGGCCGGTGGTCGAACTGAAGGCCGGGCGGGCCGGGGAGGCCGCCCTGGTCCGGCTGGCGGTGTCGGCGGACGAGACGCTGTTCGCCGCCGTCCCGAACGCCGGCCGGCCGCTGGTCGAGCTGGACGGGGTCGACCCGGCCGACGTGACCGGGAACAACCCGGTGCTGGCGCGGGGGGAGTGGAAGGCGAACCGGTACGCGAACTTCGACGCCGCCGCGGTGGTGATGGTCGCCCGGCCGGCGGACGGGGCGGCCGCCAAGGAGTGGAACTGGGACCAGTGGGTGAGCTTCGCCGGGGAGCTGGTCCGGCCGGTCGGGGCGGTGAAGTTCGAGGCGGCCCCGGGCGGGCTGCGGGACCTGGCCGCGGTCAAGCCGGCGGACGCGGCCGTCAAGGCGGTCGACTTCCCGGACCTGCCGGACGCGAAGCCGGCCGACGCCGGGGTGAGCGAGAAGCTGCCGACCCCGGCGAACGAGCCGTGAGGGCGCGGCGGCGGGTCCGAGCCCGAGCGCCAGCGAGGGTCGAGCGAAGACCTCGCTGGCGCTCGGGCTCGGACCCGACCTCATTTCGTACCCGCCCGGTGGCATCCCGCCGCCCCGCCTGATACCCTTTCCTGTACTCGCCTCCCCGAGACCTCCCCTCGGAACCCCGCACATGGCCCGCCCCGCCGCCGCCCTCCTCGGCGTCCTCCTCCCGGCCCTCGCCCTCGCCGCCGACAAGCCGGCCACCGGGTTCGTCGACAAGACGTTCAAGAACGCCGACGGCGCCACCTCGCCGTACGTCCTGTTCGTCCCGAAGGGGTACGACGGGACGAAGGAGTACCCGGTCATCCTGTTCCTGCACGGGGCCGGGGAGACGAAGGGCGGGAAGAAGATGCCGGTCGAGGTCGGGATCGGCCCGGCGGTCAAGAAGCGGGAGAAGGACTTCCCGTTCCTGGTGGTGATCCCGCAGGCGGAGACGAAGGGGTGGCAGGCCGACGGCCCGAACGCGAAGCGGGCGCTGGCGATGCTCGACGAGGTGAACAAGGAGTACAAGACCGACCCGAAGCGGCAGTACCTGTCCGGGCTGTCGATGGGCGGGTACGGGACGTGGAGCGTGGCCGCCGCCCACCCGGACCGGTTCGCCGCCATCGTCCCGATCTGCGGCGGCGGCAACCCGAAGGACGCGGCCAAGATCAAGGACCTGCCGTGCTGGTGCTTCCACGGCGACGCGGACACGGCCGTCCCGGTGGCCCGGTCGCGGGAGATGATCGAGGCGCTGAAGGCCGCCGGCGGGAAGCCGAAGTACACCGAGTACCCGAAGGTCGGGCACAACTCGTGGGACGCGGCCTACGGCACCGACGAGCTGTTCACCTGGCTGCTCGAGCAGAAGAAGAAGTAGCCGCGGCCCCGCGGCCGCCCGGGGTTGAAACCCCGGTCTATTGCCGGTGACCCCGTTGGGGTCAGGAAGAGTCTGGACCCCGAAGGGGTCACCGAGAATAGCCCGGGGTTTCAACCCCGGGCGGGCCGCCCCGGGCGGCCCAGACCACCACCCAAGGAGACCCTCCCATGTCGACGTCCGTGAACCGCCGGGCGTTCATCGCCGGCACCGCCGCGGCCGGGGCTGCCCTGTCGCTCCCCGCGGCCAGCTACGCCCGGGTCCGGGCCGCCAACGAGAAGGTCCGCATCGGGTTCCTCGGGACCGGCGGCCGGTGCCAGCAGCACATCGACGTGATCGTCGACATGCGGGACGAGGGGAAGCCGGTCGACCCGTTCGCCGTCTGCGACGTGTGGGACGGGGACGAGTCCCTCGGCGCCCGGCGGAACGACCCGAAGAAGCGGACCGGCCGCGGGCTGCTGCCGAGCGCCAAGACGTGCGGCATCCCGGCCGACGCCGGCAAGGGCCGGGTGTCGAAGGACTACCGGACGATCCTGGACAACAAGGACGTGGACGTGGTGTGCATCGCCACCCCGGACCACTGGCACGCGAAGATGGCGATCGACGCCATGGAGCGCGGCAAGGACGTGTACCTGGAGAAGCCGATGACCAAGACGATCCAGGAGGCGATCCTGGTCGTCGACGCGGCGGTCAAGCACGGCCGGACGGTGACGGTCGGGGTGCAGAGCATGGCCGACCCGACCTGGCGGGAGGCGTACAACTACATCAAGGCCGGGAACCTCGGGCACGTCCTGCAGGGGCAGACCAGCTACTACCGGAACTCGTCGGTCGGGCAGTGGCGGTACTACCCGCTGAAGAAGGACATGACCCCGGCGAACATCGACTGGCGGATGTTCCTCGGGTGCGACTTCGAGGTCGGCGGGCAGAAGCTCGGGCCGACCCCGGAGGAGATGCCGTTCGACCGGGCGGTGTGGGGCCAGTGGCGGTGCTACTGGCCGTTCGGCGGGGGGATGTTCACCGACCTGTTCGTCCACCAGACGACCCACCTGATCGCGGCCATGGGGGTGCGGTTCCCGGCCCGGGTGACCGGCGGCGGCGGGCTGTACATGGAGTACGACGGGCGGGACGTGCCGGACGTGGCGACGGTGGTCGCCGACTACAACGAGGGGTGCCAGGTCGTCATCTCGGCGACGATGTGCAACGACACCCAACTGGGCGAGGTGATCCGCGGCCACCTGGGGACGATCCGGTTCACCGGCGGCGGCGACTACATGGCCGGGTTCGAGGTGCACAAGCAGGTCCCGGCCGGCCGCCCGGCGAAGCCGGCGGGGGCGCCCGAGGACCCGCCGGTCCACGTGTTCCAGAACCCGCAGAAGGGGAACGCCACCCGGGCCCTGTGGGAGAACTTCCTGGACTGCTGCCGGGCGGCCGACAAGGTGAAGCGGCGGGAGACGCTGTCGACCCCGGAGCTGGGGGCGGCGGCGTTCGCGACGGTGAACATGGGGGTGCAGAGCTACCGGTACGGGAAGGTGCTGCACTGGGACGCGGAGAAGCGGGCCCCGAAGGACGCCGACCAGTCGTGGGCCGGGATCTGGGAGCAGCGGAGCAAGAAGCGCGGCAAGCCGAACCAGGTCATCGGGTGGGAGGGCGGCGACAAGGGGAGCCTGCTCACCCCGCCGGACTACCAGAAGCTGGAAGGCCCGTGGGTCGGCGGGAAGGACCCGGCGGGGTCGTGAGGCAAACCGTTTAGCCGCGACGCGGAGTCCGCGGAGGGGAGCGCGCCGGAGACGGCGCGCTCCCCTCCGCGGACTCCGCGTCGCGGCTACGCGGGGTTCCGAACGTCGTCGGGTGTCCGTCTAGCTCGCCGCGTTGCGGCGGGGCGATGTTGCGTCGCCCGAGAGCATGGTCCGTCACACGGCCCGGGGAGGGCTGTTCCAGCACCGCTGTCGGCCGAACTTGTTCGGCCAACCCGGCCGTCTGGGGCAACCTCGCGGGTCGCGGTTCGGCCGGGTTGGCCGAACAAGTTCGGCCGGCGGTGCCGCGAGCCCTCCGCGGCCACAGGTCGGGAAGTAGACGGGACACCCGAGGCGGAGCGGGCGGCCGGGGCTCACCCCCCGGCCGCCTCGCGCTTCACGCCCGCTTGAACAGCACCTCCAGCCCGCCGAACCCGATCCGCGGCTCGGCCCCGTCCGGGAACAGCTCGGCGATCAACCCGTCGAGGCCGGCCGGGTCGATCCGGTAGAAGTTGAACTTCCCGTCCCGCCGGTAGTCGATCAGCCCGGCCTTCTTGAGCTGGTTCAGGTGGTGGCTGACGGCCGGCTGCGACTGCCCGAGCCGGGCCCCGATCGCCGACACGCTCATCTCCCCGTTGCGGGTCAGCAGCAGGAGGATGTACAGCCGGGACTTGTCGGCCAGGCTCTTGAACACGTCGGTGAGGCCGCGGAGCGCCCGGTCCGGGAGGCCGGGGACCGGGGACGGTTTGGGTGCGGTAATGACGGTACCCGTTGATTCCATGTCGCCCGCCGGGAGGAGGGGCGGCGGGCGGGGCGGCCCGGTCGCCTACGAGATTGGTAGGCGCCGGCCGGCGGCGGAGTCAAACGGATCAATTACAGAAGCCCGTGTGCGGCGAGCGTCTGCCGGACCCGGGCCTCCCCGGCCGCGTCCAGCGGGCACATCGGCAGCCGCATCTCCCCGGACCCGCGGCCGAGCAGCCTCATCGCCGTCTTCACCGGGATCGGGTTGGTCGCCACCCCGAGCATGTCCCGGCAGAGCGGGAACAGCCTCCGGTGCAGCCGCTGGGCCTCGGCCACGTTCCCGGCGGCGAACGCCGTCACCAGCGCCTTCATCTCCCGCGGCACCAGGTTCCCGACCACGCTGACGACGCCCCTCCCGCCGACGCTCATGATCGGCAGGGTCAGGCTGTCGTCCCCGCTCAGCAGGGTGAGGTCGGAGAGGGCGGCGGTCTGGCTGGCCTGGTCGAGCGACCCGGTCGCCTCCTTCACCGCGACCACCGTCGGGTACTTCTCCGCCAGCCGGGCGAGCGTCTCCGGGAGGATGTTCGACCCGGTCCGGCCGGGGATGTTGTAGACGACGATCGGCAGGTCGGTGGCCTCGGCGACGGCCCCGAAGTGGCGGAAGTACCCCTCCTGGGTCGGCTTGTTGTAGTACGGCCCGACCTGGAGGGTGCCGTCCGCCCCGGACCGCTTGGCGGCCCTGGTCATGCGCACCGCCTCGGCGGTGGAGTTCGACCCGGTCCCGGCCATCACCTTGAGCCGGCCGCGGGCCTTCTCGCAGACGAACGCGACGACCCGCTCGTTCTCGTCGTGGGTGAGGGTCGGGGACTCGCCGGTGGTGCCGCACGGGGCCAGGGCGTCGGTCCCCTGTTCGGCGTGCCAGTCCACCAGTTTCGCCAGGTCGTCCCAGTCGATCTCGCCGCCGCGGAACGGGGTGACGACGGCGACGGTGACTCCGGCGAACATCTCGCCGCGGGTGGCGGGCATGGCGGGCTCGGGGTTCGGGGGCGGGCGATGGGTCAGGTTACCGGGGGCGGCCGTGCGGGTCAATTCTTCCGCGCCAGGGTCAGCCCGTCGGCGAACGGCAGGACGCTGAGTGACACCCGGGTGTCACCGTGCAGCTTGGCGTTCAGCGCCCGGATCGCGGCGGTGTCGGCGTCGGTCGCCGCCGGGTCGGCGACCTTCCCGTCCCACAGGGTGTTGTCGACCGCGACCAGCCCGCCGGGCCGGACCAGTTCCAGGCACCGCTCGTAGTAGGCGTCGTAGTTCGCCTTGTCGGCGTCGACGAAGGCGTAGTCGAAGGTGCCGGGGGCGAGGGTGCGGAGGGTGTCGAGGGCCGGCCCGACCCGCAGGTCGATCCGGCCGGCGACCCCGGCCGCCGCCCAGTGCCGGCGGGCGACCGCCGCGTACGCCTCGCTCACCTCGCAGCAGATCAGCTTCCCCCCGGGCGGCAGGACCGACGCCACCCACGCCGCCGAGTACCCGGTGAAGGTGCCGACCTCGAGGCAGTTCCGCGCGCCCATGAGTTGCACGAGCATCGCCAGGAACGGCCCCTGCTCGGGGGCGATCTGCCACTCGCCCTCGGGAAGCCGGCCGGTCTCCTCGCGGAGCGCCCGCAGCGCCTCCGGCTCGCGCAGCGAGACGCCGAGGACGTACTCGTACAGGCGGTCGGTCACCGGCGTCGGGCGGACGAAGTTGTGCATCGGTCGGCTCGCGGGGTGTAGGGTGGGCCGAGCCGGCGCCCCGCCGGCGAGTCCCACCGGGCGTCGGCGGTGGCGGGACTCGCCCGGCGAAGCGCCGGGCTCCGCCCACCCTACCCGGTCGGGCCGGTGAGGAGTTTGGTCTTCGGATACCCGGCCTTCAGAACCACCCGCTCGACCTCGGCGAGGTCGAACTTGGCCCGGTCGGTGACGGTGAACCGGGCCTGGCGGGTGCGGCGGTCGGCGACGATCGAGGTCTGCTCTACCCACGGTAGAGTGGCGAGGGCGGCGGCCACCTTCGCCGGGCACGTCCCTCACGTCATCCCGGGCACCTTCACCACCACCTGGTTCGGCCCGTCGGTCGGCATCGGCACGTCCGGCGCCTCCGTCCCGCACCCGGCGAGCAGCCCGGCCGCGGCGGCCAGGGCGAGTCCGAATCGCATGGCGAGTCCTCCGGTGGGTGAGACGGGGGGATTGTAACACGCCGGGGGCGGTTCGTCCGGTTCTGCCGGTCGCCCGGCCGGGCCGCACTTGCGGTTGCCGATGCGACGCCGTTCGTGTTCTGATCCGCGGCCCGGCCGCCGATCCGACCCGGTGGCCCCGGATTCGCCCGCAGGACGCCGCGCATGCCCGGCCCGATCACCCTCGCCCCGCCCACCCCGCCGCGCCGCCGGTGGCCGCGGCGGCTCGCCGCCGCCGCCGTACTCCTGCTGGTCGCGGTGTGGTTCGCCCCGGCGGTGGTGGCGAACACGTCGCTCCGGAACCGCCTCGCCCGGTCGGCGGCCGCCGACCTGAACGGCACCGTCGAGGTCGGCGCGGCGTCGCTCGGGTGGTTCTCCCCGGTCGAGCTCCGCGACGTCACCCTGACCGACGCCCGGGGCCGCGTCGTGGCGCGGATTCCGAAGGTCACGTCCGGGAAGCGGCTCGCGTCGCTCCTGTGGGACCGGTCCGACCCCGGCGAGTTCACCTTCGACCGGCCGGCGGTCGAGGTGGTGTGCGGCGCGGACGGCACCAACGTCGAGGACGTGTTCCGCACGTACCTCGCGGACGACGGCAAGCCGACCGGCCCGACCCGCACCCCGGTCGCGCTGAAGGTCGTCGGCGGGACGGTCACCGTCCGCGACGCGGCCACGGGCAAGGCCGGCGAGGTCCGCGACCTGGACGCCACCGTCCGCGTCCCGGCGTCCCGGGCCGAGCCGGTCGCGGTGGCGGCGTCGGCGAACGCCCCGGGGCGGGTCGAGGTCGACGCGGCGCTCGGGCCGGCGAGCCGGGCGAAGGTGACCGCGGCCGGGGTCGCGCTGGAGACGGCGGCCCCGTTCCTCCGCCGCCTCGACCCGACCGTGACCGCCGCCGGGTCGCTGTCCGCCGGCTTCACCGCAGCGTGGGGCGACGGCGCCGCGGCCGTCGAGGGGACGGTCGGGGTGAAGGACCTGGCGGTCACCGCCCCCGCCCTGGACGGCGAAACCCTCCGCCTCGCGTCGGCCGAGTTGCCGCTCAAGGTCGCCGTCGCCGGCCGGGCGGTGCGGGTCGACCGGGCGGACCTCACCTGCGACGTCGGCGCCGCGTCCGTCGCCGGCACGTTCGACCCGGCCGAGCCCCTCGACCGGCTGCTGGTGCGACCCGGGGTGCGGCTCGGGGCGACCGTCGACGTGGCGAAGCTGGCGGCCGCGCTGCCGAAGCTGCTGCGGGTCCGCGACGGGACCGCGTTCCGCGAGGGGAAGCTGACGGTGAAGGCCGAGAGCACCGCCGGGCCGGCCGGGACGGCGTGGGCCGGCGGGGTGACCACGTCCGCGGTGAAGGCCGTCCGCGACGGGCGGGAGATCGTCTGGGACGAGCCGCTGGCGGTCGAGTTCGCCGCGACGGTGCGCGCCGGGGAGTGGCCGACGTTCGACCGGCTGACGTGCAAGTCCGACTTCGTCGCGGTGAACGCCGAGGTGAAGCCCGACTCGGTCCGCGCCGCGGCGAACGTCTACCTCGACCGGCTCGCCGCCCGCCTGGCCGACTTCGTCGACCTGCAGGGGGTCGGCCTCGACGGGCAGGGTTCGGTGCGGCTGGTGGTGCGGCGGGCGGCCGGCGGGGCGTTCACCGCCGAGGCGGGGGCCGAGCTGAAGCGGTTCGCTCTCACCGACCGGACCGGCAAGGGCCTCCGCGAGCCGGACCTGAAGGTGCAGTTGACCGCCTCCGGCACCGCCCCGGACGGCGGCCCGGTCGGCGTGTCGGCCGCGACCCTCGCGCTCGCCGCCGGGGCCGACGAGCTCCGCCTGTCGCTGGTCGAACCGATCACCGACGCGAAGAACCTGACGGCCGGGGCGGTCGACGCCCGGCTCGCCGGCGACCTCGGCCGGTGGCGGAGTCGGGCGGCGCTCGTGACCTCCGCGCTCGACGGCTACCAGGTGGGCGGCACGGCGACGGCCCGCGGGGTGGTGCGGTTCGGGCCGGGGGTCGTGAAGGCGGACCGGCTCACCGTCGAGGTCGACAACATCCGCTTCGTCGGCGCCGGCCTCGACATCGCCGAACCGCGGCTCGACGCGGTCGCCGACCTCACCGTCAACCGCGCGGCCGGCACCGCGACGTTCGCCGACTTCACGGTCACGTCCGCCCCGCTGAGCGTGACGCGCGGGACGCTGGTGGTCGAGGCGCCGGCGGCCGGCCCGCTGGTCGTCCGCGGGTCCGGGCCGGCGGTCACCGACCTGAACCGGCTCGGCAAGTCGGTCGGCGCCTTCGACCCGGACGGGCCGTCGGCGATGCGCGGCCGCGGGGCCGGGCCGGTCCGGTTCCTGTACGCCGGGGACGTGACCACGTTCGGCGGGGCGCTCGACGTGACCAACTTCGCGTTCGGCCCGAAGGCCGCGCCGGAGTGGACCGAACCGGTGATGCGGGTCGAACTGGACGGGTCGTACACCCGCTCGACGGACACCGTCGCGTTCACGGCGGCGAAGGTCGACCGGCCCGGCCTCGGACTCACGGCGAAGGGCTCGGTCGGGAAGTTCGACACCACGACCGACGCCGACCTCGCCGGCACCGTGTCGTACGACTGGGCGCAACTGACGCAGAAGCTGCGCGAGCTGCTCGGCGGGGAGTTCGTGGCCGCGGGCCGGGGGTCGAAGCCGTTCCGCCTGGTCGGCAGCCTGACCCCGCCGGCCCGGCCGGGGTCGCGGGTGCCACCGTCGCCGCTCGCGGGGCTGACCGCGGACGTGGCGGTCGGGTGGGACGCGGCCCGGGCGTACGGGTTCGACCTCGGGCCGGCGGAGGTGCGGGCGGCGCTGGCGAACGGCGTGGCCCGGGTCAGCCCGGTGTCGGCGACGTTCGGCGGCGGGAAGGTGACGCTCGAGCCGACCGTGCGGCTCGAGCCGGGTCCCGGTGAGGTGACGTTCGCGAAGGGCCGGGTGGTGGACCGGGCGAAGCTGACCCCGGCGGCGACGGCCGGGGCGCTCGGGTACGCGCTGCCGGCGGTGGCGAACGCGGCGAAGGCGGCGGGCGAGGTGTCGGTGGACCTGGGCGACAACCGGGTGCCGCTGTCGGACCCGCGGAAGGCGTCGGTGCGGGGGACGGTGCACGTCCACTCGGCGACGCTGACGGCCGGGCCGGTGATGGGGGTGATCGCGAAGCTGCTCGGGGACGACGACGCGGCGATGACGCTGGCGAACGAGCAGGCGGTGCCGGTGCGGGTGGAGAACGGGCGGGTGTACCACGAGGGTTTGGCGATCAAGGTCGGGGCGTACCTCGTGAGGACGAGCGGGTCGGCCGGGTTCGACGGGACGCTGGACCTGGTGGCGGACGTGCCGGTCCCGGGCGGGCTGGCGAACCCGAAGACCAACCCGGTGCTGGCGAAGGCGCTGGCCGGGAAGCGGGTGGCGGTGCCGGTCCGGGGGACGCTCGGCCAGCCGGCGGTGGACGGGCGGGCGTTCCAGGCGGCGGTGGCGGCGCTGGCCCGCGACGCCGCGAAGGACGCGGGGAAGGAGCTGCTGAACAAGGAGCTGGAGAAGTTCCTTCAGGGGGCGATGCCGGGGGCCGGCGGCGGGAAGCCCGGCGGGCTGTTCCCGTTCCCCTTCCCGAAGAAGTGACGTTCCTGGAGGGGGGCCGTCCCGGCCGCTGTTCTCGGTCTTCACCTCCCCCCGGGTGGGGGAGGTCGGCGGCGCTTCGCCGCCGGGTGGGGGGGAAGAGCTACCCCGCCGTTCTCGGTCGCCGTTCTACCCGTGTCGCTCTCCCCACCAACCCGCCGCTGGCGCGGCGACCTCCCCCACCAAGGGGGAGGTGAAGACCCGGAGCCGGCCGTCCCGGCCGCTGCTTGCGGGTCACGGGTCCAGCGCCCACAGCTTGATCGTCAGGTCCCCGCCGCCGGTGGCGAGCGTCTTCCCGTCCGGGCTGTAGGCGACGGCGTTGGTGCAGTTGTCGTGGGCCTTGAAGCTCCGGGCGGCCTTGCCGGTGTCCGTATCCCACAGGGTCACGTTGCCCTTGTGGTCCCCGGTCGCGAAGCGCTTGCCGTCCGGGCTGAACCCCGGCAGGCCGTGGTGCTCGCCGGGGTCCTCGAACGGGACGACGGTCGCCTTCCCGGTAGCCACGTCCCAGCGCCGGACGGACTCCGCCGGGGCGGCCGACAAGAGCGTCTTCCCGTCCGCCAGGAACCTGAAGTCGCCCACCGATGACTTGTGCCCCAGGAGGGTCCGGACGGCCTTACCGGTGGCCACGTCCCAGAGCCGGATGGTGCCGTCCTCGTCCCCGGACACGAGGATGTCGCCCTTCGGGGAGAACGCCAACGACCACACGTACTTCTCGTGGCCCTCCAGCGCGGCCGCCAACTTCCGGGTCTTGACGTCCCAAAGGCGGACGACCTTGCCGTCCCCGGTTGCGACCCGACCGCCGTCCGGGCTGAAGGCCACGGCCGTGACGCACTCGGGCGCCTTCGGCCCCTTGACCGCCCCGACCGTCTTCCCCGTCTTGGTGTCCCACATCCTCGTCGTCGGGCCGAGGAACCCGGCCGCCAGAGTGCCGCCGTCCGGGCTGAACCCCAGCGCGAACGTCCAGCCGAGTCCCCGCCCGTTCAGCTTCAGGACGTTCTTCCGGGCGGCGATGTCCCACACCCGGACGCGGTACTCGTCGGGGCTCGCGGAGGCGAGGAGCTTGCCGTCGGGGCTCCACCGCAACTCCCTCGGGCCGTGCGGGTGGAACGCAAACCCCGGGTCGCACGGCAACGCCGCCAGCTCCTTCGGCGGCGGGTCGGCGGCGGACGCGGCCTGCGCGGGGGCGAGCCAGGCGAGGAGTACGACCGGCAACATTCGGCGGCGGGTGACCATGCCGGAAACCTCCGACGGCGGGCGGGTGCCGACGGGGGAAATTGTATCGGCCCGCCCGGTCACAGGTCGCCGCCGCCGCCGTACCCGGCGTCGGCGATGTAGTTCTCGTACCGGTTGTATTCCTTCTGCCACGTCAGGCTGACGTCCCCGGTCGGCCCGTTCCGCTGCTTCGCGATGATCACCTCCAGCACGTTGTCCCCCTGCGTCCCGTCGAACTTCCCCGGCCGGTGCAGCATCATGCAGGTGTCCGCGTCCTGCTCGATCGACCCGGACTCGCGCAGGTCCGACAGCCGCGGCCGGTGGTCCTGGCGGTCCTCGGACGCCCGGTTCACCTGGGCCAGTGCCACCACCGGGACGTTCAGCTCCCGGGCCAGGAACTTCAGCCGCCGGCTGATCTGCGCCACCTGCTCCTGCCGCGGGTCGCGGCGGTTCTCCGGCTCGATCAGCTGCAGGTAGTCGATCACCACCAGCCTCAAGCCCCCGTCCCGCTCGTGCTTCTTGTCCAAGCGGCGGGCGGTCGCGGCGATCTGGATCATGCTCCGGCTCGGGGTGTCGTCGATGTACAGCCGGGCCTTCCGGAGCACGTCCGCGGCGTCCATCAGCTTCTGGATGTCGTCCGACCCGAGGTGCCCCTTGCGGACCTTGTGGCTGTCCACCCGGGACTGGCAGCACAGGAGCCGCTCGGCCAGCTCGACCCGGGCCATCTCCAGGCTGTAGAACACGATCACCGGCGGCGGCCCGCCCGCCCCGGCCCCGGTCATGATGTTCCGGACGACGTTCAGCGCGAACGCGGTGTTGTGGACGCACACGTCGTTGGCGACGAAGTTGTGTGTGCCGGGGACGGTCAGGTCGTACACCTGCCGGTCCCCGGCCGGCTCGATCGAGACGACCTCGTCCCAGTACACGTCGCTGTCCGCGAGCCGGGCCAGGTCGTCGCTCCCGACCGCCGCCGCGAGCTTCCGCAGCCGCCCCCGGGACACCCCGCGGGTCCCGACGTGCAGGTTGGTGCCCCGCGGGAGCCCGATCCGCCCGGCCACCTCTGCCCACGACGCCGACCCCTTCGCCCGCCCCAGGTCCTGCCACACGTCCGCCGGGACCACGTCGCGGTTCGGCTTGCCCCGCCGCCCGGCCCCGGCGGCCGCCGCCCGCCCGGCGGCCGCCTCCTTCCCGAAGACGCCGACCTCCTCGGCGAACGCCCGGACGGACGGCGGGTCGGTCACGTCCAGTTGCCACGCCGGGCGGCGGGTGCCGCGGTACTTCACCCGGCGGTGGCGGAGGCGGGCGACCACCCCGAACCGCAGCAGCAGGTGCTGGACCTGCCGGGCGAGCCGCTCGCTGACGGTCGCGAACCCGAGCCGGCCGCTCCCGCCGGTGACCGTGGCCCACCTGTCGGTGGCGAACAGCCGGTTCAGGAACAGGGCGAGCTGCCCGCGGGGGAGGGTGAACACCGGGGCCGGGACGAACTTGTCCCTCGCCCCCTTCCCCCACAGGCCGAGGCCGGACAGCCAGGCGGTCAGGGGGTTCTTGCCGTTCTTCCGGATCGGGTCCAGGCCGCGCGGGGCCAACTCCCCGGCGGACACCCGCAGGGCCTCGCAGACGCGGGCGAACGTCGGCCCGTCCGGGGCGCACTTCCCCCGCACCCAGTGGGTGACCGACGCCGGCGACGCGCCGACGGCCGAAGCCAGGAACGCCGGGTCGCTCGACACGCAGACGGTCGGCGTCCGGGTCCCGCCCGCGTCCTCGGTCCGGGTGGTGAGGCCGCCGAACTGCCGCACCGCGGCCTCGAACTCGGCCCGGAGCCGCGGGTCCGAGTTGGTGAACTCGGGGGTGGTGTCGGTCAGCCCGCCGTCGCCGATCAGGTAGCCGAGGAGCTTCACCTCGCAGTCCCGCAGCGGGCGGTCGCCGAACACGGGGATCCGCCGGGGGACGGCGACCCGGTCGCCGGGCTTCAGGTCGGCGACCCGGGTCCACCCGCGGAACGTCCGGAGCGGGTGGGCCGCCGTCGCCGTCACCTCCCGGCCGAGCCGGGTCCGCACCCGGAACACCGGCTTCACCCCGTCGTCGACGTACGCGCTCGGCTCGGTGAGCCGCAGCCGCAGGTCGTCCCCGAGGGTGAGGAGCCGGGCGGACCGGCGGCGGAACAGCTCCCCGACCGCGGCCACCGACCCGTCCGCCAGGACCACCTCGGCGTCGGCCGTCAGGCACTTCCCGACCGACGGGCGGGCGGCGATGATGACCAGTTCGGAGTTCTGCAGCCCGGTGGTCAGGTTGTCCAGGTCGACGTACCCGGTCGGCAGCCCGCTCACCCCCAGGTTCCCGCCGATCCGCCCGTCCAGCCGGGTCTGCGCCTCGAGGATGGCCTCCCGCAGGGTGACCGTCTCCCCGACGAGGCTCGCCTTGGCGATCTCCATGATCTTCCGCTCGGCCTGCCCGACCAGGTCGTCGGCCGACTGGGTCCGGTCGTAGGCGTCGCGGAGGATCTCGTTCCCGGCGTGGATCAGGCTCCGGACCATCGCCGTGTCGCGGACGATCTTCGCGTGGTACTCGGCGTTCGCCCCGGTCGGGACCGCGTCCCACACCTCCGTCAGGTACACCACCCCGCCGACATCCTCCAGCTGCTTGTTCCGCTTCAGCCGCTCGTGCAGGAGCACCAGGTCGAACGGCTGGTTCTCGTCCGCGAGGTCGCAGACGGCCTGGTAGATCTTCTGGTGGGCGTCGAAGTAGAAGTTGTCGGCCTTGATGACCTGCTGGACGGTCGGGAGGGTGTCCGGGTCGCGGAGGATGCCGCCGATCACCCCCCGCTCGGCCTCGCGGTTGTGCGGTGGGAGGCGGTCGGTCATCGGGTCGGTGGGCATGGCGGGGGTCGGCGGGGTGATGCTGGCAGCCCGTACACCGGCGCCGGCACACCCGTCATAGCGCGACCGGCCGGAAAGTGCAAGGCCGGGCGCGGGTGAACCCGACCCGACCCCGGGCCGCCCGCCGGGTCGGTCTTGCACCCCCCGCGGCCGGCGGTATACCCCGCCGGCGGACCGTCACGGGGGGTCGTCCATGCGGGGCGTGCTGAGGGTCGGGGTGCTGGCCGCCGGCCTGGCCGGGCTCGGGTGCCACCAGGACAAGTACGGGCTGCAACCGCTCGTCGTCGAGGAGTACCCGCTCCCGCCGGACGAGGCCCGGTACAACCTGCCGGACAAGGCCGGGTACCGCAAGCCGCCGCCCAAGCCGAAGGAGGAGAAGAACTCGAAGGACCGGCCCGGCGGGTTCAACAAGACCGGCGACCCGAACGGGTTCTGACCCGCTCACCCCGCCCGGCGGACCGGCCCGCCGGCCGCGTACGCGGCGATCGTGCCGGCCAGGCTCTTCCCGACGCCCGGCAGCCGCTCCAGCGCCCGGGCCCCGCCCGCCGCCACCAGCACCGCCACCTCCTCCGGCAGCCCCAGGACCGACATCGCGGCCTGGCGGAACGCCCGCACCCGGTACAAGTTCTCCCCGGTGCGGGCCAGTTCGGCCGCCTGCTCCCGCAGCATCCGGGCGATCTCCGCGTTGGTCGTCATCGGCACCCCTCCGGTCTCGGACGAAGGTGCCATATTGTACGTGCGTCCACAATGTCCGGTGGGCGGTTGCACGCCCGCGGCCGGCCCGGTAGTCTCGGTACGGTGTCATCGGGTCGCGGGAGCTGCCATGAAAGTCCTCGGCATCGTGCTGATCGTTCTCGCGGTGGTGAGCGGGGCGTCGTCGATGAACTCGTTGGACCAGAAGGCGGACGCGGAGAAACTCTCCCCGGAGTCCCGTCAGCGGCAGAAGATCGGGTCCGGGATCGCCACGCTCCTGTTCATCGGCGGGGGCTTCTACCTGATCCGGGCGGGGGAGCGGAACGCGGCCCGTCAGCGGGAGCAGCACCACCGAAACGCGCCCCCGGGCCAGATGCCGTGGGACCGCGACCCCGAGGGGGAGAGATGACGCGGCGGCTGATCAGCTCCGGGTCGACGTTCGAGGCCGAGATCGGGTACTCCCGGGCGGTCGTCGACGGGGACTGGGTGTTCGTGTCCGGGACGACCGGGTTCGACTACGCGACCATGGCCATCGCGGACGGGATCGCCGACCAGGCCGAGCAGTGCCTGCGGAACGTCGCCGCCGCCCTCGCCCAGGCCGGGGCGACCCTCGCCGACGTGGTCCGGGTGGTGTACGTGGTGCCGAAGGCGGACGAGTTCCGGGACTGCTGGCCGGTCCTGCGGCGGTGGTTCGGGGAGGTGCGGCCGGCGGCGATGATGATCTCGGCCGGGCTGGCCGACCCGCGGATGCGGATCGAGATCGAGGTGACCG
>PNKH01000013.1 GCA_013822345.1 Isosphaera sp.
CAGTGTCCGCGAGCGGTTGGAACTGATCGAGCAGATCTGGGACAGCCTGCCGGAGCAGGTTGAGCCGCACGAGGTGCCGGACTGGCACCTACCTACCCGAACTCGCCCGCCGGCGCGCGGAGGCCGCCGCCCGTCCGGGCGCCGGCAAGCCGTGGCGGGAAGTCCTTGCCAGGGTCGAGACCGGCGCGGACTTGGTTGCCTACTGGCAGGCCGCGGGTCTCGTCGGCAGCCGGCCGGACATCGCCGACAGCCAGGCCGAAGCCCGTCGGCTCCGCGAGCAGGCCCAGTGCCGCGGGGGGTGACTGCCGTGCTCGTTGCGGACCGGCGGGCGAACGATTATGTTGGGTGCGGGAGGTGTGGTCATGAGATACACGGTCGCACTGCACCGGAGCGACGAGGGCGTCAGCGTGTGCGTCCCGGCCCTGCCCGGGTGCTGGTCCGAGGGGGCCACCGAGGAGGAGGCGCTGGAGAACATCCGGGACGCCATCCGCGAGTACCTCGCCGCCCTCGACGACCGACTTCAGGGCGCCGAGGTGCGCGAGCTCGAGGTGTAGACGTGCCGAGCATCCCCGGCGTCAACCACCTCGACGCCGTCCGCGCGTTGGAGAAGGCCGGCTTCCAGGTCGTCCGCCAGGGCAAGCACATCGTCATGTCCGACGGCACCCGGCAGGTGACCCTCCCGCGGGGCGACCCGATCAACGCGTTCACCATGGGCGGGATCGCCCGGGACGCCGGGCTGACCCCGGACGAGTTCCGCAAGCTGCTCTGAGCACGGACCGGGGTCACGCCCGCCGCGACCACCACTCGGTCACCCGCCGCACCGCCACGAAGAACACCGGCGTCAGGAAGATGCCGAACAGCGTCACCCCGAGCATCCCGGCGAACACCGCCGTCCCCAGCGCCCGCCGCATCTCCGCCCCCGCCCCCTCCGCCAGCACCAGCGGCACCACCCCGATCACGAACGCCAGGCTCGTCATCACGATCGGCCGCAGCCGCAGCTTCGCCGCCTCCAGCGCCGCCGACCGCCGGTCCGCCCCCGCGTCCGCCCGCCGCTTCGCGAACTCGACGATCAGGATCGCGTTCTTGCACGCCAGCCCGACCAGCACCACGAACCCGACCTGCGTGAACACGTTCACGTCCAGCCCCGCCCACCGCACCCCCGCCGCCGCCGACAACAGACACATCGGCACCACCAGGATCACCGCCAGCGGCAAGCCCCAACTCTCGTACTGCGCCGCCAGCACCAGGAACACCAGCACCACGCTCAGCACGAACGCCCGCACCGCCGTGTCCCCGGTCTGCAGCTGCAACAGCGCCAGCTCCGTCCACTCCGCCTTCATCGTCGGCGGGAGGCCGGCCGCCGCCCGCTCCACCGCCGCGATCGCCTCCCCCGAACTCACCCCCGGGGCCGGCGTCGCGTTCACCGCCAGCGCCGGGTACAGGTTGTACCGCTGCACCATCACCGGCCCGGTCGTGTCCCGCACCGACAGGAACCCCGCCACCGGCACCATCACCTCCCGCGGCACCGGCGCCGGCAGCCCGGACGCCCGCGCCCGCTCCGCCGCCAGTCGGTTCTGCTCCTCCGCCCGGGCGCTCCGCACCCGCAGCCGCTTCAGGTCCGCCGCCCGCCGCCGGAACGGCTCGTCCGCCTGCACGTTCACCTGCCACGTCCGGCCGAACAGGTTGAAGTCGTTCACGTACAAGGAGCCGAAGTACACCTGCAGCGCCGACACCACGTCCGACACCTCCACCCCCATCGTCCGGGCCGCGTCCCGGTCGATGTTCAGGTACAGCCACGGGGCGTCCGCCCGGAACCCGGTGAACACGTCCCGCAGCTGCGCCTCCTCCCCCGCCGCCGCCACCAGGCCCCGGCCCGCCTCCTCCAGCGCCGCCGCCCCGGTCGCGTTCGGGTCCTCCACCATCAGCTTGAACCCGCCGGCCGTCCCCAGCCCGTCCACCGGCGGCGCCCCGAGCACCGTCACCGCCGCCCCCGGCACCTCCGCCGTCAGGTCGTCCCGCAAGCGGGCCGCGATCGCGTCCGCCGACAGCTCCGGGGCGTGCCGGTCCGGGAAGTCGGCGAGCATCACGTACAGGGTGCCGAAGTTCGCCGCGTTCACCCCGAGCAGCACCGACTGCCCGGACACGCTCAGGGTGTGCTTCACCCCGGGCACCCGCCGCGCCGCCGCCTCCAGCCGCCGCATCTGGCCCTCCGTCCGGACCAGCGACGCCGCGTCCGGCAGCGTCACGTTCACCAGCAGATAACCCTTGTCCTGCGGCGGGACGAACCCCGCCGGCGTGGTCGTCACGACGTGGTACGTCAGGTACAGCAGCCCGCCGTACCCGACGAGCACGAGCAGCCCGACCCGCAGTACCCCGCCGAGCGCGACCAGGTAGCCCTTCGTGGCCACCTCGAACGCGGCGTTGAACCCGGCGAACAGCAGCCCGAGCAGGCGGTTCAGCACGACCCGCACCGTCCACCCGGCGACCGCCCCGGGGACGGCGGCGAGCGCCGGGAACGCCCACGGCGGCAGGCCGGCGAGCTGCGGCACGGCCCGCAGGTGCGGCGCGAGGTAGAGGTACGCGAGGGCGGCGCCGGCGAGCGGGAACGCGACCCGCGGCAGCGGCTCCTTCTCGTCGCCCGCCCCCTTCGGCTTCAGGAGCAGCGCGCACAGCGCCGGGCTGAGCGTCAGCGAGTTGAACGCCGAGATCAGGGTGCTGACCGCGATCGTCACCGCGAACTGGCGGTAGAACTCGCCGACGATGCCGGAGATGAACACGCACGGGACGAACACCGCGGTCAGCACCAGCCCGACCGCCACCACCGGCCCGGCGACCGCGTCCATCGCCTTCGCCGTCGCCTCCCGCGGCTCGAGCCCCTCCTCGATGTAGTGCTGCACGGCCTCGACCACGACGATCGCGTCGTCCACCACGATCCCGACCGCCAGCACCAGGCCGAACAGCGTCAGGTTGTTCACCGAGTACCCGAGCACCGACATCGCCGCGAACGTCCCGATGATCGCCACCGGCACCGCCAGCAGCGGGATCACCGCCGCCCGCCAGCTCCGCAAGAACACCAGCATCACCGCCGCCACGAGGATCACCGCGTGCCCGAGGGTGACGTAAACCTCCGACACCGACTCCCGGATGAACGGCGTGGTGTCGTAGGCGATGGCGTAGTCGATGTCCTCGGGGAGCCGGCCCTTCAGCTCCTCCATCTTCGCCCGCACCCGGTCGGCGGTGTCGATCGCGTTCGTCCCGGGCAGTTGGTACACCGCCAGCGCGACCGACGGCTTCCCGTCCAGGGTGCAACTCTGGTCGTAGCTCAGCGCCCCGACCTCCACCCGGGCCACGTCCCGCAGCCGGACCACCGCCTCCCCGCCCTCGTCCGACTTCAGGATGATGTCCCGGAACTGCTCCGGGTCGGTGAGCCGGCCGAGGGTGTTGATCGGGTACTGGAACGCCTGCCCGGTCGGGGCCGGCGGCTGGCCCACCTGCCCGGCCGCCACCTGGGCGTTCTGCCGCTCGATGGCCAGCGTCACGTCGGCGGCGGCCAGCCCGCGCCCGGCCATCTTCTCCGGGTCGAGCCACACCCGCATCGAGTAGTCGCGCTGGCCGAGGTAGGTGATGTCGCCGACCCCGCCGAGCCGGGCCAACTCGTCCCGCAGCTGGATCGTCGCGTAGTTGCTCAGCCGCAACAGCGCCTCGGACTGCCGGGCCGGGTCGTCGGCCGCCGGGCCGGTGGCGTACAGGTTCACGATCATGAGCTGGCTGGGCGACTTCTTCTTCACCGTCACCCCGCGCCGCTTCACCAGCTCGGGCAGCACCGGCTCGGCCAGGTTCACCCGGTTCTGCACCAGCACCTGCGCGATGTTCAGGTCCACCCCCGGCTTGAAGGTGACCGTCAGCGCGTAGGTGCCGTCGTTCGAGCACGTCGAGGACATGTACATCATGTCCTCGACCCCGTTCACCTGCTGCTCGACCGGGGCCGCGACCGTGTCCGCGACGGTCTTCGCGTTCGCCCCCGGGTACACCGCCGACACCTCCACCGTCGGCGGGGTGATGTCCGGGTACTGGGCGACCGGCAGGGCGTCGAGCGCGACGCCCCCGGCCAGCGTCACCATGACGCTCAGCACCGTGGCGAAGATCGGCCGGCCGATGAAGAAGCGGGTGAACATGGGGAACGCGGAGTTCGGAATGCGGAACGAAGACAACAACCGGTGGGGCAGACATTCTTGTCTGCCGGGCAGGCAGGAATGCCGGCCCCACTGTCATCTCGGAGCCGGCGGGCGGAGGCGCTTCACGAGCGCACCGCCGGCGTCCCGGGCGGCCCGCGCCAGCGGGCGGAGGAACTTCAGCCGCAAGACGTACATCGTTCCGCCGTGCGCCGCCGCGACCCACGGGTGCGACGCCACCCGCCCGCGGGTCAGCCGGTCCACCACCGCGAAGAACACCGGGGTCAGGACGATCCCGAACAGCGTCACCCCCAGCATCCCGCCGAGCACCGCCACCCCGATCGCCTGCCGCATCTCCGCCCCGGCCCCCCGCGCCACCGCCAGCGGCAGCACCCCGAGCATGAACGCCACCGATGTCATCATGATCGGCCGGTACCGCAGCTTGCAGGCGTCCAGCACCGCCGTCCGCAGATCGACGCCCTTGTCGCGGGCCACCTTCGCGAACTCGACGATCAGGATCGCGTTCTTGCACGCCAGCCCGATGAGCACGACGAACCCCACCTGCGTGAACACGTTCACGTCCTGCTTGCCGATCCCCTGGTCGGAGAGCCATCCGCTGACGCCCCGCCAGCCGGAGTATCCCTGCGGCGGGCTGAGCGGGCCGGCGAAGGCGTAGTCGATCCAGTACCCGACGCGGAACCAGAAGGGACCCTCCAGCCCCTTCCCATCCGTACCCCACCCCTGGGTGAGGTTAGGCAGCCATTCCTGTGGTGGGCGCTGCCCGCCGGGCAACCCCGGTATGAGTCCCCATCCGGCGAACGTCTGGATCGCTGATAGCGGGTCGGTCAGCCACACGGCGGCGAGCGAGCACGCCACGCACACCGGCACCACCAGGATCACCGCCAGCGGGAACGCCAGGCTCTCGTACAGGGCGGCGAGCACGAGGAACACGAACACCACCGCCAGCGCGAACACCTTGAACCCCGTGTCCCGGGACTGCTTCTCCAGGAACGTCAGCTCCGTCCACTCGTACGCCATCCGGGCCGGCAGTTCCCGCTCCGCCAGCTTCTCCAGCACCGCGATCCCGTCGCCGGTGCTCGTCCCCGGGGCGACGTTCCCGTTCACCGCCGCCGCCGGGTACATGTTGTACCGGGTGATCACCAGCGGCGCCGCCGCCTTCGCCGGGTCTCGCGACACCGCCAGCACCGCCCCGAGCGGCACCATCTCGCCCGACCGGTTCCGCACGTACAGCCGCCGCACGTCCTCGACCGCGTCCCGGTGCGGGCTGTCCGACTGGACGTTCACCTGCCACGTCCGGCCGAACCGGTTGAAGTCGTTCGCGTACCGGCTCCCCATCGTCGCCTGGAGCGTCGCGTACACGTCGGCCAGGTCCAGCCCGCGGGCGACGCACGCCTCCCGGTCCACCTCCAGGTACACCTGCGGGGAGTTCGTCTTGAACACCGTGAACAGGCCGACCAGCTGCGGCTGCCGGTTCGCCAGCTCGATCAGGTTCTGGGTCTGCTCCTGGAGGACGGCCGGGCCGACGTCCCCGCGGTCCTCGATCATGATCCGGAACCCGCCGGCCCGCCCGAGCCGCGGCACCGCCGGCGCCCCGAACACGTTGATCTGCGCCTCCGGGCACCCGGCCTCGAACGCCGCCCGCAGCTTCGCCGCCACCGCGTCCGCCGACAACTGCGGCGCCCGCCGGTTCCCGAACCCGTCCAGGATCACGAACATCGACCCGAAGTTCGACCCGTACGCGCTCAGGACGAACGAGTTCCCGGCGATCGCGTTCACGTGCCGGACCGGCTTCACCTTGTTCCCGTCGTCGTCCGGGATCTCCAGGTCGAGGGCGATCCGGCTGGCCTTCGAGATCACCTCCCGGGTCCGCTCCGCGGCGGCCGCGTCCGGCAGCTGGATGCTGCACACCAGGTACCCCTTGTCCTGCTGCGGGATGAACCCGGTCGGCATCGTCCGGAACCCGAGCACCCCGGCCCCGACCACCGCCGCGTACCCGGCGAACACCAGCAGCGGCACCCGCAGCCCGAGGCTCACCACCTTCACGTACGCCCGCCCGCTCAGGTTGAAGGCGCGGTCGAACGCCCGGCCGACCAGCGTGAGCGGCAGCAGCAGGAACGCGGCGGCGCGGCCGAGGCGGGTGGGTGGCGCGGCCCGCCGCGGCCGCAGCAGCAGGGCGCACAGGGCAGGGCTGAGGGTGAGCGAGTTGAACGTCGAGATCAGGGTGCTGGCCGCGATGGTCAGGGCGAACTGGCGGAAGAACGACCCGACCACCCCGGAGATGAACAGGCACGGGAGGAACACGAACGACAAGACCACCCCGACGGCGACGATCGGCCCGGTCACCTCGTCCATCGCCCGGACCGTGGCCTCGCGCGGGCCGAACCCCTTGTCCATCTGGTGCTGCACCGCCTCGACCACCACGATCGCGTCGTCCACCACGATCCCGACCGCCAGCACCAGGCCGAAGAGTGTCAGCAGGTTGACACTGAACCCGACCGCGGCCATCGCGGCGAACGTCCCGACGATCGCCACCGGCACCGCGGCCAGCGGGATCAGCGCCGCCCGCCACGACTGGAGGAACAACAGCACCACGATCGAGACGAGGATGATGGCGTCCCGGAGCGAGTAGAACACCTCGGCGATCGACTCGCGGATGAACGGGGTGGTGTCGTACCCGACCTCGTGCATCATCCCGGGCGGGAAGTCCCGGCTCAGCCGGTCCACGGCGGCGACCACCGCGTCGCGCGTCTCCAGGGCGTTCGCGTCCGGCAGCACGAAGATCGCCAGCCCGACCGTGCTCTTGTCGTCGAACCGGTTCGCCACGTCCTGCACCCGCGCCCCGAGCTCCACCCGGGCCACGTCCCGCACCCGGACGAGCTGCCCGTCCGGTCCGGTCTTCACCACGATCCGCCCGAACTCCTCCGGCTCGACCAGCCGGCCGACCCCGGTGAGGGTGAACTGGTGCGGCAGCCCCGACCCGTTCGGCGGCTGCCCGACCTGGCCGGCGGCGAGCGGCAGGTTCTGCTGCCGGACGGCGTTCACCACGTCCGCGGCGGTCAGCCCGAGGGCGGCGAGCCTGGCGGGGTCGACCCACACCCGGACGGCGTAGTCGCGCTGCCCGAAGATCGTCACGTCGCTGATCCCGGGGAGCCGCTGCAGCTCCTCGCGGAGCTTGAGCACCGCGTAGTTGCTCAGGTACAGCTGGTCGTACCGGCCGTTCGGGAAGCCGGGTTCCGGCGGGGAGGTGAGGCCGACGGTGAGCAGCAGTTCGGGGGACCGCTTGCGGGTGGTGACGCCGGTCGCCCGGACCACCTCCGGGAGCTGCGGGAGGGCCAGGTTGACCCGGTTCTGGGTTCGCACCTGGGCCATGTTCAGGTTCGTGCCCGGCTTGAACGTGACGGTGCAGGTGTAGCTCCCGTCGCTGGTCGACTGCGATGTCATGTACAGCATGTCCTCGACGCCGTTCACCTGCTGCTCGATCGGGGCGGCGACGGCCTGGGACACGACCGAGGCGCTGGCCCCGGGGTAGTTGCAGTCGATCTGGATGGTCGGCGGGGCGACGTCCGGGTACGGGGCCACGGAC
Source organism: Isosphaera sp. (assembly GCA_013822345.1). GTDB lineage: Bacteria > Planctomycetota > Planctomycetia > Gemmatales > Gemmataceae > Gemmata. The sequence goes on from PNKH01000013.1 coordinate 7,777, forward strand.
AGCGAGGTGAGCGACGCGGCCCCGGCCAGGGTGACGAGCACCGACAGGACGGCGGCGAAGATCGGGCGGTCGATGAAGAACCGGGGAATCATCCGATACCGCGAGAGGCGGGGGTGGCAGCCGGGCGAACCGCGACCGTCAGGGAGCGGGTGTCGGCGCCCCGCACCCTGACGGTCGCGGTTCGCCCGGCCCGGGGCTCACGGGGTCCGCGGGCGCGGGGCCGGGGAGGTCTCCGGCCGGAGGGTCAGGGCGGTCTCGGGCGGGAGGCGGGACGGGCCGGCCTCCTTCACCACCACCGCCGCCCCGGGCCGGACCCGCAACAGCCCGTCCACCACGACGCGGTCGGTCGGGGCGATCCGGTTCTCCGGCCCGACCTTGGCGTTCTCCACCACCCGGTACTCGCCGTACTGCGGGCCGACTTCGACGTACCGCCGCTCCACCTTGTCCTCGGCGTTCACCACGAACACGTACCGCCGGCCCTGGTCGCTCCCGAGCGCCCGCTCCGGGACCAGCGTCGCCTCCCGCGGGTTGCCGATCGGCAGCCGGACCCGGACGAACTGGCCGGGCGACAGGAGGTACTTCGGCTCCCGCCCGAGCCACGGGTTGTGGAGCAGGGCGCGGACCCGCAGGGTGCCGGTCCCGGCCGCGATCTGGTTGTCCCGGAACACGATCTGGCCGGTGTGCGGGAACTCGTCCTCGGCGTCCCCGGCCAGGCCGATCCCGACCGTCCGGGCCGTCTCCCGGGACGACGTGATCTCGCCCTTGCGGATCAGGCCGCGGAGGCGGAGGACGGTCCGCTCGTCGATGTCGAACGCGGCGTAGATCGGGTCGAGGGTGACGACGGTGGTGAGGAGCGTCTCGTCCGCCTTGACCAGGTTCCCGGGGTCGACCATCCGCCGGCCGACCCGCCCGTCGAACGGGGCGGCGATGCGGGTGAACTCGAGGTTGGTGGCCGCGATCTGCTGGGCCGCGACCGCCGCCCCGACATCGGCCTTGGCCTCGTTCACCTCCCCCGCCGCGATGTCCAGCGCCTCCCGCCCGGTCACCCCCTTGTTGTAGCTGACCAGCGCCCGGTCGTAGTTCAGCCGGGCCGTCTCGACGTGGGCCCGGGCCTTCTCCAGGGCGGCGGCCGCCCGGTCGTACTCGGCCGCGTACGGCCGGCGGTCGATCTCGAACAGCGGCTCCCCCTTGACCACGTCCTCCCCGTCCTTGAAGTGGACGGCGGTCAGGTGCCCGGTCACCCGGGACCGCAGCTCGACCAGCCGGTACGGCTCGGTCCGGCCCATGAAGTCCTCGTAGTCGAGGACCGGGCGGACGACCGGGTACGCGAAGGTCACGGTCTGGGCCTTCGACGGGGGCGGCTCGGGCGTCTTCCGGGCGCACCCGGCGATGGCCGCGGCGGCGAGGAGCAGCGCGGCGGCGGCCAGGCGGGGTGGAGTCATGGGGTCGGTCGCGGCGGGGGACCGGCGGTACCGGGAGGATACCGCCCGGGGGCCGGGGCCTTACAGCCGCCAGCTTGGGTGGGGCAGGCATTCCTGCCTGCCGCTCGGTCCCGGCAGGCAGGAATGCCTGCCCCACCGAGCCGGAAGCTCATACCAGGATGTCCTTGACGACGTGGCCGTGGACGTCGGTCAGGCGGTAGTCCCGGCCCTGGAACTTGACCGTCAGCCGGTGGTGGTCGACGCCGAGCAGGTGGAGCATCGTCGCGTGCAGGTCGTGGACCGGGCAGACCTTCTCCGCCGCGTGGTAGCCGAAGTCGTCGGTCGCCCCGTGGGTGACCCCGCCCTTGACGCCGCCGCCGGCCAGCACCGCCGAGAACCCCTTCATGTGGTGGTCCCGGCCGCTCCCGCCCTGCGACATCGGCGTCCGCCCGAACTCCCCGGTCATCACCACCAGCGTGTCGTCGAGCATCCCGAGCCGCTTCAGGTCCTTGATCAGGGCGGAGACCGGGCGGTCGATCTCCTCGATCTTCCCCTTGATCCCGTCCTTCACGCCGCCGTGGTGGTCCCAGTCGCGGTTGTACAACTGGATGAAGCGGACGCCCTTCTGGGCCAGGCGGCGGGCGAGCAGGCAGTTCGCGGCGAACGACCCGTCCGCCCCGGCGGTGCCGTAGTCGTCGAGCACCTTCTTCGGCTCGCCCTTCAGGTCCATCAGCGCCGGGACGCTCGCCTGCATCTTGAACGCCAGCTCGTACTGGGCCACCCGGGTCGCCACCTCCGGGTCGTCGATCGCCTTGTTGTGCAGGCCGTTCAGTTGCGCGACGGCGTCGATCACGTCCTTCTGCTGGCCGGCGTCGACGCCCGGCGGGTTGGCGAGGTACAGGACCGGGTCGCCCTTGCCGCGGAGGTGGACGCCCTGGAACTTCCCGGGCAGGAACCCGGCCGACCACTGGCGGGCGGCGATCGGCTGCATCTGCCCGCCCTTGCTCGACGTCAGCACCACGAACCCCGGCAGGTCGTCGGCGTCGCTCCCGAGGCCGTACGTCACCCAACTGCCCATGCTCGGCCGGCCGCTGACCGTCGAGCCGGTGTTCATGAACGTGTGGGCCGGGTCGTGGTTGATCGCCTCGGTGTGGAGCGACCGGACGACGCACAGGTCGTCGGCGACCGCCGGCAGGTGGGTGAACAGCTCGTTCATCTCGATCCCGGCCTTGCCGTGCTTCTTGAACCCCCACTGCGGGCCGAAGCAGGTCAGCACCTTCGCGCCCTGGAGTTGGGCGATCGGCTGCCCCTTGGTGACGCTCTCCGGCATCGGCTGGCCGTGCCGCTTCGCCAACTCGGGCTTGTGGTCGAACAGTTCGAGGTGGCTCGCCCCGCCGGCGAGGACGATGAAGATGACCCGCTTCGCCTTCGGCGGGACGTGCGGCTTGGTGACGACGCCGCGGACCGGCTCGCCGGCCCGGGCGGCGACGGAGGCGAGGGCGACGGCCCCGACCCCGCGGCAGGCGTGCCCGAGGAACGTGCGGCGCTGGTGCAGGCGGACGGCGGCGAGGGTGTTCGGGTTCATCGTGGGTGCCAGGGTGAATCGGGGGGGAGGGGCGGAACCAGGGGGAGACCCCGATCCCTGATGAAGTCCAGGGGCTCCTCGATCGCACTCCGCGTCCTCACGGCGGTCACGATCAAGACGATGAAGACGGCCGTGATCCAGACGATCGGCGGGACCAGGCGGCCACCCCGACCAAGCCGGCGGATCAGCATGATGTTCGCGACACCCAGCGGGACGAGGCACGGAACCGTCCACCACCAGTTGTCGGCGAGCCACATCGACTGCCAGACAACGCTTTTGGTCCGCTCCGACAACGTCATGCCGTACACGTCGGCCGTCTTCCTCATGGCCGGCACGTCACGGAGGTGCAGCACTAACAGCCACCCGACCAGCAGGGCGGGCAAGACCGTCCCGACAACTGCGAGTAGGGGGCGGCGGTCGCGGCCCGGGCTCGCGGTCGCCGGCGTGCTCATGTCCGCTCTCCGCTCACTGCCGAGTAATCGTCTCGTGTAGGTTTAGCACCACACGGCAGACGTTCGTCCACGCCGCGAGTTCCTCGGGCTTCATCCCGGCCGGGGCCGGGGCGTCGCCGACTGCGAGCAGCTTCTTCGCCTCCTCCGGGCTCTTCGCGAAGTCGGCTCGGTGCTTCGCGAGCACGCCGGCCAGGATCTTCGCCTCGTCCGCCTTCGGCAGCCGACCGGTCGCCTGCTCGAACGCCCACCCGACCCGGGCCTCGTCGGTCGCCCCGCCCTTCGCCAGGGTCCGGGCGGCGAACGCCCGGGCGGCCTCCACGAACTCCGGGTCGTTCAGCAGCACCAGCGCCTGCTGCGGGATGTTCGACCGCGGCCGGTCGCACGTACACTCCTCCCGACTCGGGGCGTCGAACGCGACCATCGCCGGGTGCGGGAACGACCGCTGCCAGTGGGTGTACATCCCCCGCCGGTACACCTTCGACCCGGTGTCCTTCTGCCACTCCCGGGTGGGGAAGTTCAGCGCCGCCCAGTACCCGGCCGGCTGGTACGGCTTCACGCTCGCCCCGCCGACCTCCGGGTTCAGCAGCCCGCCCAGTGACAGGGCGGTGTCACGGATGAACTCGGCGTCGAGCCGGCCGCGGGCCTGGCGGGCGAGCAGCCGGTTCGCCACGTCCCGCTCGCGGACCGCCGGCGTCTCGGCCGACGACTGCCGGTACGTGTCCGACGTGACCATCAGTCGGACCAGCGCCTTCACGTCCCACTTCGCCGCGAACTCGGTCGCCAGGTAGTCGAGCAGTTCGGGGTGTGTCGGCAGGTCGCCCTGCGACCCGGACTCCTCCAGCGACCGGGCGATCCCGGCCCCGTGGAACAGCCGCCACAGCCGGTTCACGGCGACCCGGGCGGTCAGCGGGTTGTCCGCCGACACGGTCCACTTCGCCAGGTCGAGGCGGGTCGGCCGGGCCTTCGGGTCGGCGGCCTTCGGCAGCGGCGGGAGGAAGCCCGGGGTGTTCGGGCCGACGACCGGGCCGGTGGTGTCGAGCCAGTTCCCGCGGGCGAGAACGCGGACCGTCCGCGGCGGGCCGCTCTTGGTCATCAGCACCCGCGGCATCGAGTTCTCGAAGTCGGTCAGGGCCTTGGTCGCGGCGGCGACCGCGTCGCGCTCCGGCTTCAGGGCCGGGGCGTTGTCCCGGGCGAACGCAGCCAACTTGTCCGCGTCGGCCGGGGTGCGGTCGGCGGCCTTCTTCCCGAGAATCGCCTTCACGTCGGCCGGCACGGTTACGGTCGCCGGCCCCTTCTTCGCCGGGACCGGGCTCGGCCACTTCTCGGCGCCGTCGAAGGCGTCGGCCTTCTCGACGTAGGCCTTCGCGGCGGCGTCGAGCCTGGCCTTGGCGGCGGCCTCGGCGTCGGCCCCGGCCTTCAGCCCGGCGACGTGGGCGGGGGTGGACGGGATCGGCGTCCCCGGCTCGCGGCGGCCGATCGCGGCCTCCTGCACGTCGGCGAAGAACGCGGCGACGGCGTAGAAGTCCTTCTGGGTGTACGGGTCGAACTTGTGGTCGTGGCACTCGGCGCACATCAGCGTCCCGCCGAGCCACACCTGCCCGTAGTTCCGCACCCGGTCGGCCGAGTTCTTCGCCTCGTACTCCTTCGGCTGGGCCCCGCCCTCCTCGGTCGTCTGGAGGAGCCGGTTGTAGGCGGTCGCGACCCGCTGCTCGAGCGTCGGGTTCGGCAGGAGGTCGCCGGCGAGTTGCTCGACCGTGAAGGTGTCGAACCGCTTGTTGGTGTTGAACGCCGCGATGACGTAGTCGCGGAACGGGGAGACGTTCATCGGGTTGTCGCTGTGGTACCCGATGGTGTCGGCGTACCGGACGAGGTCGAGCCACCAGATCGCCATCCGCTCGCCGTAGTGCGGCGACGCGAGCAACTTCTCGACCAGTTTCTCGTAGGCGTCGGGGGCCTTATCGGCGACGAACGCCCGGACGTCCTCGGCGGACGGCGGGAGGCCGGTGAGGTCGAAGGAGAGGCGGCGGATCAGGGTGACGCGGTCCGCCTCCGCGGCCGGCGTCACGCCCTCCTGCTTCAGGCGGTGGCGGACGAAGGCGTCGATCGGGTTCTTCGCCCCGGGCACGTCGGGCACGGCCGGGCGGGCGAGCTTGGTGAACGACCAGTGGTCCGAGTACTTCGCGCCCTCGGCGACCCACCGCTTCAGCAGCGCGACCTGGTCGGCGGTGATGGCCGGCTTCTTGGCCCTGGCGGGCGGCATCTTCAGGTCGGCGTCGTCGGCGCAGATCCGCGTCAGGGCTTCGCTCTGGTCGGGCTTCCCGGGGACGATCGCCCGGGCGGCCACCGCTTCGTCCCTGATGTCGAGTCGGAGCTTCGCCTTCCGCGACTTCTCGTCCGGTCCGTGGCACTGGTAGCACTGGACCGACAGGATGGGCCGGACGTCGCGGTTGAAGTCGACCGGCGGGGCGGCGGCGGACCGGCCGGCGAGGACGACGGCGCACGCGGCGGCGAGGAGGGTTCGCATGGCGGGGTCGTGCGGGTGGCGGGCGGGAGTCGGTGGGCTGGCATTATACCAGCCCGGGGCGGGGTGGGAGGAACAATTCACATAGCCCCCGGCTTGCCGGGGGTCTTGGAAGACCCCCGGCAAGCCGGGGGCTATGTGAACCCGATCCCCCGCAGTAACTCCGCCGTCAGCACGAACGGCCGGGGCGGGATCGCCTCCAACCGGAACGCCGGCAGCAGTTCCCGCGCGGCGACCGGCTCCGGCGTCGGCCGCCACCCGCACGACCACGCCAGCAGCCCGACCAGTGCCTCCGGCCGCACCCCCGCCGCGCGCAGCGCCGCCAGCCGCGTGTCGCCGTGCCGCTTCGCCAGCCGCCGGCCGTCCTCCCCGACCACCAGCGGGACGTGGGCGAACGCCGGCGGGGTCAGCCCGAGTGCCCGGTAGAGGAGCAGTTGCCGCGGCGTGGACGGGACCAGGTCGTCCCCGCGGACCACCTCCGTCACGCCCATCGCCGCGTCGTCGACCACCACCGCGAGCTGGTACGCCGGCGTCCCGGCACTCTTCCACACCACGAAGTCGCCGCCGAGTTCCCGCTGGTCGAGCCGCTGTTCGCCGGCGAACCGGTCGGTGAACGGCGGCGAGTCGGTCACCCGGAACCGCCACGCGAACGGACGGCCCTCCGCGGCGAGGCGGTCGGCGTCGGCGGACGTGCGGCCGGCGCAGGTGCCGGGGTAGGTCGGTCCTTCGTGGTCGGCGTGCGGGGCGCTGGCGGCGGCCGCGACATCGGCCCGGGTGCAGGTGCAGGGGTAGACCAACTCGCGCCGCTTCAGTTCGTCCAAGGCGGACGCATACAGCGGCAGTCGTTCCGTCTGAACGACCGGGTCGCCGTCCCAATCCAACCCGAGCCAGCGGAGGTCGTCGGCGGCCTGCTCGGCGGCCCCGGCCTTCACCCGCGGCGAGTCGATGTCCTCGATGCGAAGCCGGACCGTCCCGCCCCGCGGACGCGCTGACAGCCACGCGACCAGGTACGTCCGGGCGTTCCCGACGTGCTGCGCCCCGGTCGGGGACGGGGCCAGGCGGCCGGTGGTGTGCATGCCGGCAGTGTAGCCCGGCGGGCGGGTTTCTGGTTCAATGTCGGCATGCTGCCGCTCCCGCACCTGCTCGCCGAACTGGTCCGCCGCCCGTCCGTCAACCCGATGGGCCGGACCGACCTGCCGGCCGACATCCTGTACGAGCACCGCGTCACCGCGTTCCTCGAAGACCAGTTGCGCGGTCTCGGGTGCGACGTCCGCCGCCAGCCGGTCGCCCCGAACCGCGACAACCTCGTCGCCACCTACACCCCGCCCGGCCCGGCCCCGCTCGCCGTGATGTTCGAATGCCACCAGGACACCGTCCCGGTCGACGCGATGGTGGTCGAGCCGTTCGGGGCGAAGGTGGAGGGCGGGAAGCTGTACGGCCGCGGGGCGTGCGACGTGAAGGCCGGGGCCGCGGTCATGCTCACCGCGTTCGCCCGCTTGGTCCGCGAGAAGCCGGCCGGCGGGGCGGCCGTCACCCTGGCGTACACCGTCGACGAGGAGCACTCGTTCCTCGGCGTTCAGGAGCTGATGCGGTCGGGGGTGCGGACGGACTACGCGGTCGTCGCCGAGCCGACGCTTTTGAACATCGTGAACGCCCACAAGGGGGTCGTCCGGTGGGTGCTCGAGACCCCCGGCCGGGCGTGCCACAGTTCGCGCCCCGAGGACGGGGTGAACGCCATCTACCGCATGGCCCGCGTCATCGGCGAACTCGAAGCCTACGCCGGGCAGCTGCGGGCGCTGCCGCCGGACCCGGTGCTCGGCCCGCGGACGCTGTCGGTCGGGCGGGTCACCGGCGGGGTGTCGCCGAACACCGTCCCGGACGTCTGCCGCATCGACATCGACCGCCGGCTCCTACCCGGCGAGACGGCGGATGCGGGGTTGGCCGACCTGAAGGCGTTCCTCGCGGGTCGGCCCGGCCTCGACTTCCCGTTCACCCTGAGCCAGGCCCACCCGGCGTGCCCGCCGCTGCCGTCCGACCGGTCCGGGGAACTCGTCGCCCGGCTCGGGGCGGCCATCGACTCGGTGGTCGGCAGGCACACCGTCCACCCGGTGCCGTTCGGGACGGACGCCTCGACGGTCGCGGAGGCGGGGGTGCCGGCGGTGGTGTTCGGGCCGGGCGACATCGCCCAGGCGCACACCAAGGACGAGTGGGTCGACCTGTCGCAGCTGGACCCGGCGGCCGAGATCCTGTTCCGTTTCGCGGCCGGGAAGTGACAACCGCCGGGCGGCGGGTTACAGTACCGGTGGGTCCGATTCCACTTACCGCGCGGAGGCTGTCGTGAGCATCGTTCGGGTCGGCATGGCCGAGGACGACAAGTTCGGGAAGGGGTACGACGCGATCTTCGGCAAGAAGCCGGCGAAGGGCGAGGCGGCGGCCAGGAAGCCGGCGGCGAAGGCCCCGGCGGCGAAGAAGAAGCCGGCCCCGAAGAAGAAGTGACGCCGAGCGGTCCGGCCCGGGGGCGTGCGTAAAATGCCCCCGATGGACGACCCCACCCCCGCCGCGATCCGCACCGAAGCCCTCTCCCGCACCTACGCCAGGCCGCGCCGCCGGCGGTGGTGGGGCCGGAAGCCGGCCGGCGACGAGCCGGCCGAGTTCGTCGCCCTCGACGGCGTGTCGCTTTCGGTCCGGCCCGGCGAGCTGTTCGGGCTGCTCGGCCCGAACGGGGCCGGCAAGACCACCCTCATCAAGATCCTCACCACCCTCCTCGCCCCGTCCGCCGGGTCGGCGTTCGTCGACGGCCTCGACGTGGTGACCGAGGCGGACGCGATCCGCCCGCGGATCAACATGGTGAGCGGCGGCGAGTCGTCCGGGTACGGAATCCTGAACGTCCGCGAGAACCTGTGGCTGTTCGCCCGCATCTACGGGGTGCCGACCGCCGTCGCCCACGAGCGGATCGACAAGATGCTGGAGGTGGTCGGGTTGACCGACAAGGCGAAGAGCCGGGTGACGCACCTGTCGACCGGGCAGCGGCAGAAGATGAACTTCTGCCGCGGGTTCATCACCGACCCGAAGATCCTGTTCCTCGACGAGCCGACGCTCGGGCTGGACGTGACGAGTGCCCGGGCGATCCGGGCGTTCGTCCGGCAGTGGATGAAGGAGCGGCCGGACCGGACGCTGTTGCTGACGACGCACTACATGGCCGAGGCGGACGAGCTGTGCGACCGGGTGGCGATCATCGACAAGGGGCGGGTGCTGGCGTGCGACACGCCGGCGAACCTGAAGCGGCGGGTGCAGCAGTACCCGCTGTACGAGCTGACGCTGGCCCCCGGGGCGAACGGGTGGGCGGACCTGGAGGCGCTACCGGGCGTGCACCAGGCGACGGCGACCACGACCCCGACGACGGTGGAGCTGAAGGTGTCGCTGTCGGAGGAGCCGGCGATCGGGGCGGTGGTGCAGGCGCTGGCGACCGGCGGCGGCCGGATCCTGAGCCTGAAGAAGTCCGAGCCGACGCTCGAGGACGTGTTCATCGAGCTGGTCGGCCACGGGTTGGGCTCGGAAGAGAAGGGGTGAAAGGGTGAGGGGGTGAAGGGGTGACAAAGACAACACCGGTCTTGTCACCCCTTCACGTCCCGGCCCGAGAACCTCGCCTCTGGGGGCCGGCTCTTCTCACCCCTTCACCCCCTCACCCTTTCACCCCTTCTCTTCCGGGCGACCAGGTGCCTGAACCTTCCTCCCTGAAGCTGTTCCTCACGGCCGCCGCCGCCCGCACCTACCCGCGGGTGGCGTGGCTGTTCCGCAGCCGCACCTGGATGATCCAGGAGACGATCCTGCCGGTCCTGGCGGTGTCGGCGTTCGCCTACGCCTACACGGCGATGGGCGCCCCGCACGAGTACACCGGGTTCGTCGTCCTCGGGGCGGCGATGACCACGTTCTGGATGAACGTCCTGTGGGGCCTCGGGGCCCAACTCTACTGGGAGCGCGACTCCGGCAACCTCGAGCTGTACGTCATGTCGCCGGCCCCGATGATGGGCGTCCTCACCGGCATGGCCCTCGGCGGGATGACCACCACCCTCGTCCGGGCCGCCGCCATCACCGTCTCCGGGGTGCTCCTGTTCGACGTGCCGATCGACCCGACGAGCTGGGGGCTGCTCGCGCTGGTGTTCGTGCTCACCCTGGCGGCCCTGTACGGGCTGGGGATGATGTTCGCCTCGCTGTTCCTGCTGTGGGGGCGCGAGGCGTGGCACGTCGTCAACCTGCTGCAGGAGCCGATCTACCTCCTGAGCGGGACGAACTTCCCCGTGGCGGTGCTGCCGCGGGCCGTCGCCGTGGTCGCCACCGCCATCCCGCTGACCGCCGGGATGGACGCGATGCGGCAGGTGCTGTTCCGCGCCCCCGGGCTGTTCGACGTGTGGGCCGAGGTCGGGCTGCTGGCCGGCCTGGCGGCGGTGTTCCTGGTCGCCGCCCAGCGGTCGCTGCGGTATCTGGAGCGCCGCGCGAAGGACCAGGGGAAGCTGACCGTGCGGTGGCAGTAGGCGGCCGCACCCCCGACGACGCGAGCCGGCCGAACCCGGGCCGTGTTCGTGGGACCCAGGCCGGTGGCCTGGGCTGAGGGAGGGCGGGCCTTCGGCCCTCGGAAGCCCCGAAGGGGCGGCCTCCCTCAGCCCAGGCCACCGGCCTGGGTTCGGGGGCCGGGACGACGGCCGGGGGTTCTCCGGGTCAACCCCGGCCCAGCACCCGCAGCACCCGGGCGGTCAGCTGCTCGGGGGTGAACGGCTTCTGGAGGAACTCGACCCCGCCGTCCGGCGGCCCGGCGAGCACCTCCTCGGCCGGGTGCCCGGACACGAACACCACCCGCACCCCGGGCCGGGCCGCCCGCACCCGGGCCGCCAACTCCGGCCCGCCCATCCCCGGCAACACCACGTCGGTCACCAGCACGTCGACGGCCGACGGGCGGGCGGCCAGGTCCTCCAGGGCCTGGTCCGGGCGCGGGACGGACAGGACCGCCGCCCCGTCCCCGGCCAGCCCCGCGGCCAGCAGGTCCCGTACCTCCTCGTCGTCCTCCACCACCAGCACCGTCACCCCGGCCAGCCGCGGCCGCAGGGCGAGGCGGCCCGCCGGCAGCGGGGTCCGGACGGTCGGGTCGGCGGCCGGGGCCGGGCCGCCGGCCGGCCGGAGGTCGATCTCGAACCGCGTCCCCCGCCCGACCGCCGACTCCACCCGCACCGTCCCGCCCAGCGACGCCACCACCCCGGACACCGCCGCCAGCCCCAGCCCGGTCCCCTTCCCCGGCCCCTTGGTGGTGAAGAACGGCTCGAACACCCGGGCCTTGACCGCGTCCGACATCCCCTCCCCGGTGTCCGCCACCGCCAGCCGGACGGCCCGGGCCGGGTCCCCGACCCGGGCGGTGGTGAAGGTCAGGGTGCCGCCGCCGGGCATCGCGTCCCGGGCGTTCACCGCCAGGTTCATCAGCAGCTGGTGGAGCAGCCCGAACTCGCCCCGCACCGGCGGGAGGTCCGGGGCCAGGTCGGTGTCGATCCGGACGTGCGCCCCGAGCACCCGGTCCAGCAGCCGGACGGTCTCGGTGACGACGTGGTTCAGGTCGACCGCGGTCACCGCCGCGTCCCGCCGCCGGCTGTAGGTGAGGAGCCGGGTGGTCAGGTCGGCCGCCCGGTCGGCGGCCCGGCGGATGTTGTCCACCAGGTCGGCCACCCGCCCGGCCCCGGCCCCGGCCGCCAGCTCGGCGCAGCCGATGATGACGGTCAACTGGTTGTTGAAGTCGTGGGCCACCCCGGCCGCCAGCCGGCCGACGGTCTCCAGCCGCTGGGCCTCCCGCAGCCGCTCCTCCAGCCCGGCCATCTCCCCGTCCCGCCGGCGGACCCGGGCCCCCAGCACCCACACCCACGCCCCGCCGGCGGCCCCCGCCAGCACCCCCCCGGCCAGGAACGCGGCCGGGCGGGTCTCCCACCACCCCGGCAGGACCGGCCCGGCCGTCACCGCGACCGCCCCGGGGTCCGGGAGGTACACCCCGTCCGGGTCCGTCCCGTTCAGCCGCACCGGCACCCCGACGACCTCGACCCGGGACCCCGACCGCACCCCGCCCAGTCCGTTCTCCCCCGGCCGGCCCGGGGCGAACGCCTCGAACCGGTCCGGCCCGTCGGACAGGGTCAGGGCCGTCCACCCGTCCTCATCCCGCACCGCCTCCACCGTCCCGGCGGTCCGGACCACCAGCCCCGCACGGGCCGCCAGGTCGGCCGCGGCGGTCGCGACCGGCCCGGGGTACGCGGCCGGCCCGAGCCGGGTGACGGTCGCCCGGGCCAGGCCGGGCCGCCCGCCGTCGTCCCGCAGCAACCCCTCCGCCTCCACCCGCGTCCCGACCGGGATGGCGTCCCCCGGGGAGCGGACCGAGACGGTCATCCCGCCGGTCGGGTCCTGGACGACGAGCACCCCCGGGACCGGGGCCGCGGTCACCACCCCGGCGACCTTCGCCCGCAGCCGGTCGAGCGGGTCGCGGACGGGCCGGAGGAGCCGGTCGGCCAGGGCGGCGACCGCCTCCGGGGCGGGCGGGCCGGACGGCAGGGAGCCCGGGAGGGCGGCAGCATACACCCGCGGCCGGCCGGACAGCCGCCCGCCGCGGGACCCCGGCTCGCACACCCCGCGGACTTCCACCACCGCCCCCCGCAGCCCCGCCGCCCGGGCCGCGTGCTCCTCCCCCGGGACCAGCACCGCCCCGACCCCGTCGACCGAGTCCACCTCCAGCCGGGTGAACCCGCTACCGGTGGACGCCCCGTGGACCCGCACCGTCGCCCGGACCCACCGCCCGGCCGACTCCCGGGCCGCGGCCGGTGTCAGGTCGAACGGGAGCGGCTCGGGCAGGGCCCCGGGCCCGAGCCGCTTCACCTTCTCCGCCCGGACGGCCGGGGCGAACGCCGCCGGGTCGGACTCCCCCTCGACCTCGACCCGGTCGCCCGGCCGCAGCCCGGCGACGGGGGCCCCGCGGACCGCCGCCCCCCCGGTGGCGTCCTGGACCCAGAACTCGTTCCGGTGGGCGTCGACGTGCGTCACCACCCCGGTGAGCGCGACCGGCCGCGGGGCGCGGTCGGCGGCCAGTTCCCGGACGGTGCGGGCGGGCGGCGGCGGGGCCTGGGTCCCGGCCGCGGCAGGGGGGCAGAGGGCGAGGAGCAGGAGCCCGAGGGGACGGGGGGACACGGGAACCCGGGGTGGAGGGCGCACGCCTCCTGCCGTGCGGCGGCCCCACCCGGGCGGGCCGGGCGGACGCGCCTCCGTGCGCCGCCGAGTCGAGGCAAGTTGCCCCAATGGTACTTCTGATCCCGGCGGGCGAAAGCCCCGACCCGGCCGAAACCGGAAAAATCCCCGCCGGGCGTGCGGCCGGGCCGTCACGGCGCGGGGGCCAGGGCGGCCCGCTTCCACGCCGCCTCCAGAGCGGCCGGGCCGTCCAGGTTGTACTGCCGCTTCAGCGCCGCCGCCGTCCCGTACCGCTGGCAGTCGCGGAGGAACCCGGTGAACTGCCGCCCGCCGCCGGCCCGCACCAGGTGGTCGGTCAGCGACACGCTCTGGCAGTAGAACCCGGTGATCTTCTCGGCCGGGAAGTCCTTCAGCTCCAGCAGCTGCGCGACGGCGAACCACTCCCCGTCGCGGGCGCACCGCGGCAGGGTGCGGGCGAACCGGGTTATCTCCTCCGGCGATCCGGCGAGTACGGCCATCCCCTCCTCGGCCCACTTCGGCGGCGGCCGGTCCGGGAACAGGTCGGCGAGGACGACGTGGGTCAACTCCCGCGGCAGGGCGTTGGCGACCAGGCCCGGGTCGTCGGTCCGCAGGTCGACCCGCCGCTCGGTCGCCCGCCCGCCGGTCAGCCGGACCGTCGCCGCCCCGGTCGACTCGGCCGGCCGCCCGGTCGCCTTGGCGTAGGCGGCCGCGGTCGGGTGGAGGACGACCTCGCACTTCGGCCCCCACGCCCCGGCCGGCGGCCCGCTCCACCGCTCGAAGATCTCCGTCCGGGCCGCCTCCGCCGCCTTCCCGACCGCGTCCGCCAGCTCCCGGTCGCCGGAATACCGAACGCGGAAGCTGGCCGTCTCGACGACCGAATCCCCGGACTCGACCGCCGGCTTGACCGCGGCGGCGGCCGCTCTACCCTTGCGGTCGGCGGCGGCGATGACCGCCTCGCCGACCTTGCGGAGTTCGGCGCGGTCAGGGGCCAGCGCGAGGGCGGCGGTCACGTCCCGGGCGGCGGCGGCGGCGGCGGCCGGGTCGCACCCCGGGGCGTTGACCGCGTCGGCCGCGACCCGCACCCGGCAGTACGCCCACACCGCCTTCTGGTTCGGGGTCAGCTCCCCGGCGGCGGCGAACAGCCGGGCGGCGGCGGCGTAGTCCCCGGCCTTGAACGCGGCCGCCGCGTCGGCGGACGGGTTCGCCGACGGTGCGGCCGCCGGCGGCGCCTTCGGGGCGGGTGCGGCCCCGCCGAGCAGGACGAGCTTCCGCCGCACCGCCGCGGCCCGCGGGTCGTCCGACCCGAGCCGCGACAGTTCGGCCAGGTACGCCTCGCGGAGCATCCCGAGGAACGCCTTGTTCCCGTCGGCCGCCGCCAGCACCGCCTCCAGGGCCTCGCCGGCCTCGGCCGGCATCTGGGCGTCGAGGTACTGGCGGGCGGTGGCCATCGCCTTCTGGAGGGCGAGTTGGTTCTCGACCGGGGTCGGGTCTGCGGCGGACAGGGGCGTGACGAGCGCAGGGAGAAGCAGAACCGCGAGCGGGCGGGGCATGGGGTCGGCGTCCTTGCCGGGCGGGCGCGGGTCCGGGGGAAGGCCGCGGACCGCGGAGGTCGCAGGGTATACGCCGCCGCGGGGAGCCGGACAAGGCGAACCGGCGGCCGTCCCAGGGCCGTTCGGTGTTCGGGTCTGGGTGGGTTCACCCGCTCCCTGACGGTCGCGGTTCGCCGGATGTTCGGGCGAACCGCGACCGTCAGGGAGCGGGTGGGAAACACCCCAGACCACCCCACCCCACACACCGAACGGCCCTGGCGGCCGTCCGAGCCGGAAGCGTGAGCGACGGTCTTCATCAACCCGTCGCTCACGCTTCCGGCTCGGACGAGCCGCCGCGAGGGTGAACGCCCCGAACCGGCGGCCGTAAAACGACTCCGCCACCCACCACCAGGGACCGCCATGCCGCGCGTGCTGATCGCCGACAAGCTCGAACCCGCCGGGGTCGAACTCCTCAAGGCCGCCGGCCTCGAGGTCGAGACCCGCCTCGGTCTCAAAGGGGCCGACCTGGCCGCCGCCCTCCGCCAATTCGACGCCTGCATCGTCCGGTCGCAGCCGCGGGTGACGGCCGAGTGCCTCGAAGACCCGGGCAAGCTCCGGGCCATCGCCCGCGCCGGGGTCGGGGTCGACAACATCGATGTCCCGGCCGCCACCCGCCGCGGCGTCGTGGTCATGAACACCCCGAGCGGCAACTCCGTCTCGGCGGCCGAGCACACCGTCGCCCTGATGCTCGCCCTGGCCCGCCGCGTCCCGGCCGCCGACGCCACCATGAAGGCCGGCGGGTGGGACCGGAACAAGTACGTCGGGGTGCAGCTCGCCGGCAAGACGCTCGGCGTCGTCGGCCTCGGGCGGATCGGCCGGGAGGTCGCCCGCCGGGCCCGCGGGATGGACATGAAGGTCGTCGCCCTCGACCAGTTCGTCACCCCGGCGAAGATGGCCGAGCTCGGGTGCGAGCCGGCCGGGTCGCTCGACGACCTCCTCCCGAAGGTCGACTTCCTCACCCTCCACGTCCCGGCGACCGCCGAGACCGCCGGCCTGGTCGGGGCGCGCGAGCTCGGCCTGATGCGGAAGTCGGCCTACGTCCTGAACGTCGCCCGCGGCGGGATCGTCGACGAGAAGGCGCTGGCCGACGCCCTCGCCGCCGGCACCATCGCCGGGGCCGGGGTGGACGTGTTCACGGTGGAGCCGGCGGCGCCCGACAACCCGCTGCTGAAGGCCCCGAACGTCGTGCTGACGCCGCACCTCGGGGCGAGCACGGTCGAGGCCCAGGAGAACGTCGCGGTCGAGGCGGCCCAGCTGATCGCCGACTTCCTGCTGAAGGGGCAGGTGGCGAACGCGGTGAACATGGCGTCGGTCGACCCGAAGGAGCTGGCCGAGGTCCGGCCGTTCGTCGACCTCGCCCGCCGGCTCGGGCTGCTCCACGCCCAGCTCGCCCACGGCCCGGTCCGCAAGGCGACGCTCACCTACCGCGGCGACCTCGCCGCCAAGAAGACGCGGCTCCTGACCGCCGCGTTCACCGCCGGGCTGCTGGAGTTCCGGCTGAGCGAGGGGGTGAACTTGGTGAACGCCGAGGTGCTGGCCCGGGAGCGCGGCATCGAGATCGCCGAGTCGTCGAACCCGAAGCGCGGCGACTTCGCGTCGCTGATGCACGCCGAGGTGGAGACCGAGGCGGGGACGACCGTCGCGGCCGGGACGCTGTTCGGGGACCAGTACGTCCGGCTGGTGCAGCTCGGGCCGTACCGGATGGAGGGCTACCTGGATGGCACCCTGATGGTGTTCACGCACCGGGACGCGCCGGGGCTCATCGGGTTCGTCGGGACGCTGTTCGGCGACCACGGGGTGAACATCGCCCAGATGACGGTCGGCCGGCAGGCTCCGGGCGGGGAGGCGATCGGCATCCTGAACCTCGACAGCCCGCCGCCGGAGGTGGCGCTGGCGGCGGTGAAGGGCCACCCGCACATCCGCAGCGTGACGGTGGTGAAGCTGCCGCCGGCCGGCGAGCTGCCGGCGTGGCTGGGGTGAGCGGCGGTCCGCCGGGGTTGCGCGTCCACGCCCGCCAGGGGTTGCGCTGCGCTCCACCCCCGGCTACACTCGGCCGCCGCTCCGCGGCTACGGTCTTGAAGTCCCGGAGGGACGGCCGACTGTAGCCGGGGGTGGAGCGACGGCCCGACAGGGCCGGAGCGCAACCCCTGGCGGGCGTAAACGGCATACCGGGAACGCAACCCCCGTCGGGCCGCGCTACTTCCCCGCCCCGACGGGCTTCACTTCCTCCGCCGACGTGAGGCTGAAGTAGAACCCGTGCGGGTTGCTCCCGTTCGCCACCTTCAGCAGCACGGTGTTCTTCCCCTTCGCCAGCCGCACCTTGACCGCGTCCTGCGCCGGGGCCGCGGCGCGGGTCTGCTCCGTCTTGAACACCTCCTTGCCGTTCACCCACAGCCGCGCCCCGTCGTCGGTGCCGAGCAGGACCTCGGCGTCCTGCTCCGCCGGCGATTCCACCTCCGCGGCCAGGTACGACGCCGAGTTCACGGCCGACGTCCCGTGCAGCCCGGCGAGGTCGAAGTACCCCTTCCCGTCCGGGCGGACCGACTTCCACGCCACCTCCGCCCCGCCCTTCTCCGGCGGGTACGGCGCCTTCAGCGCCTCCGCCATGTTCGCGCCCTTGAACGGCCCGGCCACCCGGAACGCGTCGGGGGTGTACGCCGCCGTCTTCAGCGTCTCCAGGTACGCGGCCAGGTCGACCAGCTCGTCCTCGGTCATGGC
Organism: Isosphaera sp.; assembly: GCA_013822345.1. Lineage (GTDB taxonomy): Bacteria > Planctomycetota > Planctomycetia > Gemmatales > Gemmataceae > Gemmata. The sequence goes on from PNKH01000013.1 coordinate 25,287, forward strand.
CGCGACGATGTCCTCCGGCATGATCGACACCTTCAGCTTCCGCACCTCGCCGGCGACCTCCTTCTTCGGCACGGTGGTGTCCTTGCCGTTCGCGTCGCGCAATGTGATCGCGTCCGGCGTCTCGCCGACCAGCAGCCCGCTGATCGTCACCTCGGCGGTCGTCGTCACCGCGTGCTGGACGTACTGGTCGGCGATCGCCTTCGACGGCTGGAGGATCGACTCCAGGATGTTCTCCCGGCCGCCCTTCTTGCCGATCATCGACAGGTCCGGCCCGACCTGCCCGCCGACCCCGCGGACCATGTGGCACTTGGCACACTGGGCTGCCCCGGCGAGGCTGGCGTCCCACACCGCCTTGCCGCGGGCCGCGTCCCCGCTGCGCTTCGCGATCTCGGCGACCGGCGGCAGCGCCTTCGGGTTCAGCTTGCCCGGCGCCGGGAACGCGATCAGCGCCTCGTTCCGCAGCCCCTGGAACGGCGAGTTCCGCAGCAGTCGGCCGGTCTCGACGACCAGGTCCGACGGCAGCTCGCCCTTCTTGTGGGCGTCGAGCAGCCACCGCGTCCCGGCCTGGTTCCCGGCCAGCGCCGACAGGCACGCCGACTTCAGGTCCTTGCTCCCGCGGTCGCCGGCGGTCACCCCGCGGACGAGGGCGTCGAGCGCCTGGGCGGTGTACGCCGGCGGCTTCTGGCCCTTCGGCAGCAACTCGCCGAGCGCCATGACGCACGCGACCGACAGCGGGTTCTCCGGGCTGCCGGCCTTCACCAGCGCCGCGACCGCCTTCTCGCCCGGCAGCTTCCCGAGCGTCCGCACCGCCTCCTTCCGGAGGTCGAGCGGGAGCTTGTCGTCACCCGCGAGCCTGGCGACGGCGTCGATCCGGTCGGCGGCCCCGACGGCGGCGATCAGCTGCAGCCCGGTCCCGGCCGACTTCGCGTCGGCGAGGAGGGCGTCGACCGCGGCGGCGAGGTCCTTGCCGCCGGCGAGCGGCTTCCACTTCGTCGGCAGGAACAGCTTGAGGTTGTCGATCGCCCGGACCTTCACCTCCGGGGCGGCGTCGGACTTCAGCACGTCGAGCATGGTCCGGCCGGCGGCCGGGTCGTCGTTCACCGCGAGGATGTCGACGACGCGGGCCTTCTGGGCGGCGGTCAGCTTGGGGTCGGCGAGGTGCTTGCCGAGCCGCGGCAGGACGGACTTCGGCCGCAGCTCCCAGACGAGGTCGGCGACGGTGTCGTTCCACTCCGGGAAGTGCTTGTCGAAGTCGGCGAGGATGGCGTCGCGCCGGGCCGGGTCGGTCCCGCAGGCGATGTTCAGGGCGGCTCGGTAGAAGATGTCCTGCCCGTCGTACAACTTGGCGTAGGCGTAGAACACGTCCTTGACGAAGCCCGGGTCGGTGTTCCGCAGGGCGAGCAGCAGTTCGCGCCGCAGCCGCACGTTCTTGATCTCCGGCGCCCCCTTCTGGAAGCGCTCGACGCGGTGCTTGGGGAACTGTGCGAAGTCCGGATACTTCTGGGCCAGCGCCCGCATCCCCACCATCTGGATCCAATCCTGGAAGCTCTCCTGCCAGAGCACGACTTCCATCAAGCCTTGGAAGTCGTCCTGGTGCCACCAGACGCGGGCGGTGGTACGCTCGTTGTCATCCCCCTTCACCGAACTCAGATCGGCCCAGCCCTTCAGGTCGAGCCCCTTGAGCCGCTGGGTGCCCAGGTAGCGGGTCGCCTGGCAGGGCGACCCCACCGCCGCCCGCACGCCCGCCGGCGTGTCGAGCTTCACCTCCGGCACCTGGTAACCCTTGTGGCCGCTCGGGGTGATGCGGTAGATCCGGCCGTCCTGCGGGTTGTCCATCCCGTGCCCGCCGACCCCCTTGTCGTACCAGTCGGCGACGAACACGCTCCCGTCCGGGGCGACGCACACGTCGCTCACCCGGTGCCAGTTGTCGGTGCTCGTCAGCAGGATCTCCTTCTCCAGTTCGTACCCGGCCCCCTTCGGCTTGATGTGGAACCACCTCACCTCGCGCGGGCCAGCGTCGCAGTGGAGCAGCGACCCGCGGTACTTCTCGGGGAACAGCTTCCCCTCGTAAAAGGTGATACCGGTCGGGCTGCCGAACCCGGTCCGCAGCGTCTTGTGGACGATGCCCGGCTGCTCCTCGTGCCAGTGCGTCTGGCCGGCCCCGCGCGGCCCGTACCCGTAGTTCCCGCCCGGCATCACGAAGCAGATCCGCGTCTGCTGGTTCCCGTCGTCGTCGTTGTCCGAGAGCCACACCTCGCCGAAGCTGTTGACGCAACACTCGTAGTTGTTCCGGAAGTTGTGGGCGATCAGCTCCAGGTTCGTGCCGTCCGCATCAACGCGCCACACCGTCCCCTTCTGCACGTCGGTGGTGTTCGACACCCACTTCCGGCCCTTCCCGTCGCTCGACTGCAGCCCGGTCACCCCGCTGTCGCCGATGGTGAAGTACAGCTTGCCGTCCGGGCCGATGTTCAGCCCGTGGACGCCGTGGTCGTGGTCGAACCCGCCGATCCCGGTGAGGAACTTCTTCGGCGGGCCGTCCGCCTTCAGGTCGCCGTCCTTGTCCTCGAACACCAGAATGTCGGGCGACTGGCAGACGAACACCCGCTGGCCCTTGCCGTCGGCGTACGGGGCAACGCAGACGCCGAGCGGGCCGTAGATCTCCGGGGCCTGGTAGAAGACCTTGCTCTCGTCCGCCTTGCCGTCGCCGTTCGCGTCGACGAGCACGACGATCCGGTCGCCCTCCTTGCGGATGAGCGGCCGGCCGAAGTTCGTCCGCCGGTAGTTGACCGCCTCGGCGACCCAGACGCGGCCCTTGTGGTCGACGTCGATGGAGGTCGGGTTGATGAGCATCGGCTCGGCGGCGAACAACTCGACCTGGAAGCCGTCGGCGACCTTCAGGGCGGCGAGCGCCTGGTCCGGCGGGAGCGGCCCCTTCTGGGCGGCGGCGACGGCGGCGGACGCGAGGACGACGGCGAGGGGCGTCAGCCCCCGGACGAGAGACCGCATCGGCGGCTCCGGGTGGGTGGGAGGGTGGGCCGGTGCGGACCAGTTTACCGCAGGGCGAAGGTGGTGGGTAGCGGACGAAGACGAAGCGATCGGAACGCGGATGAAGAGGATGAAAAACCGGATGCAGAGGATCAGAACAACTCAATTTTGTCTGATCCTTTTGATCCGGTTTTTCATCCTCTTCATCCGCGTTCCGATCGCTTCGTGCGGGCTGCCCCGGCGGGGGCGTCGTCGTAGGATAAGGAGCCTTCACCCGACCCGGAGGACGACATGGGCATCCAGCACGCCCCGAAGAGCCAGCGGAACGCGTCGAAGAAGCGGCGGAAGGCCCGGAAGCACAAGCTCCGGAGCACCAAGAAGTACAAGACGTGAGGTCAGTCCGCCTCGCCGACCCGGGCGTCCGCCAGCGCGAACAGGTACGTCTCCGGGTCGGTCCGGTTCAGCACCAGCGTCCCGGTCACCTTCACCAGGCTCTTCCGGAACTCGGCGGTCTTCCCCGCCTTCAGCTCGACGCTCACCAGCCCGGTCGCGTCCGGCGTCTCGCAGAACCAGCACCCGACCGGGTACTCCAGCAGCAGGAACCCGGTCACCGCCAGCTCGTCGCGCACCGGCTGCATGAACCCGGTCAGCGTCACCGTCTTGCCGTCGAGCTTGTCGAGGTACTTGAGGAACACCGGCCGGCCCTTCGGGTCGGTGGTGGTCGCGGACAGCACCGGCCACGGCAACGGGTTCGCAGCGTCGGCCCGGATCGCGGGTAGGGATGCCTCGTCGAACGCCTTCACCAGCGGCCGGGCGGACTTCGCCTTGAGGGTGGTCTTGTGCCGCTCGTGGTCGGGCTTCTTCGCGTCGGCGTCGGCCTCGGCTCGGTACAGGACGCGGCGCTTGCGGAGGTCGGCGGCCCCGAGCGCGAACTCGGTCACGCACCCGTCGAGGATGGCGGCGGCGGTGCGGACGTCGCCGTGGGCGCGGGCCAGTTCGCCGAGCTGCCACAGCAGCCGGCCGTCGGCCGGGAGCCACAGGGCGAGTTGCTGCACGACCGCGACCGCGTCCGCCGGCGGCGCCGCCCCGAACAGGTCGTCCGGGGCGGCCGGGGCGTTCGCCGCACGGCCTTCCTTCAGCCGCAAACGGACGAGCTTCAGGTGCCAGCGCTCGGCCTCGCGCAACTTCTCCGGGGCGAGCCGGACCGCCTCGTCGAGGTGGTCGGCGGCGCGGTCGAGGTCGCCGGCGAGTTGGAACGCGGTGCCGAGGTTGGCGGCCAGGCGGAAGTGGTCCGGGTGCTTGCGGGCGGCGGGGGTCAGCACCGCGACGGCCTTGTCCGGCGTGCCGAGGCGGACGAGCAGCGCCCCGAGGTCGGCGGCCTCGTCGGCGGTCAGCGGGCGGGTCTTGGCGAGCTTTTCCAGGCGGTCGGCAGCGGTCCGGTAGTCGTCGCGGAGCGGAGACGGCAAGTTGGCGGGCCGCTCGACGCCGGCCGCCCGGAGCGAGCGGTGGTCGACGAGGAACCCGGACAGCCGGCTCGGCAGCTCGGCGAACTGCTCGCCGCTGTAGTGCAGGCCGGCGCGGGCCGGCGCGGGGGAGAGGCCGAGTACGAGGGCGACGACCCGGAGTGCTCCGTAGGCCCACCCCCTCACCCGCCGGCGAAGCGCCGGCGACCTCTCCCCAGCGGGGAGAGGTGGGGGCGGCTGGCCGCCTCGATCGCCTTCCGGGTCGGGTGGCCGGGGAGGGGCCGCTGTACCCCCACCTCTCCCCGCTGGGGAGAGGTCGGCCCGGCGCCTCGCCGGGCCGGGTGAGGGGAAACCACCTCCGACGGTCGCGCTCACGGCTTCTCCCCCTCGGGGATTGGCTCCAGTACCACCAGCCGACCCGGGCTGTCGAGGTACCACTCGTCCTCCGCCGCAGACCTGGTGCGGAAGTACATCCCGTCGCCGACGGCCAGGGTGTCGCCCGGGTCGAGCCGCCGACCCGACTCCCGCAGGTCGGCGAGCACCCCGCGGAACAGACCGAACACGGCCCCGGTCTGCGCGTGCCCGGCGGCCCGGACGGCGAGGTCCGGCAGCCCGAACATCTCGCACCCGCGGGTCCGCATCCACACCCCCGGCTCGTCCTCGACCGTCATCTGGACGAACCCGGCGTACAGGTACGGGAGCGGGAACCGCCGCAGCGCCCCCATCGTGTCGCCGGCGTCCTCGTCGTGCGGTAGCAGCCCGGTCGCCGGGACCGACGTGTGGGCCGTCTCGTTCAGCACCGCCACCGCCCCGGCCTTCGCCAGAGCCGCGGCCGCCGCCGCCAGCGCCACGTGCTGTTCCAACACGTCGGCGTCGTACCCGGCGTAGAAGAGCGACGCGTGCGCCCCGTGCCGGTACGCCGCCTCCTTCTCGTCCGGCTCGACGAACAGCGCCGGCCGGACGCACGTCTCCACCTCGGCGGCCGGCATCGGGTAGCCGTACCCGGCGAGCTTCACGACGTGCCGGCCCCACGCGATCAGCCCCAGCACCGACGGCCCGCCAGGGGACGGCGGCAGCGCCTGCACCTCGGCCGTCGCGTCGGCCAGTTCCGCCGCGTACCCGCGGAGGGCGGCCGTCAGGGCGGCCGCGTCGAGGTCGGGCGGCGCCGGGAACAGGACGCGGAACGCCGGCGGGTGCGGCAGCCGCGGGTTCGCGACCGGCGGCCCGCCCGGCTGCCGACCGACCCGCCCGAAGTACCGGTCCGTGAACTCCATGCCCGCTCCGGTCAAGTCTCCGCCGGCGCCCGCCGACCCCGACAGGCCAACCGCAGCCCGCCCCACACGACCAACCCGGCCACCCCGACGCCCACCGCCCACCAGGCGACGGACATCAGCCGGTCGGTGGTGCTCACGCCGAGCCAGACCAACTCGACCCGCTCGCCCGGGACGAACTCCAGCCGGTAGTGGTCGGTGATCCGCCCCCGGGGGTCGAGGACCGGGACCGCGGCCGAAAAGTCGAGCGGCCCGGACTGCAGCACGCCGGGCGGCACCTTCCCGGCCAGGACCGCGTCCCACGCCACCGACCCCGGTTGCCCGGCCGCCCCGACCGGCACGGCGAGGACGAAGGCTTGGCGGTGGCTCCCGTCCCGGCCCCGGCCGTCGACCCGGGCCGGCCGCCCGGGGGCGAGGTCCAGCGGCTCGGGGCCCCGCGGCGAGACGAGCCAGAACCGGTACCCGGCCGTGTCCCCCGCGACCTCGATCACCTTGTCGTTGGCGACGCGCGCGAGGCCCGGGAACCCGACATCCGCCCGGCCCGGCGCCGGGGCCAGCAGGAGTCCGGCGATCACGGCCCCGGTTCGCACTCGCATCGGAGGTACCCGCGGCCGGAGCCGCCGTTTTCTCTTTTCCCGTTCCCCGTCACACCGCTTATGATACACCCCGCCCCACCACTATTCCCCACGCACCGACCCGCGAAAGGGTTCGACCCATGCTCGACCGTGGCAACCTCTCCCGCCGGGGCTTCATGACCCGGTCCGTCGCCGCCCTGACCGCCGCCGGCCTCCCGGCCTGGTACGCCGAAGACCTGTTCGGCACCGCCGCCCGGGCCGCCCAGGACAACAAGCCGACCGCCGCCAACGACAAGCTGAACGTCGGGGTCGTCGGGGTCGGCCCGGGCCCGCGGCGGTCGAACGCCCTGTACGGGGCGGCCAAGAAGTTCAAGCACGTCAACTTCACCCACGTCTGCGACGTGGACGCCCGGCACGTCGACCACGCGGTCAAGCAGTACAAGGGCGACGGGTACGCCGTGAAGGGGTGCAAGGACTTCCGCGAGCTGGTCACCGCCAAGGACGTGGACGCGGTCATCGTCGCTACGCCGGACCACTGGCACGCGATCATGGCGATCGCCGCCCTCAAGGCCGGCAAGGACGTGTACTGCGAGAAGCCGCTGACCCTGACCGTCGAGGAGGCGCTCGCCCTGAAGAAAGCCGTCGCCGACACGAAGCGGGTGCTCCAGACCGGCAGCCAGCAGCGGACCGAGATGGGCGCCAAGTTCCGCCTGGCCACCGAACTCGTCCGGTCCGGCCGGGTCGGCAAGGTGCAGAAGATCGAGTGCCGGGTCGGCGGCAACCCGACGAGCGGGCCGATCAAGGAGATGGACCCGCCGAAGGAGCTCGACTGGGACATGTGGCTCGGGCCGACCGCCAAGGTCCCGTACCGGTTCGAGAACGACCAGCGGACGAACTGCCACTACCAGTTCCGCTGGTTCTACGAGTACAGCGGCGGGAAGATGACCGACTGGGGCGCCCACCACATCGACATCGCCCAGTGGATGCTCGGGGCCGACGGGAGCGGGCCGGTGGCGGTCGAGCACGTCGAGTCGGCCAAGCCGCACCCGGGGGTCGACGGGTTCAACTGCCACCCGACGTTCAAGATCCTGATGACCTACGGGGGCGGGGAAAAGGTCGAGGTCAGCCACGGGGCCGGGAGCGCCGCCAAGGGCCTGGTGGACGCCCAAGGCAACCCGCGGACCGACCCCAAGTCGAAGAAGACGTTCGACGGGGTCGACGGCGGCGAGAACGGGGTGCTCGTCGTCGGCGACAAGGGGACGCTGTTCGTCAGCCGGGGGCTGCTGCTGGCCTCGGACAAGGCGGTCTTCGAGCCGCTGAAGGACGACCCGAAGCTCTACCCGACGCGGCCGAGCGACCACATGGGGAACTTCCTCGACTGCGTGAAGTCGCGGGAGACGCCGATCTGCGGGGTGGAGGTCGGGGCGGGGTCGGTGATCGTCTGCCACATCGGGACGATCGCCCTGCGGACCGGGAAGAAGCTGAAGTGGGACCCGAAGGCGTACCAGTTCGACGACGCCGAGGCGAACAAGATGCTCGCCCGGGAGCGGCGCGGCGGGTGGAAGCTGGCCTGACCCCGGGTCGTGTCTCCGTTTCGCCGCTCGCGGCGTCGCGCCATCCCGAGCGCGACGCCGCGAGCGGCGAAACGGAGTCCTACGTCATCCCCGGCCCCGGGGTCTTCCCGGCGGCCAGCTCCGATTGTTCGCCGGGCGGCGGCGGGGTGAACCCCCGGACCACCGCCCGGTTCCGCCCGCCCGCCTTCGCCTCCCGCAGGGCGTCCTCGGCGCACCGCAGCAGGAGCCGGTACGGGACCGGCCCGGGCTCCTCCACCACCGCCAGGCCGAGGCTGATCGTCACCGCGATCGGCCGGCCGTCGTACACCGTCGGCTCGGCCTCGACCGCCGACCGGAGCCGCTCGGCCAGGACCGCGGCCCCGGCCGCGTCCGTCCCCGGGGCGACCACCAGGAACTCCTCCCCGCCCCACCGCCCGACCGCGTCGGACGACCGGACCGACCCCTGCAGCACCCCGGCCAGCCACCGCAGGACGTGGTCCCCGCCGGACCACCCGTGGTCCGTGTTCGTCTGCTTGAAGTGGTCGGCGTCGACCAGGGCCAGGGTGAGCGGGCCGGGGAACCGGCCGCGGCGGGCCAGCTCGGTGTACGCCGTCTGCTTCACCGACCGGCGGTTCGGCAGCCCGGTCAGGTCGTCGGTCAGGGCCTGCGACCGGACCACCTCCAGGGCCTTCTTCAGCTCCCGGGTCCGCTCCTCGACCCGCCGCTCCAGCTCGTCGTTCGACCGCCGCAGCTCGTCGTTGGCCCGGCGGAAGTCCTCCAGCAGCTGCTCGTGGCTCCGCTCCATGAACAGGGCGCTGGCGGCCGACCGGAGGGTCTGGAGCAGGTCCTCGGCCCGCCACGGCTTGAGCACCAGCCGGTGCACCTGGGTGCGGTTGATGGCGGCGGCCGCGTCCTCCAGCCGGGCCGTCCCGGTGATCAGGACGCGGGAGGTGCGCGGGGACGCCCGGCGGACCCAGTCGAGCAGGGCCAGCCCGGACTCGTCCGGCAGCCGGAGGTCGGACAGGATCATGTCGACGGTCCGCCGGGCGAGCACCCCGCGGGCCTGCTCGGCGGTGCAGGCGGTGACCACCTCGAAGTCGGACCCGAGCTGGGCGACCAGGACGGACAGGACCCCGGGGTCGTCGTCGACGACCAGGACGGAGCACTTGTAGCGGGTGACGTTCATGTCCGCGCGGGCGCCCCGGGGCCATACCCGTGCCGGCCGACTGGGCGGGACGAGCCCCGCGGCGGGATGGTTCAGTGTACACCGCCGCGGGCGGAATGCGAGGACCCGGCCGGCGGTACGGGACGGCCGGTCGGGGGGCCTGGTCGGAACGGGGCGCTCGACCGGACGCCCGCCGGCCGGTGTCCGAAAAACCTGCGGGATTTATCGGTCTTGCCGCTTGAACCCCGGTTCCGGGCCGCGTAGAATCGGGCTGCTACGGGGAGACACCCCGGGTTCTCAGAGCGACCCGAGCCGCCCGCCGGCTCGACCGCGTCTGCCTCGTCCGACGGATGACGGACCGCCCGAACGGTCCCGGCCACCTTCCGGACTCCGCCCCGCTCCCGAGCCGGGCGTCCGAGTTTCCGACACCGGCCGGTGTACGACGTTCCGGCGCCTCCCGCGGGCGGCCTGACGACGGTTGAGTCGGGGCTTTTTTTTCCGCGCCGCGCCCCGTGTGGGCCGCACGCCTCCGGGTCCCTCTGTCTCGCGCACCCGCGGTCCGAACCGGCTCCCGGCCCGCGGCGTAAGAACCCGCGGCCGCGTCGGTACTCCCCACGACCCCGAACCCCGCCGCGACCTCCGAGAAAGGCCGCCATGAAGACCGCCAGGCGTAAGCGCTCCGGACAGTCGGCCCAGGTGGCCGAGTCCTCGCTGACGACCTTCTCGTCCGACCTGCTCACGCCGGAAGAGGAGCGGGAACTCCTCACCAGCTTCTGGGACTGCAAGAGCGAACTCGTCCGGGTCCTGGTCCGCACGTTCCACCGGGAGTTGCAGGCCAGCCGGCCGCCGCTCGAGCCGTGGCCGATGGCCCAGTTCATCCGCGAGCACTGCACCGACGAGCGGTGCGAGGCGATGGCCGTCCGCCGGCTGCGCGACCGGTACGTCCACTACAAGCACCGGTTGGCCTCGGCCAACATCCGGCTCGCCGCCCACGTCGCCAAGCGGTTCCGCCACCACAGCCTCGCCTACTCCGACCTGCTCCAGGAAGCCGTCTGCGGGCTGATGCAGGCGATCGACCGGTTCGACGTGTCCCACGGCACCCGCCTCGCGACCTACGCCACCTGGTGGATCCGGCAGACGCTCCAGATCGCCGTCGCCCGCCAGAGCCACCTCGTCAGCCTGTCGCCCCACCACCTGCAAGAACTGGGCCTTCTGCAGCAGGAATCCGAGGCGCTGGCCCACGGCGGCAAGCACCTCCCCAGTCCGCAAGAACTCGCCAGCCGGACCGGCAGTTCGCTCGAGCACCTGACCCACCTCCAGACCGCCACCCGCACCCCGGTCAGCCTGAACGCCGTCCTCGACGACGACAGCGACTTCAAGCTGACCGAGGCGATGCCGGACACCGGCACCCTGGTGATGCAGGAGAACAACGAGCGGCAGGAGGCCTTGAGCTTCCTGATGGAGAACCTGCGGCCGCGGGAGCGGAAGGTGCTGGACCTGCGGTTCGGGCTGACCGGGCACGGGACGCACAGCCTGCGGCAGATCGGGCACCTGCTGCGGATCTCGAAGGAGCGGGTGCGGCAGATCCAGAACCGCGCGCTGGAGAAGCTGAAGGCGAACGCCGAGCGCGTCGGCTGGGAGCCGACCCTGCTGCTGGAGTGAGCCCGCCGCCGGCGCCGACCCACAGAGGCCCGCGGGACCGCGTCCCGTGGGCCTCGGCGTTTCCCGGCGAGCGGCCCGGCGGCCGCGTCTTCATCAGTTCTTCTTTTGACCGCCCCCCGCCGACCCCTAACATGCCTGTAGGATTCAGGCCGTGGCAGACACCCGGGGGTCCGTCGTGAACGACCCGCAACCACCCGCCCCGGCCGCGACCCCGCCCGCCCGCCGCCGCGCCTCCGGCCTCGCCCTCGGGCTGGTCGCCGTCCTCCTCGCCGCCGGCGGCGGCTTCTACGCGTACACCGTCTACACCCAGGCCGACGCCCCGCCGCCGGACGAGTTGGTCGGGCTGAAGTCGTACATCACCCACCTCGGCAAGGCCCAGAAGCTGAAGGACGGGTACGTCGACGCGAACAACGACCTCCTCGCCGACCCCCCGACCGACCCGGCGAAGTTCCTGAAGGTCGACGAGATCGCGTTCTCCGCCGTGGCCACCGACGACCCCGACGACCTGGCGAAGACACAGGAGCGGTGGAAGGGGCTGCTCGCGGCGCTGGAGAAGGCGACCGGGAAGAAGGTCCGGTACGCGGCCGAGGTCGGGTCCGTCGAGGAGCAGGTGCGGGCGGTCGCCGAGGGCCGGTTGCACGTCACCGCGTTCAACACCGGGCAGGTGCCGGCGGCGGTGAACGCGGCCGGGTTCGTCCCGCTGTTCTGCCCGGCCGACAAGGACGGGAAGTACGCCTACGAGATGGTGATGCTGGTCCGGGCCGACAGCCCGGTGCAGAAGCCGGAGGACCTGAAGGGGAAGACGGTCGGGCTGGTGTCGCTGTCGTCGAACTCGGGCGGGAAGGCCCCGCTGGTGTTGCTGAAGGACAAGTACAACCTGCTCCCCGGGCGGGACTACAAGTACGCGATCACCGGCGGGCACGCCCGGTCGGTGAAGGACCTGGCCGGCGGCAAGGGGGGTCCGGACGCGGTGTGCGTGGCCAGCGACCTGTACGCGGACGAGGTGAAGGCCGGGACGGTCCGGGCGGACCAGTTCCGGCAGGTCGGCAAGGAGGGGCCGTTCCCGCCGCTGTGCTTCGGGGTGCCGCACCACCTGCCGCCGGACCTGCGGAAGCAGGTGGAGAAGGTGTTCGACGGGTTCCGGATCGCCGAGTCGGGCGGGGTCGAGGGGAAGTTCGCCCGGGTGGACTACGCCCTGAACTGGAAGACGGTCCGGGATATCGATTCCTCCCTGTCCCGGTTGCTCGACGGCAAGTAGGGTCGGCCGTAGTTGTGCCGTCGGCGGGGCGAGTCCGCGCCGGCCCCCGACGGGGAAACGTCCGGACCGCCGCCTCGCAACGGAGCGGGGTGCTCCAGCATACGTTTTCATCCCGAGGGTCTCGTCATGCCCCGATGTCGCCGCGCGTTCACGCTGATCGAGCTGTTGGTTGTCATCGCCATCATCGCGGTGCTGGTCGGGCTCCTGCTCCCGGCCGTCCAGAAGGTCCGGGAGGCGGCCGCCCGGACGAAGTGCGTTAACAACCTGAAGCAGATCGGCCTGGCGACGCACAACTACGAGGGGACGTTCAGCGTCCTTCCGCCGGCGATCGTGAACAACCCCGGGTCGAACGACTGGCCCGGGCTGATCGACTATCAGAAGAACCCGGCGGCGACCCCGATGAACGGGAACGACTTCGCCCGGCATGGGTATCTGTCGATCCTTCTGCCGTACCTGGAGCAGGCGAACGTGCTGGCCCAGGCGGCCGGCGGGTACAACCTGCGGCTCGACTGGAACGACCCGGCGAACCAGCCGGCCTCCAGCACCCGGATCCCGGTGTACGAGTGCCCGTCGGTCCCGACCGACCACCTCCTGAACCCGCCCCCGAGCGGGTGGACGAGGCCGCCGGCCCTCGGGGACTACTGGCCGGTCACCCGGGCGAACACCAACGCCACGGTCTGGACCGCTGTCGGGCTGACGTACCCCGGGGACGACGCCGCCCGCGGGGTGCTGACGCAGAACCGCCGGACCAAGATGCTGGCGATCCGGGACGGGCTGTCGAACACCCTGATGCTCGGCGAGTCCGGGGCCCGGAACCAGGGGTGGGCGTTCCGCGCGAAGTACGCCGACACCCTCTCCGGCATCCGCGGGGCGTGGGCCGCGGAGAGCAACAACATCACCGCCTCCGGGACCCGGCCCGTGCCCCCCGGGACGGACCCGAGCAGCTTGATGCCCAGCGGGAAGCCGACGAACGCTGCCACCACCCCGGGGGCCGTCGCGATCAACGGCTGGAACCAGGGCGAGTTGTACGGGTTCCACACCGGGGTCTGCAACGTGGGGCTCGGCGACGGGTCGGTCCGGAGCCTCCGCGACTCGATCACCCTGGCGTCCCTCTTCAAGCTGGCCAGCCGCGACGACGGCAACCCGAACGACCCGGAATGACCCGGGCGGTCCGGCCGACACCCGCGGCCCGCGCCTCCCCGGCGCGGGCCGCTCCCGTTTCGGGTACAATCTCCGCCGGCGGCGGGCGAATCACCGGTCACCCACGTCCCGTTCCCGGAGGGCGCCGTGCTCGTGCTCATGCGGTGCGTCGCCGAGGCGGTGATGCACAAGGGCGTCCGCGGGCTGACCGACCTCGTCCCCGGGGCGTCGTACCTGTACGAGGTGGCCGGCGACGCGGTCAAGCGGATGCGCGACCGGAAGCGGGCCGCCGACCTCCGCAAAGAGGTCGAGGAGGCGGCCGCCGCCACCCTCGACGAGGTCCGACAGGCCGCCGCCGAGGTCGCCCGGGAGGTGGCCGGGGCCGGCCCGGCCGAGGACCGGATCGCCCTGGAGATGTACCTGACGCAGGTCCCCGGGGCGATCCGCCAGTCGCTCCGCCGGGCCGACGACCCGTCCGGCAGGACCGTCCCGCCCGACCTGGCCGTCGACGACGCGGCCGACCTCGCCCGCCGCCTCCCGACCCGCGTCGCAAGGTTCCGGCCCGGCGACGAGCTGCCCGGCCGGGCCGGGTGGCGGCTGGCCGAGTTCCTCGGGTCCGGCGGGTTCGGCGAGGTGTGGCTCGCCCACAACCCGGCGATGTCGGCGCTGCGCGGGGCGGTGAAGTTCGGCCTCGACCCGGCCGCCCGCGAGCGGCTGCTGCGGCACGAGGGGAGCCTGGTCAACCGGGTGATGACCCACGGCAGGCACCCGAACGTGGTGCAGCTGCTCGACGCCCACCTGGACGGCGACGCCCCGTGGCTGATGTACGAGTACGTCCCCGGCGGCGACCTCGGCGGGCTGATCCTCGCCTGGCAGCAGCTCCCCGCGGCCGAGCGGGTGAGCCGCACCGTCGACGCCCTCCGCGTCCTGGCGACCGCGGTCGCCACCTTCCACCGGCTGGCCCCGCCGATCGTCCACCGGGACCTGAAGCCGGCGAACGTGCTGCTGGCGGGCGGGGACGGGGCGCTGAAGGTCTCCGACTTCGGGATCGGCGGGGTGGGGGCGGCCGCGACACTGGCCCGGGAGGCGACGCGGCGCGGGTCGACCGGGCTCTTGGTGTCGCAGCTGCACGGGTCGTTCACCCCGCTGTACGCCGGGCCGCAGCAGCAGCGGGGCGAGCCGCCGGACCCGCGGGACGACGTCCACGCCCTGGGTGTGATCGGGTTCCAGATGCTGACCGGCCGGCTCGACGCCGCCCCCGGGGCCGACTACGCCAAGACGCTCCGCCGGCTCGGGGTGCCGACCGACCTGGTCGAGTTGCTCGGGGACTGTGCCGCGTCCGACGCGGACAACCGCCCGCACGACGCCGGATTCCTGGCGGCGCGACTGGACCAGGTGGGTCGCTTCGCGCCCCCGCCGGCGGCGGTGTCGGTGGCGGTCCCGCCCCGCCCCGCGGCGCCCCCGCCGAAGCCGGTGCGGGTCGGGCCGGCGGAACCGCGACCGGCGCCGAGGCCGGAGCCGGACCCGCCGCCGGCCGAGGAGCCGTCCGCGGCGGACCGGGCCGGCACGTTCGGGGCGGTGGTGGTGTGCGGCCTGGTCGTCGTCGCGCTGATGGCGCTACTGATCTACGCGGTCTCGGCGCTCACGTCGGTCGAGTCCGACGTGCCGCGCCCCACCCCGACCAAGGTGGCGGACTCACACGACCACGACGACCCGAAGGAGGAGGGGCCGCGGAAGCCGATCGAGTTCGTCCGCAGGATCGATACCCCGGGCTGGGTCGCCCAGTCCATCCGCCTCGCGCCGGACGGGACGATGCTGGCCGCGAGTCTGACCGACGGGAAGGCACCCGCGTACCGGCTCGGCCTGTACCGCACGTCCGACGGGGAGGCCGTCACCGTGGTGGCGGACGGCCGACCCGGCGGGTTCAGCAAGGACGGTCAGCGGCTGGCGGTCACCAACCTCCGCCGGCCCGGGGGCCAGGTGCTCGCCGCCGGGTCCGGGACGAGGTTGTTCGACCTCGCCGGCCCGGGGCCCCTGGCGGCCGACGAGGTCGGGTTCGCCCCGGACCGGCGGACCGTGTTCGCCGTCGCCGACAAGGTGTGGCTGTGGGACATCGACACCCCGGCGGCGAACCCGCGGGCGGTCGCCGGGCTCGACGGCAAGGACCCGCTGCCTGTGTCCGGCGGGCCGGTCGTGTTCGACCCGCTCGGCGCCCGGTTCGCCGTCCCCCGGGCGCTCGGCCGGACGGTCGTCGGCCGGGTCGACGGGTGGAAGGCCGAACGGCAGGTCGGGACGAAGGGTGACCGCTACGCCGCGTTCACGAGCACCGGCGGGCGGGTGGTGACGTGGGACGGGAAGGAGGTCGCCGTGTGGGACGCCGACACCGGCGAGCGGAAGGCCGGGCAGCCGACCGAGTGCGGCGACCCGCGGCAACTGCTCGTCGCCCCGGACGACAGCCGGATGGTCGCCGTCGGGAGCGAGCGGGCGATGGTGTTCGACCTGGTGGGGTGGGGCGCGGGGGTGCCGCTCGGCGGGCACCCGACCCGGATCGTCCGGGCCGCGTTCCACCCGGCCGGCCGGTACCTGGTGACGGCGGACGCCCACGGGACGATCCGGGCCCGGAACACCCGGACGCTGGACGACCCCGGGGTCGAGGCGGGCGGGAGCACGGGGGAGGTCCGCGACATGCAGTTCAGCGCCGACGGCCGGACGCTCGTCGCCGCCGGGACCGACGGCATCTTCGTGTGGTCGGTCAGGTAGAGTCCGGGTCCGCCGGGTCGTCGTCGTCCGGCTTCCGCAGCCCCTTCGCCCGGTTGTCCAGCTTCTGCCGGCGGTACACCGCCAGGTCCCGCTGCAGCTTCGCGTCGTGGTCCGCCTGGATCTCCCGGTACAGCGCCATCCCGTACACCCGGGTCGCCCAGAAGTCGAGGATCGCGACCAGCACCACCAGCACCACCAGCAGGATCACCGCGATCCAGTACACCCCGACGCGGCGGTAGAAGTCCTTGTCGTCGTCCGTCACGTTCTCCCGGCCCTTCGCCCCGATCGCGTCCATCCGGGCGTCCATCCCGGACAGGTAGTAGTACCCGATCATCGCCCCGACCGCCGCCAACAGCCCTGCCGCGAACAGCCGCCGCCGGCCCTGCCCGCGGAGGTATCGCCGGTCCACATCCGGCAGGTGCGGCTCCGCCCCGACGCGCCGCAGGGCGCGGACCTGCCGCGCCCCGGCCCACCCGCCGAGCACCACCAGCAGCACCGCGAACGTCAGCCCGACGGCCACGGGGTTCCTCCCGCGCTCCCCTCCGGGGCGCGGCTACGCGGGACGGGTGGGAGGGCGAGGCTCCTGCCGAGCCGAAGCCCGTCGGCTCGGCAGGAGCCTCGCCCTCCCGAACCGCCGCTCACTTCAGCGGCACGCACACCAGGTCCTTGTTGTCCCGCAGGTAGACGTGCCCGTCCGCGACCGCCGGGTGCGCCCACGTCTCCCCGCACACCTTCGCCCGGGCCAGCTCCACGTACTCCTTCGGGTTCGGCTCGAACAGCGTCAGCGACCCGGCGTCGTCGAGCATCAGCAGCGTCTCCTTCCCGGCCGGCCCGCACCGGACGATCGCCGCGTGGTACTTGCCCACGTTCTTCCGCTCCCACGCCACCTTCCCGGTCTTCAGCCCGACGCACCGGAGGGTGATCGTCGGCTTCAGCCCGAGCGTGCCGTTGATCATGTACAGGTGGTCGCCGACCACCACCGGGGTCGAGAAGTAGCACGTCAGCGCCTTCTCGAACCACTCCTGCTTCGCCTCGTACTTCCCGTCCTTCTCGGTCACCCGCAGCCCGACCGCCCCGCCGGTCACGGTGCTCCCGACGACCAGGTCGCCGACCACCAGCGGGGTCGCGGACGACTCGATCAGCTGCTTCGGCCCGACCTTCCCCTCGAGCGGCACCGCCCACAGCTTCTCGCCGGCCGGGCTCAGCCCGAGCAGGTTCGCCCCGGTCAGGGTGACGATCTGGTTGCCGGCGATCACCGGGGACGAGTAGCTGGCCGGCTCGTCGGTCGCCATCCACGCCGTCTTCCCGGTCTTCGCGTCGACCGCCACCAGCCCGGCCCCCTTCCCGCCGACCATCACCACCACCTTGTCGCCCCCGAGCACCACCGGCGAGGTGGAGACCCCGAAGAACAGGTTCTTCGCCCCGTACTCCTTCAGGGTGTCGACCTTCCAGGCGATGTCGCCGGTCTTCGCGCCCCAGCACGCCAGGACGCCGGTCCCGCCGAGGGTGTACACCGAGTCGCCGCTCACCACCGGGGTCGACCGCGGGCCGTTCCCGAACAGCGGCTTGAACTCCTCCCGGTCGTAGCTCTTCTCCCACCTCCGCTCGCCGGTCCGGGCGTCGAACGCGGCCAGGGCGTCGGCGTTCCTCCCCGCCGGCTCGTAGAACGCGTACACCACCCCGCCGGCGACGACCGGCGAGCTGTGCGCCTCCCCGACCGGCTGCTTCCACAGCGGCTTCAGCTCCCCCTTCCACGGGGCGACGGCCTCGGGCGAGACCCCGTCGCGCGTCGGCCCGAGGAACTGCGGCCAGTCGGCCGCGGAGAGTGTGAGGGTGGGTGTGAGTGTGAGGAGAGACCCGAGCAGGTAGCGGGACATGCGGACCTCCGGCGGGGACACGTGGTGCCGTCCGAGCCGGAAGCGTGAGCGACGGACCAAGGCGAGACCCGTCGCTCACGCTTCCGGCTCGGACGGCACCACGGGCAGCGGGTGCCGGGTCATGCTATCCGGCGGCGGATCGTCCGGCCGCGCGGCGTTCAGGAAGTGGTGCAGCGGGGCGTAGTGCCAGCCGGTGCCGTGGGCGTCGGCGACCGCCTTCAGCCTCGCGACGGCGTCTTCCGTGATCTCGGCCATCCGGGCTTCGTAGGACGGGTCGCAGAAGTAGACGCGGCAGCCGAGGGGGCGCGACTCGCGGGCGGTGCAGAGCCGGTCGACCTGGAACGGGCAGCCGTCGCGGGACGCCGGCCGGGCGAACGGCGGGGCGGCTTCGAGCAGCAGTTCCGCCTCGAAGTGGGAGATGAACAGGGTGTGGCCGTACTCGGTGAACCGGCAGCAGCGGCCGGACGCGTCGCAGCGCGGCCCGGCGGCCGCGACCGCCGCGTCGGCGGCCGCGTACACGGCCAAGACTTCCGCCCGCACCTCGGGAGTCATCGCCTCAGGATAGCAGCCGGTCACACCTTCTTGTAGGGCGTGGTCAACTCGAAGGTGCCGTCCGGGAGGGGGACGCGGGTGTAGTCGCCGAACAGGTTCGGGCTGTCCTTCTGAAGGAGGTCGAGGAGCTTGCCGGCGAGCTTGCGGATCTCCGGCTCGGCGTGGCGGCTGCCCCGCTGCTCGAGGAAGTGCCGGAGGGCGCGGGCGTTGGCGGTGACGAAGATCTTCGTCTCGGTGGCGTTCGGCAGGACGCTCCGGGCGGCTTGGCGGGCGGCCTTCCGGCGGGCGGTGCGGTCGGACCCGTCGGCGAGCATCGCGGCGGCCGCGGCCTGAGGGTCGGCAAGCTTGGCGTTCAGCATCTCGGCGAGTCGGACGTACGCGGCATGGGCATTGGTCACCGCTTCGAGCCAGACGGCGTGCAGTTCCGGGTCGGCCGCGATCACGTCGGGCTCGACGTACTCCGCGGCGGACTCGTCCACGTACCGCTGAGAAAGCTGGCTGTACGCCCACCCGGACCGATGACGCACCCACTCATGCGTCAAGCTACGCGAGATGCCGGTGACGACGAAGTTCCAGACCGCGTGCTCCAGCACCGACCCGTGCCCGACTTCCTTGATGTGATTCAGGTAAGCGCTGTTCCCGCCCGGCCTCGGCCGGGCGTAGCTGAGGTAGCACAACCGGCCGGCCGACTCGGCGAGCACCTCGGCCGCGACCTCGCTGTCGCTCTCCCAACTCACCCCGTGGTTATTCAGGAAGCGATCGAGTTCCGCGTCGTCGGTCGTCTGGCGGCCGACAACGTAGACGGTAGGCTCGGTGATGATGCGAACGTCGGCGTCCAACTTGGAGGCAACCGAGACCATGGCGGGCCCATCCTTGGCATACGGGACACCGCACAAGTCGTCCTCCCGCCGAGCCCCATGGCACTCATTCTCCCGACAAGGTTGGGGACGCCCTATTGACGGCCCCTACGACAGGTCCGGCCGCACCAACCGCTCGGGCCGGCCGGCGCGGGCCAGGACCGCCTCGGCGGCCAGGTACCCGCTGCGGACCGCCCCCTCCATCGTCGCCGGCCAGCCGGTCGCGGTCCAGTCGCCGGCGAGGACCAGGTTCGGCACCGGCGACGCCTGCGCCGGCCGCCACCGGTCCACGCCGGGGACCGCACTGAACGTCGCGGCGTGCTCCGTCACCACCTTCGACCGCAGCACCGCCGCCCGCCCCGCCGCCGGGAACACCCGCCCGAGTTCGTCCGCGACCCGCCGCCGGACCTCGTCCCGGCCCAGCTCGCGCAGCCCCCGCGACGCGCTCACCACCACCTGCACATAATGTTCCCCCGGCGCCACCTCGCCGCGGCCGAACACCCACTGCCCGACGCAGTCGACGAGCACCGCGTGCGGCACCGGCAGCACCGGCCGGTCGTACCACAGGTGGACGCTGGTGATCGGCGACGCGGCCAGGTTGCCGACCTTGGCGAAGTACGGGTCTCGCGCCAGCTCGTCCGGCAGCAGGTCGGCGACCCGGTCGAACGACACCGCCAGGACGTACCAGTCGGACTCGACGGCCGAGCCGTCGCGGAGGCGGAGGCGGGAGACGGGTGGCGAACCCGGGCGGGCGGACGTGGGACCCAGGCCGTTGGCCTGGGCTGAGGGAGCCCGCCCCTTCGGGGCTTCTTGAGGGCCGAAGGCCCGCCCTCCCTCAGCCCAGGCCAACGGCCTGGGTCCCACGTCCGCGTCACTCCCCGTCGCTGACGCCCCGGGTTCGCCCATCTCCACCGCCCGCACCCCCGCGTTCTCCCGCAGCTCGACGCCGCGGCGGGCCAGCCACCCGCGCAACTCGTCGCCGTACAGCCGGCCGAGCGGGACCGACGGGACGTGGACGACGAACCCGTCCCGGTGGCGGAGGAAGCCGTCGACGAACACCTTCCGGGCGTACTTCAGGCCGAGCCGGTCGACGGTCTCGTTCAGGGCGCTGACGAGGACGACGCCCCAGAACCGGGCGACCGTCCGCGGGGTCTGGCGGTGGGCGAGGAGCCACGGCAACAGCGGCGGATCGGCGTCCGGCGCCTCGCGGACGAGGGCGAGCATCCCCCAGGCGACCCGGAGCTTCTCGGCCGGGGTGAGGTAGTGCGCCCCGAGCAGCGCCCGGCCGAGGTGGAACGGGGCCGGCCACGGGTCGGCCTGGAACACGCTGCGGCGGCGGTCCGGGGTGACGAAGTGGAGCCGCGGCTGCGGGGTCAGGAGGTGCTCGACGCCGAGGGTGCGGAAGAAGTGGGCGAGGTTGGTGCAGCAGCCCATGCTGACGTGCTGGCAGGCGTCGACGAGGTGACCGGTCTCGGGGTCGGTGAACGACCCGGCCCGCCCGCCGAGCCGCTGCCGGGACTCGAGTACCGTCACCCGGAACCCGCGCGGGGCCAGCGCCGCCGCACACGCCAGCCCGGCCAGCCCGCCGCCGACCACCGCCACCCGGTTCACGCCCGCCTCCTGGAGCGCGGCCGTCCCGGCCGCTGCCACCGACCCCCGCCCGGCCGCGACACGGACGGCCGTCGACGCCCCCGAACCGGAGACGCGGTGCGGCCGGGACGGCCGCGCTCCAGGAGGCCGGTTCCCTCACTCGACATCCTTCGGCCGGCCGGGGAGCGGGTACTCCTCCATCACGAGGTGGCCGGTCTCGGCCATCCCGAGCGACCGGTACGTCTCCTGCGCCCGGGCGTTGTCCCGCTCGACGTACAGCCGGATGCCGATCACGGTCGGGTCGGCGGCGGCCTGCCGGGCGACCTCCCGGTACAGGGCCCGGAACACCCCCCCGCGGCGGGCCCCGTCCCGGACGTACACGCTCTGCACCCACCAGAACCAGCCGTTCCGCCAGTCGCTCCACTCGAACGTCACCATCACCTGGCCGACCACCTCGCCGCCCGACTCGGCGACGGTGTAGAACCCGCGGGCCGGGTCGGCGAACACCCCGCGGACCCCGGCCGACACCACCTCCGGGCGGAGCCGCTTGTGCTCCGTCTCCCACGCCAGGGCGGCGTTGAACGCGACCAGCACGTCGGCGTCGGCCGGCGTCGCCCGCCGGACCGTCAGCCCGGCCGGGCCTTCCCCCTGACCGGTCATTCGACCCTCCGGAACGTGGCGGTCGGGGCGACGAACCCGGCGGTCACGTCCGGCTTCCCCTTCCCCTCGGTCACCCGGTACTCGACGGTCGCGGTCCCGCGGACGGCGGCCACCTTGAGCGACCCGGTCGGCTGCAGGTGGACCGTCACCTTGGTGTCCACCCCGTTCACGTCCCCCTTCAGGTCGACGGTCCGGGCGGTGATGGTGACCTGGGCCCCGCCGTCGATCCGCGACCCGGGCTTGGCCTCGGTCGTGGCGTAGTGGGTCCGCACCTCCCCGCCGGGGGCGTGGAGGTCGAGGACCGCCTTCTCGCCGACCTGGGCGTGGACCATGACCGCCCCGCCCGGGGCGTTCACCTTGAGCACCGACCCGCCGGCCACCCGCCCCGCGACCGAGACGGTCGCGGCCTGGAGCCCGGACGCGTCGACCACGTCCCCGGCGTCCATCCCGTAGACGGTGAGCGACTTGAGCCGGCCCTTGAGGACGTACTTCACCCCCTTCTTCGTCGCCGTCGGGACGGTGTACGTCTGCTCCGGATCGTCGAAGATCATGGTGACCAGGCCGGGGGTGTGGATCACCTGGACGGCCCGCGGGTCGGGGGCGACGGCGGGCCCCGGCTCGCGCGGCGGGGGGGCGACCTCGACCTGCGGCGGGCGGGCCGGCAGGTCCGGGACGGGCGGGGGCGGGGCGGGCGGCTCGGCACGAACAACCCGCGGCGCGGGCGGGAACGCGGCCCGCCACCCGGCCACCCCGCCGACCCCGGCGGCCGCCCCGACCAGGAAGACGGCGGCCCACACCCGGCCCCGCGGGGCGCCGGGCCGGGCGTCCCGGTGGCGGTCGAACTCGCCCGCGTCGGCCGGCAGCCCGGCGGTCGGGTCCGGCCGGTCCGGGGCGGGCGGGAGCGCGACCGCGGCCGGGGCGGTGTTCGACGCGCACACCGGGCACGGGGCGGTCCCGACCAGGGCTTCCTCCCGGGGCAGCCCGCACCCGGGGCACGGGGTCATCGACATCGGGCGCGTCTCGTGGGGCGGGCTCGCGCCGGCGGGGCCGGTCGGGGCCATTGTATCGGCCGCGCCCCGCGGCCGCGACCCGGCCGTTACGCCCGCCCGGCGACCGCGGCGGCGGTGTCCGCGACGACCGCCTCGACCCGGTCGGTCACGTCCCGGAAGTACGGGTCCGGGAGTTCCAGGATGTCGCCGGGGGCGTACCGGGATTTAACCCCGGCCTTGGCCGCGTAGACCGCGTTCACCACCCCCTTGTTGTGGACGAGCACGTCCCGGCCGGCCTTCGCTTCCGCCAGCTCCGCCGCCGCGTCGGCCGACGGCCCCGGCACCCCGACCAGCTTCCGCAGGTAGTCGAACCAGTCGGCCACCCGCCGGTACTTCACGTCGTTCAACTCCTTTTCGATCACGCCGCGGAGCACGGCGTCCTTGTCTGGGGCGTCGAGTACCGTCCCGAGTTCGACCTGCTTGCGGAGGAGGATGCCGGGGTGCGCGGTGAGCCAGCGGGCGAGGAGGTCGAAGACGAACGCCTCGAAGGTCGTGAGCACCTGCTGGAACGTCGCCGGCTTGAGGTAGTTGTCGAGGTAGCCCTCGATCCGCGGCACGATCTCGGCCTGGTCCGCGACCGTCCCCTTGGCTGGGTTCCGCGACGTGAACCGCCGCCCGGTGCCGACATCGTCCTCGATCAACTTCCAGACGGTGCGGCTCTGGTAGTAGTAGTCCAGCACCGCGACCAGGGCGGCGCGGGTGTCGGCCCCGAGCTTGTGGATGTCGTCGGCGAGGGCCACGCCGCGCCTCCGTCAGGGCAGGGTGTCGAGCAACCGCTGGACAAGGTCCAGATCCGCCTTGACGCTCAGCACGAGCCGGGAGATGTACGGTCCCCCGTCCGACGAGATCTCGATGTCGTCCATCCAGTACGGTACGCCGTGCTGGTCCAGCACCGCACGGGCCTCGGGCACCCGGTCGCTGAGGAGGGAGAACGACCCCCCCCCGCCCTCCCGACGGCGGACCTCGACGCGCTTCTGGTTCCTCGGGTCGGTCATCGGCGGTCCTCCTCCGGGCCCCCGGATTGTACCACGCCCGGTCACGCCCCGGCGACGACCGGCAGGACGTACGGCCCCTTCGGGATGACCGCCACCGTCGCCCCGGGGCCGTACCCCGCCAGCGCCTCCGCCACCGCCGCCTCCACCGACTCCGCCGGCTCCACCCGGCACCGCCGCAGCACCTCCGCCGGCAGCCCGCCCGACACCACCCTCACCCGGCAGTGCGCCAGCACCTTGTTCAGCATCACCAGCTGCCACTCGTCCATCTCGCAGGTATCGCCGGCGGCCGGCTTCGCGTACCGCCCGCCCTCCTCGTACTCCCGCAGCCGCTCCCGGAACTCCGGGCTCCCCAGCCCCTCCGTCAGGCTCGCCGCCAGCACGATCGTGCCGCCCTTCTTCACCACCGGCATCGCCCCGGTCAGCCCCTTCACCGCCTGGTACCACGTCGTGTCCAGCGGGTACCCGGCGCAGCTCGTCACCACCACGTCGGCCGGGGCCGGCACCGTCGCCTTGACCACCTCCCGGCAGAACCGCACCCCTTCCTCCCACGCCTTCACCATGTCCCCCGCCCCGAGCCACGTCACCTTCCGCTTCCCGTCGATGCACACGTTTACGATGAAGTCGCACCCGGCCATCTTCGCGATGAGCGTGTTCTCCTCGTGCACCGGGTTCCCGTCCACGCTCCCGCAGTCCGCCTTCGGGTGCTGGAGGAACCGCGGGCCGTGCCACACCTTGACCGTCTCCAGCGCCGCGATCCCCGGGCAGACCAGCTTCCGCCCGCCGCTGTACCCGGCCATCAGGTGCGGCTCGATCAGCCCGGTCGTGATCTTCAGCTCCGCCCGGGTGTACCGCTTGTCGATCCACGCCGGCACCCCGTTCGGCGTCGTCCCGAGGTACTCGTGCTCGTCGCGTTCCTTCCCGTGGTGATTCTCGCACCGATAGTTCGCGGCCACCTCCGGGCCGACCAACTCGACCAACTCGTCGCCCTCGTTCGGCCGGTGCAACCCTGTCGCGACGAGGATGGTGATGCCCGACCGCGGGACGCCGGCGGCTTCGATCGTGCGGAGGATCGGCGGCAGGAGGAAGGCGTTCGGGACCGGGCGGGTGATGTCGCAGACGACGACGCAGGCGGTCTTCTTCCCGCGGGCCAGGTCGGAGAGCGGCGGGGTGCCGGTCGGGTGGGCGAGGGCGTCGTCGAGGGCGGCCGCCGGGTTCGGCAGCGGGTCGGCCGGGCGGATGGCCAGCGGCGGGGCGACCAGCCGGTCGTCCGGGAGGGTGACGTCGAGGCCGGTCTTGCCGTAGTCGAGGGTGACGCGCATGTGCGGGCCGGGGTCGGTGGGAAGGTGGGTCGGTGTGAACCCATCTTACCCCGGCCCCGGCCCGGCGGTCACTTCAGGTCGATCTCCAGCGGCTGGCCGGCCTTCACCTCGGCGGTCACCCCGGACGTGTTGAAGTCGGCGAACCTCTCCGGGAGCGGGAACCACGCCCCGGGCGGGAGCTTCGGCGGCGGCGGGCCGCGGCGGTCGCCGGCGTCCGCCCCGCGCTTGGCCTCCGGGTTGCCGCTCACCACCCCGACCCGGACCGTCCCGGCCCGGACATCCGGGATGCTGAACCCCCCGTCCGGGGAGATCAGCCCCTGCCGGACGGTCCCGTCCGGGCCCGCCAGGGTGACCGTCCCCCACGCCACCGCCTTCCCCTGGAACGTCACCTTCCCGGCCGCGACCGTGGTCGCCGGCCCGCACCCGGCGGCCGCCAGCAGGGCGGCGGCCAGCCCGAGCGCGGCGGCCCGGCGCTCAGAACCCGGCGCCATCGACCACCTCCCCGGCGTTCATGCTGGCCATCCGGACCAGGGTCGGGTTGGCGGCCGCGTACGACAGGAACCGGACCGACCCGTCGGCCAGCAGCCAGTTCCCGCCGCCGGTGTGGGTGCTCCAGAAGTGGGTGAACGAGCACGGCGACCCGACCTGGTCCGGGGCGAAGAACGCCGGCCGCGGGCACCCGGCCCCGTAGTAGTCGTCGTTGCTCGGGTGGGCCAGAAGGGTGTCGAAGTCGGTCGCGTACCACCACCCCCACCCCTCCTCCAGGTGGACCGGCCGCTCCCCGACCGCCACCGTGTTGCTCGTCCCGTCGGTCACCGACCCGACCTTCACCGGCCTCCGGACGGTGGTCTGGTTGTAGGTGTGGACCGCGAACACCCCGTTCCGGGCGTTGCTCCCGATCCCCCCGGCCTCGGTCCACTCGTCGTTCCCGGTCACCCCGACGTAGTTCGCCAGGAACACCGTGTTCCCGCCGGACACCCCGCCCGTGTACGGGGTGTTCGCCCGCGGGTCGGACGGGCACTGGAGGACCGTCACCGGCTGCTGCCGCATCTGCCCGACCCCGGTGGTCAGCGGGCCGGCCGCGGTGTGCCCCTTGATCAGCCCCTGCCGGGCCTCCTGCTCCAGGTACGGGAGCAGCCGCACCGTCCACCCGCCGACGCTCCGCTCGGTCGACGGGAACGCGGCCGGGGTGGCCGACTGCCAGAACGTGTTGGTCGCCGACCGGACGGCGTTGTCCGACTGGTGCCGGACCGGCCGCGGGGCCGGGAACTCGCCCACCGCGTCGTGGTGGTTGTGCAGGGCGACCCCGATCTGCTTCAGGTTGTTCTGGCACTTGGCCCGGGCGGCCGCCTCCCGCACCTTCTGCACGGCCGGGAGCAAGAGCCCGATGAGGACGGCGATGATCGCGACCACGACCAGCAGCTCGATCAGGGTGAACCCGGGGCGGTGCGGGTTCGGCCGACGGACGGGCATGAGGACCTCGGGGACGGGTGGCCGGCGGCCGCGGCCGCCCGACGGGGCGGCCCGGGACACGCCGGGAGGGTCGCGGGGCGGGAACGGACGGCCCCGGGATGGGATCGGTCGTCCCCGAAAGCGAACGCCGTGCCGGCGGGGTTGTCGGCCCCCGCCGGCGGCACTACAGTTACCGTCCCGGCCGGGCGTCCCCCGGCCCCCGGACACGAACCCGACGAACCCCCCATGTCCATCGACAAGAGCCTGCGGCGCAAGGGCGGGATGACCCGGACCCGGTGTGTCCTGACCCGGGCCGAGCGGATCGCCAAGATGATGGAGAACGGCCAGTGGGCCGACGGCAAGAGCCCGTACGGGCTGCCGAAGACCCGGGTCCAGAAGATCGTCCTGAAGAAGAAGGCGAAGAAGGAGGCGGCCGAGGGCGACGCCGCGGCCGCCCCCGCCGCCGGTGCCGCCCCCGCCGCCAAGCCGGCCGCCGGCGCGGCGAAGAAGTAACCGGGCCGCGCCGACCGGCCGTCGGCCGGTCGTCACTTCGTCAGGCCGGCGGCCGAGGGTTGACGCGCGATGACCCTCGCCCACGTCACACTCGGGTCGAACCTCGGCGACCGGTGGGACGCCCTGTCGGCCGCCGTCCGCCGGCTGCGGGCCGAGCCCGGGCTGCGGGTGGCCGCCGCCTCCGGGTTCTACGAGACCGCCCCGCTGGACTGCCCGCCCGGGTCCGGGGCGTTCCTCAACGCGGTCGTCGCCGTCGAGACCGACCGCGCCCCCGACGACCTCCTGCAGCTGCTCCTCCGCGTCGAGCGCGAGTTCGGCCGGGTCCGCGCCGAGCCGAACGCCCCCCGCACCCTCGACCTCGACCTCGTCCTCTACGGCGACCGGGTGGTCGACACCCCCGGCCTGGTCGTCCCGCACCCGCGGCTGCACGAGCGGGCGTTCGTCCTCGTCCCGCTCGCCGAGATCGCCCCGGACGCCGTCCACCCGGTCCTCGGGAAGACGGTGCGCGACCTGGCCGCCGCGGTCCCGCGCGGCGGCGTCCGACCGGCGCCGCGCCCCGGCAACGCCGGCCGGTCGCTCACCGGCCTCCGGGCGCTGGTCACCGGCTCGACCAGCGGGATCGGGGCGGCCGTCGCGGCCGCGTTCGAGGACCACGGGGCCGAGGTGGTGCGGCACGGCCGGCGGGCGAAGCCCGACCCGGGCGAGCGGTTCGTGTCCGCCGACCTCGCCGACCCGGCGCAGGTCGACCGGCTCGCGGCCGAGGCGTGGGACCTCCTCGGCGGGCTCGACGTGCTCGTCCTCAACGCCGGGGCCGACACCCTCACCGGGGCCGCCGCGAGGTGGTCGTTCGACCAGAAGCTCGACGCCCTCCTCGCCGTCGACCTGAAGTCCACCGTGCGGCTGGCGCGGGCGGTCGGGGGGCGGATGAAGGGGCGCGGCCGGGGGGTGGTGCTGACGGTCGGGTGGGACCAGGCGGAGACCGGGATGGGGGGCGACAGCGGGGAGTTGTTCGCGGCGGTGAAGGGGGCGGTGACGTGCTTCACCCGCAGCCTGGCGGTGAGCCTCGCCCCGGAGGTGCGGGTGAACTGTCTCGCCCCGGGGTGGGTGCGGACGGCGTGGGGGGAGACGGCGTCCGCCGCGTGGCAGGAGCGGGTCCGCGACGAGACTCCGCTCGGGGTGTGGGGGCTGGCGGAGGACGTGGCGGCGGCGGCGGTGTGGCTGGCGGGCCCGGCCGCCCGGTTCGTCACCGGGCAGACGGTGCGGGTGAACGGCGGGGCGGTCCGGGCCTGACCGGCAGCCGTTCCGCCACCTGGGCCCGCAAGTCGGGGGCCAGGTGGCGGAACGGCCGCCGGTCACGGCTTGATCTCGATCACCGGCAACTTGCCTGGATTCCCACCCGGGTCCCCCAACTTGATCCCTTTGCCCTTCCCGGCGTCGACCGGCTGGGGAGGCCCAACCGGGCCCGGGTCGACCGGTTCGGCCTTCTTCGACCCGCACCCGGCCGACCCGAGGAGGAGCGGGGCCAGCAACAGCAGTGTCCGCAGGGGGCGCATGTCCGTGTCACCCGTGTGAGTACATGTCCTGGTGGTGGTCGGCACACGCCGCGTGCCGTCGGCAGCAGCACGCGGCGTGTGCCGACTACCGTGTCGGGCCGGCGGCCGGTCAGTTCCCGATCTCGGCGAGGTTCACGTTCTCACCCTTGCGGATCGTGCTGGCGGCGCGGAACGTGTCGAACGCCGATCCGGCGTTCGACGGGATCGGGGTGCGGACCACCCGGACCGACCCGTCGCAGAACGCGAAGTTGATCACCCCGGGGTGGTTCGCGGAGAAGTCGCCGAAGTTTCGGGTGGCGTAGTCCTGCAACCCGAGGTACGTCGGCCGGGCACCGGCCGAGATCCACGCCCACGCGTACTTGAACGCCGTCCCCGACCCCGCCAACCCGTTCCCGACCGACTCCCCGAACATCAGCGTGTTGCTCGACCCGTCGGTGATCGTCCCGTTGTTCACCTTCCCCGGCCGCTCGAACTGGGCGGTGCTGGTCGCCCCGAACGGCAGCACCAGGGCCGGGGCGAACACCCCGCGCCAGGAGTCGACCGCGACGCCTCCGGTGGTCAGGTTCGACCCCACCACGGACAGCCACCCGGACACCCCGACGTAGTTGGTTACCCCCAGGTTCCGGTCGGCCGGGAGGAGCGAGATGCCGAAGAAGACGCCGGTGCCGTTGAACGCGACCCGGTGGGTGGCGATGTACCCGTCCGACGTCTCGGTCACCGCCGTCGGGCAAAGGAACCCCTTCACCCTCGTCTGGGCCGGGACGGTGTTCGCCGCGTTGCTGTACCAGCCGCTGCCCGTCGCCAGGGTGTACGGGTCCCAGTTCACCTGCAACTGGTTGTACACGTTCTCCTGCTCGACGTACGGCAGCAGGTACGCCAGGCACCCGACCTCCGAGTTGAACCCCTGGGCGGCGGAGAAGGTCGATGGCGTGATGTTGAGGGTCGTCCCGAACGGGAACGACATCTGCGAAGACTCGTAGTTCTGGGCCGCCAGGGCGAGCTGCTTGAGGTTGTTCGTGCAGGTCGTCTTGGACGCGGCCTCCCGGGTCTTCTGGACGGCGGGCAGGAGGAGCCCGACCAGGACCGCGATGATGGCGATGACGACCAACAGCTCGATCAGCGTGAACGCCAGTCGGGTCCCCGGTCGGGGCGGGCGGGTCATGTGAGGTCCTCGTTCGTGCGGGTCGGAAGCAACCGGGGGAGACCCGCGGCACCGGTCCCGGCGGGATGGAGGCACCGGCCAACGCCGGCTGAACGAATCCGAGCCCACCCCCGCTCTTCCGGCGGGGCGGGCCGAATCGGCGGGGATGTGGCCTGGTCGAGTGTAGACCGACCGAGAGAAGCGCCACACTCCCGTCCCAGCTTAGTCGATAGTATATGGAGGGTGTCAACGAAATTTCACGGATTTTCCCCGAACTTCTGACACCCGCCCGAACCCCCCGCCGGCGTCACCCGTCGGCCGACACCGCGGTCAGGTGCCGCAGCACGTCCCGGACCGACACCACCCCCACCGGCCGCGCGCCGGCCACCACCGGCAGGTGCCGGTACCCGCCGGCGTCCATCTTCCCCAGAACGGTCGCCAACTTGTCGTCCGGCCCGACCGTCTCCGGGGCCGGGGTCATGAAGTCGGCCACGGGGAGTCGGTCGTACCCCGGCACCCCGGCCACCCGGGTCAGGAAGTCGCGCTCGGTCAGGATCCCGACCAGCTCCCCGCCCGGCCCGGTCACCAGCACCGCCCCGACCCGCCGCCCGATCATCTCGCGGACCGCGTCCCCGAGCGCCGCCCCGGCCGGCACGGTCACCGGCGGCCGGGGGTCGAGTACCGCCACCGGCTGGGTCAGCAGGCTCGTCTCGACCGGCCCGGCCGGGGCCGGGGCGTCGAGCCCGGTGAGCGGGGTGCGGCAGTTCCCGCACTCGTCCGCCCCCGGCGGGTTCGCGGCCTCGCAGGCGGGACATCTCATCGGAGTTCCAGGTTGCAGGTTCCAAGTTCCAGGTTCAGAACCAAGTTCGTCTTCAACTTGGAACCTGGAACCTGGAACTACTGCACCGTCCACACGTCCTCGGCGGCGAACAGCTCCTCGACCTTGCCGCGGCCCTTCCTGGCGACGGCGGCGTCGATCCGGGCGTCGAGCAACTCCTCGTAAGTCGGCCGGCGGACCGCTCGGTACACCCCGACCGGCTCCGGGTACGGGTCGACCGCGTCCTTCGCGGTGTCGTGGGCGAACCGGCTCAGCAGGTACGCCAGCGTCGGCTCGTCCGCCGCCTCGTCGTGCGTCAACAGGTCGTCCACCTGGCAGTCCCGGCCGACCGTCACCACCTCCGGCTTCAGGCCGTTCAGGCGAATCCCCTTGGACCGGTCCTTGCCGAACACCATCGGCTTGCCGTGCTCCAGGTACAGGACGTTGTCCGCCTTCACGCTCTTGTCGGTCGCGTACTCGAACACCCCGTCGTTGAAGATCTTGCAGTTCTGGTAGATCTCGACGAACGCCGACCCCTTGTGGGCGGCCGCCCGCTGGAGGACGCCGACCATGTGCTGCACGTCGAGGTCGATGGTCCGGGCGACGAACGTGGCCTCCGCGGCGAGGGCGACGGACAGCGGCCGGACCGGGGTCTCGAACGACCCGCCGGGGCTGGTCTTGCTCGGGGTGCCGGGCCGGCTCGCCGGCGAGTACTGCCCCTTCGTCAGCCCGTAGATCTCGTTGTTGAAGAGGAGCACCTTGATGTCGATGTTCCGCCGCAGGGCGTGGACCAGGTGGTTCCCGCCGATCGACAGCCCGTCCCCGTCGCCGGTCACCACCCAGACCTGCAGCTCCGGGTTGGCGAGCCGCAGGCCGGTGGCGAACGTCGGGGCCCGGCCGTGGATGGTGTGGAACCCGTAGGTGTTCATGTAGTAGGGGAAACGGCTGGAGCAGCCGATGCCGGACACGAACGCGATCTTTTCCCGCGGGGTGCCGAGGGCGGCGAGGGCCTTCTTCATCTGGGCGAGGATCGAGTAGTCCCCGCACCCGGGGCACCACCGGACCTCCTGGTCGGTCTTGAAGTCGTCCGGCTTGAGCGTCGGCAGGGTGGTCGTGGCGGCCATGGGTATCGGTGGGTTGGGAGTGGGTGGTGGTACGTTGTGGTCGTCACGTTTAGAAGTGGTTTCAGAACTTGGGTGGGGCAGGCATTCTTGCCTGCCGGGGCAGACAGAAATGTCTGCCCCACCCAGTATTGAAACCACTTCTTAGCCGCGACCCGAAGGGGAGCGAGTGCGTCGCGCTCCCCTTCGGGTCGCGGCTAAACGGTGGGTCACGCCAGCGCCTTCTCGATCGCGGCCTCGATCTCGGACACCAGGAACGGCTTCCCCTGCACCTTGCACAGCCCCTCGGCCGGGACCAGGTACTTCGCCCGCAGCAGCCACGCCAGCTGCCCGGTGTTCAGCTCCGGCACCAGCACCTTCCGGAACCGCTTCAGCACCGCCTCGGTGTTCTTCGGCATCGGGTTCAGGTACCGGAAGTGCGCCTGCGCCACCTTCAGCCCCCTCCGCTGCGCCCGCTCGACCGCCGTGGTGATGCTCCCGTACGTGCCGCCCCACCCGACCACCAGCAACTCGGCGTCGGCCGGGCCGGTCACCGCCAGGTCCGGGATCGTCCCGGCGATGTTCTCGACCTTCCGCCACCGGGTGTCGGTCATGTGCTGGTGGTTCGCCGGCTCGTAGTTGATGTTCCCGGTCACGTCCTGCTTCTCGATCCCGCCGATCCGGTGCTCCAGCCCCGGCGTCCCGGGCACCGCCCACGGCCGGGACAGCACGTCGTCCCGGCGGTACGGCAGGAACTTCCCGCCGGCCGCCGGCTCGCCCTTGGCCGTCTCCCCGCCGCCCTCG
Source organism: Isosphaera sp. (assembly GCA_013822345.1). Taxonomy (GTDB): domain Bacteria; phylum Planctomycetota; class Planctomycetia; order Gemmatales; family Gemmataceae; genus Gemmata. The sequence continues at coordinate 57,398 of PNKH01000013.1, forward strand.
TGCCCCGGCCCGGCCCACCCGGCGTCGTTCGGCTCGGTCGGGTGGTCGATCTTGATCCGCGGCAGCCGGTCCACCTGCGGCAGCTTCCACGGCTCGGACCCGTTGGCGATGTACCCGTCGGACAGGTAGAAGACCGGGCACATGAACCGGGTCGCGATCCGGACCGCCTCGAACGCCATGTCGAAGCAGTCGACCGGGGACTGCGGGGCGACGATCGCCACCGGGCTGTCGCCGTTCCGGCCGAACATCGCCTGGAGCAGGTCGGACTGCTCGGTCTTGGTCGGCAGCCCGGTGCTCGGCCCGCCCCGCTGCACGTCGACGATCACGACCGGCAGCTCGGTCATCACCGCGAGGTTGATCGCCTCACTCTTCAGACACACCCCCGGGCCGCTGGTCCCGGTGATCCCGATCGCCCCGCCGTAGCTCGCCCCGAGGGCGACCCCGATGGCGGCGATCTCGTCCTCCGCCTGGAACGTCTTCACCCCGTACCGCCGCATCTCGGCCAGGCCCTCCAGGATCGGGCTGGCCGGGGTGATCGGGTAGCTGCCGTAGACGAGCGTCTTGTTCGCGAGCTGGGCGGCGGCGACGAACCCGAGGACGGCGGCCTCGTTCCCGGTGATCTTCCGGTACGTCCCCGGCTCGATCCGGGCCTTCGCCACCTGGTACTGGACCGGGAGCAGCTCGACCGTCTCGCCGTAGTTGTACCCGGCCTTCAGGGCGGCGGTGTTCGCGTTCACGTACTGCGGGTTCTTGGCGAACTTGTCCCGGATGTACTTCAGGGTCACGTCGAGCGGCCGCTCGTACAGCCAGTACACCAGCCCGAGGGCGAAGAAGTTCTTGCAGCGGTCGGCCTCCTTCGGGCTGAGCTTGAACTCGGCCACCGCCTCGCGGGTGAGCTTGGCGACCGGGGTGCGGACGACCCGGTAGCCGGCGAGGCTGCCGTCCTCCAGCGGGCTGACCTTGTACCGGGCCTTGTCCAGGTCGGAGACGCCGAAGTTGTCGGTGTTGACGATCAGGATGCCGCCGGGGCGGAGGTCCTTGAGGTTGGTCTTGAGGGCGGCCGGGTTCATCACCACCAGGGCGTCGAGGGCGTCGCCGGGGGTGTGGATGTCGGACGCGCTGAAGTGGACCTGGAACCCGGAGACGCCGGCCAGGGTGCCGGCGGGGGCGCGGATCTCCGCGGGGAAGTCGGGGAAGGTGGCGATGTCGTTGCCGGCGAGGGCGGACGTGTTGGTGAACTGGGTGCCGGCGAGCTGCATGCCGTCGCCGGAGTCGCCGGCGAACCGGATGGTGACCGCGTCGACCGTCTCGCGCTGTCGGGCGGGCTTGCCGTTGGAAGTAGTACCGTTCAGGCCGGCGGCCGGGGCGGCCGCGGCGGGAGAGCCGTTCGGGGAACTCATGAGGCCGATCCTCGGTGAACGTGCCCGCCGGCCGGGGAGGGGCCGTGCGGTCGGGGCTGGCGGTCCCTGGGGTAAGGATCATCTTACACCACGGCGGCCGGGCGGGAACGGATTCCGGCCGGCCGGCCCGGTACACTTTCCCCAGCCCCCCAACCGACCCGGAGGCCGCCGTGCCCGACCCGACGTTCCGCCGCGCCCGCCCGCTGGCCCTCGCCCTGCTCGCCGCCGCCGGGTTGCTCGGCTGCAAGGGGAAGAAACCCGACCCGACCGACCCGGGCGGGCCGGGCACCCCCCGGAAGGCCGACCCGCCGGTCGGGTGGTCGCACCAGGAGGTGGACCTGGCCCGCCGGGGCGTCGTCCGGGGCGGCCCGAACGACCCGCCGGCCCGGATGTACGTCGGCGGGAAGCCGACGTACCTGGAGCACGGCACGAGCGGGGAGGAGTACCGGCGGCTCGCCGACCGGGTGCTGCGGAAGGGGAACACGGTGGTGAACTTCTGGGCGTGGGAGGACGGCGGGCGGGTGTACTCGGCGCACCGCGACACGGCCGGGACCACGATGTCGCCGCCGCCGAAAGGCCTGGCCCTGGCCAAGTTCCAGACCGACGGGTTCGTATCGACCGCGGAGGGGAGAGGCTTCACCGTGGTGTCGCGGAAGGAGGTGACGCACCGGGGTTGGCCCGGGATCGAGGTGGTGCTGGACGGGCAGGGGCTGCGGGTCGCCGTCCGGGTGGTGGTGATCCCGGAGGCCGAGCGGATGTACCTGTTCCAGGTGGCGGCGGTGAAGCAGTCCGACCCGCTCGACGCCGACGACCCGAAGGTGCGGGCGTTCCTCGACAACTCCGAGCCGGTCGCCGGCGGCGAGAAGAAGTGACGGCGGGGCGCCGGGGCGCCCCGCGGGCTCACTTGGGCAGGGGGAAGTAGAGCGCCAGGTCGAGAGTCTCGGCCCCGCGGGCAACGGTCAGGAGGCAGTCGCCCTGGCGCACCATCGCCCGGCGGACCTGCCGGCGGAACTCGGCCGAGTGCCCGGCCGGCCGGTCGTCGATGGCCTGGATGACATCGCCCTTCTTGAGGCCGCAGTTGCCGAACGGCGTGCCCGGCTTCACGTCCGCGACGACCAACCCCTCCTCGTCGTCGGCCGCCGACAGCCCCACGTCGGGCAGGTCGAAGAACGTGTACGGAGCGGTGGCGTTCTTGGTGTGCGGCTGGATCGTGCTATTCACGACCTTGGCGTTCTTCGGCAGGCGGATCTCGCCGGTCGCCCGGATCAGGCTGCCGCGGACCTCGCACCGTCCGTCGTCGCCGAACAACTCGACATCGCCGTCCACGAGGATCATCGAGGCGCCAACGCTGCCTCCGCGGTAGGGGCCGCGACACGCGACGAACGATCTGTGAACGCCACCCCACGCTTGGGAATCCGACTCGTAACTCCGACCGCCGTCGTATTCACCATCGCACACAATGAACCCGATCGTCTCCGAGTGGCGCAGATGAACGGACCCCAGCACGAAGAAGTAACCCCCACCCCCGAAATTCAGCCAGGCGGATTCGGCGACGGAAGCGAACGCGAGGTTGTCGAATCGGCGCCCGTTCCACCACAGGTCGGTCCTGATGCTCCAGCTACTACTGGAAGTCGACTCCTTCGGCATTTGCGCCAGTGGCCCGTCGTAGGAGCGGGGTTTGAATCGTGCGATTCTGGCTGGTTCACGCTCGAAGATCTTCGCCACCTCCGGCGGAGCCCACTTGACGAACTGGCCCAGACCTGCCTGAATCATTCGCGGACCCACCGGCCACAGGTCGTCCTTCGCTTCTGGCTGCCAGTAGTGGTGCCACTCCATGAACAGGTCGGCCCGGCCGTCGCGGATGCAGGCGTCGATGGCTCGCGCCACCACAGCTTGGCGGTTCCGCTCTTGCGGCGTGAGCAGGGTGCTCGCCCGGCGGGCGGTGTCCGCGTCCGCGGAGCGGGCCGCCCGCCGCAGCCACGGGAGCGCGTCGGTCCGGCCTTTCAGTGCCTCGGCAGCCCCGTCCCGTACCTTAGCCGACGGATCGTTCAGCCCGGCGACCAGCGCGACGGGCGACTGCGGCACCGGGGCGGCGAGTCCGCCGCCCGCGACCACTGCGGCAAGCGCGAAAGGCACGAACCGCGACATGATCCCCTCCGCTCAAGCCCCTTCGGGGCGGTCCGGGTACGGGTCGCCGGGCGGCGGCTGGTTGTACACCAGCGCCGGGAAGTGCTCGACGATGTACCGGACCACCCGCCGGGCCGACAGGATGCCGACCGGCCGGCCGGCCTCGTCCACCACCGGCAGGTGCCGGTACCCGCCCTTCTGCATCCGCCGGACCGCGGTCCGGACGGAGTCGGCCGGGCCGACGGTGACCGGGTCGGGGGTCATGACCGCCCGCACCCGGGTGTCGAGCGGGCGGCCGGGGGCCAGCACCCGGGTGAGCAGGTCGCGCTCGGTGAACACCCCGACCAGCCGGCCGCGGGCGGTCACCAGCAGGCACCCGGTGCCGTGCCGCCGCAGCACCCCGACCGCGTCGGCGACCGGGTCGTCGGCGTCGATCCCGCGCGGCGGGTCCGGCCCCAGCCGGGCCACGGTGTCCGTCTTCAGGTTGCGCGACAATTCCATCCGGGTCATTGTCCGAACCGGGCCGGGGGCCGGACACCGGGGCCGGGCCGGGTATGCTGTCCTGGAGCGCGGCCGTCCCGGCTGCTCTTCCGGCAGCGGCCGGGACGGCCGCGCTCCAGGAGTTGCCGCGGTGCCCGCCCCGGACCGGATGCTGACCCACCTCCGCCAGGCCGTCGCCCTGGTCCGGGCGACCCCGGGGCGGCGCGGCCACCTGCTGGAGCTGCGGGACTGCGCCGAGGTGCTGGTGGCCGGCGACCTGCACGGCCACGTCCCGCACTTCCAGGCGGTACTGAAGGCCGCCGACCTGGCGAACCACCCGGCCCGGCACCTCGTGCTGCAGGAGCTGATCCACGGCAAGTTCCGCCACCCGAAGGGCGGGGACAAGTCGCACCAGCTGGTGGACCTGTTCGCCGCCCTGAAGGGCCAGTTCCCGAAGCAGGTCCACTACATCCCGGGGAACCACGAGCTGGCCCAGTGGACCGGCCGGCCGGTGCTGAAGGCGGACGAGAACCTGAACGACCTGTTCGAGCGGGGCGTGACGGAGGCGTACGGGGCGGAGTTCGGGCCGAAGGTGTACGCCGCGTACCTGGAGCTGTTCCAGGCCCTGCCGGTGGCGGTCCGCGCCCCGAACCGGGTACTGGCGTGCCACACCCTGCCGAACGCCCGGTCGCTGTCGACGTTCGACCCGGCCCGGCTGGAGACCGACACCTACGACCCGGCCGACCTGCAGCCCGGGGGGTCGGTCCACGCGATCCTGTGGGGCCGGGACACCACCCGTGAGAACGCCATCGCGTTCCTGGAGAAGATGGGCGGCGACCTGCTGGTGAGCGGGCACGTGGCGTCCGACGACGGGTACGCGGTGCCGAACGACCGGCAGGTGATCGTGGACTGCGCCGAGAGCCCGGCCGGGTTCGTGTTGTTCCCGGCCGACCGCCCGCTGACCCACGCCGACCTGGTCGGGTGCGTCCGGATCATGTGACCCATGCCCCCTCGCTTCCACGCCACCCCGCCCGAGGCCGTCGGCGAGACCGCCCGGGAGGCGGTCCACGTCGACGCCCACACGTTCCGGATCGAGCGGCCAGCCGACCCGGACAAGCTGTTCGACCACCCGTGGGTGCGGTCGGCCTACGCGGCCGACGGGTACACCCCGTACTGGACGACGCTCTGGCCGAGCGCCCGGATGCTGGCGAAGGCGGTGGTGCGCGAGCCGTGGGAGACGTACCCGCGGCCGGTGCGGGTGCTGGAGGTCGGGTGCGGGCTGGGCCTGGCGGGGGTGGCGTGCCTGTCCCGCAGGCTGGACGTCACCTTCTCCGACGTGGACGAGACGGCCCTCACCTTCGCGGCGCGGAACGCCCGGTTGAACGGCTTCACCGCCGGGTTCCGCACGACGCCGCTCGACATCCGCTGCCCGCCGGACGGCGAGAAGTACCCGGTGGTGATCGGGTCGGACCTGATGTACGAGGAGCGGATGGTCGGGCCGCTGGTCGGACTGTTGGGGGCGGTGTTGGCGCCGGGCGGGGTGTGCCTGGTCGCCGACCCGGACCGGCCGGCGGCGCGGGTGTTCCGGTGGAAGCTGGAGGAGGCGGGGTACGCGGTGACGCCGGAGTTCGCCCGGGCGGGAGAGCCGGGCGGCGAGCGGACGAAGGGGACGCTGTACCGGATCCGGGCGATCTGAGGCCGGTCACAGGTCGGGGTCGCGGGGCGTCTCTTCGGCGCGGTACAATCACCTCCCGGGGCTGGTCGGTGTCAGGCATGTAGCCCCACCCGCGACGGGTCCGCTGACATGAGACGCATGCGCGACATCGAGGTCATCTCCCCGACCGGACGGACGCAAGTCGTCGTCGAGGTGAAACGGCTTCCACGCAAAGACAAGGACTGGGCCTTCGCTTTCTACCAGCTCCAAATTTACGCCGACCCCGACGGCTTGGAGGTCCCGTACTTCTTACTGGTGCTGTCCGACCGGATGTTCCTCTGGAAGGCGGGGACCCGCTCCGCCCCCCGGCCTCCGGACCTGGAACTGGACACCGCCGAGGTGCTCGAGAGATACCTGCCCCACCGAGCCGCGGGCGAGCCCCCGTTCGGAGGGGAGGCGCTGACGCTGGCGGTCGGGGCGTGGCTGGACGACTTGGCCTTTGGAGACTCGGCCCTACTCGGGTCCGAGTGGGCCGGGTCACTCGCCGGAATCGGCCTGCTCGACGCGGTCCGTGGCGGGCGGGTCCGTTACGGGGCCCTCGCGTGACCGTCTACGTCGAGACGAACTTTCTGCTCGAGCTGGCGTTCGAGCAGGGTCAGTCCGGTGAATGCGTGAACCTCCTCGGTCTGGCCGAGGTAGGGCGGATCACCCTGTTTTTCCCGGCGTACTGCATCAGCGAGTGCATCGACAAACTCAGCCGTCGGAAGTCTCTGCGGCTCGAACTCAAGAAGAACCTTCGTGGGGTGATCGACGAGTTGGGTAAGTCGACCACAACAGCCCCGTTATCTGATCAACTGGGCCTGTTGACCACGTCCTTGATCAATGTGGCAGAGGAGGACGAGCGGAGGTACAATACGTGTCTGCCGCGTCTCCTCGCTTGTGCCACTGTGATTCCACTCGACGCGACGATCATTCGGCAGAGCCTCGACATCGGCACCGATTACGACTTGAAACCGCCGGACGCCCTCATCCTGGCCTCGATCTTGTCCCACCTCGCCGCGACGACCCCTGCCACCTCACTTCACATCAACAAGAACACCAAAGACTTCGAGACCCCCGACATCATTGCCGCCCTCACCGCGCTCGGGTGTCTGCTCAAGCCCACCTTCACCGCCGGGCTGGCGTACCTGAACGCCCACCTCCCCCCGCCGCCGTGACCGGGCGGTGAAACGCACTCCGCGCCGAAACGTGGTACACTCGACGCCACGTCCCCGCCGCCGTCCCGGTGCGCCATGCGAACCGCGTCGCCGCCCCTCCTCGCCCTCGCGGCCGTCGCCGCCGGCGCCGCCCCCGCCGCGGCCGGCATGCCGAGCGTCACCCTCACCGACGCCGCCTCCATGCGGCTCGAGTCGATCTCGTTCTTCCTGGCCGTATTCCTGCTGGTTGCCCTCGCCGTCCGGGCCCTGTGGAACGCCCTCCGCACCGACTTCCCCCGCCTGCCCCGGCTCAGCTACCCGAAGGCCGTCGGCCTGGTCGGGCTGTGGGGGCTGTTGTTCCTCCTGGTGCTCACCATGATCTCCGGGGCGCGCGAGCTGATGACCCCCGGGGCGTGGAAGAAGGACGGGCTGACGTACTCCCTCGCCGACGCGAAGTCCCCGGCCCCGGAGCCGCCCCCCGCCGGCCCGACCGAGGAGGTCCGGCGCGCCAAACTGCTGGCCCTGTTCGCCGCGCTGACCGCCCACGCCGGGAGCCACGACGGCCGCTACCCGCCGGCCGGCGACCCGTCCGTCCCCGCCGAGCTGTGGCAGACCCCGCACGCGTCCGGACTGCGTTACGTCTACCTCTCCGGCCGGACCGCCCGCGACCCCGGTCGGGTGCTGGCGTGCGAGCCGGAGCTGTTCGACGGCGGCCGGCTGGTGCTGTTCGCCGGCGGCGAGGTGCGGCGGATGACCTCCGCCGACCTCGCCCCACTCCTCGGCGCCGGGGGGAAGTGATGGACCTTCAACGCCGGATCGGCGGCCCGAAGCTCCTGGCGGCGCTGCTGGGCGGGTTCACCCTCCTGTTTCTGCTATGCGCCGGTCTCGTACTCCCGTTCGAGGTGCTGTACCGGCTGGCGGCCGGCTGGGTGAACTACCTCGGCCGGGTCGTCCCGCAGCTCCGGCCCGACCCGTGGGTGGTGGCGACCGCACTGGTGTGCCTGGCCGGGGTCTCCTTCGGCACCCACCGGTTCGCCCGGTGGGTGTACGCCGCGACATCTCCGGAGCCGCGGCGGTGGCGGCGGAAGTGGACGGCCCTGCTGGTCGGCTTGTTTGTGCTGGCGTTCGCCGCCGGGACCGCGTTCACCGGGATGGCCCACCAGACCGCCTGGCTGGTCCGCTCGCCGGAACCGTTGGTGTCGGACAGGCGGGCAGCCGCCGTTGCCCGCATCCGGTCTACCAACAACCTGAAGCAGATCGGCCTCGCCGCCCACAACTACCACGACGACCGCGCGGCGGAGTTGCCCCGGTCCCGGTTCGACGCCGCCGGCCGGCCGACGCACTCGTGGCAGGCCGCGCTCCTGCCGTACCTGGAGGAAGAACCCCTGTACCGGACGATCGACTTCACGAAGCCGTGGACGGACCCGGCGAACGCCCAGCCGATGGCCGCCCGGGTGAAGCCTTTCCTCAACCCGTCCTTCGACGCGGACACGGTGGGCGACCGGGCGGCGAGCCACTACGCCGGGAACGTCGCGGTCGTGCTGTCCGACGTGCCGCGGCGGCTGGCCGACTTCCCGGCGGGGCTGTCGAACACGATCCTGGCCGGGGAGGTGTCGGGCGGCTTCCGGGCGTGGGGTGACCCGCTGAACGCCCGCGACCCGCGGCTCGGGGTAGCCGGCCACCCGCACGGGTTCGGCGGCCCGCGCGGCCGGCCGGCCCGGTTCGTGATGGCGGACGCCACCACCCGCACCTTCGACCCGCAGGAACTCGCCGCCCTCGTCGGGAAAGTGCCGGAGTGAACCGGGCCGGCCGGCGTCATACCCCCGGGGCCGCGGCCCAACCCTCACGTCACCGCCGCGGCCCACCCAATTCGGGGAAGGCCCATGTTCTCCATCTCCCTGGCCCTGTCGGGCGTCCTGCTCCTGGCCGCGGTCCTCGCCGCCCGGTACGCGAAACACCCCGTCGGCACGACGATCGGGTGGGCGGCGGGGGTCACGTTCCTCCCGCTGTGCACACTGACGATCGGGCTCACGGCGGTGTGGTACCAGGCCGCGTTCCTCGTCGCCGGCCTGTGGGTCGCGGCCGCACTCGGGTACTCGCGGCGGGCCGTCCCGCCGGTCGCGGTCGGCTCGTTCCTGGTCGCCTACGCGATCCTCGGCGTCTCGCTCGTCGGCAAGGAGCGGGAGTACGCCCGGCTCCGGGCCGCGTACCCGTTCGAGTCGATGGAGGCCCGCCTGCCGCGGCCGGCCCCGCCGTCCGCCCCGAGCGACTCGGCCCGGCTCGAGCGCTGGGAGCAGGAGGTCGGGGACAACACCTGGGGCCGTCACCGACATCTCGCCACCCTGCACGAGGACACCACCCGCCGGTTCGTGAACAGCGCGGGCTTCGGGGTCGCCCGGATGGCTCGGGTGGAGCCGACCGAGGAGACCCTGGACCCCGGCCCGCGGCCCGACGTGCCGCAGGAGTCGGACTACTTCAACCCGGGGCTCGCCGCCGGGCCGCAGGCCGGGGCCGGCCGGCCCGACCCGGTCGCCCTCGGGAAGCTGCACGACGCCGGGTTCCTCGACTTCGTCAACCCGCGCGGGTTCGGGTACGTCAGGGACCGCCGGCACGTCGCCGGGTTCCAGCCGCACGAGTTCACCAGGGTGCCCGGGCCGGCCGAGCGGTGGGCGGTCGCCCGGCTGGAGCTGGTCGGCCTGCTGCGGCACGACGACCCGGTGGTGTACGTGTCGGCGAGCCTGCCGCGGATGGACGCCCTGAGGGACGCCCCGACCCGGCCGACCGACCCGTTCGAGACCGCCGCCCTGGCGGCCCTCCGGGCCGGGGCGGACCTGCACGTCGGGGACGGGCCGGACACCGGCCGGTTCGTCGGGGCGGTCCGGAGCACCCGGCAGTGCCTGGAGTGCCACGGCGGCGACCGCGGGGCGCTGCTCGGGGCGTTCACCTACCGCCTCCGGCCCGCCCGCTGACCGCGCGCCGGCGTCGGAGTCGTGACGTGCGTCACCCGTGGGCCGAACCCTCGCACCGCCCACCTGCACCGGCGCGGCGACCCGTCCGGTTCGACCGGAACGGGGTCGGCCGGCGGCCGCGCGCGAAGCGGCCGCGGGGCGACCGGAGTCGCCCCGCGGCCGCGGGACCCGCCGTCACTGGATCTCGACGTCGTCGCCCAGCCCGCCGTCGAGGACGTCGAGGCCGAGCCCGCCGACCAGCACGTCGTCGCCCTCGCCGCCGAGGAGCGTGTCGTTGCCGTCCCCGCCGACGAGCACGTCGTCCCCGGCCCCGCCGTCGGCGGTGAGCCGGATCGCCCCGGCCGCCAAGCCCGACGCCTCGACCACGTCGTCCCCGGCCAGGGCGTTGACCGTCAGCCGGTCGTTCGCCGCCTCCGCCCCGGTGACGTTCACCTGGGCGGCCAGCCCGAACACGCTCACCCCGGCCGCGTCGCCGACCACCACCGCCACGTCGTCCCCGCTCGTCCCGACGACGGTCACCGCGTCCGCCTGGCCGTCGGCCGCCCCGAGGTTCAGGTTCACCTCGGTCACATCCGTCCCGGACAGGTCGTTCACCACGACGACGTCCGCCCCGCCCAGCGCGTTGAAGGTGATCGCCTCGGTGTCGTTCAGGTCCATCAGCACGCTCGCCACGTTCCGGAAGAACAGCACCCGCCCGCCGTTCGCCCGGACGTCGATCACCTCGGCGACGTTCGCCCCGTTGAAGAGCATGGTGTCGAACCCGGCCTGGCCCTCGATCGTGTCGTTGTCATCGCCCGGGTTCCAGACGAAGGTGTCGTCCCCGGCCCCCATGAACGCCACGTCGTCCCCGTCCCCGCCGTTGATCAGGTCGTCGCCCTCGCCGCCGAGGAACACGTCGTTCCCGAGGCCGCCGTTCATCGTCAGCCGCGGCCCGTCGGCCTCCAGCGAGGTGGCGTCGATCACGTCGTCCCCGCCCAGCCCGTTGAGCGTCAGCCGGTCGGACGCCGGGTCGTGCTGGAAGATGTTGACCCGGGCCTGCAGCCCGAACACGGTGACCCCGCCGGCGTCCCCGGCCGCGCCGAACACGTCCGCCCCGTTGGTCCCGTTGACGGTCACGCTGTCCACCGCCCCGTCCGGGCCGCCGTTCGGCCCGCGGAGGTCGAGGTTGACGGCCGTCACGTCGGTCCCGCTCAGGTCGCCGACCGTGACGTTGTCCGCCCCGCCGAGCGCCCGGAAGTCGATCACCTCCGTGTCGTTCAGGTCCATCACGACGTTCGCCACGTCGCGGGTGAAGATCGCCCGCCCGCCGTTGGCGACGATGTTGATATTCTCGGCGGCGTTGCTGCCGAAGAAGAGCATGGTGTCGGTGCCGTCCTGGCCCTCGATCGTGTCGTTCCCGTCGCCCGGGTTCCACTGGAAGACGTCGTCCCCGGCCCCCATCAGGGCGAGGTCGTTGCCGTTGTCGCCGAAGACGAAGTCGTTCCCGGCCCCGCCGAGGAACACGTCGGCCCCCTGCGACCCGAGGAGCGTGTCGTCGCCGTCCCCCCCGTCGACGGTGAGCTTGGTGACGCCGGCCGGGAGCGTGGTCGCGGTCACCCCGTCGTCCCCGCCGAGGGCGTTGACGACGAGCGCGTCGTTCGACCCCTCCGACCCGGTCACGTTCACCCGGGCCGCCAGCCCGATCACGGACACCGAACTGCCGGCGCCGACCACGTCGATCACGTCGTCGCCGTTGGTCCCGTTGACGATCACCACGTCCGCCGCGGCGTCCCCGGCGGTCCCGCCGATCGTCCCGGACTGGTTGATGTTGACCTCGACCAGGTCGGTCCCGCTCAGGTCGTTGACGGTGGTCGTGTCGGTCCCGCCGAGGGTGTTCAGGGTGATCGCCTCGACATCGTCCAGGTCCATCACGATGTTGCCGAGGTTCCGGGTGAACAGCACCCGCCCGCCGTTGGCCGTGGCGGCGAAGACCTCGCTCCCGGCCGAGCCGTTGAACAGCAGGGTGTCGGTGCCGTCCTGGCCCTCGACGACATCGCTCCCGTCGCCCGGGTCCCACTGGAACACGTCGTTCCCGGACCCCATGAGGGCGACATCGTTCCCCTGCTGGCCGTCGACGAAGTCGTCCCCGGCCCCGCCGATCAGCAAGTCGGCCCCGTTGCTCCCGAGGATGGTGTCGTTCCCGGCCCCGCCGTCCACGGTGATCCCGATCAGGGCGGCCAGGTTGCCGGTCGCCGAGAACCGGTCGTCCCCGCCGTTCATGTTGACGACGAGGTCCTCGGTGGTGCCGATGTCGATGCTGAATGGGGCCGGGTCGAGGCGGTCGAACCGGACGCGGGTGCCGTTGGCGGTGACGGTGAACACCTCCGCCCCGCCGCCGCCGTTCACCTCGACGGTGTCGGCCCCGGCCCCGCCCTCGTTCAGGTCGGTGTCGTCGCCCGGGTTCCAGACCATCCGGTCGTCGCCGCTCTCGCCGAACACCTGGTCGTCCGCGTCCCCGCCGGTGAGGGTGTCGTTCTCGGTCCCGCCGAACAGGAAGTCGGTGCCGCCGCGGCCGAGGAGGGTGTCGTTGCCGGCCTGGCCGAACAGCTGGTCGGCGCCGGACCCGCCGGTCAGGGTGTCGTTCCCGCTCCCGCCGAACAGGTTCGCCCGCGGGAGCGCCCCGTTCGCCTCGTCGAGGGTGACCACGTCGTTGCCGCCCTGGCCGAACACCTGGATCAGGCCCGTGTTGGCGACGGTCGGGGTGCCGCCGAGGACCGCGACGGCCCCGCCGTTGACGAGGAGCTGGCCGGCGGCGTTGCGGCTGATCACGATCGTGTTGTCGAGGTTGTCGCCGAACACGGTGAGGGTGCCGGCCGAGAACGAGGCGGTCACCGCGGGAGTGTCGCGGGCCTCCAGGGCGGACAGGGCGGGGGCGAACCGCGGCGGTCGAACCGGCGTCCGGTTTGTGGTACGCTGAGACCCGCGGCGGTACCCGCGGAGCATGGCCAGGAACATCGCGCGCAACATCATCCGGCCTCCGGAGGGGTGGGGCGCGGCCGGGGGGCGAGACAGACGGCCGGGCACGCCGGGTACATCCGGGTGCGGCCGGAACCCGGCCAAGAAATCGCGACCGCCGCTGGGGGTTCAGAGATGACGCCGAACGACTCCGTGGCCGCGCTGATGACCCGGCTGCGGTCCGGCGAGGACGAGGCCGCGCGGGAGGTGTTCGCGCGGTTCGCGGGCCGCCTGGCCGGGCTGGCCCGGCGGCACCTGGACGGGCGGATGGCGGCGAAGGTGGACCCGGAGGACGTGGTCCAGTCGGCGTACAAGAGCTTCTTCCTGCGGCAGCGCGACGGCGGGTTCGAGGTCGGGTCGTGGGACGGGCTGTGGGGCCTGCTGACGGCGATCACCCTGCGGAAGTGCGCCGACCGGGCCGCGTACTACCGGGCGCGGAAGCGGGACGTGTCCCGGGAGATGGCCGGCGACGGCGGGCCGGTCGAGGTCGTGCTCGACCGGGAGCCGCGGCCGGACGAGGCGGCGGCGCTGGCCGAGACGGTGGAGGCGCTGTTCCGGTCGATCGGGGACGCGGACGAGCGGGCGATCCTGGAGCTGAGCCTGCAGGGGCACACGGCGGCCGAGATCAGCGGCCGGCTCGGGCGGGCGGAGCGGTCGGTGCGGCGGCTGCGGGAGCAGATCCGCAAGCGGCTGGAGCGGATGCAGGCCGAGGAGTGAGTCGCGTCATTGGAAGTCCGGCCGGCCCCTGGACCGCGGCCGTCCCGGCCGCTGCCCGGAACGGCGCCCGGTGACCTCGGACGGTGACCGAGTTGCGTCGCTCCGGCGGCCGGGACGGCCGCGGTCCAGGGGCCGACCGGACCCCTTACGCGTCGGACGCGCCCGTGGTTTGGCAACCCCGCAGCAGTGCGAGGGCCTCGCCCATGTCCGGAGTGTCGCGCAGCCCGCCGGGCGGGTCGGTCGCGGCGGTCAGCACCGCCCGCGCCTCGTCCGGACGCCGGTCGCGGAGGAGCCGGCCGAGGGCCACCGCCGCCCGCAACCTCAGCGCCCGCGCCCCCTGCCCCCGGGCGGCCGCGACCGCCGCCCGCAGCGCCACCTCCGCCCCGGCCGCGTGGCCGCGCGCCGCCAGCGCCTCCCCGCGGAGCCGCAGCGACTCCGGCTCGAACAGCCGCTCGCCCGCCGCCGCGGCCACCCGGTCGGATTCGTTCAGCGCGTCCAGCGCCCCGGCGGGGTCGCCGCGCCGCAGCCGGGCGTCGGCCAGCAGCCCGAGGTAGTACGCCAGGTACGTCCGGCTCCCGGTCGCCCGCCACGACTCGATCCCCTGCTCGATCACCGCCGTCCCCTCCGTCCCGTCCGCGGCCCCGGCCCACCCGAGCAGCACCGCCGCCCCGGCCTGCCAGAACGCCAGCCGGTGCTCGACCGCCACCGCCAGCGCCGCCGACGCGCTCTCCCGCGCCGCGGCCGGGTCGCCGCGGAACTGGTGCAGCACCGCGGCGAAGTGGAGGGCCAGCGCGAGCGTCGCCGGCTGCGACCCGTCCCGCGCCGACCGGACCGCGTCGCGGCTCCGGGCCGCCGCCTCGTCCGGCTCCCCGAGCAGCCACAGCGCCACCGCCCCGAACGCCAGGCACGCCACCCCCGGGTCCTGGCCGAACCGCAGGGCCAGCGGTCGGTGCCGCTCCGGGTCGTACAGCGCCGCGGCCGCCCGCACGTGCCGCGTGGTCGCGGCCGGGTCGCCGGAACAGAGCGCCACCACCGCCCCGGCCTGCCGGGCCTGCAGGACCAACCCCGAGTCGTCGGCCTGTTCCGCCAGCGCGAGGAGTTCGCCGGCCAGCAGGTGCGCCCGGCCGAGGTCGGAGCGGACCTTGTACACCAGCCACAGCCCCCACAGGATCGGGAACAGCGGGCCGACCGCCGGCCGCGCCTCCCACAGCTCCCGGGCCCGCAGGTACGCGGCCTCCGCCGCCGGCGCCGCGAACCCGTCGGTCACCTGGAGGTGGAGGCCGAGCGTCATCCGCAGCCGGAACTCGACCGCCGCCCGGTCCGGGGCGTCCGGCTCACCGGACAGGAGCGCCAGCCCGCGGCGGGCCAGCGCGACCGCCTCCCGGTGGGCGAACACCCGGGCCGCGTTCTCCGCGGCGGCGTGGAACAGGTCGGCCGCCCGCCGGTACGCCCGGCCCGCCTCGTACAGCACCGCCAACTCCGCCGCCGCCTGCCCCGCCCGCCCGCCGTGCAGGGCGAGCAGCGCGTCCGCCAGCGCCGCGCTGACCGCCGCCCGGCGGGTCGGCGGCAGCCCGGCGTACAGCGCCTCCTGGTACAGGACGTGGACGAACGCGTACCGCCGCGACTCCGTCCGGTCGGGGAACGTGTGCTCCTTCGCCAGCCGGACCAGTCCGTGCACCCGCTCGACCGCCGCCAGCCGCTCCTCCACCTCGGCCGGGTCGGCGGCCAGCGCCCGGGCGACCGCCGCCGACTCGAACGCCGCCCCCTGCGCCGCCGCCGCCGCGAGCAGCCGCCGGTCCGCCGGGTCGAGCTGGTCGAGCTTCCGGTCGATCAGGCTGCGGACCGACGCCGGCATCTCCCCCACCGCGTCCGCGACCGGCCCGGCCAGCGCCCACCGCCCGTCCCCGGCCCGCGCCGCTACCACCCCGCGCGCCCCCAGGTACCCGACCAGGTCGGCGACGAACAGCGGGTTGCCGCCGGTCTTGGCGTGGACCGCGCCCGCGAAGTCGTCCGGGAAGGCGTGGCCGGGGAACGCGAGGTCGAGGTACCGGTCGACCTCGCCGCGCGGGAGCAGCCCGAGCGGCAGCTCGCGGCACGCCCCGCGCCCCTGGAGGTCGCGCTTCGCCGGCAGGAACGGGTGGCCGGCGAGCAGGAGCTCGTCCGGCCGGTACGCGACGACGAGCAGCAGCCGCAAGCCGGGTGAGTGCCGGCCGAGGTACGCGAGAAGGTCGGCGGTCGGCAGGTCGGCCCAGTGGAGGTCGTCCACGAACACGACCGCCGGGGTGCGGCGGGTCAACTCGGTGAGGAACGCCACCAACTCCCGCTTCATCCGCGTCTGCGACGGGCCGTTGGCGCCGGCCCCGCCGGCGGCCGGGGCGAGTTCGGCGGCCCACGTCGGGGCGAGGGTCCGGAGGTACCGGGCGGCGGCCGCGCCGGTCGGGCCGCGGACCAGGGCGTCGAGCGCTTCGAGAATCGGCAGGTACGCCTCGGCGTCGGCCAGCCGCTCGGAGCACCGGCCGCGGGCGACGTGGCACGGCGGCCCGTCGGCGGCCAAGTCGGCCAGGAACTCCTCGACCAGCGTCGTCTTCCCGATCCCCGGCTCCCCGACCACGCACACCATCTCCCCGGACCCGGCGGCGGCCGCGTCGAACGCCGCCCGCAGGGCCGCCCGCTCCGCCGCCCGGCCGACGGTCCACCGCCGGGCCGCGGCCGGCAGCGCGGGCGCGACCGCCGACCCGACCCCGACGAGGCCGGACAGGGCGGCGTGCACCTCCGCGGCCGTCGGCCGGGCGGCCGGGTCCTTCTCGAGCATCCGCCCGACCAGCCCGTCCGCCGCGGGCGGCAGCCCGGGGGTCAGGCGGGACGGCGGGACGACGTCGGCGGAGGCGATCGCGTTGAGGGTGTCGAGCGGGCTGTCGGCGGCGAACGGGTGGCGGCCGGTGAGCATCTCGTACAGCACGACGCCGAGCGAGAACACGTCCGACGGCGGGCCGACGGGGAGGCTCCGGGCCTGCTCCGGCGACATGTACGGGACGGTCCCGACCAGGCCGGCGACGGACTCCCGGTCGCCCGCCCCGGGGAGGCGGCGGGCGAGCCCGAAGTCGAGCACCTTCAGGTACCCGTCGGCCCGGACCATCAGGTTCTCGGGCTTGACGTCCCGGTGGACGACGCCGGCGGCGTGGGCGACGGCCAGGGCCCGGGCCGCCTGGCCGATCAACCGGGCGACCTCGTCGACCGGCGGCCGCCCGGCGAGCACGTCCCGGAGGGTCCGCCCCTCGACGTACTCCATGACGATGAACGGCCGGCCGTCGTGCTCGCCGAGGTCGTGGACGGTGCAGATGTGGGGGTGGTTGAGGGCGGACGCGGTCCGGGCCTCGCGGCGGAACAGGGCGAGGCGGTCCGGGTCGCGGGCGTACTCCGGCGGGAGGAACTTCAGCGCGACGACCCGCCCGAGCCGGCCGTCCCGGGCCTTGTACACCACCCCCATCCCGCCGCCGCCGAGCCGGCCGAGCAGGTCGTACCCGGGGGCCGCCGGGGACAGCCACTCGGTGGCGGTCCCGTCGGGGTCCGCCGGCGTCACGGTGCTGAGCCGGACCTCGTGCGCCCGGAGCAGGTCGCGGTAGCGGGGGTAGCCGGCGGCGACCGCGTCGAACGTCAGGTCCGGCTCGGCGCGGCGGCGCAGCTCGTACTCGGCGGCGATCAGCCCGGCGGCCGCCTGGGTGTCGGCGGCTAGCCGGGGGTAGCGGTCGAGGTAGTCGGCGGCGCGGGCGGGGGTGCCGGCCTTGAGCCGGAACTCCAGGTCGATGTGGGCCAACTCGACGAGCAGCGCCGGCGTCGGGTCGGGGCCGAGGTGGTCGTCGAGGGCCGGCGGCCGGCCGCCGGCCCACCCCTGCTCGAACCGGCGGATGCGGTCCTCGTGCCCCGGGTCGTGGGCGTCGCACGTGGTTCGGTCGGGGTCGCGCACCGTCCCTCCCGGCGGCCGGGGACCGCCCCCGCGGGCTGGGGTTGGTGTATTCCGTCCGGCCCGGCCGGCACCTGCCCGGGGGCGGCTGCCCCGCCGGCCCCGCGCGCGGTATACTCGGACGGTCGGCCCCGACCCACCCGGCCGCGGAGGCCCCCATGTCCCACGTCATGGCTCTCGACTCCGGGACCACCAGCGCCCGGGCCGTCGTCTTCGCCCCCGACGGCGCCGTCCGGGCCGTCGCCCAGAAGGAGTTCGCCCAGCACTACCCCCGCCCCGGCTGGGTCGAGCACGACCCGCTCGACCTCTGGACCGCCCAGCTCGGGGTCGCCGTCGAGGCCCTCGGCCGGGCCGGGCTGCGGCCGAAGGACGTGGCCGCCATCGGCATCACCAACCAGCGCGAGACGACCGTCGTCTGGGACCGCCGGACCGGCGACCCGGTGGGCAACGCGATCGTCTGGCAGGACCGCCGCACCGCCCCGTTCTGCGACCGCCTCCGGGCCGACGGCCACGAGGACACGATCCGCGGTAAGACCGGCCTCGTCGTCGACGCCTACTTCTCCGCCAGCAAGATCGCGTGGATCCTGGACAACGTCCCCGGGGCGCGCGAGAAGGCCGAGGCCGGGCACCTCGCGTTCGGCACCGTCGACACCTGGCTGATCTGGAAGCTGACCGACGGCCGGCTCCACGTCACCGACTCGAGCAACGCGTCCCGGACGATGCTGTACGACATCCACGCCGGGCGGTGGGACGACGAGCTGCAGACGCTGTTCCGGGTGCCGCGGTCGATGCTCCCGGAGGTGCGGGCGTCGAGCGAGGTGTACGGTGAGGCGACGACGGCGCTGGGGCTCGGGTCGGTCCCGATCGCCGGCGTCGCCGGGGACCAGCAGGCGGCCCTGTTCGGCCAGCTCTGCACCGAGCCGGGGCTGACCAAGAACACCTACGGCACCGGCTGCTTCATGCTCCAGTGCACCGGCCCGCAGGCGGTCGCGTCGAAGAACAACCTGGTCACCACCGTGGCGTGGGCCATCGGCGGGAAGACCGACTACGCCCTGGAGGGGAGCGTGTTCGTCGCCGGGGCGGTGGTGCAGTGGCTGCGCGACGGGCTCGGCCTGATCCGGTCGTCCGAGGAGGTGAACGCCCTGGCCGCGACGGTCCCGGACAACGGCGGGGTGTACCTGGTGCCGGCGTTCACCGGGCTCGGGGCGCCGCACTGGGACCCGTACGCCCGCGGCACCATCGTCGGGCTGACCCGGGGGACGACCGCCGGCCACCTCGCCCGGGCGGCGCTGGAGTCGATCGCGTTCCAGTCGGCCGACCTGCTCGACGCGATGCGGGCCGACGCCGGGCAGCCGGTGGCCGAACTGCGGGTCGACGGCGGGGCGAGCCGGAGCGACCTGCTGATGCAGTTCCAGGCCGACCTGCTCGGGGTGCCGGTGGTGCGGCCGGCGGTGACCGAGACGACGGCGGTGGGGGCGGCGTACCTCGCCGGCCTGGCGGTCGGGTTCTGGAAGTCGCCGGCCGAGATCGCCGCCCAGCGGGTGGTGGAGCGGCGGTTCGAGCCGGGGCCGGGGGCGGCGCAGGTCCGCGGGCTGAAGGCCGGGTGGGACCGGGCGGTCGGCCGGGCGAAGGGCTGGGAGCAGGGCGGCTGACGGCCCGGTGCGGCGGGTCACTTCCCGAGGGGCGGGGGCTTCCCGTCGTTGAGGAGGTTGTGTTCGATGGTCGAGTTGGTGCCGCTGTGGTGGTACCACTTGAGGTGCCAGGTCGCGGCGGGGTGCCCCTCCGCGGGGATGAGGTACACCTTGGTGTGGCCCGCGCTCCAGAGGTAGCACTCGGGGTTCGCGAGGTTGTAGGTCTTCCGCAGCCGGGTGCCGAAGCTGATCTTCAGCCGGGCGTCGTGGCCGTTGTTGACCATGTTCAGGTACATCCCGTCCAGCTCCGCGGGCCCGAGCCGCCGCGCCGGCCCGAACCGTGACTCGAGGGACGCGAGGGTGTCCTCCTTCTTGATCGCCTGGAACTCCTCCGCCGTGATCTCCCGGGCCGCGGGGGCGGTCGCCCCGCCGGGGCCGGCGGGGAAGGCGGCCCCGGCGGCGGGGCCGGTGCCGGCCGTCTCGCCCCTGCGGGACAGGACCACCGCGACGACGACCGCGGCCACGAGCAGCACCCCGACGACCGCGAGCGAGACCCACACCCCGGCGCCCGGACCGCGCCGGCGGCGCGACTTCCGGCGCGGCCGCCGGCGGCGCGGGCGGTCGTCGTCCGACTCGTAAGACATGGAGAAAGCCCCCGGCGTCGCCCGTTGACGGATGTCAAGAGAGTACCGGGCGCGGGTGCGGGGTGCAACAGGTCGCGGGTGGCCCGGGAAGCCGCGCGGGCGGTGGGACATGTCCCAGGTGCCTGCTATCGTGATCGGATGAACCGCGCCGACATGCTCGCCCGGGCGGCCGACCGGAAGGAGCCGTGGGACCTCGTGGTGGTCGGCGGCGGGGCGACCGGGGCCGGGGTCGCGGTCGACGCCGCATCCCGCGGGTACGCGGTCCTCCTGGTCGACCGCGGCGACTTCGGGGCCGGCACGTCGAGCCGCAGCACCAAGCTCGTCCACGGCGGCGTCCGATACCTGCGACAGGGCCGGGTCGGGCTGGTGCTCGAAGCCCTCCGCGAGCGCGGCCGGCTCCGGCGGAACGCCCCGCACCTCGTCCGCGACCTCGCGTTCGTCCTCCCGTGCTACTCCCGCTGGGACAAGCTCGTCTACGGCGTCGGGCTGAAGGCGTACGACCTGCTGGCCGGGCGGTCCGGGTTCGGCCGGTCGGTCGGGGTGTCGACGGCCGAGGTGGTGCGGCGGGTGCCGACCGTCCGCACCGCCGGGCTGCGCGGCGGGGTCGTCTACCACGACGGCCAGTTCGACGACGCCCGGCTGCTGATCGACTTGGTGAAGACGGCGGCGGACCTCGGGGCGGTGGTGCTGAACTACGCCCCGGCGGTCGGGCTGACCCGCGGCCCGGGCGGGGCGGTCGACGGCGTCATCGTCCGCGACGGCGAGTCCGGGGCGGAGTTCCGTGCCGCGGCGCGGGTGGTGGTGAACGCCGCCGGCCCGTTCTGCGACGCCGTCCGGCGGATGGCCGACCCGGCCGCGACCCCGCTCGTCGCCGCGAGCCAGGGGAGCCACGTCGTCCTCGACCGCCGGTTCCTCCCCGGCGACACCGCGCTGCTGGTGCCGAAGACGCCGGACGGCCGCGTCCTGTTCGCGATCCCGTGGCACGGGCACACCCTGGTCGGGACGACCGACGAGCCGATCCCGGCGGCCCCGGCCGAGCCGCGGCCGACCGCCGCGGAGGTCGACTTCATCCTGGAAACGGCCGGGCGGTATCTGGCGGAGCCGCCGCGCCGGGCGGACGTGCTGAGCGCGTTCGCCGGGGTCCGGCCGCTGGTGAGGGCGGGCGGCGCGAACACCGCCGCGCTGTCCCGCGACCACACCATCCGCGTGGATGCTCCGGGCCTGGTGACGATCACCGGCGGGAAGTGGACGACGTACCGGAACATGGCCGAGGACGGCGTCGACCGGGCCGCCGAGTTGGCCGGCCTCCCGCGCCGGCCGTGCCGGACGCGGGACCTGCCGATCCACGGGTCTGTCGCGCCGGAGGTCCGGCGGCTGGCCGACGCCGACCCGGCGCTGGCGGAACGGTTACACCCGGCGCTACCGTACACGGCGGCGGAGGTGGTGCGGGCGGCGCGGGCGGAGATGGCCCGGACGGCTGAAGACGTACTGTCGCGGCGGACGCGGGCGCTGGTGCTGAACGCCCGGGCGGCGGTGGAAATGGCCCCGCGGGTCGCGCAGCTGCTGGCGCGGGAACTCGGGCGCGACGGCGGGTGGGCGGCCGGCCAGGTGCGGGCGTTCGGCGAACTGGCGAAGGGCTATCTCGTGTAGGGCGGGCCGGACCGGGGCGAAGCCACCCGGGTCCGGCCCACCCCACGGGTTCATCACCGCCGTCGTCCCCAGGAACTCGGTCCCGGCCCACCCGGTAGCGCCGGGTCCGGCGCGGCCGCTCGGCCAAGTCGCGTTCCGCATTCCGCCCGGCTCCCGTAAAATCCCCACGCGGCCGGCCCGCGCCACCCCGAGGAATGCATGAGCGACCACTACGTCTTCAACATCCGCAACCTGACCAAGCACTACGGCAGGCGGGAGATCCTGAAGGACATCAACCTGAACTTCTACCCCGGGGCGAAGATCGGGGTGATCGGCGTGAACGGGTCCGGGAAGTCGACCCTCCTGAAGATCATGGCCGGGGTGGATAAGGACTTCATGGGCGAGGCGTGGCCGCACCCCGGGGCGACCGTCGGGTACGTCCCGCAGGAGCCGCGGCTGACCCCCGGCAAGACGGTCATCGAGAACGTCGAGGAGGCGGTCGCCCACATCCGCGCCCTGCTCCGCCGGCAGGAGGAGATCGGCGAGGAGATGGGGACGGCCGACGAGAAGCAGTTCGAGAAGCTGTCGAACGAGATGGAGCGGGTCCAGACCCAGATCGACGCCACCAACGCCTACGAGCTGGACCGCACCCTCGAGATGGCGATGGACGCGATGCGGCTGCCGCCCCCGGACGCCCCGGTCGAGCAGCTGTCCGGCGGGGAGCGGCGGCGGGTCGCCCTGTGCAAGACCCTCCTCCAGCGGACCGACCTGCTCATCCTCGACGAGCCGACCAACCACCTCGACGCGGAGAGCGTCGAGTGGCTCGAGCACCACCTCGCCGACTACCCCGGGGCGGTCGTCGCCGTCACCCACGACCGGTACTTCCTGGACAACGTCGCCAAGTGGATCCTGGAGTTGCACGCCGGCCGCGGCTACCCGTACCAGGGGAACTACTCCGGGTGGATGGACCAGAAGCGGCGGCGGATGGCGGTCGAGGAGAAGCAGGAGAGCGCCCGGCAGAAGCAGCTGGAGCGCGAGCTGGAGTGGGCGAAGAGCTCGCCCCGGGCCCGGATGGCCAAGAGCAAGGCCCGGCTCGCCGCGATCGAGAAGTTGCAGGAGCAGGTGATCGAGGACGACGACAAGGAGTTGCTCATCCAGATCCCGTCCGGCCCGCCGCTCGGGGACCTGGTGGTCCGAGCCGAGGGGGTGAAGAAGGGGTACGGCGACATCCTCCTGTACGACGACCTGACGTTCGACCTGCCGAAGGGCGGGATCGTCGGCATCATCGGGCCGAACGGGGCCGGGAAGACGACGCTGTTCAAGATGATCGCCGGGACGGAGGCGCCGGACGGCGGGAAGCTGACGGTCGGGTCGACGGTGAAGGTCGCCCACGTCGACCAGAACCGGGACGCGCTGAACGACAAGAACACGATCTTCGAGGAGATCACCGGCGGGACCGACTACATCATGCTCGGCAAGAACCGGGTGTCGAGCCGGGGGTACTGCGCCCGGTTCAACTTCAAGGGGCCGGACCAGCAGAAGCTGGTCGGCATGTCGTCCGGCGGGGAGCGGAACCGGATCCACCTGGCGAAGCTGCTGCGGAGCGGCGGGAACCTGCTCCTGCTGGACGAGCCGACGAACGACCTGGACGTGGACACCCTGCGGGCGCTGGAGGAGGCGCTGACGAACTTCGGCGGGTGCGCGGTGGTGATCTCGCACGACCGGTGGTTCCTGGACCGGATCGCGACCCACATCCTGGCGTTCGAGGGGGACAGCAAGGTGGTCTGGTGCGAGGGGAACTTCCAGGTGTACGAGGACCAGAAGCGGGAGCGGCTCGGCCCGGCCGCCGACCTCCCCCACCGGATCAAGTACCGGAAACTGCATGGGTGAGCGGCGGGTATGTTCCGTGTCGTTTCGCCGCGACGCGGAGTCCTCGGAGCGCGGCGCCCGGCTCGCGCTCCGAGGACTCCGCGTCGCGGCTAAACGGGGTTTGTGGGGGGTCGGCCGCATGCTCGAACTCTTCGACGCCACGAAAACCTACACCCAGGGCCGGCGGACCGTCAGCGCCGTCCGCGGGGTGTCCCTCCGGGTCAACACCGGCGAGTTCGTCACCATCATGGGGCCGTCCGGGTCGGGGAAGTCGACCCTGATGCACCTGATGGGCGCCCTCGACACCCCGTCCTCCGGCCGGGCGGTGTTCCAGGGCCAGGACCTCCAGGCCATGTCCGACCGCCAGCGGTCGATCCTCCGTCGCGACCGCATCGGGTTCGTCTTCCAGGCGTTCAACCTCCTCCCCACCCTGACTGCGGCCGAGAACGTCGCCCTGCCGCTGCTGCTCGGCCGCGGCGGCCGGCGGGCGGCGCTGGCCCGGGCCGCCGAGTGCCTCGACAAGGTCGGCCTGGCCCACCGGGCGGAGCACTTCCCGGACGAGCTGTCCGGCGGCGAGATGCAGCGGGTGGCGGTCGCCCGGGCCCTGGTCGCCGACCCGGACGCGGTCCTGTGCGACGAGCCGACCGGGAACCTCGACACCGCCAACAGCCGCGACATCCTGACCCTGCTGTCGAAGCTGCCGGAGCCGGGGAAGCGGGCCGTCGTGATGGTGACGCACGACCCGGCCGGGGCGACCTACGGCACCCGGCTGGTGAAGATCCGCGACGGCCTGGTGGAGGCGGACGAGGCGGTCCGCAGGTGACCCGATGCCGGTCCGCGACGCGTCGGAGACGCGTCCTCGCCCCCGGTCGGAGGCCCGAATGTCGGTGTACCGCCTGTTGAGCTTCCGCTACCTGTTCCGCCGGTGGGACCGGGCGGCGCTGATCGTCGCCAGCATCGCGCTCGGGGTCGCCACCCTCGTCTCGGCCCGCATCCTGAACCGGTGCATCGAGGTCGCCGCCCAGGACACCACCACCCCGGCGGCGGCCGCCGAGCTGCACGTCACCAACGGCGAGGCCGGGGTCCTCCGGGCGGTCGCCGACGACCTCCGGGACGCCCGCATCCCCGGGGTGAAGTCCGTCCAGCCGATCGTCTACGACCGGGTGACGTTACCGCAGCTGGACGGCCGAGTCGCCGTCCTGATCGGGGCGGAGGTGGACGCCCGCTTGCTGGCCGCCGAGAACCCGCTCGGGGTGCGGCTGACCAGGCTCCCGGACCCGCCCCGGCAGCAAGTCGGCGGGGTGGTCTGGGAGTTCCTCACCGGCGGGGTCGGGCGCGGGGCGGCGGCGTGGGCGAAGGTGCCGGACCGGCTGGTGGTGGTGTCCCGCCCGCTGTACGAGGCGTGGGCCGCCGGCGGGGCCGACCGCCCGTTCGTCGTCCGCCACGCCACCACCGACTACCCGTGCCTCCCGGTCGGGGTCGTCGACTTCGACCGCGGGTCCCCGCTCGCCTCGCTCGGCAAGAACTTCGTCGGGATGGGCGTCGGCCAGGCCGCCCGGGTGGTCCGCCCGGTGCCGCCGCTGCCGTTCGCGCTCGGCAAACTCGGGCCGGCGCTGGCCGAGCACTGGCACCCGGAGCGGGTGAGCCGGATCGACCTGTACCTCGAACCCGGGGCGGACCGGGACGCGGCCGAGGTGGCGGCCGGGCGGGTGGTCGGCACCCGGGCGGCGGTCCGGACGCCCGAGGCCCAGCGGCGGAGCACGCAGGAGGTCGTGTCCGGGCTGCAGATCGGGTTCCTGGTGTGCGCCGCCGGGGCGATGATCGTCGGCCTGTTCCTGGTGTACAACGCGATGTCGGTGACCGTCACCGAGCGGCGGCCGGACATCGGCGTCTTGCGGGCGGTCGGGGCGACCCGCGGGCAGGTGGTGGCGCTGTTCGCGCTGATGGCGGCGGCCCTCGGGGTGGTCGGGGCGGTGCTCGGCATCCCGCTCGGCGTGGCGCTGGCGGAGATCACCCTGTCGCAGTTCCGGGCGGAACTGGAGTCGATGTTCCTGAACCCGGACGTGAGCCCGACCCGGCTGACGTGGGAGACGGCCGCGGCCGCGGCGCTGGCCGGGGTGCTGACCGCCGTCCTCGCGGCGCTCATCCCCGCCATCCAGGCGGCGGCGGACGACCCGGCGCGGGCGGCCCGCCGCGGGTCCGGTCGGGCCGGGCGGGTGTGGCGGCGGGCGCACAAGGCGGTGTGCGTCCTGCTGGCCGGCGGGGGCCTGGCGATGATCGCGCTGCGGGGCGAGTTGCCGCCGCGGGTCGGGGCGATCGGCGGGATGATGACCACCCTCGTCGGGCTGCTCCTGGCCGCCCCGATCCTGGTCGGGCTGCTGGTGTCGGTGCTCCACCCGCTGGTCCGGGCGGCGTGCCCGATCTCGGTCCGGCTGGCGTTCGACAACCTGACCCGGGCCCCGGCCCGGACCGGGGTGGTGATCGGGGCGCTCGGGGCCGGGGTGGCGCTGATGTTCCAGACGGCCGGGGTCGGGCGGAGCAACGAGGAGCCGGTCGTCGCGTGGATCACCCAGGTGGTGCAGGCCGACCACTTCGTGTTCAGCGGGACCATCACCACCGCCAGCTCGTCGAACTCGCCGATGGCGTCGTCCGTCGCCAAGGAGCTGCGGGCCCGGCCGGGGGTGGACCGGGTGATGACGCTGCGGTACTCGCGGCCGGAGTACAACGGCACGATCGTGTGCCTGATCGCGATGGACGCGGTGGAGTACGCCCGGGCGACCCGGGACCGGGTGCCGGCCGGGCTGCCGGACGTGGAGAAGTTCCTCGACCTGCCCGGGACCGACGACGTGCTGGTGAGCGAGAACTTCGCCCGCCGGCACGGGGTCGGGGTCGGCGACACGATCAGCCTGCCGGGGCCGAGTGGCCGGGTGGCGCTGCGCGTGGTCGGCACGGTGGTCGACTACTCGTGGAGCCGCGGGACGATCTTCATGGACCGCCGGCGGTACGCCGAGCTGTTCGGCGACGACCTGGTCGACATGTGCCACGTGTTCCTGGCGTCGAGTCTCGGCGGCACCCCGGCCCGCGACCCGCAGCTGGAGGCGTTCGTCGCCGACAAGGGGCTGTTCGCGACCGACCGGGACGCCCTGCGGCGGTTCCTGTCGGAGCTGATCAACCGGATCTACCTGCTGGCGTACCTGCAGCAGATCGTGGTCGGGGTGGTGGCGGCGCTCGGGGTGGTGACGGCCTTGTTGATCTCGGTGATGCAGCGGAAGCGGGAGCTGGGGCTCTTGCTGGCGGTCGGGGCGACGCCGGGCCAGGTGGTGCGGAGCGTGCTGGCGGAGGCGCTGCTGCTGGGGGTGTTCGGGACGGTGCTCGGCATCCTGATCGGGCTGCCGATGGAGTGGTACGTGCTGCGGGTGGTGCTGGTGGAGGAGTCGGGGTTTGCGTTCGACGTGCTGGTGCCGTGGAAGGAGGCGCTGGGGATCGCGGCCGCGTCGGTGCTGGTGGCGGCGGTCGCCGGGCTGCTGCCGGCGTGGCGGGCGATCCAGACCCGGATCCCCGACGCCCTGCAGTACGAGTGACGCACGGTAGGGTGACGCCGGCGCCCGCCGGGGGTTGTCTCGGTACGCCCGCCAGGGGTTGCGCTCCCTTCGGTCGCTCCACCCCTGGCTACCGTCGGCCGCCTCTCCGGGGCTACACCCGGTCTTCAGCCGCGGAGCGGCGTCCGACGGTAGCCAGGGGTTCCGGCCCGCCAGGGCCGGGCCGGAACCCCTGGCGGGCGACGACGGAAGTCCGATACGCGACCTCGGTCTCGCCGCCGAAACGCCGCTCTACTTCTTCGCCGCGTAGGCGGCCCGGTCGCGCGTCAGCCGGGCGGTGTCGGCCGCACTTAGCACGAATACGTCACCCCGACCCGGGTCGGCCACCCGGGCGTACCGCTGCTTCCCGTCCGTCCCCCCGACCACCCCGCCCACCTCCACCGCCACCCGCTGGCCCGTCCGCGTCGCCGCCGCCACCGTCGCCTCCGGCTTGTCGAGGCCGAACAGCTTCGGGTCGGCCCCGGCGTCCGCCGCGTACCGCTCCGCCCGCAGCGCCCCCAGCGTGCCGACCAGTTCGCCCGCCGCCGCCGGGTCGATCGCGTCGCCCGGCTTCGCCGGGTCCGTCCACTCCGCCCCGACCTTCCGCAGGGCGAACTTCCCCCCGCCGGCCGCCACCTCGACCTGGTCGACCTGCGACCCGTCCAGCTCCCACACCTTCCGCTGCCGGTACTCGGCCAGCACCCGCCCGGACGTGCCCGCGTCCAGCAGCCCGACGAGGTCGCCCTTCTCGGTCGTCGCGTGAACCTTCCCGTCCGCCGCCCTCTTCCCGACCAGCAGCACCAGCACCGTCTTGTCCCCGTCGGACAGCGTCCACTTCGCCTCCGGCGCGTCCAGCCCGAACGGCTTCAGGTCCTTCGGCTTCTCGGCCACCCAGGTGTCGGCCCGGAGCCGGCCGAGGTCGGCGACCAGCGCCTCCAACTCCGCCGACTCGGCGGCCGCGGCGGCCGGCTCGGTCACCCGCCACGCCGCCCCGAGCTTGGCGAACGTCACCTTCCGGTCGGCCCGTTCGAGCACCGCCCGGTCCGCGTCCACGAACTTCGCCAGGGTGCGGTCCCGGAACGCGACCGCCGGGGCCAGCAGCTTGTTCGCCAGGCCGGCCGGCAGCACCCCGACGATCGCCTCCGGGGCAGCCGTCTCGACCGCCGCGTACCGGTCCCCGTCGGGTTTTGCCGCGTCCACCGGCTTGCCGACCCGCAGCACCTTCGCCTCCGCCCTCTCACCGACCGTGACGGTGACCGCCGCCGCCGGCGGGTCGAGCCCGTGCTCCTTGAACACCTCGGCCGTCTTCCCGTACGCGGCGACCCGGTCCGCCCGCAGCCGCCCGAGCGCGGCCGCCAGCTCGTCGACGAACTCGGCGTCCGCCTTCTGCTTCGCCGGCTTCACCACGTCCCACCCGACCCCGCTCGCCGACGGCGCGAGTTCGAGTTCGTCCTTGCCGGCCGTGCGGGCGAACCCGGCGACGGCGGCCGGGTCGAACGTCAGCAGGGTGCGGTCGGCGTACTCGAACCGCGGCCGGGCCAGCGCCTCGGCGGCGGCCGCCGGGAGGACGGCGACGGCCGGCTTGCCGTCGATGCGGGCGAACACCGCCCCGGTCGGGTCGGTGTTCCCGAGCGCCACCGTGTGCGTCTCCGGCTTGTCCCCGCCGGTCGTGACGGTGACCGTGGTGGCCGGCTTGTCGAGGCCGAAGTCGGCCCACTTGACCGCGTCCCCGTAGGCGGCGAGGCGGAGCACCCGCGGCCGGGCGGCGGCTGCGGCGAGCCCGGCGATCCGCTCCGCGTCGACCGCGAACGTCGCCCCCTCGGCGGCCCACTTCCCGCCGGCCTTCGTCAGGGTGAACGCGTCCTCCGGCTTCGCCCCGGCGACCCGCACCGCCTCCACCCGGGCCGGGTCGACGAACAGCAGCTGCCGGTCCGGGAGGTCGAGCGGGGCTGGCTGGGCGGCCGCCACGAACCCGGCGGGGACGACGAACACCGCGGCGTCCGGGGCGACCCGGGCGTACCGCGACTGCCCGTCCGGGGTCGTCCCGCCGACCGTCACCGTCTTCGTGACCGCCGCCTCGGCGGCCCCCTCGGTGAACGTGATCTTCACCTCCGCCTGCGGCTTGTCGAACCCGAACTCGGCCGGGTCGGCGGATGACATGGCCTGGTACCGGACGGCGGTCAGGTTGCCGAGGGCGGTGACCGTCGGCTGGGCGGACAGGAACGGGACCGGGGCGGTGAACGGGCCGGTCAGCTTCCAGTCGGTCCCGTCCCGCGTCAGGGTGAACCCGTCCTTCGCCGCGTCGCCGAAGCGGGTGATCTGGAGGGCCGTCACCTTCTCCGGGGTGGTCGCCCAGACCTTCAGCGGCAGCAGCCCCACGGCCCCGGCGGCGAGCGGCTCGGCGGCCGACGCCGGCAGCCCGAACACCGCCCCGCGGTCGAGCCGGGCGAACACCTCCGGCTTCCCCGGCCGCGGCGCCCCGACCTCCAGGGTGTACGTCCGGCCGTTGGCCAGCGCGACGGTGGCGGTCTGCTTCGGGGCGTCGAGGCCGAACGCCTTCAGCTCGGCCGCGGTCGGGGCGTCGGTCAGGTACTCGGTCGCCTGGAGGTTGGCCAGGCCGGCGGCGAGCTGGCCGGCCTTGTCCGGGTCGGCCGCGGACGCGACCGGGGCGGTCAGCTTCCACCCGCCGTCGTTCTTCAGCGTGAACCCGCCGGCCACCGCGACGGACGCGACCGCCGCCCCGCCGGTCTCGATCAGCTTCCGCCCGCGGTACGCCAGGCCCGGCCGCTCGATCAAGGCGGACACCGTCTCCGGGAACAGGAGGGCGCCGACCCAGGAGTCGAACGGGTCGGGCCCGAGGCGGTCGTTCGTCAGGGTGACCCGCTCCCGCCCGGCGAGCCAGACCGGGAACACCCGCTTCACCCGGTCGGGCGGGCCGAGGTTCAGCTCGTACACCCGGGCCGGGGCGTCCGGCTCGCCCTTGGCGCGGATCTCGCGGGCGGTCACGGTGACGGTCGTCCCGAGGGCCGCCGCCTTCTTCGGCGGGTACGTCCGCCGGTCCGGGTCGTCGGCCGACAGCCCGGCCAGCCGCGACAGCAGGTCGCGGACCCGCGCCTCGTCCGCCGGGAGCGGGTTCGGTTCGGCCGCGATCTCCCACCGGTCGCTCCGGTCCTCGTCGGCCTTCGCGTCCGGGTCGGCCTTGTGGGCGCGGGTGAGGGTGACCGGCGGCCGGCCGGGGACGGCGACCACCACCTTCGCCACCTCGTCCGCGTCGAACCGGGCGACGCGCCGGTCGGCCAGGTCGGCGGGCGGGACGAACAGGGCGTCGACCTTGTCGGCCGGGACGGTGAACACCTGCGGGTTCCCGTCCACCCGGGCGTACCGGAACTCGGCCGGCACCTTCTGGGTGATGGTGCGGGGCGGGGACCCGGGCGGGCCGCCGGGGACCGAGATCGTTTCCTCGCGCTCGCCGGCCTTGGCGACCGCCCCGAACCGGACGGTCACCGGCGCGGCCCCGGCCCGCTTCACCGTCACCGACCGGCCGTCGGCCGCGAACCCGAGCTTGTCCTCGGCCGGGGCCGGGTGGACGAACTCCTCGACCCACAGGTCCGGGACGGCGGCCAGGACGGCCCGGAGGCGGGCCGGGTCGGGGTTGTCGTCGTTCGGGGCGGACAGCCGCCACGCGTCGGCGAGGCGGTCCGGGCGGACGACCGGCTCGCCGCCGCGGGTCAGGACGCCGGCCTCGGGGACCGGGCCGACGCGGGAGAGGGTGAACCCGGCCCGGGCGGACACGTCGAACCCGAGGACCGGCGGGAACGACCGGCGGACGGTCACCGCCTCCGTCCCCGTACCGGGGACGGCGACCGGGCCGGCGGCGTCGCCCCCGCCGGCGAACCGGACCCGCTCCACGTCCGGGAACAGCTGCCGGCGGCGGTAGGCGTCGGCCGGGCGGCGGACGACCGGCATCACGTCCGGGCCGAGCCGCAGCACCTCCGGCCCGCCGTTCACCCGGACGTACGCCGGGCGGGTGAACCCGGTCTCGCCGGGCCCGGGATCCGGCTCCCCGAACAGGAGGGTGAGCGGGTCCCCGCCGGCGGCGACCGTGACCGCGACCGGCTTCTGGGCGGGGGCGAGGCCGAACGCGGCGAGGTCGGGGGCGTCGCCGAGCGGGACGGGGTGGAACCGGGTGCGGAGTGACCCGAGGGCGTCGACCAACTCCCGCACCTCGGCCTGCCGCGGGAACCAGTTCCCGGGCATCGCCCACGCGTCGGGGCCGGCCCGCTCGACGACCAGGCCCTCGCCGGCCGGGGGCGTCACCTCGACGCGGGTGATGGTCTTGGGGGTGACGGCGTCGAGGGCGGCGGCCGCCGCGGACCGGGGCGGCTCGGGGCGTGCCGGGGTGATCCCGACCTGCGGCCCCCAGGCGTCGCCCATGAAGTACCACGCCCCGGCGGCCGCGGCGAGCAGGACGAGGGCGAACGTCGACTTCCAACTCATGATGCGTCACCCCACGTTTAGCGACGCTTCTGCGAAGCGTCGCCAACCTGAGCCCTCACCGCAGCCGCCGCACCATCGTCGCCACCAGCCCGAGGAACACCACCCCGAGCGGCAGCACCGCGGCCGTCCCGTACCGCCACAGGTAGAAGTCCTGCTCGCTCATCCCGACCCGCGGGAACTGCCACGCCGGCAGGTCGGCCCGCGGCAGCCGGTCGTCCCGCCCGGTCAGCCAGTTGGCGGTGTGCAGCAACAACTTCTCCTGCGCCGGGTCCAGTCGCGGCCCGCCGAACAGGTTGCCGCTCCCGAGCACCACCAGCCGGCCCGCCTTCCCCGCCGGCCGGTTCGCCTCGTCGTTCACCCCGACCGCCGCGACCACCTGCCCGAGCCCGGGGCCGGCGGCGAACAGGGCGGCGACCCGCGGCAACCCGTCGGCCACCAGCAGCCGGTTCCCCTTCCCCTTCGGCTGGTCGGCCTCGGACCCGACCACCGCCGCCGCGACCAGCCCGCTGAACCCCGGGTCGGCGACCGCCAGCGCCGCCGCCCGGGCCGGGGCGAGGTCGGCCTGGTCCGCCCAGTGGGCCGGCGGCGCCGCCTCGACCGCCACCCCGACCGGGAACGGCCCCCGCCGCTCCGCCCGGTTCGTCCCGACCCGCGGGTCCTTCGGGTTCTGCTTCTCCGTGTCCTCGAACTGCGGGACGTAGGTGACCGCCCGCACCACCCGCCCCCCGGTCGTCGGCCGGAGGTCCGTCTGGAGGAACGGCTGCTCCTCGTTCCACGCCTCGGCGGCGGTGAACGCGAACTCGGCGGCGAACGGGGTCCGGCCCTTCCACGCCTCGTGGACGTACACCGGCCGCATCGCCCGCGGCCGGAGCACCAGCGCCCGCTCTACGCCCCGGCCGGTCAGCCTGGCCGCGTCCGCCACCGGGTTCGGCCCGGCCGCCGACCCGAGGGCCAGCGGCGGGATGTCGGTCGGCACCCCGCCGCCGAACTGGTCCCCGCCGAGCCGGGCGGCGATCGCCCGGGCCTCCCCGTCGAACAGGATCGTCTCCCGCCCGAGCTCTACCCCGCGCTCGGTCAGGAGCCGCTCGAACTCGTCCGGCCCGTCGTTCGCCGGCCCGTCCGGCCCGGACACCGGGCCGAGGCACGCCAGCACCGGCTTCCCGGACGCCATGTAGTCCCGCAACACCTCGGCCTGCTCCCGCCGCAACCCGTGGATCGCCGCCTCGACCACCGGCCCCTCGCCCTCGGTCGCGTCCTCGACGGTCAGCCGGGGGACGATCACGAGGTCGACGTCGGCCAGCTTCTGGGCGAACTTGGCCCGGGCGTCGGCGACCCGGCGGTCCTCGGTCGACCGCTCGTCCCGCAGGGCCTCCTCCAGCTTCGCGGCGGCGGTCTTCCGCTCGTCCGCCGCCTCCTTCGCCATCTGCTCGGCCTGCCGCGTCCCCCGGGCCAGGTTGTCGAGGATGTCGGCCTCGTCCGCCTCGGTGACCGGGCCGCGGTAATACGTCTCGTACACCGCCCGCCGCTTCTCCCACGGCTGGTCCTTCACCTTGTCGAACGCCGCCTTCCGGTCCTCGAGGGCCTTCTGTTGGCGGCGGGCCCGGCTACTCTTGATCGCGGCGGCGGCCAGCTCCCCGTCGAGCCGGTCGAGGGCGCTCTCGGCCCGGGTGTCGGCGGCCGGCTTCAGGTCGTCGAGCGACCGGGCGGCGCCCCAGTTCCGCTTCAGCACGATGTCGACCACGTCGAACCCGTGGGCGGTGAGGGCGTCCTTCAGCCCGGCCGTCGTGTACGTCTTGCCGCGGCCCTCGGGGTAAGCGGTGGTGAGCAGCTCGTGGACGACGCACACCGCCACCTTCGGCCGCCGCTCCTGGACGGCCAGCACCCGGCGGGCGAACCTCTCGACGCCCTGCGGCAGCAGCACCAGGTTGTCCCGCTCCCCGTCCTCCGTCGGCTCGCTCGCCGTCCGGTCGAGCTGGAGGAACTCGTTGAACGAGAGCCGCTGGACCCGCCCGTTGGCGTGGAAGAAGATGCTGTCCTCCGGGGCGGCGTCGATCGCCGCCTTCAACTCCGGGGCTCCGGCGGTCAGGGCGGCGAGCCGCCGCTTGTTCCCGTACGCCTCGGTGTCCAGCACCTCCACCCGGAACCGCGGCCCCAGCTCCCGGAACAGGTCGACCAGGTCCTTCACCTTCTCCGTCACCTTGTCCTCGGCCGCCTTCGTGAACGAGTCCCGCTTCTTTTGGAGGGTGCCGAACAGGTTGTGGCTCTGGAGGACGACGATGGTCGTCGGGCTGTCCGGCCGGAGCGCCCGGAGCCGGTCGGCCAGGTCGGCGGGGAGGGTGAGTTTCCGGTCGCGGGTCAGGTCGTACCGGGCGTGGTGGGTGAACGAGTAGGCGTTGACGAACACCAAGAGCGCGACCGCCGCGGCCACCCCGACGGCGGTGAAGGTGTTCGTCGCGGTCCGCCGGCCGGTGAGCAGGAAGAGCCCGCCGAGGAGTTCGACAGCCAGGGCCAGCACGGCCGCCACCGCCCCGCCGCCGAGGGTCAGGGCGGCGGCCCGGGCGAACGACCCGTGGCCGCCGTCGGCGGCGGCGCGCAGCGTCGGCAGGTCCCACGCCCCGAACGGCGGGAACGCGGCCGCGTACAGGGCCGCCCCGACCGCGGCGGCGAAGACGCCGGCGAGGCCGGCGGCCCGGACCAGGAACCGGAACCGGGTGCCCCAGGTGGTGCGGTGGCGGGTGTCGGTCGGGGGCATGGCAGTTGTCTGGTAGTAGGGTAGGCCGAGCCGGCGCTTCGCCGGCGAGTCCCACCAGAGCTCAGGGGTGGTGGGACTCGGCCGGCGAAGCCCGGCCTCGGCCCACCCTACATTCAGCGCCGCCGGGCTTCGAGGCTGCGGACCGTCAGGAACAGGAAAAACAGGGTCACCGAGACGTACAGGACGAGCGGGCGGGTGTCGAGCTGGCCGCGGGTGAACGTCCGCCGGAAGTGTTCGGGGACGCTCACGAAGTAGACCGCGTCGTACCCGACCGTGCCGGGGTCGAAGACGAACCGCAGGAGCGCCGGGAGGACGAACACCAGCCCGAGCAGGAGCGCCGCCATCCACGCCACGAGCTGGCTCTTCACCAGGCTCGACACGAACAGTCCCAGTGACAGGAACATCGCCCCGGCGAGCACCACCCCGAGGTACGATGTCCAGACCGGGGCCGGGTCGATCCCGGCGGTGAGCGTCAGGAAGTGCTCGGCGTCCTTCGTCGCGTGCAGGTACCCGCCGACCCCGGCCGCCGCCCCCCCGAGCAGCAACAGGAGGAAGGCCAGCCACCCCGGCGCCCCGAGGACGACGGCGTGCAGCCCGAGCACCAGCAGCACGACGCCGGCGGCGGCCGTGATCGCGAACGGGGTGACCACCAGCCGCCACTCGGCGTGCAGGTCGGCGAGGACCGGGACGTACACCAGGGTGGGGAGCCAGAGGACCAGGTAGAAGCCGAAGCAGGCGAGGAACTTCGCCGCCACCACCTGCCAGTCGCGGATCGGGGCGGTGAGCAACAGCTCGATGCTGCCGGTGCCGCGCTCCTCGGCGAGGAGCCGCATCGTCAGCATCCCGGTGACGGCCGGGAACAGCCCCCAGAACAAGACGCCGGCGACCTGCGCCAGGGCCGGGGTGTCGGCCCCGCCGAGCATCACCTGCATCGGGTACTCGACCCCCGACGGCCCCTTCTCGGTGAGGAGCCCGAGGGCGAGGTTGAACAATAGGCCGGTCAGGACCAGGAACCCGAACGCGGCGACGTACCCGGCCGGGCCGGTGAAGTACGCGGCGAACTCGCGGCGGACCAGGCTCAGCGTCGGTCGCATTCGGTCGCTCCGCTCGCCACAGCGTTGTCGCCGGGTAGGGTGGGCCGAGCCGGCGCTTCGCCGGCTCGGCCCACCACCGCCACACGAGGTGGGACTCGCCGGCGAAGCGCCGGCTCGGCCCACCCTACTCGACCTGAGGACTCCGCGCCTCGGCTACACCCGCTCCTGCTTCGTCAGCCCGACGAAGATGTCTTCCAGGCTCTTCCCCTTGTGCCGCTGGCGGACCGCCGACAGCGACCCGTCCTCGACCACCTTCCCCTGGTAGACGACGATGACCGAGTCGCACGCCGCCTCGACCTCGCTCAGGATGTGCGTCGAGAGGAGCATGGTGTGCTGCTTCCCCAGCTCGCGCATCAGCTTCCGGGTCTCGCGGATCTGGGCCGGGTCGAGGCCGGCGGTCGGCTCGTCGAGGATCAGCACCGGCGGGTCGGCGAGCAGGGCGTCGGCCAGCCCGACCCGCTGCCGGTATCCCTTCGACAGCGTCCCGATCAGCTGCCGCCGCACGTCCGACAGCCAGCACCGCTCCACGACGTAGTCCCGCCGGCTGTACCGGTCGCGGCGGCCGAGGCCCTTCAGCCCGCCGCGGAACCACAGGTACTCGTCCACCCGCATGTCCGGGTAGACCGGGCAGTTCTCCGGCATGTAACCGATCCGCCGGCGGGCCCCGATCGGGTCCCAGAACACGTCCCGGCCGTCGATCGTCGCCCGGCCGGAGGTGGCGGTGAGGAACCCGGCGAGGATCCGCATGGTGGTCGACTTGCCGGCCCCGTTCGGGCCGAGGAACCCGACCACCTGGCCCTTGTCCACCTGGAACGACACGTCCCGGACGGCCGGGTACTCGCCGTAGTACTTGGTCAGGCGTTCGACGACGATCATGGGTCGGCCCGCGGCGGGGGGGTCGGGTACACGGATAAGGCGAGTCCGGCGGGGCGGCAAGGGCGGGCGGGTAACGGTGGTACGCGGGGCGGCGGGGCGGGGTTCGGCGAGCCGGGAGCGTGAGCGACTGGGAGGGCGTCAACCCCTCCGGTCGCTCACGCTCCCGGCTCGCCGTGGCCGCGCCCGCGGTGTCGCCGATAATACCCCGACCATGAGCGACACGCTGGGGATCGCACTCGTCGGGTGCGGGACGGTCGGCGGCGGGGTGGCCGACATCCTGTTGCGCCACCGCGACCGGCTCGCCGCCCGGGCCGGCCGCCCGCTGGCGCTGCGGAAGGTCGTGGTCCGCGACCCGGCCAAGCCGCGCGACCCCGCCATCCCGCGCCACCTCCTCTCGACCGACCCCCGCGCCGCGACCCACGACCCGGACGTGCAGGTCGTCGTCGAGCTGGTCGGCGGCACCACCGTGGCGAAGGCGGTGGTGCTCGACGCCCTGGCCGCCGGGAAGCACGTCGTCACCGCGAACAAGGCGCTCCTGGCGGCGGCCGGGGCGGAGGTGTTCGCGGCCGCCCGGGCGGCCGGGCGGGCGGTCTGCTTCGAGGCGGCGGTGGCCGGCGGGGTGCCGATCATCCGGGCGCTCGGGGAGAGCCTGGCGGCGAACCAGGTGACGGCGATCCAGGCGATCCTGAACGGCACCTCGAACTTCATCCTGACGGCGATGGACGAGCGCGGGTTGACGTACGCGGCGGCCCTGGCCGAGGCGCAGCGGCTCGGGTACGCGGAGGCCGACCCGACCCTCGACGTGGACGGGAGCGACGCCGCCCACAAGCTGGCGGTGCTCGCCCAGATCGCGTTCGGGGTGGCGGCCGGGCCGCACGAGGTCGAGCGGCAGGGGATCGACGCCCTCGACCCGATGGACATCCGGTTCGCGGACGAACTCGGGTACACGATCAAGCTGCTCGCGGAGGCGTGGACCGGTCCCGATGAGGGGGAGAGGGGGAGACACGGAGAGGGGGAGAAAGAACGAGCCGGCCTGTCTTCATCTCCCCCTCTCCCCCTCTCCCCCTCTCCCCCTCCGACGAGGCGGGTGGCGTTGCACGTCGCGCCCGTCCTGTTAAGGCACACCGACCTCCTGGCCCAGGTGCGCGGGGCGTACAACGCGGTGCTCGTCCACGGGGACGTGGTCGGGGAGACGCTGTACCAGGGGCCGGGGGCCGGCCGCGGGCCGACCGCCAGCTCGGTCGTCGCCGACCTGATCGACCTGGCCGTCGGCCGGGCCCAGCGGACGTTCGCCGCCGCCCGGCTGTGGTCCGGGGCCGACAGCGGGTTCGCGGTCGAGCCGACCGAGCGGGTGCGGAGCCGGTTCTACCTGCGGCTGTTGGTCGCGGACCGGCCGGGGGTGCTGGCGGACGTGTCCCGGGCCCTCGCCGACGAGGGGATCAGCATCTCGAGCGTGGTCCAGCACGAGGCGGCCGAGGACGGCGGCGGGCCGGTCCCGCTGGTGATCGTCACCCACTACGCCCCGACCGGCCGGTTCAAGGCGGCCCTGGCGAAGATCGGCCGGCTCCCGGCGGTCGCCGCCCCGGCGGTGTTCTACAGCATGGGGGACTGATGCGGGCGGCGTGGGCGCTGGCCGGGCTGGCGTTCGCCCTCGCGGCGGCCGGGGCGCGGCCGCAGCCGGGCGGGCTGAACGACGGGTCCCGGCTCGCCACCGCCGAGTCGCTGATCGACCGCGGCACCCTCGCCATCGACGACTCGGTGTTCGTCCGCCCGCCGCCCGACCTGGCCGCCCGCGTCCCGATCCCGGACGACCCGGACCTGCCGTACACGGTGCTGCACGGCACCCAGGACAAGGTCCTGATCGGCGGCCGATTCTACTCCGACAAGCCAATGGTGCCGGCGGTGCTGGTGGCCGCCGCGTACCGCCTGCTGATGCCGCTCGGACTGCCGCAGCCCGGCGACCGGCCGGACGTGTTCTGCCGGGTCGCCACGATCCTGACGTGCGCGCCGGCATACGCGGCGGCGGTCGGGTTCATGTGGGTGCTCGGCCGGCGGGCGGGGCTGTCGGCCGGGTGGCGGCTGGCGTGGCTCGGCGGGTTCGCGCTGGCGACGGTGCTGCCGGCGTACACCCGGAACGTGAACGCCGGGCTGCCGTTGACCGCAGCCGCCGCGGCGGCGGCCGTGTGCCTGGCCCGGGTCGCGCCGGTCGGGGCCGGGACGGCGGCCGGGGTCGCGTACGCCGTCGATCCGGTGACCGGCGGCTTGTTGGTGGTCGCGGCGGCGGTGGCGGTCGGGGTCCGGACGCGGCGGGCGTTCCCGGTGGTCGTGCTGCTCGTCGCCGCATTCCCGTGGGCCGCGGCGCACCACGCCGTGAACTACGCGGTCGGCGGGGTGTGGGTGCCGCTCGGGCTGGTGCCGGAGTACCTCGCCTGGCCGGGCAGCCCGTTCGACCGGTCGAACATGACCGGGCTGTTCCGGCACGACCCGGCCGGCCTCGCCGAGTACCTGCGGATGCTGTTCTTCGGGCGGAACGGGTTCCTGGTGACGAACCTGCCGCTGCTACTGGCGGCCGGGTTCGGGTGGCGGGTGCTGGCGAAGCCGGGGCCGGGGCGGGTGGAGGTGGCGGCGCTAGCGTGCTGGGCGGCGGGGGTGGTGGCGGTGTACGCCCTGTTGTCCGACAACTGGGGCGGCGGGTGCCTGTCGGTGCGGTGGTTCGTGCCGCTCGTGGTGCCGGGGTTCTGGGTGCTGGCCCGGCTGCTGGCCGAGTACCCGACGTACCGGGCGGACTTCGCGGTGCTGGCCGGGTGCGGGCTGGTGACGGCGGTGGGGGTGTGGCCGTGCGGCCCGTGGGTGTCGGCGGCGGTCCCGCGGACCGATTACGTCGCCTGGCCGGCGGTCGGGCTGTGGGCGGCGGTGCGAGCGCGGGCGGTCCTCCGGCGCCCTCCGTCCGAGCCGGACGCGTGAGCGACGGCTTACCTGAGCCCGTCGCTCACGCTTCCGGCTCGGACGGATCCGACTCAATACTCGAACGCGCTGAGGGTGAGGAACGCCCACCCGTACCAGACGGCGAACGCCGCGGCGGTGACGCACCCGGTCGCCAGACCCGGCCGCAGCGGGTGGGCGAAGCCCAGCACGAGGCAGGCGCCGTACAACCACGTCGAGGTGCCGGTCATCGGGTGGAGGGCGTACGGGCTCGGGTGGCCGAGCAGCACCGGCACCCAGTACTTCACCGGGCCGACGAGGAACTCGACCCAGCCGGCGAGGAAGGTCGGGCCGAACCCGGCCCCGCCGGCGTTCCCCCACGCCGCGGCGAACAGCAGCGCCGGCATGAGCGATGCGGCCACCCCCGGCCCGAAGACCGCCCGCCGCCGCCACCGACCGGGCACGTTCGCGCTCACCGGGGTTGCTTCTCCGGGTGCAGGTACACGAAACTCTTCCCGAGCCGGCCGCCGTAGTTCCCGGCCGAGATCGTCAGCAGTCCCGGCACGTCCCGGCTCGCCGCGATCGCCGCCTGCGTCGCCGCCGCGATCGTCGCGAGGTCCGGGCCGTTGATGATGATCTCCTGCACGCTCGCCACCCCGTCCGGCAGCCGCGATGCCACCCCGTCCTTGCCGCGGAGCGTCGGGCAGTACTCCGCGTAGGTGCTGGCGATCGCGAACGGGTACTTGCTCCCCGCCTTGCTCCCGCTCGCCGCCACCCCGCCCGGGAACGGCAGGATCACCCCCGGCACCCGCCCCGCCGCCTCGCCAGCCTTCATCGCCGCGTCGAGGGCCGCGTCCGCGGTCGCCCCGAAGAACCACAGGTTCCCGCCCATCAGCCCGTCCGCCCACCCACACCGCCGCTCCACCACGAACTCCCCGCTCAGGATCGGCACCACCCAGCACCGCCGCCCGTGCCGCTCCGCCGCGTACTGGTGCCCGTCCCCGAAGTAACTCACCTTCCGCCCGAGCGGGAACCACTTCTCCTCCGACGGCAGCACGTTGAACGCCGCCGCCGTCGGGCACGGCAGGACGTTCTGGCACACCCGCACCAGCAGCGCCCGCTCCAGCCGTGCCTCGCGATCCTTGTGGAACCGCGGGACGTGGAACGCCACGACCGCCCCCGGCCGGCCGTCCGGCGTCTCGGACGCGTCGAGGTACCGGTCGAGGCCGGCCTCGCAGTCGCACATGATCGAGCTGCTCGCGTTCCCGGTGCACGCCGCGACCGCCCGGTCCACCCAGTACCGGTCCCGGGCGGTCACCAGGACCGCGGCGTAGATGCTGCGGAACGCTTCCGCGTAGGTGTCGTCGACGGCGGCGGGCATCGGGTCGGCTCCGGGGCGGGGATAAACTCGATCTTAGGGACCCCTCACCGGCAGCTTATCCGTTCCGGGTACACTGTCCCCACGGCCGGCCGCTCGCCCGCCCCGGGCGCGGCCGGCCGGACCCCGACGGAGGAGAGACCGATGCGTCACCTGGCGACGGCGGCCCTGGCGGCGTTCGCCCTCACCCTGCCCGCCCGGGCGGACGAGGAGAAGGTCCCGCCCGACAAGATCCCGAAGGCGGTGATGGACGCCCTGCAGGCCAAGTTCCCGAAGGCCAAGATCGACAAGTGCACCCGGGCCAAGGAGGACGGGGCCGTCGTCTACGACATCGAGTTCACGCAAGACGGCCGGAAGTGCGAGGCGGACATCAAGGAGGACGGAACTTACATCAACTACGAGAAGGAGATCCCGGCCAAGGACCTGCCCAAGGCGGCCCGCGACGCCCTCGACAAGCGGTACCCCAAGGCCACCTTCAAGGAGGTCATGGAGGAGACGGAGGTGAAGGGGAAGGACGAGAAGGTCGCCGCCTACGAGGTCGTCCTGGAGACGGCAGACAAGAAGGAGGTCGAGGTGAAGGTGTCGCCCGACGGCAAGATCCTCGAGGACTCCGGGGCCGGGAAGAAGGACGAGAAGAAGAAGGACGGCAAGGAGTGATCCCGTCGGGCCCCCCGT
>PNKH01000014.1 GCA_013822345.1 Isosphaera sp.
AGAGGTGGGGCCGCCGACCCTCTCGAAAGCCACCCGCGCCGGGGAGGCATCGCGTGTCGCGGCGGCCGACACCTCTCCCCCGTACTCGGGGGAGAGGTCGCCGCCCCGGACTCCGTCCGGGGCGGCGGGTGAGGGGGAACCACCTGCCGAGAAACCGGGGTGGCGGTCACGCGGCGGGGCGGAAGGCCGCCTGGGGCGGTTCGGCGTGTGCCGCGGCGGCCGCCCCGCGGCGCGGCCACGTCACCCACACCGCGACCCCGCACAACATCAGCGCCTGGGCGTTCACCACCAGCCCGCGGACCGGCCACGGCCCCCGCACCGTCACCAGCACCGCCGCGGCCGCCGCCACCCCGAACAACAGCCCCCGCGCCCGCCACCCGCGGCGCGGGTCGGCCGACGCCGCCAGCACCACCGCCGCCGGCACGCACGCCGCCACCAGGTGGTACGCCTCCAGGTACGGGCTGACGGCCGCCGGGCCGAGCACCAACAGCGACACGTCGGTCAGCACCCCGGGGCCACTCCGAGTGTCGTTCCGCCGCCGGCACGCGGCCGCCCCGACCAGCCCGACCAGCACCCACGCCGCCCCGACCCCGAGCACCACCGCCCGCGCCGCGGCCGTCCCCTCGCCGGCGACGTGGGCGGCCGCCTTGCCGAGCGAGATCAGGATCGGGTGGTGGTGGATCTGCCCGGGGTCGACCGCGGTGGTCAGCTCGTCGACCCACCCGGCGTACACCGGGCCGAACCCGGCCCACCCGAACGCCACCAGCGGCACCCCGAACCAGAACACCGCCGACCACGCCAGGCCCCACAGGAACGCCCGCCCGCAGCGGACCCACAACAGGTACGGCAGCAGCAGAACCGGGAGGAACTTCAGGGCGACGGCGGCGGCGAACCAGAACCCGGCGGCCGCGTCCCGCCCGCGGGTCAGGGCCGACGCCCCGAACAGCACCGCCGCGAGCACGATCAGGTTGCAGTTCACCGACCGCATGTCCCACTGGGCGTAGTACGCCCCGGCGGCGTAGGCGAGCGGCAGCACGACCAGCGCCCCGGGCCGGGCGGCCAGCCCGAGGGTGCGGGCGAGGGAGGCGTAGCAGGCGGCGGCGGCGAGGCCGGTGAGGGCGAGCCACCCGCCGGCGGCGGCCGGGAACGGCAGGGCGGACGTGGCGGCGTGGGCGGCGACCGCCGGCGGCGGGTACGGGTAGCCGGCCGGGTAGCGGTGGGTCTCCCACACCGCCCGGCTCTTGTCGTACATGATCCGGTAGTCGACGACCGAGTCCGGCCACGGGACCGGGCCGAACACGGTGCGGCAGGTGAGGTCGTAGGCGAGCCACGCCGTCAGGGCGGCGACGGCGAGGAGGTCGAGGCGGCGGCCGGCCCGGGTGTCCATGCGCCCTCCGTGGCGGCGGGGAGGGCGGTAGGAATACCCCGCGGCGGCCGGCCGGATCAAGCCGACCGCCGAAAGCGGGCGTGACAGGGTGGCGGCCGCCTGGGACAATTCCGTGGGAGGGGCCGATGATCCACCGCATCCGCATCCAGAACTTCCGCAGCCTCGCCGACGTGACCGTCGAGCTGGACCCGCTCACGGTGCTGATCGGCCGCAGCGGGACCGGGAAGAGCAACTTCGTCCACGCGATCCGCTTCCTGCGGGACTACCTCGCGTCGCGGCAGAAGGATTCCTCGACCGCCGCCTGGCGGCGGCTCGTGCACGTCGATCACCCGGACAAGCCATTGGGCTTCTCCGTGCTGTTCTCAGTTCCGGGACTTGACGACCCGTTCGAGTACCTGCTTCGGGTGCGGCCCGGCGAGATCATCGAAGAGTCCCTGCGGGCGGGGGACGTGCTTCTGTACCACCAGAGCGCCGGGAGCTGGGTCCACCCGCCACCGGGTTCCGGCCCTCACCCGAACGGCCTCACGCTCGGGGCGATCCCGGGCCTACAGGAATCCACGTTTGCGTACAACGCGCTGCGCTCCGGAATCGGCTGCTACGACTTTCCGGGCGACGCTCTGACCGGGACCGGTCAGCAAGGTGACCCGCCGGGGCACGAGTTCGCGGACCGTGGTGACAACTACCTGGTCGTAGCCGACCGCATCTTCTCGGACCCGAGTCGGCGGCAGAGTTGGGGCCGGGTCGAAAGGAGCACGAGGTCGGTGAACCGGGCCGTGAGCGGGTTGACACTCAGCGTGCCGGTATCAGTCCGGCTCGACGTCGGCCATCGGGTCAACGGTCGGACGCTCACCCTGGATGTCCGGCAGGAGTCGGAAGGGTTCCGCCGCTACCTCGCGCACATGCTCGCGCTGTACCAGAACCCGTCGAAGCAGACGTTGCTGTTCGAGCACCCGGAGGTCGGGCTGCACCCCGGGGCGCTCGCGTCGCTCGCCGAGGAACTCAAGGACTGCCCGGAGGACGGCCGCGGGCAGGTGATCCTGACCACCCACAGCCCGCAGCTGCTCGACTACTTCCCGGTCGAGTCGATCCGGGTGGTGGACATCGAGCACGGGGTCAGCACCATCGGCCGACTCGACCATGATCAGGTCGAGGTGATCAAGGACCACCTGATGCGGCCGGGGCAGTTGCTGACGGTGGACGAGGCCCGCCTCGCCGCGCCGGCCGGGGCGGGCTGACCGATGGCCTCGCCCAAGAAACTCGTGCTGTTCGTCGAAGGCCCCGCCGACCAGGCCGCCGCCCCGGTCCTCGTCCAGCGGCTGTTCGCCGGGCGGCCCGACCCGCCCTGGGGTGAGGTGGCGATCGACAGCCTTCCGCCGTTCCGGGTCGGCGGGATCAGCGGGTTGATCGCGCGGGATGAGCAGACCGGCGGCATCGACTTCGGCCAGTGGACGAACTACCTCGAACTGGCCGCGCGCACGCGGAAGAACCTCGGAGGGGTGTTGCTGCTACTCGACGGGGACGCCGAGCGGGTGGCCGGTCAGCCGTTCTGCCCCGGCAGCTTCGCCCGGATGCTCGCCGAGGCCGCCCGCGCGGCCGGCGGCGGGGTCGTGTTCTCGGTCGCCGTCGTGTTCCTCGTCGCGGAGTACGAGTCGCTGTTCCTGGGCAGTCACGAAACGCTCCCTCCGCTGAAGCGGAAGGCCGAGCCGGTACCACCAGACCCGGAGCGGAAGCGCGGGGCGAAGGAATGGCTGAAGAAGAACCTGCGGGACGGGTACACCAACACCGCGGATCAGGAGCGGCTGACGCGCGCCATCGACTTGGCGGCGGTCCGCTCCCGGATGCGGAGCGCCCGTCGATTAGAGCACGCACTCGACGAACTGGTCGCGGCGGTTCGGAGCGGCCAACACGTCGTCAGCCCCGGGCCGGCGCCACCGCCGGCCGCCGGGC
The DNA here is from genome assembly GCA_013822345.1 of Isosphaera sp. Taxonomy (GTDB): domain Bacteria; phylum Planctomycetota; class Planctomycetia; order Gemmatales; family Gemmataceae; genus Gemmata. The sequence continues at coordinate 3,335 of PNKH01000014.1, forward strand.
CGTGAACGAGAGCCTCCGCTGCCGGGTCACTTCTTGTCCTTCCCCTTCACCTCCCAGTAGTGCAGCGTGTACTCGTCCCCGTCCGCCCCGGTCACCTTCACCGTCGAGTCCGGCTTCCAGTCCCCGAGCCCGAACCGGTGCGACACCACCCGGGTGCCGGGCTTCAGCAGCTTCTGCAGCACCGGCGCCATCCGCGCCCCGAGGTCGTCCCCGATGTAGATCAGCACCACGCTCGCCTCCGCGCACACCGCCATGTCCTTCTCGCTCAGGATGTCCCCCTCCTTGATCACCACCCGCTCCGCCACCCCCTCCGCCTTCGCCTTCTCCTCCGCCGCCTTCACCATCTTCGGGTCGATGTCGATCCCGATCCCCTTCCTCGCCCCCAGCTTCTTCACCGGCCGGATCAGCATCACCGCGTCCCCGCACCCCGGGTCGAAGATCACGTCGTCCTTCGTCACCTTCGCCAGCTCCGCCATCTTGTCCACGATGTCGTCCGGGGTGGCCACCCACCGGACCACGATCTTGTCCCGCTTCTTGTCCTCCGCCGTCAGGTCCACCTTCACCTGGTCCCCGGCCTTCACCGTCACCTCCCGCGGCCGGGTGATCTTGGTGTAGTTGTTCGGCTCGATCACCGCCTCGACCTTGAACGTGTACTCCTTCCCGGCCTCCAGGGCGGGCGTGGTGAACGTCCGCGCCTCCCCGGTCCCCTTCACCTCGGCCCCGTCGACCGTCACGACCGTGTCCTTGAACAGGCTCTTCGGGACCGTGATGGTGATGACGGCGGCCTTCTTCTCCTGCCCGCACGCCAGCCCGGCCAGGGCGACGGCGAACCCGACGCACAGCGTCCGCATGGGTGTCGTTCCTCGGGAAACACAACGGGCGGCACCCGAACGGCGCCGCCCGACTGTTCTACGCCCGCCGGCCCGAACGCCCGCGCCTTTCCCGGCGAGGTCCGTCGGGTGGGGCAGGCATTCCTGCCTGCCGGGCCGTGGCAGGCAGGAATGCCCGCCCCACCGGCATTTCACCCCTGGCTCCGGTACTTCTCCGCCAGCACCCGGGCGGTCTCCGGCCGCATCACCCCGGGGTCCGGCAGCTCGCCCCGCTTCAGCTTCTCCCGCAGCTCCGTCCCGCTGATGTTCACCGGCTTCCACCCCTTCGCCGCGTGCTCCTCCACCAGCCCCACCCGGCCCAGCTCCGCGTAGTACGCCGCGAACCCGACCTTCACCGGCCGGATCAGCAGCTCGCCCTTCAGCTCGTCGAACTTCCGCTGCGCCGCCAGGCCGTCCCAGATGTCCGTCTTGTCGTCGAACGGGGCGTCCGCGTGCTTCCGCCCGATCACGATGTCGGTGAACCCGAAGTTCTGCCGGTAGATGGCGTGCATCACCGCCTCCTTCGGCCCGGCGTAGAACATCTTGATGTCCAGCCCGATCAACAGCACGTTGTCCATGAACGCCCGGCCGACCTTCTTCCACAGCTCCTCGTCCGCGTCGCCGACCCCGAGCGCCCGGTTGTCGATCAGCGCCCGGTAGGTCCGCATCCGGGTGGCCGCGTCCACGTCGTCGGACTTGGTCTCCCCGACCAGCGGGTTCAGCACCGCCCCGGCGAAGTGGCCCTCCCGGGTGAGCCGCTCCAGCCCGACCACCAGGGCGTACTCGTGCGCCCGGTGCAGGGCGTTCCGCGTCTGGAACGCGACGACCCGCTGGAACCCCTTGCGGTCGAACAGGTCGCGCGTCTCGCGCGGCGTCAGCACCAGGTCGCCGTACTCCGGGTGGCGCGGCGGCGGCAGCACCCGCACCTCGCCGCCGACCAGGTACGTCCGCGGGTCCGACAGCGCGATGCGGGCGCCCGGGTGGTCCTCCCGCGGGGTGCCGTACACCGCCGCGTTGTACCGCTGCTTGTCCCACGGGAAGACGCTCTGCACCTCGATCTCGCCGACCACCTCGCCGCGGTCGTTCGTCAGCGGGTGCTTCGTCCCGAGGTGGAGGTGCCGGGCCTTGACCTCGTCCACCGGCAGGGCGAGCGGGATCGTCCAGGCGTACTTCTTCCCGCCGCGGACGACCACCTCCTCGTCGAGGACGCGGTTGTACTCGTCTTCCACCATCGGGCCGGTGAGCGGGGACAGCCCGCCGTCGGCGATCCGGTACAGGGTGCTGAGGTCGGCGTCGGACACCGGGACCTGGTCGCTCGACAGCGGGTCGAGGATGGCGACCGTGCGGTTCACCGGCTCGGGGACGCCGCCGTGCGGGGGGATCAGGGGCATGGGTGGAGTGCGAGTGTGAGTGTGAGTGTGAGTGTGAGTAAAGACCCGGGCCGGGCGGGTCAGGCCGGCGGGTTGGTCGGGTTCGCGGGGGGGGCGTCGTCCAGCCCGGCGGCGGTGGCGACCGCGGCCTCGGCGGGCGTCTCGCCCCGCCGGCGGTGGGACCACCACTTCCAGACCATCGGGGCGACCGACAAGAGGACCACGACCAGGATCACCTTGTCGATGTGCCGGGCGATCTGGAACTCCGGGCCGAGCAGCTGCTTCAGCAGCGGGTCGAGCATGTACCCGAGCAGCAACATGCTCACGATCCACCCGATCCCGCCGATCACGTTGTAGAAGAGGAACGTCCGGTACTCCATCCTCGCCGCCCCGGCGACGACCGGGACGAAGGTGCGGACGATCGGGATGAACCGGGCGATCACGATCGTCTTGCCGCCGTGCTTCTCGTAGAAGGCCTTCGCCCGCTGCAGGTACGCCTGCTTGAAGAACCGGCTGTCCGGCCGGCGGAAGATCGCCGGCCCGGCCTTCGCCCCGATCCAGTACCCGACCGTGTCCCCGACGACCGCCGCCACCGACAGCGTGACCATGAACAGGGCGAGCGGCCACCCGGTGATCCGGATGAAGATGCCGAGGACGACGAGCATCGAGTCCCCGGGGAGGAGGAACCCGATCAGGAGGCCGGTCTCGACGAACACGATGGCGGCGACCGAGACCAGCGCCGGCCACTGGGCGATCGGCCCGGCCTTGGCGAGCGCCTCCGTGTACCGCTCCGGGTGGACCAGGTTCCGCGGGTCGATGAACGTGACGACCAGGTTCCAGAACTGGGTGAAGAACTCGTCCATGTGGCGTCCGCGGGGGCGGGGGCGGTCACCCGGCGGCGACCGGGGGGTTAGGGTACGGGAAACCGGGCCGGGCGGGGAAGGGGAACCGCCTGGACCGCGGCCGTCCCGGCCGCTCTTCGGCCTGGACCGCGGCCGTCCCGGCCGCTCCCGCTCAAGGCCACGGGGGCGTCGCCGGTCCGGCAGACCCGATACCCGTCCGACCCGCGGAGCAGCGGCCGGGACGGCCGCGGTCCAGGAGCCGGTACAATGGTCCCCATGCCGTCCGTTCTCATCATCGACGACGAGGAGCCGATCGCCTGGGGGCTGCGGCGGGCGTTCGAGCGGGAGAAGTACCGGGTCGGGGTGGCCGCGACCGCCGAGGACGGCCTCGCCCAGGCCCGCGCCCACCCGCCCGATGTCGTCTTCCTCGACATCCGCCTCCCCGGGATGGACGGCCTCACCGCGCTGGGCGAGCTGCGGGCCGCCGCCCCGGCCGCGGCCGTCGTCGTGATCACCGCCCACGGGAACCTGGACACCGCCGTCCGGGCGGTCGCCGGCGGGGCGTTCGACTACCTGGCCAAGCCGTTCGACCTCGCCCAGGCCCTCGACGCCGCGAGGCGGGCGATCACCCGCAGCCTCGGCGAGCCGGCGGCGCCCGCCGCGGCCGGTGACATCGACCTGTCACCGGACGCGATCGTCGGCCGCGGCCCCGGGATGCAGGCGGTGTTCAAGCGGGTCGCGCTGGTCGCCCCGACGGCCGCGTGCGTGCTGGTCACCGGGGAGAGCGGGACCGGGAAGGAGTTGGTCGCCCGGGCGGTCCACGCCCACAGCCCGCGGCGGGCGAAGGCGTTCCTCCCGGTCCACCTCGCGGCCCTGAACCCGAACCTGGTCGAGAGCGAGCTGTTCGGCCACACGAAGGGGGCGTTCACCGGGGCGGACAAGCCACGCGACGGCCTCCTCACCCTCGCCGACGGCGGGACCGTGTTCCTGGACGAGCTCGGCGACATCCCGCTGCCGGTGCAGGCGAAGCTGCTCCGGGTGCTGGAGCGGCAGGAGGTGGTGCCGGTCGGCGGCGGGGAGGCCCGGGCGGTGGACGTGCGGGTGGTGTCGGCGACGCACGCCGACCTGTCCGCGGCGGTCCGCGACGGCACGTTCCGGCACGACCTGTTCTACCGGCTGAACGTCTACCCGATCCACCTCCCGCCGCTGCGGGACCGCGTGGACGACATCCCGGCGCTGGCCGAGCACTTCCTGCGGCGGTTCGGGGTGGCGAACCCGGGCGGGGTGCTGCCGGCGGACACGGTGGCGTTCCTGAAGGCCCGGCCGTGGCCGGGGAACGTGCGGGAGCTGCGGAACGCGCTGGAGCACGCGGCGATCGAGGCCCGCGGCGGGGCACTGCGGCCGGAGCACTTCCCGGAGCCGTCGGCGGGGGTCGGCCCGGCCGGGGTCGCGGACCGGCTGAAGTCGCTGGTCGCGGAGTGGGTGCGGGAGCGGACCGCCGGGACGGGTGAACCCGCCGACCTGCACCAGCACCTGCTCGACGTGGTCGAGCCGGCGCTGTTGGACGAGGTGCTGCGGCAGCTCGACGGGAACCGGCTGGCGGCGGCCCGGTGGCTCGGCCTGGCCCGGGCGACGGTCCGGAAGATGATCCGCAAGCACCACCCGGCGACGGACGAGCCGGAGGGGGACGAGTGACGGAGGCAGGCAGGAATGCCTGCCCCACTGTTGAGGAGAGACGGCAGGCAGGAATGCCTACCGGTTCTGGGTGGGGCGGGCATTCCTGCCTGCCGGTGGCTCGGTACGGGCGGGCATTCCTGCCTGCCGGTGGCTCGGTACGGGCGGGCATTCCTGCCTGCCGGAGGCACTGATCTGGGTGGGGCAGGCATTCCTGCCTGCCGGAGGGCAACCATGTCCGAACCGCGACCCCGGCCCGAACTCCGCGTCACCCGGCGACATCTCCCCCACTGGCAGCGGGAAGGCAGCACCTACTTCGTCACCTTCCGGCTGCGGGCGGGCGCGCTGGTTGAGTCCGAACGGCGGATCGTCGGCGACCACGTCCGGGCCGGACACGGCCGGTTCTACGCCCTCTCCGCCGCCGTGGTGATGCCGGACCACGTCCACCTGATCCTGCGCCCGCTCGCCGGCTACGACCTGTCGCGCGTCATGAAGGGCGTCAAGGGCGTGTCGGCGAACCTCCTCAACCGGGCGCGCGGCTCGTCGGGGCACGTCTGGCAGGACGAGTCGTACGACCGGATCCTGCGGGACGAGGCCGAGTTCAACGAGAAGCTGGAGTACATGCTCAGCAACCCGGTGAAGGCTGGGCTGTGTCCCGTTGGCGAAGAGTACGACGGCTGGTTGTACATCCCGGATAGTGATTGACGGCAGGCAGGAATGCCTGCCCCACCGGACTGACCCGCGGCAGGCAGGAATGCCTGCCCCACTGGGTCCCGAGCCCACCCCCGGTGGGGCAGGCATTCCTGCCTGCCGTCCTCTTGGAGTCCCCCATGCGCCGACTCGTGCCCCTCGTCCTGTTCGCCCTCGCGGTCCCGGCGACCGCCCAGGACCGCACCCACGACATCACCCCTGACGACTACGCGTCGGTGAACACGATCACCGAGATCGCCGTCTCGCCGGACGGGAAGCGGGTCGCGTACTGCCTCGCCACCTGGGACAAGAAGGCCGACAACCGCCGCACCGACCTGTGGGTCGTGGACGCCGACGGCAAGGGGAAGCCGGCGCAGCTGACCAAGGACCGGGCCAACGACCGCCACCCGAAGTGGAGCGCCGACGGCAAGGCGGTGTACGTGCTGGCGAACCGCGGCGAGGCGAAGGCCAAGGCGCAGGTGTGGAAGGTGCCGGTCGGCGGCGGCGAGCCGGAAGCCTTCACGAAGGTGAAGGACGGCGTGGTCGCGTTCGACTACGCCCCGGCCGCCGACCTCGTGTTCTTCTCGGCCGACGCCGCCGCCATCGACGAGGACGCGTTCACCGCCCTGCGGAAGAAGTTCCCGAAGCCGGAGTACGGCAGCGGCAAGCGGACGGTGAGCGAGGTGTTCACGGTGAAGGCGCCGGGGGCCGAGCCGGAGAAGTTGATCGCGGAGGGGCGGTACGTCCGCGAGTTCGCGGTGACGCGGGACGGGAAGCGGGTGGCGCTGGTGACGGCGGCGGACGACACGGTGATCCGGTCGGAGGGCGAGAGCCGGGTGGACGTGTGGGAGGGCGGGAAGGTCGTCACCCCGCCGACCGACGTTTACCGGGCCAAGGCCGCCAGCCCGTACGCCTGGCTCGAGCACCTGGCGTGGAACCCGGACGGGACGCGGTTCGCGTTCTGCGCCATCTTCGACGCCTACCCGGCCGAGGTCATCGTCGGCGAGTTGAGGGGCGGTAAGTGGGCGACGGTCCGGGTGCGGCGCGACGGGATTCATACCGACGGCGACCCAATGTTCCAGACCCGCGGCTACGGCTCGCCTTCGGTCTGGGAGGCGCCGGACGTCCTGCTTTCCCTGATCGAGTACCACGCCAACGTGGGCACTCTGACGACGAACCTCGCCGACCCGGATCAAGCTCGGCAGAAATACTCCTACCGGTCGGGGTTCATCTACGGCTTCGATCTCCTTGGCACCCCTGCCGCAGGCAGGGCGGCCCGGCTGGTGCGCATCCACGGGGCGTCCGAACGCTTCCCCGAACTCGTCGTCGATGGGACCGACGGGGCCAGGGAGTTGACGCTCACCGACCTCAACCCGCACACGAAGACCTGGAAACTACCGTCCGTCCGGCACGTCCTTTGGAAGGCCCCGGACGGCGCCGAGGTCGGCGGGCCGCTCGAACTCCCGTTCGGCTGGAAGAAGGGCGACAAGCCGCTCCCGCTGGTCGTCGCGATCCACGGCGGGCCGACCACCGCCAGCTACGCCGACCTCCGGTTCGACCCGCACAACGGCCGGCTGTACTTCGCCGCCAACGGGTACGCGGTGCTGTGCCCGAACTACCGCGGCTCCACCGGGTACGGCGACAGATTCACCACCGACCTCATCGGCCGCGAGAACGACGTTGAGGTGAAGGACATCATCGCCGGCATCCAACACCTCATCAAGGAAGGCGTCGCCGACCCGGAGCGCATCGGTGTGATGGGCTGGAGTAACGGCGGGTATCTCACCAACTGCCTCATCACGATGAAGGACCCGCCGGTGAAGATCAAGGCGGCGTCGAGCGGGGCCGGGATCGTGGACACGGTCGCCGAGTGGGGGTTCAACGACGAGCCGGCGTACCCGATGGTGTTCAAGAAGGGGCTGCCGTGGGAGCAGCCGGACCTCTACAAGAAGACCTCGCCGACCTACCAGCTCGGCAACGTCAAGACGCCGACCCTGATCCACGTCGGCGGGAACGACGTCCGCTGCCCGCCGGGCCACAGCCGGATGCTCCACCGGGCGCTCAAGGAGTACGTGAAGGTGCCGACGGAGCTGGTCGAGTACCCCGGCGAGCCGCACGGGCTGACGAAGCTCAGCAACCGCGTCGCCAAGATGGAGTGGGACCTGGCGTGGTTCGACAAGTACCTTCGGAAGTGATTTCAGATTTCAGATTTGTGATTGACGATTTCAAGACCGCGGCCGTGGAAGCCCGGTGTCTTTCACCCGTCAATCACAAATCTGAAATCTGAAATCCTACATGAGTAGGCCCGCGACTGCGGCGTTCAGCAGCGTCGCCAGGAACCCGACGAACAGCGCCGTCATCCCGAGCCGGGCCAGGTCGGCCCGCCGGCCGGGGGCGATCGCCCCGATCCCGCCCAACTGGATCCCGACCGACGCGAAGTTCGCGAACCCCGTCAGCGCGTACACCGCCAGCAGCTTCGACCGCTCCGACAGCACCACCGACCCGGTCTGGTTCCACTCCTTCAGCCTCAGGTAGGCGACGTGCTCGTTCGCCGCCAGCTTGATCCCGAGCAGGCTGCCGACCTTGTCCGTCTCGTTCGGGTCCACCCCGAGCAGGAACGCGACCGGGGCGAACAAGAAGCCGAACACCCTCTCCAGCGTCAGCCCGGTGAAGAACCCGCCGAGGATGATGTCGAACAGGGCGATGAAGGCGATGAACGCGACCAGCATCGCGGCCACGTTCAGGGCCAGCCACAGCCCGTCCTTCACCCCGGCGGCGGCCGCGTCGACCGCGTTCACGTACGGCGTCTCGACGGTGATCGGCGTCCCGCCGGCGGTCACCGGCTTGCCCGCCTCGGGGTAGATCAGCTTGGTCAGGTACAGACTGCACGGGCAGGCCATGACGCAGGTGCAGAGGATGGCGACCGGGTCGGCCCCGTAGCTGATGTACACCGCCATCATCCCGCCGGAGATGTGGGCCATCCCGCTGGCCATCAGGGCGAGCAGTTCCGACCGGGTCATCCGCGGGACGAACGGCTTGACGATCAGCGGGGCCTCGGTCTGGCCCATGAACACGTTCGCCGACACCGACAGCGTCTCCGCCCCGCTCGTCCCCATCACGTACCGCATCGCCTTCGCGATCACCCGGACGAACAGCTGCAGCACCCCGAGGTAGTAGAGCACGCTGAAGAACGCCGACACGAAGATGATCGGCGGGAGCGCCTTGAACGCGAACACGAACCCGGCCGGGCCGTCCGACTTGGCGAGTGACCCGAAGACGAAGTCGGCCCCCTTGTCCGACGCGGTGATGAGGGCCTTGATCCCGTCCCCCACCACCTCGAACACCCGTCGGACTTCCTTCGAGTAGATCACGGCCGCGGCCAGCGCGAACTGCAGGCCGATCCCCCACAGCAGCGTCCGCCGGCTGACCGACTGCAGGCTCTTCGAGAAGAGCGCGGCGACGCCGAGGAAGCACAAGACCCCCGCCCCGGCCTGGGCGCGGGAGGCGACGTCCGGCCGGTCGGCGAGGGCGGCGCGGAGCCCGTAGGCGGCGGCGACGACCGCCGCGACCGCGGCGGCGATCAGCAGCCGCCACCGCCACGGGGTCGGCGGGAGCGGGGCCTCCGGCGGTGGGGCCTCGGCGGCGTCCGGGGCGGGGGCGGCGGTTCCGGGGGCGGGCGAGATCATGGGTCGGTCCGGTACGGCATCAGAACCGGTGGGGCAGACATTCTTGTCTGCCGGGCAGGCAGGAATGCCTGCCCCACCGGGTTGAGGTCACTTCGCGGCGGCCAGGTCCTTCACCAGCGCCGGGTCGTCCTTCAGCACCCAGGTGACGAGGTCGAACGCCCCGGCCCACGGGTCCTTGGCCGCCGGCAGCCGCAGCACCGCCGACCACCCGCCGCCGGCCCGCGGCACGAACCGCCACGCCGCCCCGGCCGGCGCCCCGGTCGCCTCCAGCACCGCCACCCGGTCGCCGTCCTGCGGCAAGACCACCCGCACCCCGGCGGCCGGCACGGCCGGGGCGTCGGCCTTCAGGTCGAGCGCCGCGCCGACGACCCGCGGGTCCTTCGCCGACTGCCCGGCGAGCAGCCACCCGGTGTACCCGGCCGGCGCTTCCAGCGTGAACGTCCGGACGAACCCGGTCGCCACCGCCGCCCGCACCGGCGCCGGCGTCTCGGCCACCTTCAACACCGCGTCCCGGTCGTTCTCGACCAACCGGTACCGGAACATCGGCCGGCCGTCGGCGCCGAGCGAGTAACCGTCGAACCGGACGGCGGGCGGGCCGTCGACGATCCGCGCCTCGAGCGGGGCCGGGGTGCCGAACGCCGGGTGGGTGGCGCGGCGGGCGAAGTCCGGCGGGACGTGCGGGTTGGCGGTCAGCCCCCACGGGTGGCCGGGCGGGGCGGACCACACCTTCGGCCCGAGCAGCTTCGCCGGCGCCCCGCCGCGGTTGTTCCACACCGGGGTCGCGTCCAGGAAGTTGCCGCTCCAGGCGAACGCGGTCCGGCACTGGTCGGCGGAGAACGCCACGTTCACCCCGCCGGGGTACCCGACCGCCACCGCCCGGGTGCCGGCGTCCGGCAGGAACGTCCGCAGCACCTCCGGCCGGTTCCGCACCACGACCGTCAGCCCCTTCGGCGGCTCCAACCCGTCCGGCAGCGGGAGCGTCGGGCCGAGCGCCAGGTACCCCCACATCGCCTCCGCCTGCCCCTTCGGGTCGCCGCCGAGGACGGTCGAGAGGGTCGACTTCCCCTCGACGAACGCCTGCGGCATGCGGGTGCCGGGGGCCATCCGGAGCGGCTGGTGCAGCCACCGCTCGTACCAGTCGTACCGCACCCGCTGGTTGATCGTCGACAGGTCCGGGCCGCGGGTCCCGGTGTTCGCCACCCCGCCGATGTCGTGACAGGAGATGCACCCGAGCCCGCCCTTGCCGACGATCTGCTGGCCGACCCCCACCCCCGCCGCCCCGACGCTCACCGCGTGGACCGCGTCGTCCGGGACGGTCCCTTCGAGCGCGGCCAGGCTCTCGGGCAGGTGGCCGACGTTCGGCTCGCCGTACTGCGGCATCCGCAGTTGCATCCACGGCCGGGCCCGCCCGCCGCCGACGAGCACCGACTTCAGCCACGACGTCCGGGCCTTGTGCCCGACGCCGGTGAGCAGCGGCGGCCGGATGTCGTCCGCGTTCTCCGCCTTCTCCAACAGCCGCATCTGGTCGGCGAGGTCGGTCGGGATGCCGCCCTCGCCGTCCCGGCTGTGGCAGTTCAGGCAGTTGAACCGCTTCAGGGCGACCCGGGCGGCGAACGCCGGGGCCGGACTGCCGGCGCCGTCGAGGCCGGTCTTCAGGAACGCGACCACGGCGTCCCGGTCCTTCGCGGCGAGGGTGTACACCGGCACCTTCGCCGGGTCCGGCTTCGGGCCGACGCACCCCTTCGCCCCGGCCTTCCGCACGTCGGCCAGGGTGGCGAACGGATGTGGCTCGGCGGCCTTCCCCGCCGGGTCGACGGAGTGGCAGTTCACGCAGCCTTTCGAGAAGAACAGCTTCGCCCCGACCGCCGCCCACTGCCCGTCGGCCGGGAGCCTGGCGACGGCGGCGTCCGGCTCGGCGAGGAGGTCGGCGGGCCTGGTCGCCGGCGCGGCGGGCATCCCCGGCTTCACCACCGGGTCGGTCGCCTGGCACAGGTGGCGGGCGAGGTCGGTCGCCTCCTGGGCGTTCAACTGCATGTGCGGCATCCGGCCGGCCGGGGCGGTCTTCAGCGGGTTCTGCAGGTACGCCGCGAGTGGCTCCGGCCGGGTCTTGCTCCCGACCGCCCCGAGGGCGTACTTCGCCGGCACGCCGAACACGAGGTCTTCCGGCTTCCGCGGCTCGCGGTCGTCCTCCTCGTTCTTCGGCTTCGGCTTCGCCTGCTCGTGGCACGCGGCGCACCCGGTCACGGTGTACAGCACCCGGCCGCGGTCCAGACTCTGCTTCACGTCCGGCGGCACGATCGCCGGCGGCTTCGGCGCGTCGAGCGGCGCCCCGGTCAGCGAGACGAGGTAGCGGGTGACGGCGTACCGCTCGGCCTTGCCGCGGTCGTCGTCGGCGAACAGCTTCGGCATCGTGGTGTTCGGGCGGTGCTTCGCCGGGTCGGCGAGCCAGGCGTCGATCCACCCGGGGTACGCCCGCTTGCCGATCTCGCCGAGGTTCGGGCCGGGCCGGTCGGCGAGCGCCTTCGCCATCGGGTCGCGGGCATGACTGTGGCAGCGGGCGCAGGCCAGCTCCTCGAACAGGAACCGGCCGCGGTCCTCCTCGGCGTCCTTCAGGAACGTGGCCGGGCGGTCGGCGGCGAGGTGGCCGAGGAACTGGTGCGGCAGCGGCTCGCGGACGAACCCCGGCCCCTGCCAGAATAGTTCGACCCGGCACGGCGCCCCGGCGGAGGCGAACGTCGCCTCGAACCGGTGGACCCCGCCGTCGAGCTGCACCGCCTCGCCGGTCGCGTCGGCCGACGCGGTCAGCACCGGCTTCCCGCCGACCGTCACCCGCAGGGTGCCGTTCGACACGTTCGCGGAGAAGGTGTACTTCCCCGGCCGGGTGACGTTCACGTAACCGGACCAGGTCGCGCCGCCGAACGCCGGGAGCTTCGGGTGCGGGGTCTCGCCCTTGGCGAGCGCCAGGGCGACGGTCGGCTCGAGCCGGGTGAGCGGCGGCGGGGGCGGCCCCTTGTGCGGCGGCAGGTACGCGGCGACGAGGCCGGGTTTCAGGTCGGCCGGCTCGACGCCGCGGGACGCGGTGGCGGCGACCAGGACCGCGGCGGCGGCCGTGAGGAGGCGGTAGGGCATCGGTGTGCGTGCGGCGGGAGGGAAGTGAAGGTGATTATCCCCGCCCGGCGGCGACGGGCAAGCGGGAAACGCGGCCTGGACCGCGGCCGTCCCGGCCGCTCCACCGACCCGGCGCGGGGCGTCACCGGTCAACCCGGGAGCGGACGGGTCGGGACAGGTGGCAGCGGCCGGGACGGCCGCGGTCCAGGAGAAGAGCGGCCGTGCCACGCGGGTCGCCGGTTGCCCGCGGGGGCGGGGCGAAGTACGGTAGGGGCGTCGCCCGGGAGGACTCCGCCGTGCCCCGACTGATCGTCGTCCGCGGGGTGGACGAGGGGAAGCAGTTCGACCTGGCCGGGCGGACCGTCACCGTCGGCCGGCACTCGTCCAACGCCGTCCCGCTGCACGACACCCAGGTGTCCCGCCGCCACCTCGAGATCCGCCCCGGCCCGGACGGGTACCACCTCCTCGACCTCGGCAGCGGCAACGGCACCCTCCTGAACGGCCGGCCGGTCCGGGAGGCCGACCTGAAGAGCGGGGACACGATCGCCGTCGGCCAGTCGGTCCTGATGTTCACCGCCGCCCGGACCGACCCGGCCGGGTCCGGGGACGACCTGACCGAGCGGGTCCGGCTGGTCGCCGGGTCCGGGGCGGTCGACTTCCCGTCGGCCGTCGTCCGGACCGTCTCCCCGGACCTCGGGAGCCAGCTCCTGGCCCGCCCGGCGCTGGCCGGGACGGACTGGCTCCGCACCCGCCTCGCCAGCCTCGCCGCCCTGTACGAGACGGCCGACGCGGTCAGCCACATCCTCGACCTGGACCAGCTCCTGGCGAAGGTGATGGAGCTGGTGCTGAAGTCGGTCGAGGCGGACCACGGGTGCTTCATGCTCCGGGCCGAGGGCGGGAGCCTCGTGCCGAAGGCGGCCCGGTACCGGGACGGGGTGAGCCGGGCGGAGGAGCTGGCGGTCAGCCGGACGATCGTCGACCAGGTGCTGCGGGAGAACCAGGGGGTGCTGGTGTCGGACGTGGCCGCGGACGACCGGTACCGGGCGGTCGAGAGCCTCGTGCGGCACAACATCCGGGAGGCCATCTGCGTCCCGATGAAGGGCCGGCGGGAGACGGTCGGGGTGCTGTTCCTGGACACCAAGTCGACGCTCCAGCAGTTCGTCAGCCGCGGCCGGGAGGAGGGGAAGTTCACCGAGGACCAGCTGACCCTGGCCAGCGCGATCGCCCACCAGGCGGCGATCGCGGTGGAGGAGAGCCGGTACCACCAGGCGTTGGTGAACGCGGAGCGGCTGGCGGCGGTCGGGAGCACGATCGCGGCCATGTCGCACCACGTCAAGAACATCATGCAGGGGGTGCGGTTCGGGGCGGACATGGTGCGGACCGCCTTGAAGGACGACGACAAGGACCTGCTCGGCAAGGGGTGGAAGCTGGTGGAGCGGAACCAGGCCCGGATCGACCAGCTGATCCTCGACATGCTGTCGTACTCGAAGGAGCGGGAGCCGGCGGTCGAGCCGACCGACCTGAACCAGCTGTGCGAGGACGTGCTGGACGTGGTCCGGGGGCGGGCACAGGACCGGGGGGTGACGTTGGAGTGGCACCCGGGGGTCGGGGTCGGGGCGGTCCCGTGCGACCCGGACGGGATCCACCGGGCGGTGCTGAACGTGGTGAGCAACGCGGTCGACGCGGTGGAGGACCGGCCGAGCCCGCGGGTGGCGGTGCAGGCCCTGCTGGAGCCGCCCGGGGACTGGGCCAAGGTGGTGGTGGTGGACAGCGGCCCGGGGATCCCGGCGGACCAGGTGGAGGACATCTTCCGGCCGTTCGTGAGCACGAAGGGGAGCCGGGGGACCGGGCTGGGTCTGCCGGTCAGCCGGAAGACGCTGCGGGAGCACGGCGGGGACGTGGTGGTGCAGAGCGTGGTCGGGAAGGGGAGCAAGTTCGTGCTGCGGATCCCGACGAAGGCGGCGTTCGCCGCCGACCCGCCGGCGGCCCCGCCGTCCGAGCCGGAGTAGAAGTAGGGTGGGCCGAGCCGGCGCCTCGCCGGCGAGTCCCACCGCCGCTGAGGGGTGGTGGGACTCGCCGGCGAGGCGCCGGCTCGGCCCACCCTACGAGCACCGCTCGGTGGGACTACGAGCACCGCCGGGTGGGACTCGCCGGCGAAGCGCCGGCTTCGGCCCACCCTACAAGACCCGGAACATCTTGCCCCACCAGACTCGCTTCGCCGACCGGACGCGGTTACCCCCGCGGTCCCCGCGGACCCCCCGCGGCTCCCGGATTTGTAATTTCGACTCAAGTCCGGTTCTGCCCCCGCGTCCCCCCACGGACAATGCACACACTGACCCGGGGGTCGGGCGCGTCGCACCGGTCGTTCGGCCGCCCCCCCCGGACCGCGAGGTCCGTCATGAGCCGCCACCCCCCCGCCCGCCGCCCGCGCCGGCTCCCCGGCCTCCGCGCCGCCGCGGCCGCCCTCGCCCTCGGCGCCGCCGGGGCGGCCGGGGCCGCCGACCCGGCCGCGGCGCCGCCCGCCGAGGTGAGGGTGTCGGACGTGGTCCTCGCCCGGGCGGCGCTGGCCGCCCTCGACGCCGACCCGGACCTGGCCGGGGTGACGGTGGTGGTCAGCGTGGTCGACCGGGTGGCGGTGGTCGGCGGGCCGGTCGCGACGGCCCGGCAGGCCCGGCGGGCGGAGGAGGTGGTGCGGGCGGTGCCGGGCGTCGCGGGGGTGCGGAACGCCTGCTTCGTCACCCCCGGCCCGGACCCGCTGCTCCGGGCGGTGGCCGGCCAACTGACGACCGTCCTCCCGCCCCGGCCGGTGATGTTCGACCTCCCCGGGCCGCTGACCGGCGCCCTCCCGACGCCGCTCCCGGCGCCGATGGCGGTCGACCCCGGGGCGAAGACGACGGTCGCCCTCCGCCCGGCGGGCGAGCCGGGGGTGCTCGGGGCGCCGGTCGGGCCGGGCGGCCCGCGCCGCCCGGGCGACCCGGCCCCGGCGGTCGCCCCCGGGGTGCTGACCGCGGCCGGGGACGGGGTGCCGGCGGCGGTCGCCGAGGTGCGGCGGGCGGACCCGCGGTTCGCCCGGCTGACGGCCGAGTTCCGGGACGGGACGGTGGTGGTCGGCGGGTCGGCCCCGGCCGCGGCCGACGCCTGGGACTTCGCCGCCAAGCTGCGGACGATCCCCGGGGTGACCCGGGTCGCGGTCGGGGTGGTGAACGGGAAGTGACGCGGGGGTCGGGTCCGGGCGGGCGGCCGGGGTTATCCCCGGCCGTCTCGCGTTGGTCGACCGGTCGGCGGCGCCCGGGCCGGCACTCGTGCCCCGCCGGACCGCCGGGGAGGGTGGAGACCCGAGCCGCGCGGTGGATGTTACCGCCCCACCGCCGCCCGCACGGCCGCCTCCAGCTCCGCCCGCTTCGCCACCGGGTGGCCGGACCACAGCACCGCCCCGTCCGGGCCGAGCAGCACCGCCGTCGGGTACGACTCCACCCCGAACCTGTCCCGCACCGCCCCGGGCCGCGAACCCGGCTCGACGTACACCGCGTAGTTCACGTCGTTCGCCCGGGCGTACGCCTTCGCCCCCTCCACCCGCGCCTTCAGCGGGGCCTCGTCGCACAGCACCGCCACCACCTGAAGACCGCCGGCCGCGTGCCGGGCCTGCAGGTCCTTCAGCACCCCGACCGCCGGCCGGCAGTGCGGGCAGGCGGTGGTGACGAACTCCAGCAGCACCACCGAACCGGACCGGCCGGTCGCGAAGTCCCAGTCCCGCTCCAGGCCGTCGACGAGCCGGAAGTTCGCCCCGGGGCGGACCCGCGGCGGCGGCGGGGACGGCGGGGGCTTCGGGAACGGCGGGGGGATGTTGACCGGCGGCGGCTGCCACGGCGGCTTCGGGCCGTCGGCCACGTTCTCCGGCCGTACCACCGGGAGGGCGGGGACGGCCGGGACGGCCAGGTCGGACGGGTCCGGGGGCGGGAGCGACCCGCCGGGCTTCGCCGGCGGCGGGGCCCCGCCGATCGTCGCCGGGACCTGGTTGGTCACCCCGCCGCCGGGCGCGAACGCGCCGTCGGCCGGCCGACGGATCGGGGGCGGGGTCGGGCCGAGGCCGGCGGCCGGGATGCGGTCGCCGTCGGCCGGGGCGGGCGGCGGGGGGAACCCGTCGCCCCCGGCCGGGGCGTCGGGGGCGTCCCGGAGGACGATGGTCAGGCCCGTGTTCGGAACCCGGGTCTGGACGGTGCCGGCCAGCCGCCGCCCGTCCCGGGTGGCCTCGGCCGTCAGGTTGTACGTCACCCCGGGCTCCAACCCGCTGGCCAGGAAGTACCCGCCGTCCTTGGTGAAGATGCCGAGCTGGGCCCCGGGTCTGGGGGCCGCCCCGACCGGCTCGACCCGGATGAACACGTCCTTCGCCGGCCGGCCGGCGGGGTCGACGACCCGCCCGCCGAGGGCGTCCTGGGCGGCCGCCTTGGCGTCGAAGTTCGGGTCCTTCGGGTCGGCCGGCCCGCCCCCGCCCTTCGGGACCGAGGTGCCGACCCCGGGGAACTTCGCCGTCGGGTCGAGCCAGGTCGGCCCCTTCGCGTCCTTATCTTTGTCCTTCCCCTTGGGGCGGCCGGCGGGCGTCCCGGCCGGGTCCCGGTCGGTCGGCTTCGACCCGGACGGGGTCTTGCACCCGGCCAGGGCCAGCACGGCCGCGATCAGTCCCGCCCCGCCCCGCCGCATGGCACGACCCTCGCCCCCGGCCCCACCCCGGCGACCGGCAGAATCCGGACGGCAATCCGTGCGTGAGAGCGACTCCTCGGGGCATCATTCCGCCGCGGCCGGGGGCGGTCAAGGCCACGTCCGGCGGGGCGGCGGCGGGTTCGGGTTGAGGCTCGGGGTCCGGGGGGTTATAGCGCCGGCCCGGTCGCTTGACTCCCCCCGACAGCGGGTCTAAGGTGACCCTGCCTTCCCCCACCCCGGACGCCGACCCGATGCCCGCCCGCACCCACCGCTGGCTGCTGATCACCCTGGCGGTCCTGGGGCTGACGGCCGACCAGGTGACGAAGTACCGGGTGTTCCGGTGGCTGTACGCGGACGGCCGGCTGGCCGAGGGGACGGGGAACTCGCACGACGTGGCCCCCGGGTGGTTCAAGCTGATCGCCCAGTTCGACCCGGCGACCCCGGTCGGGGACGGGGCGCTCAAGTCGCTGCGGACGTGGAGCGCCCCGGTCATGCCGCGGGTGAACCACGGGGCCCTGTTCGGGATGGGCGGGGAGCACAAGGGGCAGGCGAACGGGGTGTTCGCGGCGGTGAGCGTGGCGGCGGCGGTGGCGATCCTGGTGTGGGGGCTGCAGCGGAAGACGGCCCGGGAGCGGTGGCTGGTGGTGGCCCTCGGGCTGATCCTCGGCGGGACGGTCGGGAACCTGTACGACCGGCTGGTGTTCGGCGGGGTGCGCGACTTCCTGTACTTCTACTACATCGAGTGGCCGGTGTTCAACGTGGCCGACTGCTGCCTGGTGGTCGGGGCCGGGCTCCTGCTGCTGCAGGCGCTGTTCGTCACCCCGCCGGCCGAGGAGAAGAAGTCGGAGGACGCCGCGGCCGAGCCGGCGAAGGCTTGACCGGTGGCGCGGGGCGGGTAGGTTGTGGGGGTTCGGGCGCCGGCCCAGCTCGCCGCCCTGCGGCAGGACGATGTTGCGTCGTCCGAGAGCATGCCTCGCCGTGCGGCCCGGGGAGGGCTGTTCCAGCACCGCTACCGGACCGGTCACCTCTTAAGTGGGGACGGTCTGGTTCAACCCCGCCGGTCGCGGTTCCGTCCCCACTTAAGAGGTGACCGGTCCGGCGGTGCCGTGAGCCCTCCGCGCCCCAGGTCTCGAAGTGGGTCGGCGCCGAACGCGAACGCCCCGGGGTGACCCGGGGCGTTCGGCATTTCCCCCGGCCTGTGGCGACGCACCCGGGCGACCGTGTCGGTGGCTGCCCCTCACCCGGCTCGGCCCTGACGGGCCTCGCCGCCCTCTCCCCCTGTCGGGGGCGAGGGCGGCGAGGCCCGTCAGGGCCGAGCCGGGTGAGGGGGAGAGGCGTCGGCGGACGACCCGGTGCGCCCCCACCGCCGCCCGCGTCAGTGCCCGTCCTTCCGCCACGCCCCGAGGGTGTCGGCGAAGTCGTCCCGCCACACCGGCCCGGCGGTCACCCGCACCGGGTCCCAGTACGGGTCCCACGCCACCGGCCCCAGCGCCGCGTCGTCCCGGGCCAGGATCATCCACTCGCTCTCGTCCTTCCCCTCCGCCCGCAGCGCGTCGGTCGGCTGGTCGTGGCGGTACCGGACCGACAGCGGGGGGTCGAACGCCGCCGCCGCCCGGGCCACCAGCGGCGGCAGGTCGAGGTGCCGGTTGGTCACGTTGACCGCCAGGACGCCGTTCGGGGCCAGCTTCCGGACGTACACCTCCAGCGCCTCCCGGGTCAGCAGGTGGACCGGCCGGGACCCGGAGCAGAACCCGTCGAGGATGATCAGGTCGAAGCCCGCGTCCGGGCGGCGGGCGAGCTGCCGGCGGGCGTCCCCGAGGACGACCTCGTACTCCGCCTTGCAGGTGCTCAGGAACCGGAACCAGGCCGGGTTCTGGGCCGCCCGGACGACCGCCGGGTCGAGTTCAAAAAACGTCCAGTGCTGGCCCGGCTCGGCGTAGTGGGCGACCGACCCGATCCCCAGCCCGACCACCCCGACCCGGGTCACCGGGACCGGCCGCACCCACAGGTCCTTCGGGGCGGCCCGGTCGGCCAGGTTCTCGAACAGGTGCCCGACCGGGCCGCGCTTGTAGTAGTAGGTCATCGGCTGGGGCGGCCCGGCCTCGTCCGCCCGCTGCATCCCGTCCACCGACTTCCCGTGCAAGAGCCGGACGAACTTCCCGTCCGGGGACCGGGCGACCCGGAGCACCCCGTAGAAGTTCCGCTCGGTGTGCAGCGTCTCCCCGTGCCGGCCGGCGTCGAACGCCCCGGCCACGAACAGGGCCCCGAGCGACAGGGCGAACCGGGCCGGGCGGCGGACCAGCGCCGCGACCGCGGCCGCCGGCAGCCCGAACATCAGCCCGCCGCGGAGCGCCTTCACCTCCCACGGCTCGTCCGCGTCCGACACCCCGGGGGCGACGACGTACCGCGGGACGAGCAGCACCAGCCCGACCGTCACGGCCAGCAGCCCGAGGACCAGGAGCACGTCGGCGGCCCGCAGCGGCGGCTCCTTGTCCACGTCCCCGCGCGGCCGGACGGCCGCCGCCAGCACCAGCGCCAGCGGGTACTCGACCATCCCGAGGCGGCCGAACACGACCGGGGCGGCCAGGGCGTTGAACGCCCCGCCGAGGACCCCGCCGACCGACAGCCAGAAGTAGAACGCGGTCAGGTGCTCGGGCGGCGGCCGGTCCTTGGCGAGTTCCCCGTGGCAGACCAGGCAGACGCCGGTGAACGCCCCGAGGTGCAGCGCGAGCACCAGCCCGAACGGCTCGGACAGGTCGAGCAGCAGCGACAAGGCGGTGAACAGCAGCAGCACCGGGGTGACCCGGCCGACGGCCTGGTGGAGCCGGTCCGGCCAGCGGGCGAACACCAGGATGAAGCTGACGAGGTACAGGGCGAGGGGGACGGCCCACAGCAGCGGGATCGGGTTCAGGGTGGTCGAGACGTGGGTGGTGACCCCGAGCAGCAGGCTCGACGGCATGGCCGACAGGAACACCCACCGGGCGACGCGCGGAGTGCGGAGTGCGGAATGCGGAGTGCGGAGTGCGGAACCCGGACCGCCGTCGGCAGCCGGCTCTTCAGTTTTCCCATTCCGCGTTCCGCACTCCGCGTTCCGCATTACGACAAAGGCGCACACCACCACGAGGCCGAGGTAGGCGGCGACGGCCCCGGCGAAAACCCACTGCTGCTGGGCGAGGGTGAGGTGGCGCTCGAGGACGAGGGGGTAGCCGAGGAGTCCGAGGAGGCAGCCGGCGTTGCCGGCGGCGGACAGGAAGTACGGGTCGCGGGCGCTGGGGTGTCCGGTGGCGGCGAACCAGCGCT
Organism: Isosphaera sp.; assembly: GCA_013822345.1. Lineage (GTDB taxonomy): Bacteria > Planctomycetota > Planctomycetia > Gemmatales > Gemmataceae > Gemmata. The sequence goes on from PNKH01000014.1 coordinate 23,572, forward strand.
GGAGGATCGGGGAGGTGGTGGACAGGACGAAGTACGGCACCCCGACGGCGACGGCGAGCAGGGCGACGAGCCCGAGGACGGGGTTGTCCTGGTCTTCGGGGAGGAGCCGCGGGAGGACGGGGATGGGGGAGCCGGTGGCGGCGACGGCGGCGTAGAGGGCGACGGCGACGGTGGCGAGGAGCAGCAGGTGGGCGGCGGCCTGGCGGCGGACGCCGAGGGAGCCGGTGGCGCGGTGGGCGTAGAGGTAGCCGGCGAGGAGGACGAGCTGGAAGAACACCATGCAGGTGTTCCAGATGTTGGGGGAGCCGCCGCCGATGGGGAGGAGGAGCTTCCCGACCAGGGGCTGGACGAGGAAGAGGGCGGCGGACCCGGCGAAGAGGGTGGCGGCGAAGAGGGCGGGGAGCAAGTCGCGACCTCCGCGGGGGCGAGACCCACCGGAGCGTAGCGGGGAGGGCTGGCCGGCGTGGGGGACGCCGGTGGGTTCAGGATGCGGACGGGGCGAGTTGGGGGCAAGGGGTTAAATCGGGCCGTTGCGCGGGCCGGCCGGCGGGTCGGCCGCACGGCCAGAAAGCATACCGGCCGGGCGCGCCGGTGGAGTAAACCCCATCCGCGCGCCCGGCCGTTACGGTGCTGTCGGCGGCCTGTCAGCCGATCGGACCCCCGCCGGTGCCATCGACCCCCGGGTCGGGTCGCCGACCCTGCATCCATTCCGTGACGTAGTCCGCGTCGTCCTGCACGCCCTTCCGCGGGGCGGGGACGGGCTGAATCAGATCCGGGTTCGTCTCCACACGGAGCTGACCGCGGAGCACATCGTTTTCCGCCCGCAGGTCGCGGTTCTCCGCCCGGAGTTTGGCGTTCTCGGCGGCCAACTTGTCCTTCTCCCGGACCGCCTTCTCGGTCTTCCCGGCCTCCGCCTTCGCCTTCTCGTCCGCCTTCGCGATCTGCCGGCCCTTCGCGGCCGACTCCTCCTTGGACTTCTCGAGGTTCGCCTCGAGTTCCTTCACCAGCGGGTTCTCGGTCACGCCGAGGCCGCGGCACACCACCAGCACCGGCCACAGCACGAACTGCATCACGCGCATGGCCTTCCTCCCGAACAAGGGGCCGCTCCCGCGGCGGGATCAGTGCGATCGACGCTATCGACACAGGCATCGTCCCGCGCCCGTGAAGAGGTGTCAAGAAAATTTGGAAAGCTACCTGATGTTTTCGGCACCAGAACCGGGAGTGCTCTTCACGGAACTTGCTTCTAACCTCTTTTCCCCTATGGTGAAGTGAGGAGTTCGTGCGGAGGAAGTCATGCCGAAAAAGGCCGACGAGCAAAACACCCCCGCCCCGCGCCGGCGGGCCCAGGGGAGCGTCGGGCTGGAGAAGTCCGAGGTCAGCAAGCCCCGCCGGAAGCCCGGCGGAGTTACACTTCCTGACATTTCCCATCTCCGAGTGTTCGTCGAGGTGGCCGCACATCTCGACCGCCAGGGCGAAGAACGGGTGTCGCTCAACGAGGCCGCGAGAAATGCGCGTGAGCCCATCTCGTCCGTGTCGTACGCCCTGTCCCGACTGGAGGAACTGTACGGCGTCGAGTTGGTGAACCGCGACAAGGAGAGGAGGGAGGCGACCCTGACCGCCGACGGGAGGCACTTCCTGAAGAAGGCCCGGGGGATCATCGAACAGTGCCTGTTGCTCGGTGACGGGGAGAAATCGACCGGGGTCGTGGAGGTCGTGATCGGGACGACTGAAACACTCCAGAGCAGGTTCTGCAGTTCGGCCGTCCTGGCCGCCCGGCTCCGGTGCCAACGGGGTTACAACCGAGTCCGTGTCGCCATCCGGGTTGAACCCTTGAACCACCCCGTCGTCCTCCGACAACTCAGGGACGGGACGTGCGACGTGGGGCTGTTGTGGGGGTTCCCGAGTCCGGGGGCACAGGACTCGTCCGCGCCCTCCGGCCGCCCGGACGAGTCGGGAGATGCGAACCCCTACCCGGACATCGAGTTCATCCCGGTGTTCGACAACCGCAAAATACCGTTTGTTCTTCTCACGCTCCCCAGACCGCGGGATCTGGGGCTCATTCCCAACGGTTTCGCCGACCTACTGGAAGCTGTCCCGAACCGCAAGGTCGTCGAGATCGCCGAGGGGGTGGAGTTCGCGAACGCCTTCGCCGGCGTGCGGTTGGCCCTGGTCGAGACCGAACCCCACGACAAGCTTCGGGCTCGCATGCAGGAGATCACAGATGTCACTCGGACCGTCGTCGTAGGAGGTTATGAAGAAGGACTTGCAAATGTACGACAGAGTACGGCGGACGTGTGTTACGCGCCGATCTGGTACGGCTGGCGAGAGGGTGTCGAGTCCAGGCGAATCGCCATCCACGGGACCGAGTTCGGCCGCGATGTCGTCCTCTGCCGGCGAAAGGCGGGCGGCAAGGTGGAGGACTTGGACGCAGACTTACAGAATCTGAGCCCACAGGGTGCCGTGACCAAGGTCATCAGAGACTTCCTGCGGGATCATCAGGAGCGGCTCACCGGGGCCAAGAGCATCGAGAAGCCTAAGAAGGACCGGCATCCCGTTGGGGACATCCTGGAGTGGGCCACTTACTACGCCGCCGCAACCGGTTCATCGTCCGCGGCTCGGCCTGGTAGCACCTTGGTTCGCCCCCGGCCTGCCGGGGGGCTAACCGAGACACGACCCCAGGTCCCTGGCTGACGGTTCAGCGGGGTGTGGTTGCTGATCCCGTACACTTCACTACCGCTTGCCGCCCGCGGAGCATTTTCCCCGATGCGTCCCACTTGGCCGGCTGGTACACTCCGGCGCACCCCGCCGGAGGCCCGCCGTGCTCGTCTTCGACGCCCACCTCGACCTCGCCTTCAACGCCGTCGACTGGAACCGCGACCTCCGCGCCGACGTCCGCGACCTCCGCGCCACCGAACAGGCCCTCCGCATGACCAGCCCCGGCCGCGGCACCGGGACCGTCACCCTCCCCGAACTCGGCCGCGGCCAAGTCGGGCTCGGCGTCGCCACCCTCTTCGCCCGCCTCGAACCCAACCCCGACCACCCGTTCGGCAAGACCACCCCCGAAGCCTGCTACGCCGCCGCCATGGCCCACCTCCACTACTACCGGGCCATGACCCACACCGGCTGGATGCGACCCCTCCGCTCCCGCACCGACCTCCAGCAGCACGTCCGCGACTGCCTCGCCCAACCCGACACCACCCCGTTCGGCTACGTCCTCAGCATGGAGTGCGCCGACGCCGTCCTCGACCCGGACAACGTCCGCGAGTGGCACGCCCTCGGCCTCCGGGCCGTCGGCCTCACCCACTACGGCACCAACCGGTACGGCGGCGGCACCCGCTCCGAGGCCGGCCTCGCCGCCGACGCCCTCCCGCTCCTCCGACACCTCGAAGACCTCGGCATCGCCCTCGACCTCACCCACCTGTCCGACCCGGCGTTCCGCCAGGTCGCCGACCGGTTCGGCGGCCGCGTCCTCGCCAGCCACCAGAACGCCCGCAAGTTCTGCCCCTGGCAGCGACAGTTCTCCGACGAGCAGATCCGGTTCGTGATCGAGCGGCGCGGCGTCCTCGGCATGGCGATGGACGCGGTCATGCTCCAGCCCGGGTGGGTCCGCGGCGTCAGCAAGCCGGAGGTCACCCTCGACCGCGTCGCCGACAACATCGACCACGTGTGTCAGTTGGCCGGGAACTGCCGGCACGTCGGGATCGGCAGCGACCTCGACGGCGGGTACGGGTGCGAGCAGACGCCGGCCGACCTGGACACGGTCGCCGACCTGCAGAAGCTGCCGGAGCGGCTGGCGAAGCGCGGCTACCCGGCGGCCGATGTCGAGGCGGTGATGCACGGGAACTGGGTCCGATTCTTCTCCGAGGTGCTGCCGGCCTGATCCTCCTGGACCGCGGCCGTCCCGGCCGCAGCTTCGCGGGTCGGAGGGCTACCACTCCGCCGGACCGGCGACGCCCCCCGCGCCCCGGAGCGGGAGCGGCCGGGACGGCCGCGCTCCAGGCAGACGCCGCGGCCGTCCCGGCCGCGGTCCCAGCAGAAGAGCGGCCGGGACGGCCGCGGTCCCAGGACACCCGACATGCCCGACCGCCCCACGAACGTCCGGTACCTCGTCCTCTCGGTCACCGCCGCCGCCGCGGTGTTCATGTACGTCGACCGCGTCTGCATCGCCCAGGTCTCCCCGGACATCACCGCCGAGTTCAAGGCCGAGCTCCTCCGAGCCGACCCCACCCTGGATGACGCCGAGGCGTCCGCCCGGGCCGCCGCCCGGATGGACTGGGTGAAGAGCGCGTTCTTCTGGTCGTACGCCCTCGCCCAGGTGCCGGCCGGCGCCCTCGGGATGCGGTTCGGGTACCGCCAGGTCCTGGCCGCGTACCTGTTCCTGTGGTCGTTCTTCACCGCCGTCAGCGGGCTGGCCGGCGGGTTCGCGGCCCTGGTCGGGGCCCGGCTCGCCGTCGGGGTGACCGAGGCCGGGGCGTACCCGACCGCCGCCGCCCTGGTGAAGGGGTGGTTCCCGCTCCCGTCCCGTGGGGTCGCGAACAGCGTCGTCGCCCTCGGCGGGCGGCTCGGCGGGGCCCTCGGCCAACTCCTCACCCCCGGCCTCGTCGTCGCCCTGTCCGGGGTGGTGTTGGTCGCCGGCGAGCCGGCCGCCGGGTGGCGCGTCACCCTTGTCTTGTACGGGCTGCTCGGCATCCTCTGGGCGGGGGTGTTCTGGTGGGTGGTCCGCGACCGCCCGGCCGCCCACCCGCGGGCGAACCCGGCCGAGGTCGCCCACGCCGGCCCGGCCCCGTCCGCCGCCCCGTCCGCCCGCCCGCCGGTCCTGCTGTTCCTCGCCAGCCGGAACCTGTGGGCGTTCAGCCTCGTCCAGTTCTTCAACAACCTCGGGTGGGCGTTCCTCATCACCCACTTCCCCGACTACCTCGAACAGGTCCACGGGGTGAGGGGGGCCGAGAAGGGGTTCGTGTCGTCGCTCCCCGGGTTCGTCGGGTGCGCCGGGATGTTCCTCGGCGGGTTCCTGACCGACCGGCTGGTCCGCCGGCTCGGGGTGCGGCGCGGCCGGCTGGTCCCGATCCTGTGCGGGACGGCCGGGGCGGCCGCCGCGTACCTGTTCTGCGCCACCGCCGACTCGATGTGGGCGGTGGTGGCGGCGATGTGCGCGCTGACGGTGGCGACCGACCTGGCCATCCCGGCGGTGTGGGCGGTCGCCCAGGACATCGGCGGGAAGCGGGTCGGGCCGGTCCTCGGGTGGGCGAACATGTGGGGGAACTTCGGGGCCGCGTGCTGCCCGCTGGTACTCGGGCTGGTGCAGCGGCAGTACGGGTGGCCGGCGGTGTTCTGGACCGGGGCCGCCGCGTACGCCGCCTCGACGTGCCTGGCCCTGGCGGTGAACGCGTCCAAGCCGGTGGACGCCGACGACGCCTGACGGCGGGGCGCCAACGCGTCCCGCCACAACCCGTTGGAACGTCGTTGCGGCCGCCGGCCCCGTCCGCTAGGCTAGCGGGTGGTTTCCGTCCATCCCGGACCGGGGTCGCGCCGTCGTTCTTCCGTCCCTCCGCACCCCGTCCCCGCCCCCACCGCCGCGGGCCGACCCGCCGAGGACCCCATGCCCGTCCCGACCACCTGTCCCGGCTGCCGGGCCGCGTTCGAGGTGCCCGACGCCCTCGCCGGCAAGACCATCCGCTGCACCTCGTGCAAGACCCAGCTGACCGTCCCGGCCGCGGCCGCCCTGGCCGCCACCCCGGCCGGCACCAAGAAGCCGTTCGGGTGGTCCAACGCGAAGCCCGCCCCGGAACCCCTCCCCGCGGCCGACGAGCCGGCCGCCGAGGCGGAGGAGGACGAAGCCCCCGCCCCGGCCCGGAAGAAGGCCGTCGCCGCCGCGAAGGCCGCCCCGGCCGCCAAGCGGCGCCGGGATGACGACGACGACGATGATGACGACGACACCCCGCGGCGGAAGAAGCGGGACACCGGCGGGGCCGGCGGGGCGATGTGGCTCTTGATCGGCGGCGGGGCGCTGGTCCTGGCGGCGGTCGTCGGGGTGAGCATCTGGCTGCTGACCGGGGACAAGAAGCCCGACACGGCCAAGAACACCGACACCACCCCGCCGGCGGCCAAGCCCGACCCGAAGCCGGACGACGGCGCGGACCCGGGGCCCGCGGCCGGGCGGCCGGGCGGCGGCCGGCCGGGCGGCGGCCGGCCGAACCCCGGGGGCGGAGACCTGACCCCGATCGGCGGCCAGCCGCCGGCCGGCGGCCAGCTCGGCGGGTTCGGCGGACTCGCGATCGGGGACCGGATCGGGACCGACGGGCCGTGGGCCCGGTTCGAGGGCAACGGCTTCTCGGCCGAGTTCCCCGGAACGCCCGACGCGAAGACCGAGACGGACGGGCCGGTGACTACGACGATCTGCGGCGTCGGCCAGCGCGAGGGGAACGCCGTCCTGGCGGTCACCGTCCAACTGCCGGACGCCGCCCAGGCCGGGGCAATGCTCACGGCCCTCACCGGCAACCTCACCGGCAAACCGGGGGTGACCGTCAGGGCGAGTTCGGTCGACGGCCGACCGGCCACCGAGGTCGACCTCACCGAGGGTGACGGGACAGGCACGTTCCGCCTCGTCGCGATCAAGGACCGGGTCTACATGTTCGTGGCCGGGGGGACGACCAAGGGCGGGAAGCCGGGCCTGCCGCGGGCGTCGGTCCTCCGGTTCCTGAACTCGGTCCGGATCACCTCCGGTGGGTCCTCTCCTGCGGGCCCGCCGCCCGCGCCGTCGAAGCTGATGGCCCTGGTCGCCGCGGCGGAGGACAAGAGCCTCGGCACCGCGGGGGAGTGGGCCAGGTTCGCCGACGACGACCAGGGGTTCGCCGCCGAGTTCCCCGGGGCCGCCACGTCCGAGGAGGTCTCGGCCGACGGGCTCACCGGCCGGGCCACCGGCATCCACCAGAAGGACGGCAACACCACCGCCCTCCTGTACGCCCAGTTCCCGTCGGCCGCCGAGGCCGCCCGGGAGGCGCTCCAGTTGACCAACTTCTTCTCCAAGTTGGGCGGGCCGGGACGGTCGGTCACCGTCGGCCGGCACAGCTGGCGGGAGTTCGCGCTGAAGACCGGCGCCGGGTCCGGGGTCGTCCGGACCACCACGGTCAAGGACCGGGTGTACGTGCTCGTGGCCGGGTCGGAGGTTAAGCCCGGGCAGCCGCCGCTGCCGAAGGCGGACATCGACCGGTTCCTGGCCTCGGTCACGATCACCTACGGGGAGTCGGCCGCCCCGAAGCCGCCGGACCGCCCGCCGGTCGGCACGCCGGTGTCGCCGGCCGACGGCCGGGAGATCGTCGCCAAGCTGGCCCACAAGGTCAGCCCGTTCCTGGCCGGGGCGTTCGACACCGAGAAGAAGGAGTTCGTGGCCGTCGCCGGGCGGGCGGACAAGGGGTTCACCCGCGGGGCGATCCAGCTGTACACCCTGCCGGGGTTCAAGCCGGCCAAGACCGTCCACGTCCCGAACGCCGGCACCCGGGCGGTGATCGACGCGAAGAAGGGGCTGCTGTACGTCGCCACCGCCGGCGCCACCCCGGCGGCCACCGCCGCCCTCGACCGGGACAAGTTCGACCGCGGGGCCCACGCCGGGAACGTGGACGTGTACGACCTCGCCGCGGTCCGCAAGGCCGAGGAGAAGTCGGACGTCAAGCCGGTGGCCACCGTCCCCTTCGGCCGGGTGATCCGCGACCTGGTGCTGTCGGACGACGGGAAGAGCCTGTACGTCCTGTCCACCGCGGTGCAGGGGCCGGGGGCCAAGGGGCACCCGAAGGCCCAGGTGGCGGTGGTCGACACGGCCGAGCGGAAGGTGCCGGCCGGGAAGACCAAGGACCTGCCGGACCCGGCGTGGCAGATGTTCCGGGCGGCCGACGGGAAGCTGTACGTCACCGGGCTGCCGGTCGGGGACGCCCCGCCGTCGCTGACCCTGGTCGACCCGGCCACCCTGGCCCTGGCCCCGAGCGTGCCGCTGCCGAAGAGCGGGGTGTGGAACGCGGCCCCGGCCAAGGACGGGCGGATCGTGCTGACGGTGCCGGGGGCGAACAACTCCCCGTACGGGCTGGAGGTGGTCGAGCCGAGCGGGCAGATCAACCCGGCGGTGAAGGCGACGGTCAACCCGGTGTCGAACAACGGGTACGTCGGGGTCACCCCGGACGGGAAGTACCTGGTGGTGTCGTCTCACCACCCGGCCGCGAACGGCGGGCAGCCCGGGGTGGACGTGTACGAGACGACCGACTCGTCGATGGGCGAGCGGAAGGTGGCGTCGTTCAAGAAGGCCGGGGCGGAGTTCGTCGGCGGGACGTTCCTCCTCGCCCCGGACGGGCACTGGGTGGTGTTCCACAAGGGCGAGGTGGTGAACCTCGACGACCTCGGGAGCACCCCGGCGGCCGGCGGCCCGCCGGTGCCGCCGGGCGGCGGGATCGTGCCCCCGGGCGGAGGGATCGTGCCGCCGGGCGGCGGGATCGGGGTGCCGGGGGACCCGGGCGGGGGCGTCGACCCGGCCAAGCCGGGCGGCCGACCCAACCCCGGCGGACGCCCGAACCCGGGCGGCCTGCCGGGCATCGACCCGGTGCCCGGGGGCGGGGGCGGGATCGGGGTTCCGCCGGCTCCGGCCCCGGGGCGGCTGCCGGGCCGCCCGCCGGCGGGCGGCCCCGGCGGCGGGGTCGTCCCGCTGCCGGGCGGGTGACCCGGTTCGGTTCGCCGCTTGCGGCGTTGCGGGCGGGCCCGCCCGCAACGCCGCAAGCGGCGGACGCCACACCGACCCGCAACCCGCCCCGTCACTTCGCCTCGGGCTTGTCCTCGCGGAACCGATACCCGACGCCGCGGACCGTCTCGATCAGGTCGCCGGACCCGCCGGCCTGCGCCAGCTTTTGCCGCAGCGTCTTGATGTGCACGTCGATCGTCCGCTCCAGGACGATCGACCCCTCCCCGATCGCCGAGTCCATCAGCTGGTGCCGGCTGAACGCCCGCCCCGGCTGCCGCACCAGCGTCTCCAGCAGCCGGAACTCGGTCGGGGTCAGGTCCAGGGCGGTGCCGTCGAGCGTCACCCGGTGCCGCACCCGGTCGATCTTCACCCCCAGGTACTCGGCCACGTCCCCCGGGTCGGCCCGGCCCTCGACCCGCCGGAGCAGGGCCTTCACCTTGTGCAGCAGCACCTTGTTCGAGAACGGCTTCGGGACGTAGTCGTCGGCCCCGAGCGAGTACCCGACCACCTGGTCGGTCTCCTCGCTCTTGGCGGTGATCATGATGATCGGGATCTCGCGGGTGCGGTCGCCGGCCCGCAGCTCCCGGCACACGTCCAGCCCGCTCATCCCCGGGAGCATGATGTCGAGCAGGACCACGTCCGGGAGGACGGACTGGGCCTTCCGCAGCCCGTCCTGGCCGTCCCGGGCGACGTGCGTCTCGAACCCCTCCCGGTTGAAGTACCAGGACAGGGACTGGGTCAGCCCGGCCTCGTCCTCGACGATCAGGATGCGCGGCCGGAGCATCGGGGCCTCCCTCGGGGCGGCGCGGGGGGTGGGGTGAACGTCCGGGAGCGTCGGCGACACGGGGGCCCTCGGGTGGTGGGGTCGGGGTCAGCCGAACCGGCCGGTGATGTAGTCTTCGGTCTGCTTGTGGGCCGGGCGTGAGAACACCTGCTCGGTCGCCCCGGACTCGACCAGCCGCCCCTCGAAGAAGAACGCCGTCCGGTCGGACACCCGGGCCGCCTGCTGCATGTTGTGGGTGACGATCACGATCGTGTAGTCCCGCTTCAGCCGGCCGATCAACTCCTCGACCGCCTGGGTGCTCTTCGGGTCGAGGGCGCTGCACGGCTCGTCCATCAGCAGCACCTCCGGGCCGGTGGCCAGCGCCCGGGCGATGCACAGCCGCTGCTGCTGCCCGCCGGACAGCTCCAGGGCGCTGGCGTGGAGCCGGTCCCTCACCTCGTCCCACAGGGCCGCCTGGCGGAGGCACCGCTCGGCCGTGTCGGCCAGCCGGGCGCGGTCCGACACCCCGGCCGCCCGCGGGCCGTAGGCGACGTTCTCGAAGACCGACTTGGGGAACGGGTTGGACTTCTGGAACACCATCCCGACCCGGCGGCGGAGGTCGACGAGGCTGGCCCCCGCGGCGTAGATGTCCCGCCCGTCGAGGGTGACCTTGCCGGTCATCCGGGTGCCGTCGATCAGGTCGTTCATCCGGTTCAGGAGGCGGAGCAGGGTCGACTTGCCGCACCCGCTCGGGCCGATCAGGGCGGTGACCGCCCGGGCCGGGACGGCCAGGCTGACGTCGAACAGGGCCTGCTTCGGGCCGTACCAGAAGTCGACGCGGGAGGCGAGGAGCTTGTCGGCCGGCGCGGGGGTGGTGGTCACGGGGCGGGCTCCGGGTCGCGGGGCGGCCGGCCGGGTACCGTGAGTTGTAGTCGCGGAGTGTGTAGATTTCGGGAAGGGCGCCGGCCGGGCCGCACTCACGCCCCGTCGGACGGGTCCGACCGCCCCCCGGCGGGCGGTGCCCCGGCCGGGGGGGAGGCCCGCCCCGCCCGCCCGGCGACCCACAGCAGTTGCCGCGCCAGCCCGTGCAGCATCCGCACCTCGGCCGGCGTCGGCCCGGCCCGCCCGACCAGCTGTCGGACCGCGTGCATCAGCGTGTCCTGCCGCCCGCCGAACAGAAAGCCCACCGCCCGCAGCCCGTCCCGCAGGTGGTCGAACATCCGCTCCTGGTCGGCGTGCGGGGCGACCGCCGGCCCGGCCGCCGGCTCCCGTCGTTCGTCGTTCACCCGCGCCGACCACGCCTTCCGCAGCTCGTACAGGCAGACCACCGCCGCCTGGGCCAGGTTCAGCGCCGGGTAGTCGGGGTCGACCGGGATGTGGACCAGCCCGTGGCACCGGCCGATCTCGTCGTTGGTCAGCCCGTGCGGCTCCGGGCCGAACACCAGCGCGACCGGACCGCCGTCGGCCGCCGCGACGAGCCGCGGCATCAGCCCGGCCGGGGTGCCGGTCATGCCGCGCCGCACGACCCCCGCCGTGAGCGCCGAGGTCGCGAGGGTGAGGACGCAGTCGGCGAGGGCGGCGCCGAGGTCGGGTACGACCCGGGCGGCGTCGAGGATCGGTTCGCCGTGCGTGGCGAGGCGGCGGGCCTCGGGGTTGTCCGGGGACGTGTACGGGGCGACGAGGACGAGGTCGGCCAGGCCGAAGTTCCGCATCGCCCGGGCGACCGACCCGAGGTTCCCGGCGAAGTGCGGGCGGACCAGGACGACGCGGCAGCGGGTGAGGGTGGGGTCCGGCATGCCGCCATCATACCGGGTATCGGCCCGGCCGATGGCGGCCCGTGGCACCGCCGCTGCGAACCCGGGGCCGTCGCTCGTCTGACGGGGTGACGCCCATCCTCCTCTCCCGGAGCCGACCGTGCCGACGCCACTCCCCGACCGCCGACAGTTCGCCCTCGCCGCCGCGGCGGCCGCCCTCGGCTCGCGGGCCGCCGCCGTGCCCGACGACCACGCGGCCAAGGCCCGCAGGTCGGTCCGGCTGGTGCCGCCCGGCAACCTCGACTGCGCGGACGAGGTGGCCTTCTCGGCCGACGCCGCGGTGGTCGCCGTGTTCCAGTCGGACGACACCGTGACGGTGTTCGAGACGGCCACCGGGAAGCACCTGAACACGCTCGCCGGGCCCGGGTTCGAGGACCCCTACCTGTTCGCCGCGGCGGACGGCGGGCGGGCGGTGGTGGCGTGGGGCGGGAGGAAAGGGGCGTGCGTCGCCTGGGACGTGAAGACGGGCAAGGCCCGCACCCTGTTCGAGAAGGCGTTCGGCGGGGACCGCCCCGAGCGGGACGCCCGCGGGGCCGTGTCCGCCGACGGCAAGCGGGTCGCCACCCTCCACGACGGCGGCGGGTGCCCGACGCTCGTCCGGGTGTGGGACGCGGGCACCGGCAAGCAACTCTGGGAGCTGAACTACGCCGGCGGGCAGTCGGACGTGTACGGCCTCGCCTTTTCGCCCGACGGGAAGCGACTCGCGGCCGGCACCCAGGACCGGGCGGTGACCGTGTACGACGCCGACACCGGGAAGCCGGCCGCGGAGCTGCGCGGCGACGGCCGCGGGGCGGTGCGGGCGGTCGGCTGGTCGGCGGACGGGAAGCGGCTGCTCGCCCTGCACGACGGGCCGACGGCGCGGGCCGCGGTGTGGGACGTGGCGACCGGGAAGCCGGCCGGGGAGGTCACCGGCCTCCCGAAGAGCCTCCCGCTCGGGCCGGTCCTGTCCCCGGACGGGACCCGGGTCGCCGCCGTCACCACCGACCGCGGGCTGGCGGTGTGGGACGTGCCGTCCGAGGAGCCGCTGACCGTCCCGGTCGTGGTGGCCGGCCGGCGGGGCCTCGCCTGGTCGGCGGACGGGAAGGCCCTGCTGTTCCTCCGCGAGTACTCCGAGGTGCACGAACTCCTCACGTTCCACGTCGAGGACGTCCGGCGGAAGAAGTGAGCCGCGGCGTTTAGCCGCGACGCGGAGTCTTCGGAGCGGAGCGCGAGCGACACGCCGCGCTCCGCTCCGAAGACTCCGCGTCGCGGCTAAACGGTGGCCCCCGCCACCTCCCGGGCCACGTCCCCGAGCTTCTTCAGGTCGAGCTTCCCGCTCCCGAGGACCGGCATCGCGTCGACCGGGTGGCAGTCCCGCCGGTCCGGCACCCAGAGGTTCGGCAGCCCGCGCCCGGGCAGCGCCTTCAGCGCCTCCCCGAGCCGGTCGGCGACGCCCGGCAGGTGCAGCACCACCACCCGCTCGCCGCGCTTCTCGTCCGGCACCGCGGCCACCGCCAGCACCCGGTCCCCGCCGGTCCCGAGCACGTCGTGCAGCTCCTCGTCCAGCCGCTCCAGCGGCACCATCTCGCCGGCGATCTTCGCGAACCGCGACACCCGCCCGGTGATCCGCACGAACCCGTCCGGCTCCACCCGCCCGACATCCCCGGTGAAGTACCACCCGTCGCGGACCGCGTCGGCCGTCTTCTCCGGGGCGTGCAGGTATCCGGCCATCACGTTCGGCCCCTTCACGCACAGCACGCCCTCCGCGCCGACCGGCAGCGGCTCGCGCGGCTCGCCGGCGGCGAACGCCCTCACGCACACCCCGAAGATCGGCTGGCCGACGGTCCCGCGGTGGTTCCGGTCCTGCGCCGCCCCGTCGGCCGAGACGTCGGGCAGGTTGGTCGACACGACCGGGGACAGCTCGGTGCAGCCGTACCCTTCGAGCGGGAGGACGCCGAACCGGTCGCGGAACTCGTCCTGGAGCTTGACCGGCAGCTTCTCCGCCCCGCACACCAGGATGCGGACGGTGCGGAAGTCGTCCGGCCCGCACCGGCGGATGTAGAACCTCAGGAAGGTGGCGGTCGCGACCAGCAGGGTGACCCGGTGGGCGCGGGCCAGGTCTCCGACCTCCTTCGCCGCCCGCGGGTCCGGGTACAGCACCGCCGCGCACTCGGCGACGTACGGCGCCCACAGGCAGACGGTGTACCCGAAGCTGTGGAAGAACGGCAGGATGCCGAACAGCCGGTCGTCCCGCTCGATCCCGATCGTCTGCACCGAGGAGAGGGCGTTGTGGGCGACGTTCCGGTGGGTCAGCACCACCCCCTTCGGCTCCCCGGTGCTGCCGCTCGAGAAGACGATGGTGAGCGGGTCGTCGAGCCGGTGCCGGTGCAAGGCGAGCCACCACTCGATCACCCGACCGGGGAGCAGCAGCACCGCGAGGAAGGTGCGGAGCCGCTGCCACTTCCCGACCGCTTCGAGCACGTCCTCAAGGTGGATCGCGGTGACCTCCTCGGGCAGGTCGAGCGGGGCGCGGATCAGGAACCGCCGCGACGTGAGGACGACGCGGACCCCCGCCTGCCGCAGCGCCGACCGCACCGGGCCGGCCCCGGCGGTGTAGTTCAGGTTCACCGACGTCTTGCCGAGGAACGCGACGGCGAGGTTCGCGAGCGCCCCGCCGAGGCTCGTCGGCAGCCACACCCCGACGTTCCGGGCGTCGCCGACCCGGGTGCGGAGGTAGTTCGTGACGCACAGGGCGGCGACCAGCGTCTTGCCCCACGACAGGGTGCGTGTCGGGCCGGAGTTGTCGATCACGCACGGGCGGAAGACGTTCCGCAGCTTCGCCGCGTTCCGGACGAACGCCCGGTGGACGGGTAGGATGTGGTCGCTCATCCGCACCGCCAGGTCGGACGTCGCCTCCTGCACCGCGAGGCGGTAGTCGGCGGCCTTCCGGCCCTTCTTCAGCGGCTCCCCGAACAGCACCCCGACCCGCGGCCGGAACGCCCGCGGCCACTTCCGCAGGACCGGCCCACCGCCGTGGGAGAAGAACCCGCCCCACAGCCCGCCGACGCACGCCGGCACCACCGGCACGTCGGTGGTGGTGAGCCGCAGGACGCGCTCGATGCCGCGGCCGAACGGGTACATGTTCCCGGACCGGGTCAGCCGACCTTCGGGGAAGATCAGCACCAACTTTCCCGCGTCGAGGGCGGCGGCGATCTGCCGCAGGCCGGCGTCGACGGCGTGCGGGCGGGCGGTGCGGTCGTCGATGCGGATGGTGTTCCGCCGGGCCCACGACAGGAAGAACCGCAGTACCGGGTTGCGGTAGTACCCGCCCCACAGGACGAAGGTGACCGGCCGGGGGGACGCGACCCACAGCAGGAGCCAGTCGACGTAGCTGACGTGGTTCGAGACGACGAGCACGCCGCCGGTGCGCGGGACGCGGTCGGCGTGGTGGGTGCGGAGGCGGTACAGGCTGCGGGCGAGGAGCCACAGCGCCGGCCGGAGGAGCGGGGGGTGGACCCACGCCAGGGCGGCGTACAGGGCGACGGCGGCGGGGACGAGGGCGAGGGCTTCGGGCATGGGGGGGCGTCCGGTGGGGCGTGGCCCACAGGTTACTGGACGCGGACCGGCCCGCCAACCGCATCCGGGGCGCGGTTGCCGCCGGCGGGACGGCCGGTACAATACGGAATCTTCCGCGAACGGTCACACGGTGGGGGTTGCGTCGTGGCACACAAGAAGGGTCAGGGGTCGGTCAAGAACGGTCGGGACTCGCTGCCGAAGCGGCGGGGGATCAAGGCGTACGCCGGGCAGTACGTGACGACCGGGAGCATCCTGGTGACGCAGTGCGGGACCCGGTACGCCCCCGGCCGGTACGTCCGCCGGGCGAAGAACGACAGCCTGTTCGCGCTGACCGACGGGACGGTGTACTTCGACCAGGCCGGGAAGCGGATGAACCTGACCCCGGCCGAGGCCGGGGACACCAAGATCGGGTGAGCCTCCGGGCGAGCGTCGGGCCGTAAGGCCGACGTGGCTTGCTCCCCCACGTCGGCCTTACGGCCCGACGCTAGCCGTTCAGCAGCACTGCATGTCGAACCGGACGCGGTCGAACCGACCGGCCCTCAAGTCCTCCTCGCGGATCGTGAAGTACAGCAAGCCGGCGTCACTCCACATCCAACCCGGGCCGTCGTCCGAGTCGAGAGTCAGGAGATGACGCACGTCCGTGCGGCGATGAACGTCGTTCTAGAGGTGGTGGGCGTAACCGAGGACGCGGTGCCCCAACCCGTGTTCCTCCGCCAACTGCCGACAAACTTCAACGCCACCGGCGAAAGCGAGTTCGTCCGCCCAAGGTGTATCTGGCTTCGGAAGGGTCAACGTTTCTGTGAACGCGAGGCGGCAGGGCGAGAACTGACACCCGGACATGTTCGGTGGAGGATGACGGCGGGCGAGTTCTGCGGGGTCAGGGAAATGAAGCACCCGCCAACCCCCTTCGTCCGAGCTGTCGTAGACGTTTCCTTCCGCCCAGTAGAAGACGGATAGTACCCCGGAACTGGGCAGTTCGCGGCAGGCCACGCTCGCGGATAGTACGGCCAAGTCGAACTGCGCGAGAAAGTCGAGAGGAATGCCCCGGTACACCGGCCACTCTTCCGTGGGCAGGTCCGGACAACCGCCGAACTTACTCGCGCCGACGGGCAGTTCCGTGTCCGGCGCTTTCGCCGACGCGAACGTCAGTGCAGGCCGGGCGAGGCGGAGGAACGTGTCCGCCCGCCCGGATAGGGCAAGGTGGACGCGAAGCAATGTCATGAGGGTGAGGCCGACCAAGTCGCACCACGGCTTCGGCACCTCGCCGACGGGTGGCAACTCCGTCCCGGCCCGGAACGCGGCGACGGAGTCGCGGAGGAGCCGGCCGCGCGGGTCGTCGCGCTCGTCCAGCCAGTCGCGTAGACGAGCTTCGCGGTGTCGTCGGACAGGTCGGCGACGACCGCGGCGAGCAGGTCGGCCTCCCCGGGCAGAACGGCGGCCGGGTGCGGGAACGTCGGCTTCGGCGGCATCGGCACCTCTCCGGGTCTGACCAGGGGGCGCGCGGGTCGCCCGCCGGGGGTTGCGCTGCGCTCCACCCCCGGCTACACTCGGTCGCCGCTCCGCGGCTACAAACCCGGGGTGTAGTCCCGGAGGGACGGCCGCGTGTAGCCAGGGGTGGAGCGACGGCCCGCAGGACCGGAGCGCAACCCCTGGCGGGCGAACAGGACATTCCGGGAGCGCTACGCCCCGTACTTCCCCAGCCGGCCGGCGTGCGCCATCGCCAGCAGCATCAGGTGCTTCGCCTCGAACTGCCCCAACCCGCCGCGCAGACAGCTCCGCTCCCCGAACTCCGCCACCTCGTCCGGCCGGGCCAGGTCCGACACCAAGAGCGTCGGCACCGGGTGCCACGAGTGCGACTTCATCTTGCTCGGCGTGCTGTGGTCCCCGGTCACGATCAGCACGTCCGGGTTCAGCGCCCGGATCTGGGGAATGACGGCGTCGAACGCCTCGATCATCTGCACCTTCGCCGGGAAGTTCCCGTCCTCGCCGGTCGAGTCCGTGTACTTGTAGTGCAGGAAGAAGAAGTCGTAGTCGGCCCACACCCGCTTCAGCGTGTCGACCTGGCCCTGGAGCGTCGCCCCGGGGTCGAGGATGTCCATCCCGACCAGCCGGGCCAGCCCCTTGTACATCGGGTAGACGGCGATCGCGGCGGCCTTCAGCCCGTACACGTCCGCGAACGCCGCGATCTTCGGGTAGGTGGCGAACCCGCGGAGCGTCACCCCGCTCACCGCCCCCTCCGTCGCCAACACCTTCGTCGCCTCCGCCACGAACCGGTTCACCACGTCCGCCGTCCGCGCCCCCGCCGCGTCCTCCCCGGCGGCCGCCAGCGGGCGCACCCCGACCGCCTGCGGGTCGGTGTCGTTCACCCGGTCGCCCAGCCCGTCACCCCGGATGACGAGCACGAACCGGTGCTCCTTCACCGGCTCCACGAACAGCTCCACCCCGGGAACCCGGATGGTCCGCAGCCGCTCCACCGCCGCCTTGTTCGCCTCGTTCGTCGGCCGACCCGCCCGCCGGTCGGCGATCGTGCCGTCGGCCGACAGGGTGCAGAAGTTCCCCCGGATGGCCACGTCCTGTGCGCCGACCGGAAAGTTGATCCCGAGGGCTTCGAGGATGCCGCGGCCGATCCGGTACTCCAGCGGGTCGTACCCGAACAGGCCGAGGTGGCCAGGCCCGCTGCCGGGCGTGATCCCGGGAAGGACCGGCGTGCTCAGGCCGCAGACGCCGTCCCGGGCGGCGGCGTCGAGATTCGGCGTCGCGGCGGTCTCAAGTTCCGTCCGCCCGCCGGGTTGCAGCGGCAGCCCGCCGAGGCCGTCGGCCACCAGCAGGACGATCTTGGTGGCGGCTGGCTCGCGCAGTTCGCGGACGAGTTCGTGGGTGTTCATGCGGGTGAGTTTACGCCCCGGGGGAAAAATGACGTACAGTTGCGGCGAACTGTTCGCCCCCGGCCCGGCGTCGCGACCGCACCCGCCGGGCACGGGACTAGGGACTCGCCATGCAGCTGCCCGACGAGAACCTCGAGTACCACTACCACCGGCTGCTCGCCCCGGCGGCGGAGGCGTGGACCCCGCTGGCCGAACTCCAGGCCAAACACCTCCTCCCGCCGGACCGGCTGGAGGCGGCCAAGCGGGCGGCGGTCGAGGCCCGCGGCCAGGTCGGGGCCGAGCGCGAGCTGCAGAACCCGCCGCCGAAGCTCCGCCCGCTCCAGCCCGGGTTCATCGACCTGCCGCAGAAGCTCCTCGACGGGTTCAAGCGGAAGCAGGACGCGAGCGAGCTGGGCAAGGTGATCCGGGCCGCGAACCGGCTCCGCGAGTCGGTCGACCGGGTCGTCCTGCTCGGGGCCGGGGGCAGCCACCTCGGCGCCCGCGCCCTGTTCGACGCCCTGTGCCACACCCACCACAACGAGATGCCGGCCAAGCTCCGGCTCGGCAAGCCGCGGTTCTACTTCGCCGGCCACGACCTCGACAACGACGCCCTCCAGGACCTGTTCGAGCTGCTGGAGACGACCTGCGTCGACCCGGAGCTGGCCGAGGAGCGGTGGGGCGTCGTCGTCGTCAGCAAGTCCGGCGGGACGGTCGAGACGGCGGCCGCGTACCGGGCGGTCCGGGCCGAGGCGGCGAAGTTCTACGGTCCGAAGTCGGACCTGCTCCGGCGGGTGATCGTCCCGGTCACCGGCCCGGGCGGGAAGCTCCGCGACCTGTGCCGGGCGGACGGGCTGGACGACGTCCTGACCATCCCGGACGACGTGGGCGGGCGGTACGCGGTGTTCACCCCGGCCGGGTTGCTGCCGGCGGCGGTGATGGGGCTGGACGTGCGGGCCATGCTGCTCGGGGCGGCGACCATGACCCGGCGGTTCCTGGAGGAGCCGTTCGAGCGGAACCCGGTGCTCCAGTTCGCCGCCGTCAACCACCTGGCGGCCGAGGAGTGCGGGAAGCCGACCCGGGTGTTCGCGGCGTGGTCGCGGAAGCTGGAGGCGGTCGGGTGGTGGTACGACCACCTGCTGAGCGAGTCGCTCGGGAAGACCGGGCGCGGGCCGACCCCGCTGACGGTGGTCCACCCGCGGGACCTGCACACCCGCGGGCAGCAGTTCCAGGACGGCCCGCGGGACAAGGTGGTGAACAACGTGGTGGTGCGGGCCGCCAGGCACCCGGCGGTGACGCTGGGGATGGCGGACCGGAACGAGGACGACCTGAACCAGTTCAGCCGGAAGGGGTTCCCGGACCTGCTCGACGCGGCCCACAAGGGGGCGACCGACGCCTACGCCGAGGCGGCCCGGCCGTCGGCCGACCTGGTCCTGCCGGCGCTGACCGAGCACACGGTCGGGCAGCTCTTGCAGATGCTGATGCTGGCGACGGTGGTGGAGGGCCGGCTGATGGGGATCAACCCGTACGGCCAGCCGGGGCTGGAGTCGTACAAGGCCGGGCTGCTGCGGCACCTGAAGGCGACCCCGAACCTGCCGAAGGGCGAGGTCCGGGACGCCGCCAAGGGGGTGTGACCGACGGTCAGCGGTCCCGCTCGTCGAACCGGGTCTGGAGGTAGTCGCACCGCTTCAGGACCCGCAGGGTGTACCCGTTCTTCTCCGTCGAGGTGAGCTCCTTCGGGCGGGCGGCGTACTC
This sequence comes from Isosphaera sp., assembly GCA_013822345.1. GTDB lineage: Bacteria > Planctomycetota > Planctomycetia > Gemmatales > Gemmataceae > Gemmata. The sequence continues at coordinate 43,039 of PNKH01000014.1, forward strand.
CCCGGTCTTGTTCCACTCGCACCACCCGTCGTCGGTGACCCACACCAGGGCGTCGCCGTCGAGGCGGAAGATCCCGGGCTTGACGACCACCCGGCCGCTGTCCGACTTGTCGAACACGTCCAGCCGCCACGGGACGACGGCGGTGTTCGCCTCCGCCTTCCAGTACGGCCCGAGCGACAGCCCGGCGTCCCAGGTCTCCGCCGCCTTCGGGTCGAGCTTCCAGCCCCAGCCGTACCCGGGCACCGGCTTCCCGGCCTCCTTCCCGCCCTCGACCTCGACCCAGGAGCCGTACACCTTCGCGTCCAGCTCCGCCTCGGTCAGCGGCGGGGGCGGCTTCGGGACCGGGGCGGCCACGACCGACCCGAGGGCGAGGGCCGCCGCCACCCCGGCGGCGCGGGCCGTGTTCCTGAGACGCATGCTTCCGCCCCCCGTGACATCGCCGGCCGGCGCGAGCCCACCCCACCGTTATATCACCCGGCGGGCCGGCCCTTGACATCCCGCTCCGGCCCGGGGACACTGACCGCGCATCCCCATCTGTACGACACCGCCCGGTCGGGCGGACCGGCGTCCCTTCAGCCCTTCCCTGAAGAGGTGGCGCGTGGCGACGAGAACGGTCGTGATCGAGGGCGGGCCGGACGGCCTGCACCTGGCACTCGCCGGCGAGACCCTGTCGGTCGGCGGCGCCCCGGGGCGGGTCGAGGGCGTGTTCCGCGACCTCCGGGTGGTCCGCGTCCGGTGCGAGGTCGAGGTCGACGAGGACCGGCCGGGGCTGCCGGTCGAGGAGCCGGGGGTGATCGCCCCGCGGGTGCTCGAGCCCGGCCCCGGCCTGCCGCTCGGCCACCTCGTCCTCTCGCTCACGTCGGCCACCCCGACCGCCGCCCCGTCCGCCCCGGTCGCCCCGCCGCCGGCCCCGGTGCCGGGCCCCGCGGCCGCGGCCCGGCGGCTGAAGGTGACCGACGGCGGCGACCAGGGGCGGTCGTTCCGCCTCCCGGACAGCGGCACCCTGACCGTCGGGAAGACCGGCGGGCACGCCGATGTCGGCCTCCACGACCTGTACGTCTCGCGCATCCACTGCATGCTGCAGATCACCCCGGACGCGGTCACCGTCGTCCACGTCGAGGGGGCGAACGGCACCCTGGTCGACGGCCGGAAGATTTCCGGGCCGCACGCCCTGGCGGTCGGCGGGGTGCTGCGGGTCGGGAACTCGCACCTCCGGTTGGAGGCCGGCCCGTTCCCGGACGAGGACGTGCCGCCGCCGCCGAAGCCGGTGTCGGTCCGCGGCCCGGGCAGCGCGGTGATGCGGGCGGTCGCGGCCGACACCCCGGCCCCGTCCCCGAAGCCGCCGAAGGGCGACCCGATCGAGACCCTGGAAGGCTCGACGTTCGGCCCGTACCGGGTCGGCAAGCTCCTCGGCCGGGGGTTCGTCGGGGCGGTGTACCAGGCGGCGAACGCCGCCACCGGGCAGGCGATCGCCCTGAAGGTGCTGGCGGCCGAGTTCCCGGCGTCGCAGGTCGAGCTGGAGCAGTTCGCGGAGGAGCTGCAGGCGGCGCAGGGGGTCCGCCACCCGCACCTCGTCGCCCTGTTCGGGGCCGGCCGGACCGGGCCGCACTGCTGGGTCGCCCGGGAGTACGTCGAGGGGGAGTCGGCGGCCGCGGTGGTGGCCCGGATCGCCGGCGGGGAGAAGCCGAGCTGGACCCGGGCGGCCCGGGTCGCGGTCCACCTCGCCCGGGCCCTCGACTTCCTCCACGGGCAGCGGCTGGTGCACGCCAACATCACCCCGAAGAACGTCCTGATCCAGGCCGGCGACCACGTCACCCGGCTGACCGACCTGGGCCTCGGGGAGGTGTTGCGCGGCAGCCGGCTGCAGAAGGCGGTGCAGGAGAAGAAGCTGCTGGCGGAGTTGCCGTACCTCGCCCCGGAGCAGGCCGAGCCGGGGGCGTTCGTGGACAACCTGGCCGACCTGTACGCGGTCGGGGCGCTGGCCTACGCCCTGACCACCGGCCGGCCGCCGGCGGCCGGGGCGACGGCGGCCGAGGTGCTGGAGCAGGTGAAGGCCGGGCGGGTGCCGAAGCCGAGCCTGATCTACAAGAAGTGCCCGGCCACGTTCGACGCGATCGTGATGAAGCTGTTGGCCCGGCGGCAGGAGGACCGGTACCAGACGGCCGGCCGGCTGCTCGCCGACCTGGAGCCGCTGGCCGCCGGGCACGACGTGAAGGTGTGACGGCGGGGGCCGCGTGCCTGGGGTCGCGGCCGGCCCTCCGCGGACGCCCGCCAGGGGTTGCGCTGCGCTCCACCCCTGGCTACACTCGGCCGCCGCTCCGCGGCTACAGGGTTTGTAGTCCCGGAGGGACGTCGGAGTGTAGCCAGGGGTGGAGGTCCCGCCCGCGGCGGGCGGGGCTGGAACCCCTGGCGGCCGACGGCGGAGCGCCGGGGCGCCACCCCCGGCGGGCGTGCGCGACCGGCCGACGCGCAACCTCCGCCGTCAACCGCCCCGGCTTCACTTCCCCGCGCCGGCCGGGTAAACTACTCGGACACCCGCCTGTCCCACCCCTCCGCGCCGAGGCCCACCCGATGCCGCTCCCCACCCGCCTCCTGGCGGCCGCCGCGGCCGTCGCCGCGCTCGCCCTCGCGCCGGGTTCCGCCCAGCCGCCGAAGGTCGACCCGGACCACGCCGCGAAGATGGCGAAGGGGACCGACCTGTTCAAGACCTCGGTCCGGGCGACGCTCCAGGCGAAGTGCGTGAAGTGCCACAGCGGGGAGCGGGTCGAGGGCGAGTTCGACATGGGCACCCGGGAGGCGATGCTCAAGGGCGGCGGCCGCGGCCCGGCCGTCGTCCCCGGCGACCACAAGAAGAGCCTCCTCTGGCAGATGACGGCCCACCAGAAGGAGCCGGGGATGCCGTTCGAGCGGCCGAAGCTCGCCGACGCCGACATCGCCAGGATCGCCGACTGGATCGACCTCGGGGCCCCGTTCGACAAGCCGTTCGTCGAGCAGACCGACGCCTGGACCAAGAAGGTGATCGCCCCGGAGCTGAAGAGGCACTGGGCGTACCGGGCGCTCGCCGCCGCGAAGCCGCCGGCCGCCGGCCACCCGGTCGACGCCTTCCTCCGCGCCAAGCTCGACGCGGCGAAGCTGACGCCGAACCCGCCGGCCGACAAGCGGACACTCCTCCGCCGGGCGTACCTCGACCTGATCGGTTTGCCGCCGACCCCGGAGCAACTCGACGCCTTCCTGAAGGACGAGTCGCCCGAGGCGTTCGACAAGGTGGTCGACGGCCTGCTCGCGTCGCTGCACTTCGGGGAGAAGCAGGCCCGGCCGTGGCTCGACCTGGTGCGCTTCGCCGAGAGCCACGGGTTCGAGCACGACTACGACCGCCCGACCGCGTACCACTACCGCGACTTCGTCATCAAGGCGCTGAACCAGGACCTGCCGTTCGACACGTTCGCGAGGTGGCAGATCGCCGGCGACGAGCTCGCCCCGACCGACCCGCTGGCGATGATGGCGACCGGGTACCTCGCGGCCGGCGTCCACTCGACGCAGATCACCAAGAACGAGGTCGAGAAGCACCGGTACGACGAGCTGGACGACATCGTCGGGAACATCGGGACGACGTTCCTCGGGCTGACCGTCGGCTGCGCCCGCTGCCACGACCACAAGTACGACGCGTTCCCGGCCCGGGACTACTACCGGATGGTGTCGGCGTTCACCACCGTCGTCCGGACCGACGTGGACCTCGACCTCGACCCGGCCGGGTACGCCAAGGCGAAGTCGGCGTTCGACGCCGACCACCAGGCGTTCGCCGACGCGGTGGCGAAGTACGAGGCGGAGGAGCTGCCGGCGAAGTTCGCGGCGTGGGAGAAGGCGCAGGGCGGCAAGCCGGTCGCCCCCGACTGGGTCGCCCCGGTGCTGGTCTCGTCGAAGTCCGGCGGCGGGGCGAAGTTCACCCCCCAGCCGGACGGCTCCGTCCTGCTGTCCGGCAAGAACCCGACGACCGAGAAGCTGACGCTGGAGTTCGCCACGGACCTGGAGGGCGTCCGGTCGTTCCGCCTGGAGGCGCTGGCCGACCCGTCGCTGGTGAAGGGCGGGCCGGGCCGGGCGACGAACGGGAACTTCGCCCTCTCGGACCTGCGGGTCACCGCCCGCCCGAAGGCCGACGCGAACGCCGCCCCGAAGCCGGTCGCGCTGCGGAACCCGCGGGCCACGTTCGAGCAGAAGGGGCTGCCGGCCGCCGCCGCGATCGACCCCGACCCGACCACGTCGGCGTGGGCGATCGACCCGCAGTTCGGCAAGGACCACGCCGCCGCGTTCGACCTGGCCGAGCCGGTGGGGTTCCCGGGCGGGACGGTGTTCACCGTCACCCTGGCGTTCAACAACAACACCGGGCACGGGATCGGCCGGCCGCGGGTGTCGGTGTCGGCGGCGGCGAAGCCGGACCTTTCCGCCGCCCCGGTGACGGACGCGGTGCGGGCCGCCCTGGCGACCCCGGCCGAGGAGCGGACGGCCGAGCAGACCGCGGCCGCGGTGAAGTGGTTCGGCGGCCAGGACGCGGGATATCAGAAGGTGCGGAAGGCGGAGCGGGAGCACCTGGCGAAGGGGCCGAAGCCGAGCGTGGTGAAGGCGCTGGCGTCGAGCGAGGGGCTGCCGCCGATCCGGCTCCACTCGCAGGGCGACGACTTCCTGAAGGAGACGCACTTCCTCCGCCGCGGCGACCCGGCCCAGAAGGAGGGCGTCGCCCCGGTCGGGTTCCTGCAGGTGCTGATGCCGGACGCCGAGGCGCAGACGAGGTGGGTGAAGCCGGCCCCGGCCGGGAGCCGGACGAGCTTCCGCCGGGCGGCGTTCGCGAACTGGCTGACCGACGCCGACGGCGGGGCCGGGCACCTCGTCGCCCGGGTGGTGGTGAACCGGCTCTGGCACGGGCACTTCGGCCGGGGGATCGTGTCGACGGTGAGCGACTTCGGGGTCCGCGGCGACCCGCCGACGCACCCGGAGCTGCTCGACTTCCTGGCCGGCGAGTTGATCCGCGGCGGGTGGAAGCTGAAGCCGATCCACAAGCTGATCATGACGAGCGCCGCGTACCGGCAGAGTTCGGCGCGGGACGAGGCGAAGGCGAAGGCGGACCCGGAGAACAAGCTGGTGTGGCGGCAGCCGGTGCGGCGGCTCTCGGCGGAGGTGATCCGCGATTCGATCCTGGCGGTCGGCGGGCGGCTGAACACGACGATGTACGGCCCGGGGCTTTTGACCGAGGAGAGCCCGCGGCGGAGCATCTACTTCACGATGAAGCGGAGCAAGCTGATCCCGGCGCTGGTGGTGTTCGACGCCCCGGACGGGACGGTCGGGGTGGGCGACCGGCCGAGCACGACGGTCGCCCCGCAGGCGCTGCACCTGATGAACAACCCGCACGTCCGCGGGGCGGCGCACGGGTTCGCCCGGCGGGTGCTCGGGGACGGGAAGATCGGCGACGAGGACGCGATGAAGCGGGCGTACAAGACGGCGCTGTGCCGCGAGCCGACGGCGGACGAGTTGGCGGAGGCGGTGGCGTTCGTGAAGGGGAAGACCGGGGACGCCCGGCAGACGGCGCTGGCTGACTTCTGCCAGGTGCTGTTCTGCCTGAACGAGTTCCTGTACGCCGAGTGACCGCAGCGGGGACGGGCGAGCTACCGGGTGACTGTGCAGTTCGGCAGCGCCTCCCGCAGTTTCTTCACCCCCGCGTCGGTCACGCCGCGGCACCCGGTCAGGTCCAGCGCCGCGAGCTTCTTGAGCGCGGCCAGCTCGCCCAACCCGGCGTCCGTCACCGGGGCGTCGACCAGCCGGAGCGCGGCGAGGCTCTTGAATGCCGTGAGGTGCTTGAGCCCGCCGTCGGTCAGCCGCCGGCAGAGGCTCAGGTCGAGCGAGGTGAGGCCGGCCAGCGGGGCGAGTTCCTTCAGGCCCGCGTCCGTCACGCCGGTGGCCCCGAGGCCGAGGGCGGTCAGCCCGGTCAACTTGGCAACGTCTTTCAGCTCCGCGTCGCCCGCCTCCGACGCGCCGAGGTCCAGCCCGGTGAGGCTTTTGACGCCGGCGAGCTTCCGCAGGTTTGCCGGGGTCACGAACCCGGTGTCGGAGGTCGCGATCCCGTACCGCAGGGTGACCGAGGTGGGCCCCCGCAGGGCGCTCAACTCCTTCAGCCACCCGTCGCCGAAGTCGCCGGTCAGGGTGAGGGTGGCGAGGCGGTCGAGCTTGGCGAGCCCCTTCAGGTCGGCGGCGGTCAGCGGGCTGCCGGTCAGGTCCAGCGAGGCGAGGCGCGACAGCTTGGTGAGTTCCTTCAAACCGGCCGCACTCACCCCAGTGCCGGCGAGGTCGAGGGTGGTCAGGTTCTTGAACCCGGCCAGTTCCCGGAGCCCCGCCTCGGTCACCTCGGCCTCGGTCAGGTGAAGGGTGGTCAGCCGGGTGAGCGGGGCGAGCCGCTTCACGTCCGCGTCCCTGACGCCCGACAGGCGGACCGCCACGACGGGCTTGCCGGGCTGCTTCTCGTCCCGCCCGACCGTGCCCCCGCGGGCGACGACGAACTTGGCGGCCTTCTCCTCCTCGGCCGGGTCCGGCGGCGGGCCCGGGTCGGCGTCGTCCCGGCCCGGCTTCAGCGGGTCGGCGGGCGCCGCCGAGTCCGCCGGCCGAGAGCAACCGCCGACCGCCAGTGCCAGCACGAGACCTGCGACGACCGGCGGCATGGCCGGACCTCCCGGGACGGACCTCACCGGACACCCGTCGATGGTACGCCGGCCCCGCGGGGCCGGCCACCGCTACTGCTCGAACGCCTTCTTCTGGGCCGCCTCCCGCATCGGGTCGTGCAGCTGCGAGAAGTAGTAGAAGAAGTTGCTCGCCGTCTTCTCCCCGAGGACGAAGTCGAAGTACACCCGCTGCCCGCCGCGCGGCCACTCCACCCCGTCGGCCAGCAGCGCGTCGACCGTCCCGATCAGGCTCTCGCCCGCCTTCAGCTTCACCGGCTGCGCCGCCTTCGCCCGGCCGCACCCGACCAGCAGGTGCGGCCGGTCCTTCACCATCACGAACAGGCTGTCGGCCCAGAAGATCGTCTTCCCGTCGGTCAGCAGCGCCGGCACCTCCACGTCCTTGTCCGACGTGTTCCTCAGCGTCACCTTGAACTTCCCGTCCCCGTACATGTCGTTCTTGAACTTCTGCGGGTTCTCGGCCGGCACCTGCTCGACCGTGAACTCGACCGCGTCCCCGACGAGCAGCGCCGGCCGGCCGCACTTCGAACACTCCGGCCCCTTCGGCTTCGCCGCCCCCTCCGGCCACGCCCGGACCCGCAGCCCGGCCCACGGCGACACCGGCTTGCCGCCCTCGACCGTCCAGCCGACCGGCAGCGCCAACAGCGCCTTCGCCTTTTCCACCGACTCCTTCTCCGCCGGCCCGATGTACGACACCACCCAGTTCTTGTCCTGCAGCTTCACCGCCACCAGGAACGACTGGTCGGCCGGGAACGTCGGGGCGTTCTGCTGCCGGACCTGGTAGCGGAACGCGGCCACGTCCTTCGGGGCCTTCCCGCGGAGCGACTCGGCCGCCTCGAACGTCAGCGTGTAGGAGCGGAGCGGCGGGTCGCTCAGCCCGACCGGCCCGGCCTGCGCCTTCGTCACCTTCCCGACGAACACCCACTGGCCGGTCGCGACCGGGGCGACCGGGTCCGGGTCGGCGGCCGGGGCCTGCGCCCACGAGACGGCCGTCACCACGGCCGCGCACCACGAGCGGAAGTCGTTCGACCCGAGCATCGGCGGTCTCCGGATGAGGGGGAGGGATGTGCAGAGGGTACCGGGCCGGGCGGTTGGCCACAACTCCCGAGTCGGGTAAACTACAATCCTCCGGTCGCTCACGCCCCCGGCTCGCCAGGGCCCCCGCCATGACGCACGTCCCCCGCCTGTTCGCCTCTCCAGAGGCCGCGTACCGCTCGCGCCGCGAGTTCCTCGCCAAGGCCGGCGGCGGGTTCGGCATGCTCGCCCTCGCCGACCTCCTCCGGGCGGAGGACAAGACGGCCGGGGTAAACCCGGCCGCTCGCCCGGCCGGGCCGCTCGCCCCGCGGGCGCCGCACTTCCCGGCCAAGGCGAAGCGCGTCATCTGGCTGTTCATGAACGGCGGGCCGAGCCACGTCGACACCTGGGACCACAAGCCGGAGCTGGACAAGCAGGACGGGAAGGAGCTGAAGGGGTTCGACCCGAACACCGGGTTCTTCAACGCCCAGGTCGGGCCGCTGATGAAGTCGCCGTTCAGGTTCGCCAAGTATGGGCAGTGCGGGAAGATGGTCAGCGACCTCTTCCCGCACATGGCGAAGCACGTCGACAAGATGGCGTTCGTCCACTCGCTCTGGAGCGACTCGAACAACCACTCCCCGGCCCTGTTCAAGATGAACACCGGGATGAGCCGGATGGGGTTCCCGTGCGCCGGCTCATGGGTGACCTACGGCCTCGGCAGCGAGAGCCAGAGCCTGCCGGCGTTCTGCGTCATGTACGACACCCTCGGCCGGGGCGTCCCGAAGGGCCACTCGCTGAACTGGGGGGCGGGGTTCCTGCCGACTGTGTACCAGGGGACGGCGTTCAAGCCGCAGGGCGAGCCGATCGACAACCTCACCCGCCCGTCGGACCTCACCGCCGACGGCCAGCGGGCGCAGCTCGACCTCCTCGCGAAGCTCAACAAAAAGGGGATGGAGAAGCTGCCGCCCGACCCGGACCTGACCGCCCGGGTCGAGACGTTCGAGCTGGCGTACCGGATGCAGATGGCCGCCCCGGACGCCCTCGACCTGTCGAAGGAGACGGCGGAGACGCAGAAGCTGTACGGGCTGGACAACCCGAAGGCGACCCACTTCGCGAAGCAGTGCCTGACCGCCCGCCGGCTCGTCGAGCGCGGGGTCCGGTTCGTGCAGATCTACAGCGGCGGGATGGAGAACGACCTCTCCTGGGACGGGCACAACAACATCGTGAAGAACCACACCGGGTTCGCCGCCGAGACCGACCAGCCGATCGCCGGCTTACTCGAAGACCTCGACCGCCGCGGGCTGCTGGCGGACACGCTCGTGATCTGGGGCGGGGAGTTCGGCCGGCTGCCGATCGTGCAGAAGGGGAACGCCGGGCGGGACCACAACCCGCACGCGATCACGTACTGGCTCGCCGGCGGCGGGGTGAAGGGCGGGGTCAGCTACGGGGCGAGCGACGAGATCGGGTTCAAGGCGGCCGAGAACCGGGTGAGCATCAACGACTTCCACGCCACTGTCCTGCACCTCATGGGGATGGACCACAAGAAGCTGACGTACCGGCACAACGGCCGGGACTTCCGGCTGACGGACGTGGCCGGGACGGTGGTGAAGGAGGTCCTCTCGTAGGGTGCGGTCGAGGCCGCGCTTCGCGGCCGATGACGCACCACGACCGCGCGGGCGTGAAGACGGTGCGTCGTCGCCGGGCGAGGCGCCCGGCTCGACCGCACCCTACGGCCCCGGCCGGAGCCGGCGATGCCCACCTACCGCCGCAACTACGTCCCGGGCGGCACCTACTTCTTCACGGTTGTGACGCACGGCCGGGCCCCGATCCTGACGACCCTCTCGGTCGTCGGTGCCTCCGGTCGGCGTTCGAGGCCGAGCGTGAGGTTCGGCCGTTCGACCTCGTCGCGTTCGTCCTGCTCCCGGAACACCTGCACACGGTCTGGGTACTCCCCGAGGGCGACTCGAACTACTCGACCCGGTGGCGGCGGATCAAGGGGCGGTTCACCGAAGTGTTTCTGGAGGCCGGCGGGGGCGAGGGTGAGACGAGCCGGTCGCGGGCGGTGCGGTCGGAGCGGGGCGTCTGGCAGCGGCGGTTCTGGGAGCACACCGTCCGGGACGAGGACGACCTGGAGCGGTGCCTGAATTACACCCACTACAACCCGGTCGAGCACGGCCGGGTCGCGGCCGTCGCCGACTACCCGTGGTCGTCCTTCCACCGGTACGCGGCGTCGGGCGACTACCCGCCGGACTGGGGGTCGGTGGGTGACCCCGGGGACATCCCGGGCGCCGAGTGGGAGTGACGACCGTAGGGTGCGGTCGAGCCGGGCGCTTCGCCCGGCGACGACGCACCGCGCCGCCGACCGCGCGGTCGTGGTGCGTCGTCGGCCGCGAGGCGCGGCCTCGACCGCACCCTACGAGGCCATGTTCTTCCCCAGTGCCCGCTCCGTCGGCTCGCGCACGTCCCACACCAGGCCCACCGCCGCCAGCGCCCGGATCGCGTAGTAGCTCGCGTCCACCTCCCACCACCGGAACCCCTGCCGGGCGCAGCTCGGGTAGTGGTGGTGGTTGTTGTGCCACCCCTCCCCGAGCGTCAGCACCGCCGCCCACCAGCAGTTCTTGCTCGCGTCCGCCGTCGCGTACCGCCGCGTCCCGAACAGGTGGCACGCCGAGTTCACCAGGAACGTCCCGTGGTACAAGAGCACGGTGCTCACCAGGAACCCCCACACCACCCCGCTCCACCCGTCGACCAGGTAGCACAGCCCCGCCAGCGCCAGCCCCGGCACCCAGGTGAAGAACGTGTCCAGGAGCCGCAGCTCCGGGTACCGGGCGAAGTCCTTCAGCCCCGGGGCGTCCCGGAACCGGCCGGAGATCACCCACCCGACGTGCGCCCACCACACGGTGCGGATCACCGGCGAGTGCGGGTCGTCCTCCTGGTCGGAGTGCTTGTGGTGGTGGCGGTGGTGCCCGGCCCACCACAGCGGCCCCTTCTGCATCGCCGAGCACCCGACCCACGCCAGCACGAACTGGAACCACCGGCTCGTCTTGTACGCCCGGTGGGCGAAGTACCGGTGGTACACCGCGGTGATGCCGAACATCCGCACGACGTAGAACAGCGCGCACAGCCCGACCGCGGTCCACGTCACCGGGACCAGGAACGGGGTGACCACGGCCGCGACGTGGAGCAGCACGAACGGCCCGGCCCGCAGCCGGGCGTACCAGCCGACGTCGGGGCGCGGGAGTCTGAGGGCGGGGAGCGACGGGAGGGCGGGCAGGACGCCCGACGGCGGCGCGGCGGTGGGAATGGCGGCTCTCGTGCGCGGGGTCGGGGCGAGCCCGGATAAGATAGGACGCCGGGCCGCGGGATGCTCGCACGAAATCCCGAACCGGTCAACACCTATAATGCCGCGGACCCGCCCCCGGAGCGCCCGATGAGCCAGTTCCAAGGCGAGAAGACGTTCCCCCTGCCGGTCGCCGAGGTGGCGGCCGGGCTGTCCGACGCCGCCTTCCTGGCCGGGTGCCTGCCGGACGCCGAGGTGTCCGAGGCGACCCCGGAGCGGGCCGTCTGGAAGCAGCGGCCGAAGCTCTCGTTCCTGACCGGCAGTCTGACCACGGAACTCACCCGCACCGCCCACGACCCGGGGAAGTCGGTCAGCTTCGGGGTGGTGGCGAAGGCGATCGGGGCGAGCAGCACGGTCGGCACCGCCCTGACCTTCGCCCCGGCCGACGGCGGGACGGTGGTCCGGTGGGCGGCCGAGATCACCCAGGTGACCGGCCTCTTGAAGATGGTCCCCGGCGGGCTGATCCGCGGGGCCGCCGAGAAGGTGATCGCGGACGTGTGGGAGGCGGTGGCGGCGAAGTTGGCGGCGGGGTCGTGAGACCCTGGGCCCGCGCTCCGGGAGTTCCGCCGACGCCGCCAGGGGTTGCGCTCCGGCCCTCCGGGCCGTCGCTCCACCCCTGGCTACCGTCCGACGCCCCTGCCGGGGCTAAAACCATGTAGCCGCGGAGCGGCGACCGAGGGTAGCCAGGGGTGGAGCGACGGCCCGGAGGGCCGGAGCGCAACCCCTGGCGGCGTCGGCGGAACTCCCGGTCACTTCACCGCCTCGTACCGCAGCTCCTGCACCACCTTCGCGAGGCGGTCCGTCGTGGCTTGGTCCGGGGTGCCGTTCACCTTCATCCGGAGCCGGCCGGCGGCGTCGAACACGAGCAGGTTCGGCTCCCCGGCGGCCTGGCCGAACATCCCCTTCAGGGTGTCGGCGAAGTCGAGCCAGACGACCGCGTCCGGGGACGCCTTGGCGACCTGCCCGCGGATCAGCCCGCGGACCGGCCCCGGCACCTTCCCGCAGCACGCCACCGGCACCACCACCACGTCCGGCGACGTCTGCCCGGGCTTCAGGTTGTCGAGCGGCACGACCGCGGCGGTCCGGGCCTTGGCCGGCGGCTGGCCCTTGGCGTCCGGGTGCCAGCGGACGTGCAGCGCCTCCCCGACCGCCCGGCACGGGTCGGTCGCCTTCCGGTCCCCGTAGACGACGACCACCACCCGCCCGCGGAGGTCGGCGAGGTCGGCCTTCCGGTCGAACTGGTCTTCCAGCACCAGGTCGACCGGCGCCGCGGCCGGCGGCTGGGCGGCGGCCGGCGCGGCCAGCAGGGCGAGGGCCAGAGCGCTCCGCTTCGCGGCGCGGGTCGATGTCGTCATCGCGGTACCCCTTACATGCGACCCCGGAACGGACCGCCGGGCGAACCGCGACCGTCAGGGAGCGGGTGGCGGGGGTCGCACCCGCTCCCTGACGGTCGCGGTTCGCCGGTGCTCACACGTCGCCGGCGCGGAGCCGCCGCTCGCCGGCCTTCAGCCGCCACGCCGCCAGCGCGAAGAACGCCGCCGCGAACCCGGCCACGGCCAGCACGCTCGGCAGCACCGCCGCCAGCCCCAACCCCTCCCACGTCACCCCGCCGAGCCCGCGCATCGCCCACGCCGTCGGGAGTGACAGCGCGACGTCACGCACCCACCCCGGCAGCAAGAACGCCGGCACCCACAGCCCGCCGACCATCGACACCGTCAGGATCACGAGGACGCTGACGCTCCGGGCCCGGGCCTCCGTCCCGCCGACCGCCGCGACCAGCAGCCCGGTCGCCGCCGCCAGCCCGCACGCGGCCGCCGCCAGGAGCACGAACCCGGTCACCGAACCGGTCACCGCCACCCCGAACGCCAGGTAGCCGAACCCGAACGTGACCAGCACCTGCACCAGGGCGACGGCGGCGGTCGCCAGGGCCTTGCCGGCGAGCACGCACCCGACCGGGACCGGGGCCGCCCGCGTCCGCGCCCACACCCCGCGCTCCCGCTCCCGGAGGAACAACAGCCCGCTCTCCATCCCCCAGAACAGGAGGTACTGCAGCGTCATCCCGCAGAAGCTGTGCGAGTACGCGTTGAACCTCGCCCCGCCGGCCGACACCGCCGCCGCGTCCACCCGGAACGGGGCCGCCAGCACCTCCTCGCCCTTCCCGTGCAGGAACCCGCCGAACTTCTCCCGGGCGAGCCGCCGCATCACCACCTCGGTCACCACCCCCTCGGCCCACTGCCGCTCCGCCGCGGCCGCCGGGTGGTGCAGCAGCCGCAGTTCCGGCCGCTCCCCCGACACGCCCGGCTGCCAGTCCTTCAGCCGCTCGAACCCGGCCGGCAGGACCACCGCGACGGCCGGCCGCCGTTCGGCGACGGCGGCTTCGGCCTCGGCGCGGGTGACGGACTTGGCGTCGAGCCGCGGCGACGCGAGGAGGTCGGCGGCGACGCGGGCGGTGAGCGGGCCGTCGTCCTCGACCACGACGAGCACGGGCAAGGTGTTCGGGGTCGCGTCCGGGGTCGGGCGGTGGAAGATCATGCCGAACGCGGACGCCAGCACGACCGGGACGGCCAGGCACAACAGCGCCGCCCGCCGGTCGGCCCAGAATAGCCGCCAGTCCTTGCCGGCCAGCGCCAGGATCAGGCTGAGTCGCGCCATCCGTATCGGTCCCGTGGTCTCATCGGTTCGTAGGGTGGGCCGAGCCCGGCGCTTCGCCGGGCTCGGCCCACCGGGCGTCGGCGATGGTGGGACTCGCCCGGCGAAGCGCCGGGCTCGGCCCACCCTACACAGGGTCTTCCGCGCCCCGCCCCAGCGTCCCGGCCGGGGTGCGGTAGGTGTCCAGCTCCAGCCCCTCGGCCAGCACCGCCGCCAGCGCCGCCCCCAGGTCCGCGGCGGTCGCCGCCCCGAGCCGCAGCCGCCGGCCGGTCACCTCCAGCTCGACGCCCGGGCCGAGCCGCCGCCGCAGCGCCCGCTGGAGGAACTTCGGCGGCCGGGCCCGCAGGTGGCCGTACAGCACCGCCCGCCCGGCCCCGCGGCGGAGCACCTCGCCCGGCGGCCCACACGCCACAAGCCGCCCGCCGTCCAGCACCGCCACCCGGTCGCACCCGGCGTCCGCCTCGTCCAGGTGGTGGGTCGAGAACAGCACCGCGTGCCCGTCGTCCCGCAGCCGGGTCAGGTCGGCGAACAGGGCGTCCCGGCCGGCCGGGTCGAGGGCGGCGGTCGGCTCGTCGAGGAGCAGCACCGGCGGGTCGTGGGTGAGGGCCGCGGCCAGGTTCAGCCGCTGCCTCATCCCGCCGGAGAAGGTCGAGACGCGATGGCCGGCGCGGTCCGTCAGCCCGACCCGGGCGAGCACCCGGACCACCCGCCGCCGGAGGTCGTGCCCGCCCAGCCCGTACAACCGGCCGAAGTAGGTGAGGTTGTCGGCCGCGGTCAGCTCGTCGTACAGCCCGCCGCCCTGCGGCACGAACCCGACCCGGCGGGCGAACCCGGCCGGGTCCGCGGCCCGGGTCACCCCCTCGACCGCGACCGTCCCGCCGGCCGGGTCGTGGACGCCGGCGGCGACCGCCAGGGTGGTGCTCTTCCCCGACCCGTTCGGGCCGACGAGGCCGACGACCTCGCCGCGCCGCACCTCCAGCGACAACCCGTCCACGGCCACCCGGCCGCCGTACCGGGCGCGGACATCGACCAGGCTCAGGGCCGGCGGCGGCATGGGACGCGAACCCGAGGGCGGGGACGGATGTGCGGCACATACCGGCGGGTCGGGGCGGGTGCAAGGCGAACGCTCCTGGACCGCGGCCGTCCCGGCCGCTGCCACCGACCCCGACCCGGCCGCGACACGGAAGAACGTTGACGCCCCCCAAGCAGACCGCGTGGTGCGGCCGGGACGGCCGCGCTCCAGGACCGCCGCCCTTGCCCGTTCCCCGCACCGCGGTTACATTGCCGAGCAACTTCCGGAGGTGACGGCGATGGCTGAAGACAGCACCTTCCGCGGCCACGTCTACGACGACATCACCCAGTGCGTCGGGCACACCCCGCTGGTCCGCCTCCGCCGGGTCGCCGGGGACGCCAAGGCCACCCTGGTCGCCAAGCTGGAGAACTTCAATCCGCTCTGGTCGGTCAAGGACCGGATCGGGGTGGCGATGATCGACGCGGCCGAGAAGGCCGGGAAGATCAAGCCGGACACCATGATCGTCGAGCCGACCAGCGGGAACACCGGGATCGGCCTGGCGTTCTGCTGCGCCGCCCGCGGGTACAAGCTCACCGTCACCATGCCGGACAGCATGTCGCTGGAGCGGCAGCGGCTCCTCAAGGCGTTCGGGGCGACGCTGGTGCTCACCCCGCGCGAGTACGGGATGCGCGGGGCGGTGAACGAGGCGGCGAAGATCGTGGCCGACCTCGGCGGGGAGCCGAAGGCGTTCATGCCGCAGCAGTTCAAGAACCCGGCCAACCCGGAGGTCCACCGGAAGACGACCGCCGAGGAGATCTGGCGGGCGACCGGCGGGAACGTCGACATCCTCGTCTCCGGGGTCGGGACCGGCGGGACGATCACCGGGTGCGGCGAGGTGCTGAAGACCCGCAAGCCGTCGGTCAAGTGCGTCGCGGTCGAGCCGGCCGCCAGCCCGGTGCTGACGCAGCACGTCGTGCAGGGGGTGCCGAAGGACCAGGTGAAGCCGGGGCCGCACAAGATCCAGGGGATCGGGGCCGGGTTCGTCCCGGACGTGCTGAACACCGCGGTCATCGACGAGGTGGTGCAGGTGACCGACGACGAGTCGTTCGAGATGGCCCGCCGGCTGGCCAAGGAAGAAGGGATGCTGTGCGGCATCTCGTGCGGGGCGGCGGCGGCGGCGGCGGTGAAGGTGGCGAAGCGGCCGGAGAACACCGGCAAGCTGGTCGTGGTGGTGCTGCCCGACCTCGGCGAGCGGTACCTGAGCACCGCCCTGTACCCGCAGGACTGACGCGCCGCCGCTTGCGGCGTTGCGTGGCACCGCCCGCAACGCCGCAAGCGGCGAACCGCGCCCCGGGTCGGGCGGACGTGAAGACTCCGAGAAACTCCGGCGAAAGATCACCTCCCCCCATTCTCCCCGACTCCGCCCCGCGGCGAGAATACGTCCTCACTCACTCCGAGTGGCGGCCGGGCCGCGTCCTCTTCCTCGTCGCCGGGGGTCGTGATGAAGCGCCGCGGGTTCACCCTGATCGAGCTCCTGGTCGTGATCGCGATCATCGCCGTCCTGATCGGTCTGCTGCTGCCGGCCGTCCAGAAGGTGCGGGAGGCGGCCGCCCGGACCACCTGCCAGAACAACCTGAAGCAGATCGGCCTGGCCTGCCACAACTACGAGTCGACGTACCAGATCTTCCCGCCGGCGTTCTACGTCGAGATCCAGCTCCAGGGGGGCACGCCGGTCCGGCGGGTGGCGTACAACTGGGGGACCGCGGTCCTGCCGTACATCGAGCAGGAGGGGCTGTCCAAGACGTACAACTACGACACGTACTTCTGGAACCCGGTGAACGCGGCCGCGGCCGGGCAGCGGGTCAAGATCATGGAGTGCCCGTCCTCCCCGGTCGGGACCCGCACCTACACCCGCAACGTGACCTTCGCCAACGAACTCAACCTGCCGGCCGCGCTGGCCCCGGTGGTCAACCCGCTGGCCCCGGCGAACACCCTGACGTTCGCGGTCAGCGACTACGCCTGCGCGACCGACGTGGGGGCGTCCGTGGCCGCCCTCCGGCCGGCCGGGTCCGGGGCGTACACCGGGTCGATCATGCAGGGCCAGGTGGACCTGTCGGGTCTGCTCGCGACCGCCCTGCCGATCCTCTCGTCCGGGAACGGGCGGGTGGTGGTCGGGCGGGCGTACAAGATGACCGCGATCCTGGACGGGACCGCGAACAGCATCCTGCTGACCGAGGACGCCGGCCGGCCGGACAACTGGGTGGCCGGGCAGCGGGTCGCCGGGACGAACAACGACGCCGGGTGGGCCGACCCGCAGAGCAGCTACTCGGTCGACACGATCTGCAACGGGAACCAGGTGGTGAACTGCAAGAACGACAACGAGCTGTACTCGTTCCACACCGGCGGGGCGAACGTCGTGATGGGCGACGGGAGCGTCCGGTTCCTCCGGGCCCAGACCCCGGGCGGGGTCGTCGCCGGCCTCGTCACCGCGGCCGCCGGCGAGGTTACCCCGGACTGACCCCGGGCGAACCGCGACCGTCAGGGAGCGGGTGTTCCTCGGCGGCACCCGCTCCCTGACGGTCGCGGTTCGCCCGCGGTCACTTCTTCCGGAACGTCGGCAGCTTGCCCGGGGCCGGCTCGAACCGGTCGAGCAGCGGGTGGACCACGCCGCCGCCGTCGGCGAGCAGGACCAGGTCCCCCTTCAGCCCCGGCTTCGACACCACCCCCCACTCCACCGTCACCTGCGTCGTCGGCCGGTCCGCGGCCGCGCCCTTCGGGTTCGGGACGCGGCGCGGGTTGGAGAGCGTCCACCGCCCGGTGAGCGTCGCCGGGGCGTCGCCCGGGCGGGCGGCGGTGTACCGGAACGTCCCGGTCGCGTCGTACACCACGGTGTACACCTCGTCCCCGGCCCGGTACTCCCACTCCCCGGCCAGGGCGGCCCGCGCCGCCTCGGCCGCCGGGTCCGGCCTCGGGTTCAGGTTCCCGCCCTTGCCGACCTCGACGATCTCGCCGGTCTTCCCCCCGGGCTTGCGGTCGTCCGCCACGGGCCCGCGGGTCGGGTCCGCCGGCGCCGGGTCGCCCCGCTCCGCCTCCCGGTCGCGCTGGATCTTCTGGTACCACATGTACAGGAGGACACCGAGGACGACCAGCAACACCCCCAGGACCGCGAACCGCACCCACGAGGTCCGGTACGACCACCCGCCGTCGTCCGCGGCCGCCTTCTTCTTTTTCTTCTTCGGCTTCTTCGCCCCGCCGCCCGCGTCGGCCGCCGCGTCCCCGGGGACGAACCGGGTCTCGCACTCCGGGCAGTTGATGGCCCGGCCGGGCCGCATCACCGCGGGGAGTTTGACGTCGGCCCCGCACTCGGGGCACTCGGCGGTGGTCGGGGTCACGGGGAGACTCCGTGCGGGGCGGACGACGTGCGGGTCAGTCTACCCGGTCACTTCTTCTCGGCCAGCGACCACAGCTGGACGACGCCCTCCGGGTCGTCGGCGACGGCCAGCAGGTTGCCGTCCGGGGAGAAGGCCAGGGCGGACACCCGGTCGATGTCGGTGGCGTACACGGCCAGCACCCGCGGGGTCGCAGCGGCGAGGTCGGCGACGGTCACCTTCACCTTCCGCCCGTCCTCCGGCGGGGAGGCGAACGCCACCCGCCCGTTCGGCCCGGCGGCGGCGGCGAACGCGACCGACCCGGCCAGCACCTTCGGGTCCCCCTCGACCACCTGGCTGCCCGGCACCCGCCAGTACATCAGGTCCTCCCCGTTGCAGGCGACCAAGAACTTCCCGTCCGGGGCGAACCCGACCGACGGCTGGCGGCCGGCGACCGGTCCGCGGACCGCCCCGCGGCCGACCACCCGGGCGTCGCCGAGCCCGAGGAACGCGACCGCCGGCTCCGCCTTCTCACCGCCCCGGGTGTACCCGTAGACCGCGACCAGGCCGCTGTCCGGGTCGGCGACCGCGTCGACGGCGAGCGGGACGAACCCGCCGCGCAGTTCGTCGGTGGTGTCCGCCGCCCCGCGGTTCGGCAGCGCCCGCGACCCGACGGCGATCCGCGACCCCTCCGTCCCGGACAGCCACACCCGCCGCCCGTCCCCGGCCACCACCCCGAACTTGTTCGCGTCCGTCCCGAGCCCGTCCTCGAACACCACCGGGATCGGCCGCGGCCCCTCCGGCTCCTTCTTCGCGTCCTTCGGGTCTTTGGGGTCCTTCGGGTCGCGCTTCGGCGGCGGGGTCAGGTCCCACACCACGACCGCGTTTCGGGACGACGCGCCGACCAGGTTGCCGTCGGCCGAGAATCCGAGGTGGGCGATCCGCCCGCCGCTCGACTTCTGCGGGTCGAGCCGGGCCAGCAGGTCGCCGGTCTTCGCCTCCCACAGCCGGACCACCCCGTTTCCGGCACCGGTGGCCAGTAGGGACACCTTCGGGCTGAACGCCAGGGCCGACACCCCGCCCTTGTGCCCCTCCAGCCGGGCGACCACGTCCGGCTTGCGGTCCTGGGCCGGGGCCGCCTCGCCGGCGACCGGGACGGCGACCGCTGCGAACCAGACCGCGAGGCGCATGGGAGTCTCCGCCGGGGTGCGAGGGTGGGTCATCACGCAGGCTAACCCGGCCGTGGGCGGCCCGCAAGGACGCCGGACGATTGTGAGAACTGGGACCGCCGGCGGCCGCCGCTGCGGGCCGGACGACTGGCACGGCTCTTGCGGAACAAATGTTCACGTCGCCCGGACGTGACCGGAGGACCAGCAATGGCCGCACGCAAGCCGCAGACCGCCCCGACCCCCCAGGGCCCGCCCCCGGCCGACGACCCGTCGGCGGTCAAGGACCCGTCCGAGTGGGTGACCGGCGGCGAGCCGATGACCGGGGCCCAGGAGTCGTACCTGAAGACGCTCGGCCGGGAGGCCGGGGAGACGGTGGCCGAGGACATGACCAAGGCCGAGGCGTCGGAGAAGATCGAGGAGCTGCGGGAGAAGACGGGCCGCGGCCGGGCGAAAACGTCGGCCGCGAAGAAGCCGGCCGCCGGGCGGGCGAAGAAGAAGTGACGGCGGCCGCGAAAAGCCGTCGCTGAGACTGGCGTCCGACCCCGCCGGCGGATACCGTGGGTGGGGTTCGTTGCCGGCCCGGAGGTGGGCGATGGCCAACAAGTACGCGCTGCCCCCGTACCACCCGCTGGTCCTGGTCAGCTACGGCGTCGTGGCGGCCGGGGTCCTGCTGTTCCTCAGCAACTTCTTCCTCGGCCCAGAAGTCGGCCAGTCGCACGAGGAGTTCCGGCGCGGGATGGACTCGGGGTTGGCGCGGGCGCTCGGCGGGATGGGCCTGATCGTCCTCGGCGTGGTGATGCGGGGCGTGGTCGAGTGGGCGTGGAACAACAGTCAGCCGGTGGTGTCGGTCCCCGCCCGGGTCGTGTTGAAGTGGACGACCACGTCCGGCGGGGGGAAGTCCGCGACCACCACGCACTACCACGCCCGCTTCCAGACGGCCGCCGGGGAGGTGCTGGAGTTCAGACTCTACCTGGACATGTACAAGCGGTTCGCCGAGCGCGACGCCGGGACGCTGACCTACCAGGGGTCCCGGGTCCTCAACTTCGGCTGAGAACGTGTCCGCCGCTTGCGGCGTTGCGGGCCCCGCCCGCAACGCCGCAAGCGGCAACCCTCACTTCTTCTTCCCGACGGACGCGACGACCTTGGTCTTGGCCTTCGGCGACCCGGGGCCGACCTTGTTCGTCGGGCGGACCATCACCAGCGCCCCGGGGAACCCCGGCACCCCGCCGCGGACCAGCAGCAGGTTGTTCTCGGCGTCGACCTTCACCACCGCCAGGTTGCGGATCGTGATCCGCTCGTTCCCGTACCGCCCGGCCCGCTTCAGCCCCTTCTTCGGCCGGCCGCTCCCGCGGTTCGAGGCGAGCGACGAGGTCGACCCGGCCTGCCGGTGGACCTTCTTCGCCCCGTGGGCGGCCGGCAGCCCGGCGAAGTTGTGCCGCTTCATGACGCCCTGCGTCCCGCGGCCCTTCGACATCCCGATCACGTCCACCGCCAGCACGTCCTTGAACACGTCGGTCACCGTCAGCTTCTGCCCGACCTTCAGGGTCAGCTCCTCGGCGTAGGCGGCGAACGGCTGCTTGACATCCCCGGTCGGCTTGATCCGCTCGACCGTCAGCTTCGCCTCGCCCATGCCGCACTCGGCCTTGGTGACGAACCCGGCCCCGCGGTCGAGCCGGAACTCCCGGACGTGCCGCTGCGGCTCGCAGTCGGCCTTCGGCGGGAGGACCACCCCGGCCTTCTGCCGGGCCTCCTTCCGCTTCGACTTCAGGTTCGCCGCGACGTGCCCCTGCTCCGGCCGGGTGGCCGCCTTCCGCGGCTTGTCCTCGAACCCGAGCTGGACGGCCGAGTACCCGTCCTTGCGGGTCTCGCCGCGGTCGCCGGTGTCGGCCGGGTAGCGGACCTGGAGGACCGGGCACGGGCCGAGCTGCAGGACGGTGACCGGCTCGACCGTCCCGTCCCCGACGAACACCTGCGTCATCCCGAGCTTGTAGCCGAGCAGACCGAGGGACATGGGAACCCTTTCGCCGCGCGAGGCGGCCGTTGTGCCCCCGGCCGGCCTGCGACCGGGTCGGTGCCCTCGCATCAGCCGGGTGTCGGCCCGGGGGGAGTGGAAACGAGAATTGTAGCGGCCGTGGGGGGAACGGGAAGGCCGGGACCCGGTGGGGCAGGCATTCCTGCCTGCCAAGCCGATCGGGCAGGCAGGAATGCCTGCCCCACCGAAGCCGGATACCCCAGCCCCGTTGCGTAACGTTCCGCCGGCGGCCGGTTGCCCGGGGGCGCGTCCGCCGGGTAGGATGGTGGCGGTCCGGACCCGGCACCACGCGGAAGGGGCGGAGCATGAACCGGTTGTTCCTGCTGGTCGGGGCGTGCGCGCCGGCGGTCGCGGCCGGGTCGGCCCCGACCCCGCCCCCGCCCGACCCGGCGGCCCTGGTCCGGCAGCTCGGGTCCGACCGGTACGACGAGCGGGAGGCGGCGGCCGCGGCGCTGGAGAAGATCGGGCCGCCGGCGGCGAAGGCGCTGGCGGACGGGGCGGCGAGCGAGCACCCGGAGGTGCGGGAGCGGGCGGCCGTCCTGCTCGGGAAGGTGCGGCGGGCGGCCGACAGCGCCGCCCGGCTGGCCCCGAAGCGGGTCGCCCTCGACTACCAGGACGCCCCGCTCGGGACCGCCCTGAACGACCTGAAGGCCCGGACCGGGCTGAACCTGGCCCTCGACCCGGACCGGGTGGCGAACCCGCTCCGCCGGGTCACCTGCCGGACCGCCGAGGTGCCGGCGTGGGAGGCGGTGGAGGCGTTCTGCGCGGCCGCCGGGCTGCGGGAGGTGTTCCGGGCCGAGCTCGACATCCCGAAGCCGGTCGCCAACCCGCGCCGCGGGTACACCCCGCCGCCCCCGGCCCCGCTCCCGGACGCCGTCCCGGTCGTCCTGGTCGACGGCAAGGGGGACCGGCTGCCGGGCGACCGGTCGACCCCGGTCCGGGTGCTGGCCCTGCCGCCGTCGTTCGGCGGGCACCGGGCGACGATCGGGACGGGGGAGGTGGAGCTGTGCCTGGACGTGACCCCGGCCCCGGGGTTCGGGTGGCAGGAGGTGACCGGGGTGAAGGTGGTGCGGGTGACCGACGCGGCCGGGCGGGCGGGGTCGGCCGGGGTGGACCGGGAGGCGCGGGCCGGGCTGCTCGACGCGCTCGGGTGGGCGGTGTTCGCCCAGCCGGGGAACGGCCGGGTGGACCTGAACGGGAACCCGATCCCGCCGGACGCGCACGCCAACCCGCGGGTGTACCCGGTCCCGCTGAAGTTGGCGACCCCGTCGGCCCGGTCGCTGAGGCGGCTGGAGGGGGTGGTGTACGGGGAGGTGCAGTTGGCCAACCAGGTGCTGGTCACGGTGGACGAGCCGGGGCGGCAGACGAGCACCGGGTTCGCCGGCCCGGGGGAGCTGCGGGTGACGGTGCTGGAGGTGACCGCGGGGAGCGCGGGGCCGCCGGGCCGGGTCACCCCGGGGCGGGCGCGGGTGCAGCTGGAGTTCCCGTCCCCGTACGCCCTGGCGATGCGGAAGCGGGGGTGGAACCCGTTCTGGCCGGAGCCGCCGCAGCGGCCCGGGCAGGGGTACAGGGTGGAGGCGTTCGACGCGGCCGGGGGGCGGTTCCCGGTGACCAACACCCAGTCGGCGGACATGAGCGACGACGGGATGACGCTGATCCAGGTGGTGACGCTGACGTACCAGGCGGGGTCGGGGGTGCCGGCGAGGCTGGTGGTGGTCGGCCCGAAGACGGTGACGGTGCAGGTGCCGTTCGCGATGGAGAACGTGCCGCTGCCGTGACCGGCCGGCCGCTGCGGCCGGGCCGGGTGCGGCGGGTGGTTCGGCCGGCCCTACACCCGCTGGAAGACGCGCAGGAAGGACGTGCCCTCGGGCTCGAAGACCGACGGGCGCGGGTCGTCGAACGTGCCGCAGAAATGCAGTGTGTCGCCGTCGAGGCGGACGATGGCCCGGCAGGTCCGCCCGCGGTGCTCCCCGTCGCGGAACTCCAGGTCCGCCAGCGCGAGCCCTTCGCGGACGTCGGCCACCTTCACGTAGGCTTCGCACGGCCCGCCGACGCGCGGGCTTTCGAACCACCTGTTGCGGACGACCCGTACCGCGTCGCCGGCGGCCGACCGCCACGACCCCGCCCACCGCCCGAGCTCGGCCCTGCCCCGCAGGCGGGTCCGAATGTACCGCTCGAAGGGGCCGTCGCCCTCGTCGCGGAGGGCGTACTCGGGGAAGCAGCGCACGTGCAGGACCCTCGGCTCCGGGCCGACGTTGTAATCGAGCATCGTGCAGGCGGTGTCCCGGTCCTCCTCGGCCCCGACGGCGAACAGCCGGGTCGGGTCGCCGAACGCCGCGGCGCCGATGCCGTCGCGCTGGTCGGGCCCGATCCAGTTGAGCGGGACGAGCAGCAGGTCGGCCCCGCGGACGCGTCCGCCGTTCTGCCGGAGCAGCGCCTGCGCCAGCAGGGGCGGCAGCGCAACCCCGTGCCCCGCCTCCCACGCCCGGATGTCGTCCGGGGAAATGGTCGGCTGCGGGGGCGGCGCCCCGACCTCCGCCTCGTCCCAGGAGATGGCGAACGGGCGGTCCCAGAAGTTGTCCAGGTCCGGGGTCATGGCCGGAGCGCCTCACGCCAAATCCCAGACAACGACCTTTCCAACCTCACTCCCGCAGGCTGCCCGGAGTCCCCCCGGGGCGACCGCCAGACAGGTGACGCGGCCGCCCCGCCAGTCGCGGGCCTCGATCTCCTGCCCGGACGCGGCGTCCAGTCGCACGACGAGCGCGCCGCGGCCGGCGAGCAGACTCCCGTCCGGGGCGAACGTGGCCCCCACGGTTTGCCGGCGCGGGAACACCCGCAGCCCGTCGAACTCGGCGTCCGGGGTCGTGAAGAATAGCCCGGGTTCCTTCCGCGACCGCCGGGCCATCCGCATCATGCCGGCGACGTCCCACACCAGGAACTGGTCCGCCGCGCCGAACGCGAGCAACCGGCCGTCCGGGGAGAACGCCAGGCTCGTGCTGGGCGTGAACCCGACGCCCAGGTGGTAGGTCGCGAACGTGTTCTTCGCCTTCCGGTCGGTGGCCGTCATCCCATAGTGGTTGAGGGCAGCGAGGATTCGGCCGTCCGGCGACACCGCCACCCGGTACAGCCCGCCCTCGCCCGGCGAGCAGGCGACCGGGGGGAGTTCCTCCCACGTGTCCGTCGTCCAGATGTACGCATCGCCGGAGGTCGACTCGTCCCCGAGGAAGGTGGCGACGAGGCGGCCGCCGTCGGCCGCGAACGCGAGCGAGGAGGCGGTGTCGGCCCCGTGTTCGAACCCGCCCGGGCGGAGCAACCGGACCGCGCGCCCGGTCGCCGGGTCGCGGAGCCGCACCCCGAGATGCTCCCCGGTCGCGAGGAGCCGGCCGTCGGGCGACACGGCCAGCGCGCCGGCGCCGGCGGGGGTTTCGGCCCACGCCTCGCGGCCCGACGCGTCCCAGGCGCGCACCGCACCGTCGCTCCCGGCCGAGACGAGAAGCGCCCCGTCGCGGGCAAAGGCGAGTGCGCCGACGCGGCCTCCGTGAGCCTGCCAACCGATCATCGCCTCACGTTCCTCCCGCGCCGCCGGGTGCGCGCGGACGCGGGTCGTCCCGCACGCCGCGCCGGAACGGGAGGCCGCCGTCTCCCGCGGCGACTGGTTCGGGGCGGTTCGGGCGAGCGCCCTTCACCCCTGGTAGCTCCCCCAGGGAGCCTCCGAGAACCGCCCGCCCCACGTCGGGGCCGGGTTGCGCGGGTCGAGGAGGAGGACGCCGCGAAAGGACCGCAGCACCTCGACCACCCGCGCGAACCGGGCGAACGCGACCCCGGCCCGGTCCGGGTAGGGGGCGAGGACTTCGACCCGCCGGTCGCACCGCCCCGCGGTTTCCGCACCGACGGCGTCCCCCGACAGGCCCGCCAGGCCGCGTGCGTCTTCGAGCACATCCGGTCCCTGCACCAGGCGAAGACTCATCGGGATGCCGTTCGGGTCGATGTCGATCTTCGTGCCGTCCGAGGAAAAGGGCAGTTCGTCTTCGTCCGCACCCTCACCCACGTCGGGGAAGAATGGCCACAGAGCTCGGGTGATCCGGTCGAAGGCGACATTCAGGTCGAAGTCGCTTCCCGGCTCGATCAAGCCGAAGGCGAAGTAGCCTTCGAAGTCGTCCACCGGGAACCGCATCGTCGACTGTTCCCCCAGGTTGAGCGAGTAGAACCCGCGGGTGCCCGTGAAGCCGCCCCACCGAACTCGGAATTCGCCTGGCACGCGCCCAGGCTAACCGAGCCGGCAACCGGTCGCAACCCCCGCCCCCGGGTCCTCCTGCGTCGCCCCGAGGCGGGCCACGGTCGGTCGGGCTGCGGGTGGCCGAGACCGGTTCACGCGGACCCGCCCGCCTACCGCCCTACCGCCGCCCGCCGCGACGGGGTACAACAAATCCTTCACAACCCACCTTCACCCCGACGCGGGGACCCCCACACGATGACCGGTCGGTTCACGGTACTGGCGAGCGGGAGCGGCGGGAACGCCGCCCTCCTGGAGGCGGACGGGTTCGGCCTGCTCATCGACTGCGGCCTCCACCCCCGCATCCTCTCCGCCCGCCTCGCCGAGGTCGGGGCGTCCTGGGACGCCGTCAGCGCCGTCGTCCTCACCCACGTCCACGGCGACCACTGGAAGGACCTCACCCTCGCCGACCTCCGGAGCCGCAGGATCCCGCTCTACGCCCACCCGGCCCACTTCGACCACCTCGCCACCGCCGCCGCCGCCTTCGACCCCCTCCACCGGGCCGGCCTCACCCGGGCGTACCAGGCCGACCACCCGCACGCCCTCGCCCCGGGACTGTCCGTCCGCCCCGTCCGCGTCTCCCACGACGCCGACCCGACGTTCGCCTTCCGCGTCGACGCCCACGACCCGCACGGGCTGGCGTGGTCCGTCGGGTACGCGTCCGACATGGGGTGCTGGACCGCCGACCACGCCGAGGCGTTCGCCGGGGTCGATGTCCTCGCCCTCGAGTACAACCACGACGTCAAGCTGGAGCGGGCCAGCCGGCGGCCGCAGTTCCTCGTCGACCGGGTCCTCGGCGACTGCGGGCACCTGTCGAACGACCAGGCGGCCGCCCTCACGGCGGCCGTCGCGGCCCGGTCCGGGGACGGGTTCCCCGGCCACCTCGTGCAGCTCCACCTGAGCCGCGAATGTAACCGGCCGGAGCTGGCGTCGGCCACCGGCCGGGCCGCCCTGGCGCTGCTGAACCCGCGGGCCGAGGTGATCACCGCCCGGCAGGACGTGGCGGCGAAGAGCATCCCGCTCGCCCGCCGCCCGGACGCCGTCCGCCGCACCGCCCCGCGCACGTCCCCCGCCCCGCCGACCCGGCGGCCCGCCGTCCAGCCGTCGCTCCCCGGGTTCGACGCGTGACCCGGCAACCTGTGCGGCCTGTGCAGCCCGCCCGGCCGCCCCGTCCCCCCGTCCAACCGATCCGCCCGATACCTCCCCTCCCCCGCGGCCGATCCCTGACCTGAGCCCCACGGACGGGGCGCCGACGGGCACGGAGGGCGGGTCATGAGGCGGCTGGCCGCGGTTCTGCTCCTCGCCGGGTCGACCACACCCGCCGGGGCCGCCGACTGGGGGGCCGAGTGGCGGCCGTACCCGACCACCCCGCAGGTCCCGCCCCCGGTCGCCGACGCGTCCGGGGCGGTGGTCCCGGCGGCCGGCCGGCTGTACCCCCGCGACCGGCCCGGGCCCGCCGGGGTGATGCCGGCCGGGGCGGCGGTGCCGACCGCGGTCGCCCCGGCGGTGCCGTGCGCCCCGTGCGCGGCGCCGGCCGGTCACGCCCCGAAGCGCAGCTGTCTGGACCGGCTGGCGGGCTGGCTGTGCTTCCGCCCGACCACCGGCGACGCCCTCCCGCGGCTCAACCCGCACCCGTACGTCGGCCCGGTCACCGGCACCTTCGCCTGTTCGTCGGCCGGCGGCCCCGCCGGGTGCGCGGACGCGGCCGGGTGCGGGTCGGGGGTGTTCGCCCGGATGGGGCTGACGGACCGCGGGTGCAAGGGGAAGTGCGTCCCGCCCGCCGACGACGCGTTCCCGGGCTACCGGTTCGCCGCCACCGGCGCCGCCCCGCCGCCCGCCCCGGCCCTGCTGCCGGTCTACTCCGCCCGGCCCGCGGCGGTCGAGGCCGGCGCGGTCCGGCCGGCCGGGCGGTGAGAACGACCGCGCGGGCCGGCGGGTTCCCTCCCGCCGGCCCGCGTCGTGGGGGTCACCCTCGCGGGTGACTTCACGGCTTCCCGGCCGTCTTCCCGACCGGCGCCCGGTCCCGGCTCGCCCCCTCCCCCGGCGGGGCGACGCTCGGCGGGGCGAACGGGACCGCCGGGCGGGGGATCGTCTCGGCCGGGAACGGCAGCACGTCGGCCGGGTCGGTCTGACCCCCCGGCAGCGGGTACGCTCCCGCCGGCGGCAGCGGGCCGACCGGCGGGCACGGCACCGGCCGGCCGGTGACCGCGTCGAAGCAACCCTCCGCCGGCGCCCGCCCGCCGCTCCCGACGAGCCGGCAGTCGGGGCCGGCCCGGGTGCCGGAGGTCAGCCCGAACGGGCGATCGTCGCACCGGTCGCCGCACTTGTGCCGGCACCCGGCCGCGGCCGCCAAGAGGGCGGCGGCGAGGAGGAAGGCGGACGGGCGGGGTGGCATCGGTGGCCCTCGGGGACCGGCGCGGGTGGCGCCCGGACTTGAGGAAATTCTTACCGGTCCCGCCCCGGGGACAATCGCCGCGGCCCCCGGAATCGACTTTCCCCGGGCGCCCCAGCCGCCCCCGTTCGCTGCGACCGGGCGCCGTTACCCCGCGGTCACATCCGGAACTCCCGGCACCGCCCCACCCACACTCCCGGCACACCGATTGCATCGACTCTCCCCGCACCGGTGGGGTCGGCATTCCTGCCCGAGTGTGCCCCCGGCGGGCGGTCCGCCGGGGCTCGCCCCGTCCCCGAGGACGACGCCATGCCCGCGACCCACACCCACCCGCCCGACGCCTGCGACACCGGCGCCCTGAACGCGCTGTTGCGGGGCGAGCTGTCGGCGGTCGAGACGTACGACCAGGCGATGTCCAAGTTCGAGGACCAGAAGGTGCTGGCCGACCTGCAGAAGATCCGGGAGGAGCACGCCCGGGCGGCCGGGGTGCTGCGGGAGAAGGTGGTGCGGTTCGGGGCCGAGCCGGCCGGGTCGAGCGGCCCGTGGGGGGCGTTCGCGGCCGCGGTCACCGGGGCGGCCCAGGCGCTCGGCCCGTCGACCGCGCTGGCCGCCCTGCGGCAGGGGGAGGAGCACGGGGTCAACGAGTACGAGGACGCGCTGGGCAACGACGCCGTCCACCCGGACTGCAAGGAGATGATCCGGACGGACCTGCTGCCGCGGTGCCGCGGGCACGTCGACGAGCTGAACCGGCTGATGGGCGGGATGACGTGACCCCCCCGGCCGGCCCCCGGCCGCCGGGTCTCCGGCGGCCGGTCCGTTTCCCGCCGCCCGCCAGGAGGGTCTGCCGTGTCGACCGGGAGCCTGCGCCTGCCGGACCGCCGCCCGCGCCACCCGTCCGCCGGGTGGGTCGGGGTGGGGGCGATCGTGGCGGCCGTGGCGGCCGCCGCCGCGACCGGGACGGTGGTGACCGCGTCGAGCGTGACCACCTGGTACCCGGACGTGCCGAAGCCGGTGTGGACCCCGCCGGCGTGGGTGTTCGGCCCGGTGTGGGCGGTGCTGTACGTGACGATGGCGGCGGCCGCGGCGGTGGTGTGGCGGTCCCGGGACCGGGACGACGTGTGCTGCCCGCTCGCCGCGTTCGGGGTGCAGTTGGCCCTGAACGTCGCCTGGACGGTGTTCTTCTTCGGGCTCCGCAGCCCGCTCTTGGGGTTCCTGGACGTGTGCCTGCTGTGGGCGGCGGTCGGGGTGACGGTGACGCAGTTCTTCGCCGTCTCCCGCCTGGCCGGGTGGCTGCTGGTGCCGTACGGGCTGTGGGTGACGTTCGCGGCCGCCCTGAACGGGTCGATCGTGCTACTCGGCGGGTGACGGGGCGGCCGGCTTCGGCCGGCCGAACTCGTCCAGCCCGTACCGGGCGAACACCTCCTCCGGGGTCACCCACACCACCTCCCCGTCCCGCGACTCGCATACCGGCCGGCCGAGCCGGGCGTGCTCCAGCAGGAGGTCGCGGAACGCGACCTCGAGCGCCCCGTCGATCCGGGCGTGATCGACCAACTCAGTCGCCGGCGGAGTCGCGGGATCCGCCATCGTCGGCGCTCCTGTTGAAGAGGTCCCACCGGTCCGGTTCGAGGACCGTGTCGAAGAAGCTGTTGTTGAACGCGATCAGCCGCGGGCGCCCGTTGCTGTTATCATACACCTGCCACGTCGTCACCACCGGCCGGTAGAGTTCGAGGAAGTTCCGCACGCTCCGCGCGTACCGCCGACGGACGGTCTCGTCCGGGACGTGGTGCCCGCCGGCCCGGACCCGCCCCGCGACCCGCCGGATGGCCAGGTCGGCGCTGTCGAGCCAGTAGTAGAACAGGTGGGCGACGTACCCGTCCCGGCACAGCTCCCCGAGCCACCCGGCGTACGTGCGGGCGGCCAGGGTGGTCTCGAACGCGAAGCTCCGGCGGGCGGCCAGCTCCCGCAGGTGCTCGAGCATCACCCGGCCGGCGCGGACCGCCTCCCCGTCCGGGTCGAACGCGTTCAACCCGCGGGCGATCGTGTCCGCGTTCACGAACACGGGGATCCGCATCCCGACCCGCAGGATCGGGTCGGCGGAAGAAGTCTTGCCGGCGCCGTTGATGCCGCCGAGGACGGCGACCTGTGGGCGGGCGGCGGGTGGTTGTTGGGCGTCCACGGGCGGTCCTCGCGCGGCGGCCGCGGCGTACCGTGTCACAGCCCCGGCCGGGTGTGCGGGGGCTGTTCGAGACGACCGGCGCCGGGCGCCTCCGACTGGCGGCGTGGTGTCCGGAAGACCCCCGGCAGGCCGGGGCTGACTGAGACCCCACCCCGCGCCTCATTTCCCCAACCGTTTCCGCGCCGCCAGGTCGTACCTCTCCCCGGCCGGCACCTCCTCGTAATCGCAGTCGCCGTCCGGCTTCTTCGCCGTGTCGTAGAACGCCACCTTCGTCCGCCCGACCACCTCCGCCACGCTCCCCGTCACCACCACCGCCGTCCCCTCGTCGATCCCGATCCCGAGGTACTGCGGGTACTTCTTCATCAGCCCGGTCATGTCGGCGGTCCGCTTCCGGGCGAAGAAGTGCTGATCCACCGCGCACCCCGGCAGGAACCCGAACCCGCGCTCGTACCCCTCGGCCGCCATCACCGTGTTCCCGAGCGGGTGGCCGCGCGGCATGAACTCGCTCTGGATGCTCGCCCCCGCCGAGCTGCCGCCGACCGCCCCGCCCCGCGCCAGCACCTCGTGGAACCGCTTCTCGGTCAGCGTCCCGGCGTACGCGTCCACGAACCGCCACTGCCGGCCGCCGCTGAACCACACCCCGCCGGCCTTCAGCAGCACCTCGCTGAACTTCGGGTCGTCCGCCTCCTTCGGGCTGCGGGTGTGCAGGGCGACGACGTTCTTCGCCCCGAACTTCTTCAGGCTCTTCTCCTCCACCGACTCGGCCGCGAGCGGGTCCTCCATCGCCGTCGGGACCACCACGATCCGGGCGTCGGGGCCGCCGCTGGCGTCGATGAACCGCTTCCAGATGTCCGGGGTGGCGCCGCCCCCGCCGACGATCACCAGTGTCCCCTTCGTCACCACCGGGGCCGGCGGCTTCGCCGGCGGGAACGCCTCCTTGTCCGCCCGGTTCGCCGCCGCCCGCCGCAGTTGCACCAGGTCGAGGAGCGACCCGGCCTTGTACTCGTCGGCCGCCGCCGGCTTGCCCGCCCCCTTCGCCACGCACACCGTCACCGTCGACTCGCCGATCACCCGGGCGACCCGGCCGCGCAACACCACCGCCGTCGCCTCGTCGATCCCGAGGCCGACCGACCCCGGGTGCTCGGCGACCACGCCCTCGAGCCGCTTCTGCCGCTTCCGGGCGACGAAGTGCTGATCCACCACGAACCCGGGGAGGAAGCCGAACCCCGGCCCGGTCTTGGCGGTGTCGGCGCCGCCGGCGATCATCAGGTCGGTCATCACCGCCGCCCCGGCCGAGGTTCCGCCGATCACCCCGCCGCGGGCGTGCAGCTCCTTCAGCGCCTTTTCGACGCGGGTGCCGCGGTACGCGGCGGTGAGCCGGCTCTGGTCGCCGCCGCTGAACCAGACGCCGGTGGCTTCGGCGAGCGGCCTGGCGAAGTCCGCGTCGTCGGCCTTCTTCGGGTCGCGGGTGTGGAGCAGCTCGACCGACGCCGGCTTCAGCTCCTGCCACGGCTTGAGGAACGAGTCGGCCTCTTTCGGGTCGTCGGCCGCGGCGCTGGCGGTCGGGATGACGACGATCTTGGCCTTGGCCTTGCCGGCGAGGTCGACGAACGCCTGGCGGGCGTCGGCCGGCATCTTCCCGCCGCCGACGATGACGAGCGGGCCGGGGAGGCCGGCCGGGTCGACCGGCGGGGCGGCCGCGGCGGTCGGGACGGCGGCGACGGCGAGCAGGAACAGCAGCGACTTCACGGGCGGTCTCCGGTGTGGGTTGGGGGGCTAGACGGTGAACTCGACGAGGTCCGGCAGGGCGACGCGGAGGGCGGCGGCGGTCTTGCCGGTCAGCCCACACCCGGCCAAGTTGAGCCGGGTGAGGGAGGGGAACCGGTCGGCCGTCAGCAGGCGGGCGGCCCGCGCCCCGACCGGCCGCCCGTACAGGTCGAGGTGCCGCAGGTGCGGCAGGTCGAGGGCGGACAGGAAGGCGTGGAAGTGGGCCGGGGTCAGCGCCCGGCTGCCGGCCGGGCTCCCGGTCAGCCGCAGGGTGCGGAGGCCGCGCAGGGCCGGGTTCCGGGCGAGCGCCCGGAGGACGCTCGGGCCGAGGACGTTCCACGACAGGTCGAGGTGCCTCAGCCCGGCGAGGCCGGCCGACCGGACGACCCGGGCGGCCCCGTCCGGGCCGACGTTGCCGCTCAGGTCGAGCCACCGGACCGCCCCGAGCCACGGGGCCGCGGCCAGGGCCGCCGCCCCGTCGTTGCCGACCGCACAGTTCGACAGGTCGAGGTGGGCCGGGCGGAGCCACCGGGCGCCGGCCAGGGCGGCCGCCCCGTCCGGCCGCAGGTACGACCCGCCGAGGTCGAGCCGGGCCAGGGCCGGGAACGCGGCCGACCGGGCGAACCCCTGCCACGCCCGCGCCGGGAACGTGCTCTCGCCGTCGTTGCGGGTCAGGTGCAGGGTGTGGAGGCGGGGGAACGGGCCGGCCCGGCACAACTCCTCGAACGCCTCGGGCGGGAACGGGTCGCCGAGGTACAGCGCCCGGAGGTTGCGGAACCACCCGGCCGACCCGAGCGCCCGGACCGCCGCCGCGGACAGCCCGCCCGGGTCCAGGTGGAACCCGGCCAGTCGGCCGAGGTGCGGGGACCCGGCCAGGGCGAGGTACCCGGCCTCCCCCGGGGCGAAGCAGAGGTTGAGGTCGCGGAGGTTCCCGAGCCGGGGGCAGGCGGCGACCAGCCGGCCGACCCCGTCGTGCGGCTCGGCCTCGGCCCGCAACTGGACGGTGAGGGCGTCGAGGTGTTCGACGACCGGGTGGCGGAGGAGTTCGGCGAGTTGAGCCGCCGTGACGTACCGGACCACCAGCATCCGGGTCGGGACGGCCGCGAACGCCTTCTCCAGGGCCGCCGCCAGCGCCCGCATCGGCCTCAGCCCGGCCCGCTCGTCCCCCTCGAACTCCAGGTATCCGGGGAACCCGCGGCGGGTGTTTCCCCACCACCCGGCCCCGCCGGAAAACTCCAGCCCGCCCGGGAACTTGAGGTCCGGGCCGGGGGCGTGGTTCGCAAGCCAGAGCCGCAGCTCCTCCTGCCGGGCGAGCCGGTCGGCGTACTCCGGGTGGTCCGGGGCGGCCGCGTCCAGCCAGCACCCGAGGCGGACGAACTCCGCCTCCTCCGCCCGGCCGTGCTCGTCCAGCCAGTCGGCGTACACCAGCCGCGGGGTGTCGTCGGCCGGGGCGGCCAGGATCGCGCGGTACAGGGCGTCGCCGTCGGACATGCGGCGGATTATACCGCCCGTCCGAGCCGGAAGCGCGAGCGACGGGTTTTGGTCTTCCGTCGCTCGCGCTTCCGGCTCGGACGGGCCCCGTCACAACACCACCCCGCGCCGCCGGGCCAGCCGCCGGCGGGCGGCCTTCGGGACCCCGGCCCCGAGGTGCGCCAGCCCGAGCCGCGGGCACACCTTCGGGTCCGCCAGCCGCCCGGCCGCCGCCCCCACCTTGTTCCCCCCGAGGTCCAGCACCACCAGGTCGGTCAGACCCTTCGACCCGAGCACCGCCGCCGTCCCCCTCTCCCCGAGCCCGCACCCGTTCAACACGAGCCGGGTGAGCCGGGCGAACGCCGGGGACGACGCCAGCACCCGGGCCCCGCGGACCGCCACCGGCAGGGCGGTCAGGTCCAGGTGCCGCAGGTCCGGGGTGCCGGTCGCCGACAGGAAGGCGAGCACGTCCCGGGCGGCGACCGGGGCCCGGGTGGTGTTCGTCCGCCCGACCGACAGGGCGGTGAGCCGGCGGAACGCCCGCCCGGCGGCGACCGCGGCCAGCCCGCCCGGGCCGAGCGGGTTGCCGGACAGGTCGAGCCGCCGCAGCCCGCCCAGCGGGACCGAGTCGGCCAGGGCCGCCGCCCCGCCGGCGGTGATCTCGCACTCCCGCAGCTCGAGCACCCGCAGGGTCGGGGCGAACCCGGCCGCGGCCAGCGCCTCCGCCCCGGCCTTCCGCACCTCGCACCCGCTCAGGTCCAGGTGCCGCAGCGGCCACCGGGCCCGGGCCAGCAGGGCGACGTGCTCGGCCGTCAGCCGGGCCCCGGACAGGTCCAGGTGCGAGAGGCGCGGGAAGGCGGGGCCGGCGGCGAACCGGCGGACCGCCGCCCCGGCGCCGGGCGCGACCACCCCCCGCAGGACGAGGGCGGCGAGCCGGGGCATCGGGGGGAAGTCGGCCAGCACCCGGAGGTTGTCCCCGCCGCCGGCCCACAGGTGGAGCCGGCGGAGGTCGCGGAACCACCGGGACCCGCGGAACTCGCGGACCGCGTCGGGGTCGACCGGGTAGTCGAGGGCCAGCGACTCCAGGCCGGCGAGCCGCCGGGACCGGGCCAGGGCCCGGCACCCGGCCGCCCCGACCGGGATGTCGAGGTACAGCCGGCGGAGGCCGGCGGCGTGCGGGGAGGCGGCCACGGCGGCCACCGCCTCGTCCTCGTCCCCGTCGCCCAGGTAAGAGTCCAGGTACAGCCCGCGGACGTGGGCGAACACCGGGTGGCGGGCCAGCAGCGCGACCTCCTCGGCGGTCGCGTCCTCCAGCTGGAGGGTGCGGGCCGGGGACCGGGCGAACGCCGCCGCCAGCTCCCCGGCCAGGACCTCGACCGTCTCGGCCGGGTCGTCCCCGTAGTCGTCGAACGACACCACCTCGAGGAACCCGCGGCGGAAGTCGGCCCACTCCCCGGTGCCGTAGTAGGGTTCGGCGAACAGGCCGGGGAAGGCCGGGTCGGGGGCCGGGTCGTGGGTGTTCAGCCAGGCGGCGAGGTCGGCGGCCCGCTCGAGCAGGTCGGGGTAGTCCGGGTCGTCGGCCGCGGCGGCCGCGAGCCGGCACTGGGCGCGGACGAACTCGGCCCGGGCGGACGGGCCGGCGGCCGGGGACGGGCCGGGGTCCGGGCGGTTCTCGTCGAGCCAGTCGGCGTAGGCGAGGCGGGGGGTGTCCTCGTCCGGGGCGGCGGCGATGGCGGCGAGCAGGGCCGGTTCGTCACTCATGGGCGGACATGATACCCGCCCCGGCCGCGGCGGGGAACGCCGGGGGTCGGTCCCCGCGCTAGATGAACCCGCGGGCCTGTGAGTCCCACGCCACCCCGACCAGCACCCAGACGGCCGCCGCGAACAGGCACAGCACGACCCCGACCACGCACAGCACCCGCGGCTCCCCGGTCCGGTCCGCCAGGGCGTTGCCGCGGAGCCCGACCACCACCCCGGCCAGCGACAGCAGCACCACCAGGCCGGCCCCGGCGTACCCGCCGTACGCGGCCAGCCGCTTGTCCCCGGCCGACCACCCGCGGTACCCGCCGGCCTCCAGCCAGAACGCCATCTGGAACGTCGGCAGGGTCATCAGCAGGAACACGGCCGCCAGGGCGAGCGCGGCCGCCCCGTGGTGGGCGGCCGCGTGCGGGTGCGGCCCCGGGCGCGGGTCCATCGGCGTACCCTCCTCACGGCCCCTACTGGAGCGCGACGAACCGCATCACGCCCGGCCCGCCCTGCTCGACCCGGTAGCGCGTGCCGGCGACCTCCCCGGCCACCACCCGCAGCACCACCTTCCGCGGGCCGGTCCGCTCGAACCAGACCACGTCGCCGGGGTTGACGGTGACGGTCACCTCGACCTCGTCCCCGTCGTTGGCGAACACCAGCCCTTCGACCTCGAACTGCATCGCACGCCCTCCGCCCGCCGTGCCGGGGAAGCCGGCCCGTCCCCGTGAGCCGGCGGGGGCCCCCGCCGGCTCACGGGGACGGGTCGCCCTCGGCCGTGATGACCGTGACGGACTCGACGGTGAACTCGCACGCCCGGGTGTCGGGCTGGATCTTGATCTCGTCCGCGGTCGCGTAAACCCAAACCGGCATCACCGCGGGGTCGGGGTGGGTGGGCAACACGAAGTGGGTGTACCTCCGGGCCGGGGCGAACTCCTCCCGGGACGAGTCCCGCCAGAAGAACTGCAGGTACGGGCTCATGCCGGCGTCGTTCCGGTGCCGGATGCGGACCTCGACCCCGCGCACGAACTCCCGCCGCGGCAGGGCGAACACGAGGTACGAGTCGCGGCCGGCCGCGTGGAACGTGCCCCCCTCCCAGCGGCCCTCGTGGACCCGGGTGGGGCTCACGGGGATCGACTCGCGCCGGAACGGCGGGTCGTCTCGGAGTTGGCCGAAGACGCCGATCCGGTGCCGCCGCATCACCTCCATGGCCGAGCACGTGTCCTCGTGGAAGAACGCGACCGCCTGGTGGTGGCGGGCGCTCACCTGCGAGACCGGCAACCCGGCGCGGACGTCGGCCTCCAGTGCGGCCTTCCGGGCTCGCTCCCACCGCCCGAACTCGACCGCCCAGGGCGCGTTGCCCGCCAGCGCGGCGGTCGCGAGGGCGAACAGGGCGACCTGGGCGCCCCGCGCCAGCCGGCCCCGCCCCGCCACCTGCCACGCGAAGTAGGTGCCGAACAGGAGCGGGGCGGCCATCGTGCTGTAGTAGTGGTTGTCGAGTACCCCCTCCACGCCGTACCCCCGCCGGCCCCAGCCGACGGCCGCCGCCAGGGTGGCGAACCCGAGCAGGTAGCAGAGTGCCCCGGCCAGGGCCGGGCCCCGGCCCGACCGGTCGCGCAGGAACCGGACCGCCACCGCGACCGTCGTGCCGGCCAGGACCGCCCCGGCCGCGACCCCGGCGTAGGGCCAGAGCGCCCGGCCCGCCGGCCCGAACGCCGAGGCCAGGAACGCCAGGGACGCCTTGACCGCGACCCCCAACCCGCCGCCGGCCGCGTCCGTGGCGGTGTACGTCAGTGGCTGGTAGCCCACGAAGTAGAGGCCGCCGACGGCCGACACGAGGACGACGACGGCGACCGCCGCCCGGGCGGCCGACCGCCCCGCGGGACCCCCGGTCCGCCACCGCACGACCCCGACGTAGCCCAGCCAGAGGAAGGTCGCCGGGGCGAAGACCAGGCCGTTCGCCCCGGACAGGACCATCGCCAGCAGGAGCAGACCCACCAGCCACACCGCCGCGGCAGACGGCCGGGCCCCGGTCCGCGTCATCGCCAGCAACAGGCCCGCCCCCAAGACGGTGGCGAAGACGTAGGTGAAGGTCATCCCCCAGAGGAGCGCCCCGCAGTGGCCCGGGTGGAGGAGGGCGAACGGGATCGCGGCGTCCGTCCAGCGCGTCCGCCCGCGGAGCCTCCGCACCACCCGCAGGAGGAGGGCGGACAGCCCCCCCAGCCAGACGACATTCGCGAGGGTCATGGACCGGGCGTCGCACCCCGTCGCGGCGTAGGCCCCGGTGAACAGGAGCCTCGGGAGGGGGAACCGGTGCTCGTTGCCCTGCGACCAGAGCCAGCCCGGCGTCAGCGGCGCTTCACCGGTCGCCCGCTCCACGTAAGCGAACTCGTCCAGGAACGGGACCCGGCTGCCGTACCCCACGCAGTACGCGACGGACGCCGAGCACAGAACGGCCAGGCACGTCCAGACGAACACCGTCTCGGCCCGACTCCACCCGTCCGACCGGGGGGCGGCCTCCCGCGCCGCCGCGGCGCCTGCGAGCGAGTCGTCCACGTCAACCCTCCACCGCGGCGCGGGGTGTCTCAGTCGGAGCGATCTGGAAAGGTCGACTCGTAACTCGCTCGATCACAATCGGTCTATCGGGTGGCCTTCCGACGGCAACTGCCGGGGCGGCCCCGGCGGGTGCCGGTGCGGTGACGGACCGGTCCGGCGGTCGCGGGACCGGGCGGAGGCGACGAAACTCCCCTCGACACCCGGCCCGCCGGACGGTATCCCCCCGCGGCCAGCGCGGAGGGGCACCCGTGGCGGACGACGGCACCGGACTCATCGTCGAGACCGCCCACCTCACCAAGATCTACCAGAACCGGCAGATCGCCCTGAACGACGTGTCCCTGGCCATCGAGCCGGGCACCGTCCTCGGCCTGCTCGGCCCCAACGGCGCCGGCAAGACCACCTTCCTCCGCCTCGTCCTCGGCCTCCACCGCCCGACCGCCGGGTCCGCCAAGGTGTTCGGCAAGGTCATGACCCCGAACGCCGCCGACCTCCGCCGCCGGGTCGGGTACATCCCGACCAACCCGCAGTTCCCCCGCGGGATGACCCCGATCACCTACCTCGACTACATCGCCCGCCTGTTCGGCCTCCCGAGCGGCACCCGCAAGCCGCGCCTCGCCACCCTCATCCGGGCCGTCGACCTGCTGCCGCACTCGGGCGACCCGGTCGCCCACTTCACCCCCGGGATGACCGCCCGCCTGGCCGTCGCCGCCAGCCTGATCAACGACCCCGACCTGCTCATCTGGGACGAGCCGACCCACGGCCTCGATGTCGAGGCCCGCCGCGGCATGCTCGAGCTGATCAAAACGCTCGCGGCCGAGAAGACGCTGATCCTCTCCAGCCACAACCTCGGGGACGTGGACGAGGTGTGCAACCACGCCGGGGTGCTGAACAAGGGCCAGCTCATCTTCCACGGCACCCTGCAGGACCTGCGGGGCCGGATCCGGAAGAACCACTACGAGCTGGACCTCGACGGGGAGCAGAAGGCGATCGCCAAGGCGGTCGCGGTGCTGAAGGGGCTGAAGGACGTGACCCAGGCGCAGCTGCGGCACCGCCGGCTCGACCTGAAGCTCTCCGACGACGTGCCGAACGCCGGGCTCCTGGCCCAGGTGTTCCAGGTGCTCGCCGACCACAAGGTGACGCTGGTCACCGCCCGGAGCGTCGGGATGCAGACCGAGCAGGCGTACCTCGACCTGGTCGAGCGGGAGGAGAGCCGCGGGTTCGCCCGGCTGTACCGGGACGCGGACGCCGCCTGACCCCGTGGGCGAGGCACTCCTGCCTCGCATCGAGTTGAGCGAGGCAGGAGTGCCTCGCCCACGGGGCCAGGGGCGGCTGCCCCTCGTGGGCGAGGCACTCCTGCCTCGCCCCGGTTCGGCGAGGCAGGAGTGCCTCGCCCACGGGAGATGTGATGGACTCGCCGCCGGTGGTCACCGTCCGGTTCAACAAGTTCCTGCCGTACTGGGCGGTGTTCCGGACCGACCTCCGCCAGACCCTCCGCGGGTGGGCGTACCGGCTGTGGGTGCTGACCACCGTCGTCGCCGCCGCCGGGTTCCTCCTGTACCGGGTCGGGCTCCACCGCGAGGCCGGGCTGGTGCAGTCGGCGGCCGCCCAGTGCGGCGACCTGTTCCGGCTGCTGGTGGTCGGCAGCCTGGCCCTGGTGGTGGTGCTCGCGGTGTCCGCGGTCGGGGCCGAGCGCGGCAGCGCCGCCGACGCGGTGCTGAGCCGCGGGATCAGCCGGCACCAGTACTTCCTGGCGAAGTGGCACGCCCGGCTGGCCGCCGTCGTCCTCACCTTCGCCGCCCTCGCCGCCGGGGTGCTCGCCTCCGGGTACTTCCTGTTCAAGACGGACGCCGAGACCGACCTGACCCTCGGCGGGGCGGCCGCCGCGGTCGCCGCCGTGGCGGCGGTGCTGGCGGTGATCGTGTCGTGGGGCGTGACGGTCGGGGCGCTGGCGAACGGGACGGTGCTCGGGATCACCGTCTTCTGGCTGGTGCTGTACGGGGCCGGGTTCCTGCTGTCGCTCCTGCCGGAGCCGTGGCCGAGCCCCGGCCGGGAGTTGGCCCGGCTGACGTTCGTCCTCCGCGGCCAGTTCCGCGACGGGTTCCTCCCGAACCTGGTGGCGGGGTCGGCCGGGCTGTGCGCCGCGGCCGCCGCCGTCGGGCTGGTCGGGTTCAGCCGGCGAGACGTGTGACGGCCGGCGAGCCGGGAGCGTGAGCGACCGGAGGGAGGCGTCCTCCGGTCGCTCACGCTCCCGGCTCGCCGGGTGGACGGCCCCTCACCCGCGGACCCCCATCGTGTCGTCCTTCTTCCCGATCAGCACGTCCGTCGCGTCCGACCGGATGACGTCGTCCCGGCTGGTGTCGTTGCCCAGCAGGATCACGTCCGACCCGCTGTTCCCGCTCACGTCGTTCGACCGGGCCCGGCCGACCAGGGTGTCGTTCCCGCCGCTCCCCTTCAGCAGGGTGAACTCGCCCCGCCCGCCGACCAGCATGTCGTCCCCGCCCGACCCGTACGCGGCCTCCGTCACCCGCGAGTCGTTGACGTACGTGTCCTTCCCGGTCCCGCCGAAGAACGCGATCCCCTTCACCCCGGTGAAGGTCAGCGTCTGCACCCCCTTCCCGTCCCCCAGGTCGGTCCGGACCGTCAGGCCGTCGGCCGCCTTCCCGGTCTGGGTGATGAAGGTCGACGACCCGTTGTTCGTCGGGGCGATGTACAGCACCCCGTCCTCCACCCCGACGAACCCGCTCCCCGGGGTCCGCCCGGGGGCGAAGAACCGGGTCAGCGCGTCGGACTTGTCGGCCGACACGGTCGCGGAGTTGTTGACGAACAGCCGGTCCCTCCCGCCGCCGTCGGCCAGGATGGTGTTCGTCCCGAGCAGGGTGTAGACGGTGTCCCGCCCGGCCCCGGCGGACACGACGTTCAGCCCGGTCCCGCCGAACAGGGTGTCGTCCCCGGCGTTCCCGACCAGGGTGCCGGTGACCGCGGTGTTGTTCTGGATCACGTCCCGCCGGTCCCCGCCGGTGACCACCAGCTGCGAGACGGTGGAGGCGGCGAACGTGCCGAGGGTCTGGCCGTCGACGGTCACCACGATGTCGGTGCCGCTGGCGTCGACCGACGCGGTGTGGGCGACGCCGTCGTCCAGGGTCACGGAGAGGAGGCCGTTCTGGAGGACGGCCGAGGACATCACTTCGCGGGCTTCGAGGCGTTCGCAGCGGAGCATGATGGGACTCCCATGATGGGCGCGCGCGGGTCGGCCGGCGC
The DNA here is from genome assembly GCA_013822345.1 of Isosphaera sp. Lineage (GTDB taxonomy): Bacteria > Planctomycetota > Planctomycetia > Gemmatales > Gemmataceae > Gemmata. Next base: position 83,977 of record PNKH01000014.1, read on the forward strand.
GGCCCCCGGACCGGCCCGCGGACTGCGGGCGGCGGAAGGGGGCGGACGAATGGACGCCACCGGGCCGGAGGCAGCCGGCCGATCTGGAGGGGGTTGAGCGAGTCGCGAGTCGAACCGGGACGGGAGGGGACAACAGATTCATACCCCGGGCCGGCGGGCGTGCAACGCGCCGGGCGGGGCGGAAGTGCGGGAATCCGCGGTCGGGTTAACAGTCTGTGAGAGCCAGCAACACCCCGCTGCCGGCCGTTAGCCGTGCGGCCCGGCGGGGCGGATTTTCGGGAACTCACCGGGGCCCGGGATCGACGGCGGTCGCATCCGGGACGGCTTGCGGGTCCGCCCCCGCGACCGCGGCCGGCGCCTCGTCCGGCGGGGCGCCGGTCGCGAGGTCGTCGAACTCGCCCTCCCACCGGGCCATGACGCACGCGGCCAGGCAGTTCCCGATCAGGTTGACCGTCGTCCGGGCCATGTCCATCAGCGTGTCGACGCCCATGATGACGGCCACCGCCTCCAGCGGCAGGCCGAACTGGGTGAGCGTCCCGGCGAGGATCACCAGCGACGCCCGCGGGACCGCCGCCACCCCCTTGCTCGTGACCATCAGGGTGAGCATCATCAGCAGTTGGGTCCCGAACGACATCGGCGGGTACCGGACCGGGTCGGTGAACGTGGCGGCCTGGGCGGCGAACACGGACGCCACCGCCAGGTAGAGCGTCGACCCGTCGAGGTTGAACGAGTACCCGGTCGGCATGACGAACGCGACCGTCCGCTTCGGCACCCCGATCGACTGCATCGCCAGCATCGCCTTCGGCAGGGCGGCCTCGGACGAGGTGGTCGAGAAGGCGATCAGCGCCGGCTCCTTCGTCGCCCGGAGGAACTTCCCGAGCGGGATGCGGAACAGCAGGGCGACCGGGATCAGGACGGCGACGATGAACACGACGAGCGCGACGTAGAGCGTGAGGATGAGCAGCGCGAGGCTGCCGAGGACTTTCAACCCTCCGCTCCCGACGGTGACGGCCATCGCCGCCGCGATCCCGACCGGGGCGTACGCCATCACCAGCCCGGTGAACTTGAACATCACCTCGGCGAGGGCGTCGAGGCCGCGGACCACCGTCTCCCGGGGCCCGGCCGGGACCCGGGTCAGGGCGACGGCGAACAGGATCGACCAGAACACGATCTGGAGCACCTCGTTGTCGGCGGCGGCCGCGAACACGCTGGCCGGGACGATGTGCTCGAGTACCCCGGCGACGGTCGTCTGTTTGGCCGCCAGCTCCTTCCCCGTGGCCGGGTCGGCGGCGAGCGGGACCCCGTCCCCCGGCCGGGCCAGGTTGACCGCCGCCAGCCCGATGAACAGGGCGAGCGTGGTGACGATTTCGAAGTAGATGATCGACTTCAGGGCGAGCCGGCCGACCCGTCTCATGTCGTCGCCGTGCCCGGCGATGCCGACGACGAGGGTGGCGAAGATGAGCGGGGCGATGAGCGACTTGATCATCCGCAGGAAGATCGTCGAGAGTGGCTTGAGGTGGCGGGCGCCGAACGTCTCGTACTCGACCCGCACCGCGTCCCCGGCTTTCGGGCCCCGGGACGGCCCGGCGGGGTCCGTCACCGTCACCTTGACTCGGACGTCCCGGGCCGGGTCCGTCCCCTCCCAGGCGCCCGCCGCCGGCTTGTCGCCCCGCCGCAGGGTGATCTCGGCCCCGTCGGCGGTCACGACGACGAGTTCGGCCCCGTCCGCCGACACCGACTTCACCGTCCCCGCCCGCCGCTCGTCGGGGAACGCCCACCCGACCCCGACCCCGACGACCATCGCGATCAGGATCCAGTGCGTCAGCGTGAGGCGGCCGAGGAGCCTGAGCATCGGGGGCACCGGGGTCGGTGGTGGGGGTTCCGGGCAAGGATACCGGCCCGCCGTGCGACCGGAAACCGCGTAGCCGCGGCGCGGGGTCCTCCCCCCCGTGGGCGAGGCACTCCTGCCTCGCACCGATCCGAGCGAGGCAGGAGTGCCTCGCCCACGGGGGGGAAACGTCTGGCCCGTCCCCACCGCCGTGTGTAATGTTCTTCACAACCCCACCACCTCACCACCCCGCCACCCGCCATGTTCGACGTGCTGATCCGCAACGGCCGGGTCGTGGACGGGTCCGGGCTGCCGTGGTTCCACGCCGATGTCGGGGTCACCGGCGACCGGATCGCCGCCGTCGGCCGGCTGACCGGCGCGGCCGCCAGGCAGACCCTCGACGCGGCCGGGAAGGTCGTCTCCCCCGGGTTCGTCGACGCCCACGTCCACGGCGACCTGCCGCTGCTCGCCGACCCGGCCCACGAACAAGGGGTGCGGCAAGGCGTGACCACGCACGTCATCGGTCAGGACGGGGTCGCGTTCGCCCCGGGGTCGGCCGGGACGCAGCAGTACATGCGGCAGTACACCGCCGGGTTCAACGGCAACCTGCCGACCCCCGGCAAGGCGTGGCGGACGGTCGCCGAGTTCCTGTCCCAGTACGACGGCCACAGCGCGATCAACGCCTGCACGCTGATCCCGAACGGGAACGTGCGGATGGAGGTGATGGGCCTCGACCCGCGGAAGCCGACCGCCGACGAGTTGCGGCGGATGCGGGCGCTGGTCCGCGAGGGGATGGAGCAGGGGGCGGTCGGGGTGTCGAGCGGGCTGGACTACGTCCCGAGCATCTACGCCGACGAGGACGAGTTGGCGGAGCTGTGCGCCGAGATCGCCCCGTTCGGCGGGGTCTACGTCACCCACATGCGCGGGTACAACGAGCAGAAGGCGCCGGCCGCGCTGCGGGAGGTGTTCAACATCGGGAAGCGGGCCGGCTGCGGGGTCCACGTCTCGCACTTCAACTGCCTGGCCGACCAGACGATTCCCCTGCTGGATGCCGCCCGGGCCGACGGGGTGGACGTCACCTTCGACCTGTACTGCTACCTGTACGGCAGCACCATCGTGGCGATGCTGACGCTCCCGCCGGAGACGTTGGAGGGAGGCGTCGCGGCGACCGTGGAGCGGCTGAAGAGTCCGGCGGTGCGGGCGGGGTTGGAGGCGGCGTTCGCGAACCCGCGGTTCCCGATCGAGACGATCCGGCTGGCGAGCCTGCCGCACGACCGGTACCGGCCGCTCGAAGGGATGACGCTGCCGGACGCGGCCCGGTCGCACGGGCAGTCGCTCGTCGACTTCACCTGCGACCTGCTGGTCGCGACGAACCTGGCCGCCGGGTGCGTGATCCGCCACTTCGCCGCCCGCCAGGAGTCGGACGTCCTCCGACTGATGCGGCACCCGCTGATGATGGCCGGGAGCGACGGCATCTACGTCGGCGGGCGGCCGCACCCGCGCGGCACCGGGTGCTTCGCCCGGTACCTGGGGCACCACGTCCGCAACGGCGACTGGCCGCTGGAAGAGGCGGTGATGAAGTGTTCGTACCACGCGGCCCGGCGGTTCGGCCTGGCGGACCGCGGGTTGCTCCGCCCTGGGATGGCCGCCGACGTGGTGGTGTTCGACCCCGACCGAATCGCCGACCGCTCCACCTACGACGACGGCAAGGCGCTGGCGGTCGGGGTGGAGCACGTGCTGGTGAACGGCGTGCCGGCGCTGCTCGGCGGCGAGCGGACCCCGGCCCGCCCGGGGCGGGGGCTGAAGCGGGGTTGATGTGGATGCGGTAGGGTGGGCCGAGCCGGCGCCTCGCCGGCGAGTCCCACCACGAGACGCAGGTGGGACTCGGCCGCAAAGCCGGCCTCGGCCCACCCGACAGGGATGTGACATGAAGCACCTGCTCGGGCTGGAAGGGCTGTCGGCCGCGGACCTCACCCGCCTGCTGGACGCGGCGGAGCGGTTCGCCGGCGTCGGGGTCGGGGACGTGCCGAAGCGCGACGACCTGAAGGGGAAGGTCGTCGTCAACCTGTTCTACGAGCCGTCCACCCGCACCCGCGTCAGCTTCGGGCTGGCCGCCCGCCGGCTCGGGGCCGACGTCCTCGACTTCTCCCCCGGCGGGTCGAGCACGTCGAAGGGCGAGACGTTCATCGACACGGCGAAGAACATCGAGGCGATGGGGGTCGACGCGGTGGTCGTCCGGCACTCGTCGCCGGGGGCCCCGCACGTCCTGGCCCGGCACCTCCTGCCGCACGTCCGGGTGGTGAACGCCGGGGACGGGGCGCACGAGCACCCGACCCAGGGGCTGCTCGACATCCTGACCGTCCGCCGGCGGCTCGGCCGGGTCGCCGGGCTGACCGTCGGCCTCGTCGGCGACATCGCCCACAGCCGGGTCGCCCGGAGCAACATCCACGGGCTGCGGACGCTCGGGGCGCACGTCGTCGTGTGCGGGCCGACGACGCTGGTGCCGCGCGAGGTGGCGGAACTGGGGGTCGAGGTGGCGCACAACCTGGACGAGGTGCTGCCGCGGTGCGACGTGCTGAACCTGTTGCGGATCCAGTTCGAGCGGCAGCGGAGCGGGCTGTTCCCGTCGATCCGGGAGTACCGGCTGCTGTTCGGGGTGGACGGGGAGCGGATGCGGCGGGCGAAGCCGGGGGTGCTGCTCTTGGCCCCGGGGCCGATCAACCGCGGGGTGGAGGTGACGCCGGAGGTGGCGGACGGCCCGGCGTCGGCGATCCTGGACCAGGTGACGAACGGGCTGGCGGTGCGGATGGCGGTGCTGGCCGAGCTGTGCAAGGCGGCGTGACGCGGGTCACGCGGCGCCCGGCGGGACCTCCCCCGTCACGACCCGGGCGACCGAGGACGCGTCGAAGTACTGGTACGCCCCGGCCACCTCCTCCGCGTACACCGCGAGGCCGTCCTCGACCCGGATCGCCTCGGGGTGGCGGGAGACGATCCGGGTCCGGTTGACGAGCTCGACGGTGAACGGCTTGAACGGGACGACCCGGCACACCCGCCGGAGGGCGGCGAGGAAGGCGTCACGCCGCATGGTCGGCCTGCCCGTGCGGGACCGGGGGGATGACCCGAGCGACCTGGTCGTAAGTGAACGGGATGGCCGGGGCGGCGGCGGGGGGCACGAACACCCCGAACCGGCCGGCCAGCGCCAGCCGGCCCGGGCGGTCGATCGGGAGGGTTCGCCCGTCCCGCAGCTCCAGCGCGAACGGCTGGTAGGGTTCGGCCCACAGGAGCGGGCGGACGGCCGCGTAGAAGTCGCCGTAGCCCAGCCCGCCGTTCTCCCCGGGCAACTGGTCGAGCGGGACGACCCGGGCGACCTGGTCGTAGTCCAGCAGGAAGACGGCCGGGCCGTTCCCCCGGCGGACCGCGGCCGCGTCCGGCCGGAGGTCGATCTGCTCCGGGGCGTCCACCACGACCCGGCCGCCGTCGGCCAGGTCGAGGACCGCGGGGACGGGGGGCGAGCGGCGGAGCGCGGCCTCGACCTGGGCCCGGACTTCGGCGTACGTCATGGCGACCTCCGGCGGCATTGTACCGCGCCGGCCGGGCCGCCCGGCACGGTCAGGCCGCCGGGGCCGGGGCGGCCTGGTGCGACACCTCCTGCTCCCGGAGCAGGTTCTGGATGCGGGCCAGCTTGGTGCCGATGAACAGCACGTTGTGCAGGTCGAAGTCCAGGTTCGCCGGGCCGCCCGTCTTGATGTGCAGGTCGCCGGTCCCGAGGCCGAGCAGCCAGTGCCGGAACAGGTCGTCCCGCTGCTTCGTCAGGAGCAGCCCCTTCGCGTCCACCGCGACCTCACCCTCCCCGACCTCCTTCCGGATCCGCACCTGCCCGCGGGCCACGATCACGTACGTGTAGTGGTCGTACACGAACGTCGAGAACAGCCAGATCACGAGCAGCGGGACCGCGACCGCCAGGTACCCGCCGGCGTTCACCCGGACGTCCAGCACGTCGTACCAGGCGACCACGTCGTCCCACCACCCGGCCAGGTTGACGACCAGGATGACGATGGCCACCGCCGCCACCACCAGGACCGACACCAGCCCGCGGAAGATGAAGTTGGTGACCACGATGACCAGCAGCAGGGCGGCGACGAAGATCACCCCGTACTTCCCGTCCGAGGACACCAACAGCCCGGTCGGCCGGCCCTCCGCGTCCCTCATCCCCCCCGCCGGCCGCACCTCCTGTCCGTCCGGCGGGACGGGCGCCACCACCGGCCTCCCGTCCACCACCGCGTCCTTCTGCTGCGTCCCGGCCGGGCCGACGTACATCCGGTTGTCGCCCAGGTACGTCAGCCCGGCGAACAGGAACCCCAGGGCCCAGACCGGCCACCAGTAGAACAGGTTGCTGTGCCCGTAGACGCGGATCTCCTCGTCCGGGACGGTCTGGGCGCCGGCCGGAAGGGGGTCGGCGGTCGGGACGGCGGGGGTCATCGGAGCCTCCTCGGCGCGGCGGGCCGCGGCCGCCGGCGCGCGCCGGCCGGTCGGGTGCGGCCCGGTGACCGGGAGCGGAAGCAACCCCCGTGCCGGCCGGGAAACGGTTGAGCCGGGGGCGTGAGCGACCGGAGGCCGCCACCCCCTCCGGTCGCTCACGCCCCCGGCTCGCCGACACCGGCCCGGTCACTTGTCCTTCTTCTCCTTGACCGTCCAGATGTGCAGCTTGTACTCGTCCCCGTCCGCCCCGGTGACGGTCTTCGTCTCGTCCGGGGCCCAGTCGCCCAGGACGAACCGGTGGGACACGATCCGGGACCCCGGCTTCAGCTGCTTCTCCAGGAGCGGGCGGAGCAGGTTGTTGAACTCGTTGCCCATGTACAGGAGCACCAGGGTGGCCTCGCCGTAGTCCCGGTCCTTCAGCGCGTCGCCCTCGATGATGGTGATCTTCTTCTCCAGCCCGGCGTCCTTCACCTTCCCCTTCGCCTCCTCCGCCTTCTTCGGGTCGATCTCGATCCCGACCCCCTTCTTCGCCCCGGCCTTGACCGCCGCGATCAGCATCCGGGCGTCCCCCGGGCCCGGCTCGTACACCACGTCGTCCTTCGTCACCTTGGCCATCTTCAGCATCTCGTCGACGATGTCGTCCGGGGTCGGGACCCACCGGACCACCGCCTTGTCCGGGTTCTTCTTGTCCTCCTTGGTCAGGTCCACCACGATGTCGTCCCCGCCCTTGAACTCGACGTTCTTGGTCCGGGTCAGCACCGTGTAGTTGTTCGGCCGCCAGGTGACGCTGAACCCGTACTCGTACAGCTTCCCGGCCTCCACCTCCGGGGTCTCGAACTCCCGGGTGGTGCCGGTCGGCTTGGTCGGCTTCCCCTCGATCTGGAGCTCGGCGTCGTCCTGCGGGACGGTGATCTTGAGCTTCGACTTGACCTTCTTCCCCTCGGCCTTCTTCTCGTCCTTCTTGTCCTGGCCGCCGGCCCCGGCGAACCCGCCGGACAGGAGGCACAGGGCCAGGGCCAGCCCGGTCAGGCGGGCGGTGCGGACCGCGAACATCGGATCTCCTCGCGAGCAGGAACACGGGACGGGAACACCCGGTCGCCGGGACACAGTTTGCAGAATACGAACCCGGGACGCAAGGGGCACGCGGACCCCGCGTAGCCGCGACGCGGAGTCCGCGGAGGGGAGCGCGGAACGCCCCCGCGCACCGCTCCGCGGACTCCGCGTCGCGGCCACGCGGTTGAGCCGCCCGACATCTCATCCGCTCCTCATTTCCGCGGGGGTACAACCGACACCACACCCCGACGACCCCCTTCCCCCGAACCCCCATGACCCGCACCCGCCTGTTCCCCGCGGCCGCGCTCGCCGTCCTGCTCGGCTCCGCCGTCGCCCGCACCGCCCCGGACACCGCCCCGCCCCCGCGGACCGTGCTCGTCGGGTTCAAGGCCCCGGCCGACCTGGTCCGCGCCAACCCGAAGGAGTTCCGCCCGACCGCCGCCGCCGGCCCGGCCGCCGGGTTCCTCGGCGTCGTCCTCGCCGACAAGGGCGGCAAGCCGGTGGTCGACGTGGTCGCCCCGGACTCCCCGGCCGAGGCCGCCGGGCTGAAGGAAGGGGACGTGGTGGCGAAGGTCGACGGGGCGGCGGTCACCGGGACGGCCGAGGCCCGCGACCTGTTGCGCGGCAAGCTCGCCGGCGACAAGGTGACGCTGACCGTGTCGCGGGGCAAGGAGACGGTCGAGGCGACCGCGACCCTGAAGGCGACGACCAGGCCGATGACCGCGACCGGGGGCACCGGCCGGGCGATCCTCGGGGTCACCCTCGGGCAGGCCCCGGCCGGCGGCGGCGGGGTGAAGCTGGACGACGTGACCGCCGGCGGGCCGGCCGCCAAGGCCGGGCTGAAGGCCGGGGACGTGGTCGTCCGGGTGGACGGGAAGGAGGTCGCCGGGGACGGCGGGTTCCGCGAGGCGCTGACCGGGAAGGCGGCCGGGGACCGGGTCGAGTTGGTGGTGCTGCGCGGGGAGAAGAAGCTGGAGGTCACCGCCACCCTGGAGGCGGAGGAGCGGGTCGGGCCGCGTCAGGGCGGGTGGGACGACCGCATCCCCCGGGCGTGGCGGCGGCCGTCGTACAACCTGGCCATCGTCGGGGTCGAGTACCCGGACGTGAAGCACAACGACAGGATCAAGGACAGCGACTGGGAGGAGTCGATGTTCAGCACCGGCACCTACACCGGCAAGAGCGCGACCGGGGAGAAGGTGTACGGGAGCATGAACGACTACTACCGGGAGTTGAGCAGCGGGACGTTCACGGTCGAGGGGAAGTTCGTCGGGTGGGTGGAGGTGTCGAAGAAGCGGATGGAGTACAGCAGCGGGAGCGGGACGAGCACCCGGGAGAAGACGGCGCTGCTGACCGAGGCGCTGGACGCGTACACGAAGAAGAACGGGAAGGACGCGCTGAAGGCCTACGACGGGGTGTTCTTCCTGTACGCCGGGGCCCGGGTGCAGACCACCCGCGGCGGGCTGTACTGGCCGCACCGGGCGAGCGTCAGCTACGGCGGCCGGTCGCTCCCGTACTTCATCGTCCAGGAGGGCGGGTCGCGGATGAACGACATCAGCGTGTTCTGCCACGAGTTCGGCCACATGCTCGGGCTCCCCGACCTGTACGCCCGGCCGGAGGCCCCGGGGAGCGAGGGCGTCGGGGTGTGGTGCGCGATGTCGAACCAGGCCGGGAACGGCCGGCCGCAGCACTTCTGCGCCTGGAGCAAGGAGCAGCTCGGGTGGGTGAAGCCGGCGGTCGTCGACCCGCGGGTCCGGCAGAAGGTGGTCCTGTCCCCGGTCGAGGACGACCCGACCCAGTGCGTGAAGGTGATGGTCCGGGCCGACGGGAGCGAGTACTTCCTGCTCGAGAACCGGGCGAAGAAGGGGTGGGACCAGTCGCTCCCGGCGGAGGGGCTCCTGATCTGGCGGGTGGTGAACAACCGGCCGCTGCTGGAGGAGTCGCACGGGATCGACGGGGCCCGCGGGCCGGGGTCGTTCCCGACGTCGGTGCCGTTCCCGAGCGCCGCGAACGACGCGTTCACCCCGTACACGATCCCGAGCAGCAAGGGCCAGCTCGGCGGCGGGCTGCCGGTGTGGATCACCAACATCCGCCGACTGCCGGACGGCCGGATCACCTTCCACATCGGGTACGAGTTCCAGTAAGCGCGTCCGGGTCGCGTCCCGGTCTCGCCGCTTGCGGCGTTGCGCTCCACGGAGTGCAACGCCGCAAGCGGCGAGACCGGGACGCGACTGCAAAAACTCGCACCTCCCCGGTCCCGGATTTGCCCTTTCGGGTTAGAATGCGGTGAGCCGGCTCGCGCCGGCGTACTTTTGCGACTCGCCGCATCATCATCCCGAGAGGTGCCCCATGTCCCCCCGCCGCCGGGGCCGGTCGGCGTTCACGCTGATCGAGCTGTTGGTCGTCATCGCCATCATCGCCGTCCTGATCGGGCTCCTCTTGCCCGCCGTCCAGAAGACCCGCGAGGCGGCGGCCCGGACGAAGTGCCAGAACAACCTGAAGCAGATCGGCCTGGCGTTCCAGTCGTACCACGACGCCACCGGGTTCCTGCCGACCGCCGGGGCCGAGGTGATCGTGCCGCCGGCGACCACCGACAACCCGCCGGTCAACCGCCTGGACTGGGGCTGGGCGTACGAGATCCTGCCGTACCTGGAGCAGGCGCCGCTCCAGGAGGTGACCAGCAACGCGGTCGTCCGGGCCACCCGGCTGCCGGTCTACGGGTGCCCGACCCGGGGCGGGCCGCGGCTGGTCGGCGGCAGCGCCAAGAGCGACTACGCCGGCAACGGCGGGACCAACCCGAACGCCAACCCGGGGAGGAACGGGACCGGGCCGGTGGTCCGCAGCCGCGGGTCGAACAACGGCACCCGGCCCGGGGTGCTGACGCTCAAGGATGTCCCGGACGGGCTGTCGAACACCCTGTTCGTCGCCGAGAAGTTCCTCAACGCCGACGCGACGTGCTGCTACGACAACGAGTTCTGGGCGGGTCCGGGGGTCGACGGCGACATCATCCGCGGCTCGCCGGGGAGCGGGACGAACTGGATGACCCCGATGCAGGACCAGCGGCTCGGTGCGATCAGCGACGTGTACCGGTTCGGGTCGGCCCACCAAACCGGGATGTACGCGGCGTTCGGGGACGGGTCGGTGCGGCTCGTCCGGTACGCCGTCGACCCGGTGCAGTTCATGCGGGCCTGCCACCGGAACGACGGCGGCGTGGTGAACCCCGGCGACCTGTGACCCGCCCGGGCTCGGTCGAAGCCCGGGGGGCGTTCGTCCGGGAGGGCGAGGCTCCTGCCGAGCCGTGGACGCCGGACTCGGCAGGAGCCTCGCCCTCTCGACCCACCGCCCCCCGGTTTCGATCGAGCAACCCGCCCGGAGAGACACCCATGACCCGGCTCCTCGCCGTCCTCCTGGCGTCCGCGGTCGCCGCCGGCTGCGGGGACGCGCAGCCGTCCTCCCCGGCGACCGACCCGGACACGATCAAGAAGCTCGAGGAGATGCAGAGGCAGGCGAGTCAGGGCGAGAAGTGAGACCGGGGCTCGACCCGATTCTGGTCTGACCATAATTCGAATTACACCCCGTTGGACTGGCGGGGTGATGAAAACTTCATTACAATTCACCCGACCCCGGGCGCCGCGTCGCTCCCTGCCCCGAGGCCCCCGCCGCGCTCACGCTCATCGAACAGTCGGTCGTGGTCGCGATCATCGTCGTGCTCGTCGGCCTCCTGCCCCCGCGGCGCAGATGGTGCGGGAGGCGGCCGCCCGGAGTAAGTGCCGGAACGACCTGAGGCAGTTCGGCGTCGCCCCGCACCTGAACCACGACGCGGCGGGGGCGCCGGCCGGGACGGGCCGGTGAGAACGTGTTCTATCCTCCCTGGGCCGGCGGCGCCCATCGTCCGGGCGCCGCGGGCCGGGGGTTCATCGGAGGGGAGTGTCATGCGCGCCCGGCGTGGGTTCACCCTGATCGAGCTGCTGGTCGTCATCGCGATCATCGCGGTCCTGATCGGCCTGCTCCTCCCGGCCGTCCAGAAGGTGCGGGCGAGTGCCGCCCGGACCCAGTGCCAGAACAACCTGAAGCAGATCGGCCT
>PNKH01000015.1 GCA_013822345.1 Isosphaera sp.
CCGGGTGTGGGACGCTGCGACCGGGAAGGAGCTTCAGGCCCTGGCGCACCCGCGGTGGGTGCGGTCGGCGGCGTTCAGCCCGGACGGGACGAAGGTGGCGACGGCGACGGACGACCGGGCCGGGCGGGTGCGGGTGTGGGACCTGGCGACGGGGCGGGAGGTGCTGGCCCTGGGGGAGCACGCCGTCCCGCTGTACTCGGCGGTGTTCAGCCCGGGCTGGGTCCACGCGGTGTCGTGGAGCGCGGACGGGTCGCGGCTGCTGACGGCCAGCATGGACGGGACGGCCCGGGTGTGGGACGCGGCCACCGGGCGGGAGCTGATGGCGTTCCGGGGTCACGTCCGGCGGCTGCGGTCGGCGGCGTTCAGCCCGGACGGGTCGCGGGTGGCGACGGCGTCGGAGGACGGGACGGCGCGGGTGTGGGACGCGGAGCGGGGGGCGGAGCTGCTGACGCTGAAGGGGCACGGCGGTTGGGTGCGGACGGCGGCGTTCAGCCCGGACGGCGGGCGGCTGCTGACGGCGAGCGCGGACGGGACGGCCCGGGTGTGGGAGACGGCGCCGACCGACCCGCAATTCCGGCCGAGGGAACCGGCCCCGCCGCCGCGGCCGCGGTGACCGCCGCCCGTGGTACAATGCCGGCACACACCGGAGGAGGGACAGGCGTGGTCACCGTGTACGTCGACGGCAAGGCCGTGAGCTGGGCCGACGCCGAGCAGCTGTTCGCCGACGCCGCCCGCACCCGGGCGGTCGAGTTCCGCGACGCCGCCGGCCGGGTCTTCGCCACCACCGCCCCGGCGCCCGCCGCGGACGACCCCGACTGGGTCAAGGCGATCACCCCGGAGCGGGTCGCGGAGGCGATGGCCGGGCCGTTCCTCACCCTCGACGAGTACCGCAACCAGACGGGCCGGCCATGACGTTCTCCGTCGTCTGGCGCCTGGTCGCGCTCCAAGCGGTCACCCGACTGGAGCAGGCCGCCGCCGACCCGGCCCGGATCCGCGCGGCCCAGGACCGCATCGACTGGGTTCTCCGCCGCTTCCCGCAAGACGTGGGCGAGGACCGCGACCCGGGGTTCCGCCTCTGGTACGAGGACGTGCTCGGCGTCTACTACCGCGTCGACGAGGACGCGATGCGCGTCGAGGTGCTGTTCGCCGGCCCGGCCCGCCGGCACTGACGCCGCCCCGCTATCATCACCGGATGAGCCTCACCCGCCTGGTCCTCCGACTCGCCCTCGGCCGACGCCTCCCGGTCACCGCCGGCGAACTCCGCGTCCGCGGGCCGGGTGCCCCCGTCACCGTCCGCCGCGACCGGCACGGCGTCCCCCACGTCGACGCCGCGTCCGAGGCCGACGCCGCGTTCGCCCTCGGCTTCTGCCAGGGGCAGGACCGCGCCGCCCAGCTCGAAGTCCTCTGGCGCGTCGCCCGCGGCCGGCTCGCCGAGTGGGTCGGGCCCGCCGGCCTCCCCGCCGACCGCCTCAGCCGCCGCGTCGGGTTCCGCCGCGCCGCCGAGGCCCAGCTGCCGGTCGTCGGGCCGGTCGGCGAACACCTGGCCGCGTTCGCCGCCGGCGTCTCCGCCGGCAACACCGCCGGCCTCCCGAAGAAGCCGCACGAGTTCGCGCTGGTCGGCGGCGAGCCGTCCGCCTGGGACGCCGCCGACGTGCTGGCCGTGCTCAAGCTGCAGTCGTTCGCCCTGCCGTCGAACTGGGACGTGGAACTCGCCCGCCTCCGCATCCTCCTGGCCGACGGCCCCGACGCCCTCCGCGCCCTCGACCCGTCCCCGGCTTCGTCACCCCTTCACCCCTTCACCCCTTCACCCCTTCCCGGCGCCCTCGACCGCCTCTCCGAGGACATCCAAGGGCTTCAACACTTCGTCAGCCCCGGTGGCGGGTCGAACAACTGGGTGATCGGCGGGGCCCGGACGGCGTCCGGAAAGCCGCTCGTGGCGAACGACCCGCACCTCGGCCCGACCGCCCCGCCGCCGTGGTACCTGGCCCACGTCCGCTGCCCGGACTGGGAGGCGGCCGGGGCGTGCCTCGCCGGGGCGCCGGGGTTCCCGGTCGGGCACAACGGGTTCGCCGCCTGGGGCGTCACCGCCGGGCTGACCGACAACGCCGACCTGTTCGTCGAGACCCTCGGGCCGGACGGCGCCAGCGTCCACCAGCCCGACGGCACGTTCGCCGCGTGCCCGGTGCTCCGCGAGACGATCCGGGTGAACGGCGGCCCGGACGTGGTCGAGGAGGTGCTGGTCACCCCGCGCGGGCCGATCGTCTCGCCGCTCGCCCCGGACGTCACCGTCGCCCTGTCGCTCCGGGCCGTGTGGCTCGACCCGCTCCCGCTGAACGGCTTCCTCCGGGCCGTCCGGGCGAAGTCGTTCGACGACTTCCGCCGCTGCTTCGCCGAGTGGCCGGTGCTGCCGCTGAACGTCGTCTACGCCGACACCACGGGGGCGACCGGGTGGCAGCTCGTCGGCCAGTTGCCGGTGCGGGCCGGGGGGAACGGACTATTGCCGCGGCCGGCCGACCGGCCCGACTCCGGGTGGACCGGGTACGTGCCGTTCGACGACATGCCGTTCGCCCCGGACCCGCCGGCCGGGTTCTTCGCGACGGCGAACAACCCGCCGCCGGTGCCGCCCGGGTGGGCGTGGCTCGGGGCCGACTTCTGCGACCCGTACCGGCAGCAGGTGATCGCCGAGGCGCTCGCCGCCCGCACCGGGTGGACCGTCGCCGACTGCCTGGCGCTGCAGCGGGACGTGCGGTCGATCCCGTGGGAGGAGATGCGTGACACCGTGTTGTCACTGACGCCGGCCGACCCGGACGCCCGGGACGCGCTCGACCTCCTGCGGGCGTGGGACGGGCGGGCGGACGGCGAGTCGCCGGCGGCGTGCGTGTTCGAACTGTTCGTCGCCGGGCTGGCGGCGCGGGCGGCCCGGGCGAGGGCCCCGAAGGCGTGGGCGGTGGCGCTCGGCGGGGGCGGGGACGGGCCGCTCGACGCGAACTTCTTCGGCAGCCGGCGGGTCGGCCACCTGGTCCGGCTGGTGCGGGAGCAGCCGGGCGGGTGGTTCGCGTCGTGGCCGGCGGAGCTGGAGGCGGTGCTCGGCGAGGTGGTGCGGCGGCTGCGGCGGGACGTCGGGCCGGGGCCGGCGTACTGGGCGTGGGGCCACGCCCGGCGGCTGCGGGTCGAGCACCCGCTGTTCAAGGCCCACCGGTGGCTCGGGCCGGCGTTCAACCTCGGCCCGGTGCCGTTCGGCGGGGACGAGAACACCGTCTGCCAGGGGGCGGTGGTGGGGTCCGACCCGACCGCGTTCACCCCGAACATCCCGAACCTGCGGGCGGTGTTCGACCTCGCCGACCTGCCGGGCGGGAGCCGGTTCGTGCTGTGCGGCGGGCAGAGCGGCAACCCGTGGTCGCCGCACCACGCGGACCAGTTCCCGCTGTGGCGGGCGGGCGACGCGGTGCCGATCCCGTGGCACCAGGCGGACGTGATCCGGGCCGCGGCCGCGACCCTGCGGCTGCTGCCGGCCGCGGGCTCGTAGCAGACACACGCCGTGTGCCGTCCGCCGCAGCGGTGCTCGGTTGGAGCCCTCGGGTTGGAGGCGGTGGGCCGGGAGGGCGAGGCTCCCGCCGAGCCGGGGCGAAGGCTCGGCGGGAGCCTCGCCCTCCCGGAATAACGCCCCCCACTGAGGGTTTCAACCGAGCACCGCAACGGCACACGGCGTGTGCCTGCTACCTTCGGAGGGACACCGATGGGGAAGAAGGCCGGGCACCGGAGCTGGGCGGCCGGGAACGCCCCGGTCCCGGGGACGCACACCGGCGACATCATGAGCCCGGCCACCCGGAGCCGGGTGATGGCCCGGATCCGCGGGCGGGACACCACCCCGGAGCGGACCCTGGCCCGCGGGCTGCGGGCCGCCGGCCTCCGCTTCACCCGCCACCCGGCGGACCTGCCCGGCCGGCCGGACGTGGTGTTCCGCCGCCTCCGGCTGGCGGTGTTCGTCGACGGCGACTTCTGGCACGGGTGGCGGTTCCCGCTGTGGGCGCACAAGCTCAGCCCGAGGTGGCGGGAGAAGATCGCCGCCACCCGCGCCCGGGACCGCCGGAACTTCCGCCGCCTCCGCCGCGCCGGGTGGCACGTCCTCCGGGTGTGGGAGCACCAGCTCGAGCGCACCCCCGGGGCGTGCCTGGCCCGGGTGGTCGAGGCGGTCCGCCGCCTCCGCGCCACGCCCCCGTAGCACAACCGTCCTCGGTTGTGCCCAGGTCTGCACGACCGAGGACGGTTGTGCTACGACAAACCCGCTCCCGCACCTCGGGACATCGCGTCAGGTTACCACCCCGCCACCCTACCCCACCACACCGCCATGCCCCGCTTCCTGCTCGCCGTCGCGGCCCTCGCCCTGGCCCTCTCCCCGGCCCCGACCCGGCAGGCCCCCGACCCGGCCGCGCCGGTGAAGGTCGGCGTCATCGGGCTGGACAACTACCAGGCGGTCGCGTTCACCCAACTGTTCCACAGCCCGAAGGCCGCCGGCGACCTCGCCGGCCTGAAGGTGGTGGCCGCGTTCCCGGCCGGCAGCCCGGACATCGAGGAGAGCGTCCGCGAGCTGCCGAAGTGGACCGACGGGATCAAGAAGTTCGGCGTGGAGATCGTCGCGTCGCCGGACGAGGTGCTGAAGCGGTGCGACGCGGTGCTCCTGATGAGCGTCGACGGGCGGGCCCACCTCGAGCAACTCAAGCCGGTGCTGAAGGCCGGCAAGCCGGTGTACGTCGGCCGCCCGCTGGCCGCCTCCCTGGCCGACGCGGTCGAGATCTTCCGCCTGGCGGCCGAGCACAAGTGTCCGATCTTCTCGTGCTCCCAGCACCGGTTCAGCCCCGGGTTCATCGGGATGCGGAACCACCCGGAGGTGGGCGAGGTGGTCGGGGCCGACGTGTACGGCGGGTGCCCGCGGGAGCCGCACCACCCGGACCTGTTCTGGCACGGGGTGCACGGGGTCGAGACGCTGTACACGATCATGGGCCCGGGGTGCGTGTCGGTCACGCGGACGGCCACCGACACCGCCGACGTGGTGACCGGGACGTGGAAGGACGGGCGGGTCGGCACCTATCGCGGGATCCGGAAGGGGGCGCCGAAGTACAGCGCCACCGTGTTCGGCACCAAGGGGGTGTCGACGGCCGGGGTGTACGGGCACGGGGTGCCGGTGAAGGGCGTCGCCCCGACGACCGACAAGTACATGGGGTACGAGGCGACGGCGGTCGAGATCGCGAAGTTCTTCAAGACCCGCACCCCGCCGGTCCCGGCCGCGGAGACGGTCGAGCTGTTCGCCTTCATGGAGGCGGCGGAGGAGAGCAAGCGGCGGAACGGGGCGGTGGTGAAGCTGGCGGACGTGCTGGCGAAGACGAACCGGAAGTAGCCCGGTCCGGTGGGGCAGGCATTCCTGCCTGCCGGAGTTCCGGGGCAGGCAGGAATGCCTGCCCCACCCGGCTCACTCGACCGCGACCGCCTGGCCGTCGTCGCGGATGCACAGCCACCGGAGGGTGTCGAACGGGAGGGTGTCGCGGAGGAACGTCACCCCCCCGTCGCACCGGAGGACGTTCACCCCGCCCGGGTGCGTCGACTGGAGCGGGTTGTTCCACCCGTACCGGGCGATCCCGTCGTCGAACTGCACCCGGGTCTTGGTGTTCAGCGGGTGGCGGACGGTGGTCAGCGCCCCGCACTCGGGCGCGTTGCAGGTGAAGTTCGTCACGGGCGGGACGGCGGTCGGGTCCGAAGGCACCCGGCTGATCCGGGACCCCACCCAGATGCCGGCCCGCCTGGCGCTGCGGATGTCGTACTGCGCCCGCGGGGCGTTGATGGTGACGTAGTCCGACCCCCAGTCGCCCTGCTCGCCGACGACGATCGTGTGGGTGGTGCCGTCGGTGATCTGGGCGATCCGGGTCTTGCTGCCGGGGAAGATCACCCCGTTGCCGGCGATGAACCCGCCGTGGTTCGGGGCGTTCGCCGCCCGGCGGCAGTCCGCCACCCGCCGCCCGCCGGTCGGGTCGGTGTAGTCGGTCGGGCTGGTCGACGCCCCCATGACCGCGACGTAGTTGCCGGCGAGGGTGGTCTTGTCGGCCGCCGCGTCCTCCGGGACGACCATCGCCGGGAGCGGGCTGGACGGGCAGACGTAGACCGGCACCATGATGTTCACGAACGCGTCCCGGTTGGCCAGCGCCGCCCCGCTCGGGGTGTAGCTCCCGGCGTTCGGGTCCAGCAGGTTGTGGGCGTTCGCCTGCTCGATGTGCGGCAGGGTGTGGGCGGCCCACGCCGGCAGCCACGAATCACCGGGCGCGCCCGACGGGAAGTGGCCGAACACCCCGTGGTAGTTGTGCATCCCGAGGCCGATCTGCTTCAGGTTGTTCTGGCACTTCGCCCGGGCGGCGGCCTCGCGGACCTTCTGCACCGCCGGGAGCAGGAGGCCGACCAGGACGGCGATGATGGCGATGACGACCAGCAGCTCGATCAGCGTGAAGGCGCGGCGGGGGGACATGAGATCTTCCTCGGCGGGGGGCAGCGTCGCTTATAACCCGGCCGCCGGCCGGAGTCAAACGGTCGGGTCGGCGAGCCGGTGGGGCAGGCATTCCTGCCTGCCTCAGATCGCTTGGCAGGCAGGAATGCCTGCCCCACCGAACCAAGACACGACCGGAATTCCTGCTGGCTTTCGTCCCGGCGACCGCTTATAGTCTTTCTCACCTGCCTGCCCGGCCCCGCGCCGCCCGCCGACCCGCCGCTCGTCCGCCCGCCCCGAGTGGTCCCATGACCCGGCCGACCACCGCCTCGCTCCTCACCCTCCTGCTCGGCCTGCCGGCCGCGCACGCCGCCGTCACCGTCAGCCCGCCGGCCGTCCGCCTCGACAGCCCGGAGGCGTCCCAGCAACTGCTCGTCACCCGGGACGCGGCCGACGCCACCCGCGCCGCCCGGTACGAGGTCGCCGACCCCGCCGTCGCCGCAGTCGACGCCGCCGGCCTGGTCACCCCGAGGGCCGAGGGGAAGACCGAGGTCCGCGTTACCCACGGCACCGACACGGTCCGCGTCCCGGTCGAGGTGACCGGGCTCGCGGCCCCGCGGCCGGTGTCGTTCGTCCAGGACGTCATCCCGATCCTGACGAAGGCGTCGTGCAACAGCGGCGGGTGCCACGGGAAGGCCGACGGGCAGGGTGGGCTCAAGCTGAGCGTGTTCGGGTTCGACCCGGCCGCCGACCACCAGGCGCTCGTGACCGAGGGCCGCGGCCGCCGCGTCCTCCCGGCGTCGCCGCAGAACAGCCTCTTCATGCAGAAGGGGACCGGGGCAGCCCCGCACGGCGGCGGGAAGAAGCTCGACCCGGACGGCCTCCGCTACCGCCGCCTCCTCCGCTGGCTCCACGAAGGGGCGCGGTTCGACGCGGCCGACGCCCCGGAGGTCGTCCGGCTGGAGGTCGAGCCGGCGGGGCGGACGCTCCCGCTCGGCGGTACCCAGCAGCTGCGGGTGACGGCCGTCGCCGCCGACGGGTCGCGCCGGTGCGTGACCGCCGAGGCCGAGTACGACTCGAACGCCCCGACCATCGCCGGGGCCGACGGCCGCGGCCTGGTCCAAGCCGGGGACAAGCCGGGCGAGGCCGCGATCCTGGTCCGGTACGCCGGCCACGTCACCGTCTGCCGGGTCACCCTGCCGCGGCCGGGGGTGACGTTCCCGCGGCCGGCCGAGGCGAACTTCGTCGACAAGCACGTGTGGGACAAGCTCGAGCGCCTGGGGATCCCGCCGAGCGACCCGGCCGACGACGCCACCTTCCTCCGCCGCGTCCACCTGGACACGACCGGCACCCTGCCGACCGCGGCCGAGGCCGCCGCGTTCCTCGACTCGAAGGACCCGAAGAAGCGCGAGAAACTGGTCGACGCGCTGCTCGCCCGGCCGGAGTACGCCGACTTCTGGGCGATGAAGTGGGCGGATGTCCTGAAGGTGGACAAGGACGCGGTCACCCCGCAGGGGGCGGTCGCGATGACCCGCTGGATCCGCCGGCAGGTCGCCGACAACAGCCCGTACGACCGGTTCGCCCGGGCGGTGGTGACGGCGGTCGGGGACACGACCGGGGACGGCCCGGCGGCGTTCTACAAGTCGGTGCCGACCCCGGAGGCGGCGGCCCGGGCGGTCAGCCAGGTGTTCCTGGGGGTGCGGATCGAGTGCGCCGAGTGCCACCACCACCCGTCCGAGCGGTGGGGCCAGGACGACTACTGGGCGCTGGCCGGGATGTTCTCCGGGGTGGCCCGCAAGCCGCTCCCGGGCGGGGCCGAGGCGGTCGTGTGGAAGGCCGGGGCCGACCTCGGGCCGAAGGTCGGGAAGGGGAAGAAGGCGACGGTGAAGGAGGGCGTGCCGGCCCGGCCGCTCGGGGCCGCCCCGCCGACCTTCGCCCCGGCCGACGACCGGCGGAAGGCGCTGGCCGACTGGATGACCGCGGCGGACAACCCGTACTTCGCGGCGGCGGCGGCGAACCGGCTGTGGGCGCACTACTTCGGCCGCGGGCTGGTCGAGCCGGTCGACGACCTGCGGGCGACGAACCCGGCGACGAACGAGCCGCTGCTGGCGGCGCTGGCCGCCCACCTCCGCGAGACGGGGTACGACCTGAAGGCGTTCACCCGGACGCTGCTCCTGTCCCGGGCGTACCAGTTGGGCAGCAGGCCGGCGCCGGGGAACGCGGCCGACGAGCAGAACTTCTCGCGGGCGGCGGTGAAGCCGATGCCGGCGGAGGTGCTGCTGGACGCGGTCTGCCGGGTGACCGGGGTGGCGGAGAAGTTCAACGGCTGGCCGGACGGGTACCGGGCGGTGCAGGTGTGGGACAACCGGATGCCGTCGTACTTCTTCCAGATTTTCGGCCGGCCGGTGCGGTACAGCGTGTGCGAGTGCGAGCGGGGGACGGACCCGAGCATCGCCCAGGCCCTGCACCTGATGAACTCGCCGGAGATCGCGGCGAAGGTGCGGGCCAGGTCCGGCACCGCCCGCGCGCTCGCCGACTCGGACAAGAAGCCCGAGGCGGTCGTCGACGAGCTGTTCCTGGCGGCGCTGAGCCGCCGGCCGACGGCCGCGGAGCGGGCGAAGTTCCTGGAGGCGTTCGCCGACGGGGACCGCCGGGCGGCCGTCGAGGACGTGCTGTGGGCGCTGCTGAACAGTAAGGAGTTTCTGTACAACCGGTGACGACTCTTCCTGGACCGCGGCCGTCCCGGCCGCTGAGCCTGGCGGATCAGACGACCTGCCCGAGTAACCCGGTGCGTCCCCTGTCGGGGTACGTGGTGCGGCCGGGACGGCCGCGGTCCAGGAAGAGTCGGACACCGCCGCACGGAGTTCGCCATGCCCGCTCGCATGACCCGCCGCCGCGCCCTCCGGGTCGGCACCGTCGGCCTCCTCGGCGGGCTGTCCCTGCCTCGCCTCCTCCAGATGGAGGCGACCGCCGGCACCGGCAAGCCCGCCAAGGCCAAGGCGTGCATCTTCCTGTTCCTGGAGGGCGGGCCCAGCACCATCGACATGTGGGACATGAAGCCGGACGCCCCGGCGGAGGTCCGCGGGCCGTACAAGCCGGTCGCCACCAACGTCCCCGGCACCTTCGTCTGCGAGCACCTGCCGAACTGCGCCAAGGTCGCCGACAAGTACGCGATCCTCCGCAGCCACAGCCACAACGACAACGGCCACACCACCGGGTATCACTACCTGATGACCGGGGTGAAGGCGGACTTCGCGGACGGGACGAACAGCCGCAAGCCGAACAACGTCCTGTACCCGTCGGCCGGGTCGGTGGTGGCCCGGGAGCTAGGGCACACCGGGACGGTGCCGCCGTACATCAACCTGCCGCACCCGATGACCAGCGGCGGCCCCGGGTTCTACGGGGCGGAGTACGCCCCGTTCGTGATCGAGGGCGACCCGGTGTCGCCGGACTTCGAGGTCCGCGACCTGGTCCCGGTGGAGGGGGTGGACGCGAAGCGGCGGGACCGCCGTGAGCGGCTGCTCGGCGCCCTCGACGCCCCGACCCCGCCGGCCGGGAAGGCCGGGACGATGGCCGCGTACTACGACCGGGCCCGCGACCTGATGACGTCCCCGGCCGCCCGCAAGGCGTTCGACATCAAGAGCGAGCCGGCGAAGCTGCGGGAGGCGTACGGGCACACGACGCTCGGCCAGTGCGCCCTGCTCTCCCGCCGGCTGGTGGAGGCCGGGTGCCGGTTCGTCGGGGTCGACCACAGCGGCTGGGACACGCACTTCACCTGCTTCCCGAGCCTGGAGAAGGACCTGATCCCGAGCGTCGACCGGGCGTTCAGCGCGCTCGTGACCGACCTGGCCGACCGCGGCCTGCTGGACAGCACGCTGGTGGTGATGATGGGCGAGATGGGCCGGACGCCGAAGGTGAACAAGGACGCCGGCCGGGACCACTGGTCGATGGCGCAGAGCGTCCTGTTCGCCGGCGGCGGGACGAAGCCGGGCGTCGTGATCGGGGCGACGGACAAGACCCAGACGGCCCCGGTGTCCGACCCGGTGAGCGTCGAGGACGTCCTGCGGACGCTGTTCCACCAACTGGGGATCGACAGCACCAAGGTGTACACCACCCCGCTCGGCCGGCCGGTGCCGATCGTCAACGGCGGCCGGGTCATCAAGGACCTGGTGGGGTGACCCCGAACCGCCCGCCGACGGCCGGGCGAACCGCGACCGTCAGGGAGCGGGTGTCGCGCCCCCCTGCACCGCCACCCGCTCCCTGACGGTCGCGGTTCGCCCGGCACCGGGCCAACCGTGACCCGCAGACCGAGGAGCCGCCCGTGTTTCGCCTCCGCCTGGCGTGTCTCCTCGCCCTCATCCTTCCCGCGCCGTCCCACGCCCAGAAGCAGACCGCCCCCCTCAAGGCCCCGGAGCCCGGGTACGTCTACCCGCCCGGCGGCCGGGCCGGGACGACCGTCGATGTCCACCTCGGCGGGTTCGACTGGACGCCCGACCTGCAGTTCTTCGTCCTCGACCCGCGGGTGAAGCTCGCGCCGGCCGGCGAGCCGGGGCCGATCCTCGTCCCGCCGCCGCCGTACTGGTTCGGGGCGAAGAGCACCATCGCCCCGCTCCCGCTGCCGCGCGAGCAGGCGGCGAAGATCACCCTCCCGGCCGACCTCCCGCCCGGCCCGGTCCGGTGGGCGGTCGCCGGGGCGAGCGGGGCCGGCGCCCGCACCGGCGTGTTCTGGGTCGGCACCGACCCGGAGGTGACCGAGGCGAAGCCCGGCAAGGGGCCGCAGAAGCTGCCGGCCCTGCCGGTCGTCGTCAACGGCCGGCTGTCGCGGATCGAGGAGGTCGACCGGTACCGGTTCTCGGTCCCGAAGGACGGGCCGGTGACGTGTGCGGTGACCGCCCGCCGGCTCGGGGCGAACCTGAACGCCCACCTGACCGTCCGAGACCCGGCCGGGCGGGTCGTCGCCGACGCGGTCGACACCGCCGGCCGCGACCTGGCCGTCACCTTCCGGGCGGCCGCCGGGACCGAGTACACGGTCGCCGTCCACGACCTCGACTTCCGCGGCGACCGGTCGTTCGTCTACCGGCTCGCCGTCACCCCCGGCCCGCGCGTCGTCGCCACGATCCCCGCGGCCCTCAAGCGCGGCGAGACCCGCGACGTGGAGTTCGTGGTGGCGACCGGCGGGCCGAAGCCGGAGTCGGTCACGGCGAAGGTGACCGCCCCCGCCGACCCGAAGCTCGGCTCGTTCGCGTACCGCCTCGGCGCCGCCCCGGCGTTCGACATCCCCCTGAGCGACGCGGCCGAGGCGGTCGCCGCGCCGGGGAAGCCGCTCGCCATGCCGGCGGCGGTGACCGGGGTGTTCGACGGGGCCGCGGCCGAGGCCCGGTTCCCGGTCGACGGGAAGAAGGGCGACGTGTGGGCGCTGGCGGCCGAGGCCCGGCGGTTCGGGTCGCCGCTCGACCTGTCGCTGGCGGTCGTCGACGCCGCCGGGAAGGAGCTGGCCCGGGCCGACGACCTCCCCGGCACCACCGACGCCGGCCTGGCCTTCACGCTGCCGGCTGACGGGACGTTCACCGTGGTGGTGGCCGACCTGTCGGGGTCGGCCGGGACGCGGGCGGCGGTCTACCGGCTGACCGCCGAGACGGTCGCCCCGGACTTCGCGCTGACGACATCCGCCCGGCTGAACGTCCCGCTCGGCGGGACCGCCGACCTGGTGGTGAAGGTCGTCCGCAAGGGCGGGTTCAAAGAGCCGGTGGCGCTGACCGTGGCCGGGTTGCCCGAGGGCGTGACCGCGCCGCCGAACCTGGTCATCCCGGCCGACAAGCCGGAGCTGAAGGTGACGCTGACCGGGGCGGCGACGGCCCCGTCGGTGGCGACCCTGGTGACGGTGACCGGGACGGCCGGCGGCCTGACGCGGCCGGCGCTGGCGCCGATCCCGGGCGACCTGACCGGGCGGTGCCCGGACGACGAGCGGACAGCCTCCATCCTGCTCGCTCCGACGCTCGCGCCGCGGCTGAAGCTGGTGGCGGTGGAGGCGGACGGCGGTCGGAAGGTGCACCGCGGGAGCACGCACCCGGCGGAGGTGACGCTGGAGCGACTGAACGACTTCCGTGGGGAGGTGAGCCTGCAGATGTCGGCGGCGCAGTCGTACCAGCGGCAGGGGATCACCGGCCCGGACATGACCGTGCCGGCGGGTGCGGACCGGGCGTTCTACCCGTGCTTCATGCCGGAGTGGCTGGAGACGACGCGGACCTCGCGGATGGAGCTGATCGGCGTCGTGAGGGTGGCGGACGGGACGGGCAAGGTGCGGCACCTGGTGACGCCGATGAGCGGGCGGATCACGATGTCGATCGAGGGGGCACTGTTGAAGGTGGAGGCGGGGGTGAAGGAGTTGGCGCTGAAGCCGGGGGAGTCGGCGGCGGTGCCGGTGTCGGTGCTGCGGTCGGCGAAGCTGGCGGTGCCGGTGCGGCTGGAGCTGGTGCTGCCGGAGGAGCTGGCCGGGGCGTACACCGCCGAGGCGGTGACGGTGGCCCCGGGGCAGGTGACGGCGGAGTTCAAGGTGACGCGGGCGAAGGCCGGCGGGGCGGCGTCGGCCGGGACGGTGACGGTCCGCGGGACGGCGCTGCAGGACGGCCGGTACGCGGTGGTGTCGGAGGCGGCGGTGTCGGTCGAGTGACCGCCGGCCTCCGTGAGGCCGGACCGTGGTCGCAGACCCCGGCTACGGCCGGACGGAGGGGCGTCCCGGCCGGTCGTGCGCTCGCGGAGCGAACGGGCACACCCCGGTCAGCCGCGGGCCGCCTGCCGCTTCCGGTCGAGCCGGGCCTGCGCGTCCTGAAGGTGCTCCGTCCGGAAGTGCCCGTATACCCGCTCCACCATCGCCGCCCCCGTCCCCGCCATCCGCGCCACCGTCGGCACGTCGTTCCCCGCCATCAAGGCGTCCGACACCCACAGGTGGCGGAAGTCGTACACCGTCAGCCCGGCCCGCACCGGCCGGCCGACCGCCGCCGCGACCTCCTTCACCCGCGCGAACCGCTTCGCCAGCGCCCGCACCGTCCACGGCCGGCCGCCGTCCCGCACGAACACCCGCTCCTCCCCGCCCCGCCCCGCACACAACCGCTCGAACACCCCGAACGCCTCCGCGTTCAACACCATGTGCCGGACCGTCCGGGCCTTCTCCGTCCGCGACCGCTTGTGCCGACCCAGCACCACCTGGCGGGTGCCCCGCAGGAAGTCGCCCACCCGCACCGCCGCCAACTCCCCCGTCCGCGCCCCGGTGTGGTAGTAGCACCGCAACAGGTCCGCGAACCCGCTCGTCCGCCGCAACCCCGCCGCCCCCACCCGCGCCACCGTCGCCGCCAGCCCGTGCCGCCGGAACTGGTTCGGGTCGACCGCGGCGCAGTCGATCAACGTCTCGACCTCCGCCGGCCGCAACAGGTCGTCCTCGGTCAGCGGCTCGGACGGCACGGCCGTCCGCTCGACCGCCGAGAACGGTCGGAAGCCCGGCGGCAGGTACGGGGTCGGCGAAGGGTGGCGGGTCGCCCAGTTCCAGCAGTGCCGGACCGACGTCTCGGCGTGCAGCCGGGTCTGCGGGTCGAGGCCGGCGTCGCGGAGGTCGTCCAGGAACGCCTCCAGGTCGGCGCCCCGGACCCGGTCGGCGGGGAGGTCGGCGACCCGGGCCGCGAACCGCCGGCAGTACAGCGACCGGGTGGCGAGCGTCGCCGGGCTGCGGTTCCGCCCGACCCACTCCAGGAACAGCCCGACCAGGTCGCCGGCGGTGAGGCCAGCGCGGCCGCCGCGGCGGTCGAGGCCGAGGAGGTGTTCGCGGAACCGGCGGACGGCGTCCCCGTACTTGACGGCGGCGACGTTCCCGAGGTAGGTGTCGCCGCCGGCCTTGGTGAACCAGTAGGTGCGGGGGCCGACGGTCTTCTTCCGCAGCTTCGGGTGTCGGGGCATGGGTGCGGGTCGGGAAGGGGGTAGCGGAAAGGGGTAGCGGTTCCTTGACCCCGGACGGGGTCAGGGGGTAACATCGGGTGCGGCAAGCGGATGCCGCCCCCGGGGGTGTGTGCACGGCTGGTGCCGGCCCTGGTCTTCAAAACCAGTGGGGGGTGTGAGCAACGCCCCCAGTGGGTTCGATTCCCATACACCCCCGCTCGCCTCGGATTCCCGCGATTCGCCTTGTTCCTTCAGGGGTTGTGAGGACTCACCTTCGTCTCCCTCCGCCTCGTCAGAAAGTCCATCGGAGTCTCGCCGGGTCCGCTGCTTGGCGTGTTTTGACACCAAGTAGGACGCCAAGACGACCCGGCCCGGATCGCCCCCAGTTCGCCCCTCAGTCCCCGTCTTCCGGACCGCGTTCCCACCCGCGGCGGACAGGTCGGGCAGTACCTTCAGCGCGTCGGCTTGTTCCTCAATGACGGTGTGCGAGTAGCGGTCCATCGTCAGCGTGATGGTCGAGTGCCGTGCGAGCGCCTGAGCCACCTTCGGGTGAACCCGGCCCCGCGCCAGGTTGGTGATGAACGTGTGCCTCAGGGCGTGAAAATCGACCACGCGGCCGGACGCATCCCGGAACTCGATCCCGGCCGCGTCCGCGTCGCCGCGGAACATCTTCGCGGCCCGTTTGCGGTCCGTAGGGACGCGGAGGGCCGGAGCGTCCGGGGTCTTGTTCGAGAGGTGGTCGCGGAGTTCAGCGGCCAGTTCGGGGCGCAAGGGCAGCGTGTCCTCGCGGCGGCGCTTGCTGTTGCCGGCGGCGACAGTGACCGTGGGCGACGTGGGATTCAAATCGAACGAAGACCCCGTTAGGCTCCGGAGTTCGTTCGCCCGCAGCCCGGTCTCCACCGCGAGCCGGTAGAGTAGGGCGCGTTCCGGCCCGGGCAGGCTTCCCCGATCCGGACCCCCGGCGGTGACGGCGAGAAGGTTCCGGAGTTCCTCGACCGTGAGCGCTCGTCGGTCCCGCCGGCGGTCCACCTTCACGTTCAGTGGTTCGAGGTGATCGACCGGGTTGGACGTCGCCCGCCGGTTCTTGACCATCCACCGGCAGAACTGCTTCACCGCCCCGAGGTGGAAGTTGAACGTCTGGGCGCTGATGCCGGGCTTCCCGTCGGTCCCCGCCCGGAGGTCGCTCAGGAAGGACTGCACCCGGGTCGCGGCGATGTCGGGGAAGTAGCGGAACCCGCACCCGTCGAAGACCCGCCGCGCCCGGGCGGTGACGATCCCGACGTGCGTCGGGGTGTTGTCCTTCGCGGTCAGGGCGGCGGTGAAGTCGCTCAGGTGCTCGGAGAGGGGTTTGGCCGCGGCGACCCGCGCGCCGTCGAGTAGCCCGATTTCGACCAACTTCGCCCGGACGCCGGCGGACATCCCGGCGAGCCACCGGGACAGCGACGGGTCGACCTGCCCCCCGCTCCCCCGGTGGTACTCGACCAGCTTCACCAGGTTGCGCCCGAGTTCGTCGGTCGCGGCCTTGCTCGTGAACCCGGCCAACCGGCGGACCGTCTGTAGGTGGTCGCGGAATTCGACGTACCACTTCGCGCTCCGCTTCGGCTTCCCGTCGCGGCCGCGGTAGGACGCCCGGAACAGTCGGTAGCCGCTCACCGTTCACCTACCTGTTGGTTGTGACCGAGCAACCCGCCCGCCGCATCTGGCCGATCACGTCGAGCAGGGCGAAGTGCTCGGCCCGCTCCCGCGTCGCCCCGCCGTCGAACTCCATGATCGCCGCCCGCTCATCCCACACCAGATACCACTCCGACGGTAGGTCAGCAGGCGTGTCGATCCGGTGGGGGTGGCCGCACGCCGGGCAGCCCGCCGGCGGGGCGCACCCGCGACCGGGGCGCCGGGCCTGCCGGTCGGGGTCGAAGATGGCGTCGAGGTCGAGCAGCATGGCTTCCCCGCTGGAAACGTGGACGCAACGGTGATTCCCTTGGACTCCCCGGGTGGTTGCACCCGTTGAGCGATCCGGACACAACGGAACTGTGGTTGCTTCCGACCGCGTCCAACCCGACCGGTGGAATCTAAACCCCCTGTGCCTCCGAGGGTTGGGTGTTGCTTTCACGGTTCCGGGCGGGGTGCAGGTCCGGGAACACGGCCTTCACCGTCGGCAGGACCGCCGCCCCGGGGTCGGGCTCGCGCCCGGACAACTTCCACTTGGCCGGCGTCCGTCCCCGCCCCGCCTCCACCTGCTCGACGGCCCCGGCGTCGTGGAGTTCGGACAGCCGCGAGTAGACCGACGACCTGCTGGCCGATTCCTTCTGTGTGGCGTCCCGGGTGGTGAACTCCCCGGTCGCCCACCCCTTCAGGTTCTCGAAGAACTGGATGGCAGAGTCGGACACCCCGCCCCCGAGCGACAGGGCGAACGACCGGGCGACCAGCCGGCGGGCGATCTGGTAGTCCGCGGCCGCGGCGAGGAGGGTGCCGTCCGCGTCCGCCGCCCGCTGGCGGTGGTGCAGTAGCGCACTCGCGCACTCGCCTGAACGAGGGCCAGGAGGTGCGGGAACGCCCGCCGCACCTCGACCCGCCGGCAGTCGAACCCGGCGGCGATCCGGTCCGCGAACGGGACCCGGACGTCGGCCCGCGGGAGCATCCGCTGGAGCGCGTGGTGGACCGCCCGGACCCGGTCCGGGGCACCGACCCGTGGAGCCGCATGCCGGTTCGCGAGGGCCGTGACGATCCTTCGGGTCTGCTCCTCCCGCTCGTCGGTCTGGAGGAGCAGACAGCGGTTGGCGTCCTCCTCGAAGACCTGGGTGAGGGTGGTGGACTCGACGAACGCGATCGGGCCGTCCTGCTCGATCGCCACCGTCTCGATCCGCCCGCCCTCCACCTTCATCGGCATCAGCTTCGACAGCCGGCCGGCGGACAGCATCTCCCGCAGGGCGCGGGTGGCCTCGGCCCGGTCGTCGTCCTCCAACCGTGACCGCTCGCCGGCCACCACCCACTTGTGGCGGAGCGAGTCCGGGGGCATGTGGAACAGCGCCTGCGGGGTCATCTGGGTGGCGTGGACGACCGCCTCCGGGGGGAACAGGGAGGCGACGGACTCGATCAGGAACGACTTCCCGGACGACGACGACCCGCGGACGATCCCGGCCAGCGGCCTCGGCAGGAGGCGGGACACCCCGATCAGGTAGACCGCCAGGGACAGCTCCCGCTCCCCGACCACCCCTACCGCGGCCACGTCGTCGCACACCCGGCCGATCAACTCGGGGTCGCCGAGCAGGGCCTCCGCGTCCGCCCGGATGTCGGGGGGCGTGTCCGGGCCGTCGCCGGCGCCCGTCGCGGCGTCGGCCTTTGACCCGACCCCGCTCCCGGCCGCGACGAGCCTGAGCAACTCGCCGTCGATGGCCTCGGTCGGCACGGCCGGGCACTTACCGTTCAGCGCCCGGGCGAACCGGCCCCGGGCGACCGCGCTGGCCGGGTCCAGGGCGTCCGCGAAGACCACCTCGCCGCCGACCTTGGCGGTAATCCGATACTTCTTGCCGGTCCGCTCGGGGATCAACTCCAGGCCGGCGGGTTCGTGCTCCGTCATCGGTCTCCCCGCAGGGTGGTGATGGTCAGCCGCCGGGCGGGGGCGGCCTGGACGAGTTGTTCCACGTCGGCCCGGGTCGCCCCGGCCCGCGCCCACGCCCTCACATCCTTGACCCCGGCCGGGGGTTCGACCATCCGGACGGCCGGGACGTGGACGACCAGGACCGATGTCAGGTTTCGGGCGCCATGACGGCCGGGCTCGTCGGCGTCGGACACGATCACGACCCCGGCGGGGCGGAGCGCCCGGACCAGCGCGACGAGGTGCTTCGTCCCGCCGGTACAGCTCGGCCGGCCGACGACGTTTGGGAACCCCAGGTCGAGCAGGGCGGCCGTGTCCGTCGGGCCCTCGGCCACGAGCAGCGGTGCGGCCGGGGCGGGGTCGGCGGCCGGGAGGAACAGCCCCTCCTTGCCGCCCTTCACCGCGAACTTCGACCCGCCCGGGGCGCGGAGGTGAATGCCGACGACCCGGCCGGCAACGGGGTCGGACATCGGGAACGACCACGCGAGGTGGTCGGCGGACCACCCGACCCGCAGCGCGGCCAGGGCCTCGACCGACACCCCGAGGGAGGCGGCGAGCCCGGCGAGCCGGTCCGGGGCGGCCGCCCGGCGGTAACGCTCCGCGAGCGCGGTCAGGTCGCCCGGCGGCGGGTCGAGGCGGAGGACGCGCCGGCGGGGCCGGACCCGCCCCCCGTCCCCGGCCAGGCGGTGCAGCCAGCCGGCGTCCCCCGCCCGCTTCGGGGACTCGGTCCGGGGGCAGATGGCGGCGGTCCCGTCGGCGCTGACCAGGCACCAGTCCGCCTTCCCGCACACCTGGCACGGGACGGACCGGGTGACGCGCTTCCATGCCGGGTCGCTCACCTCCGGCCCCCCTTCAGCTTCTCCCACGTCTGGCGGTCCGGGGCGCCGGCCGCGAGCCAGCCGAACAGCTCGGCCCGGACCCACCGCGGGCACCGGGGGGTGAGGTACACCGGCAGCGGGAGCCTCCCGCCGGCGTGCAGCTTGAAGAACGTGGCCCGGGACACCCCGAGCAGGCGGGCCGCGTCCGCCGGGGGCAGGGCGAGCTGATCGGAGGCGACCGGGGTCTGTGGGGTGCTCATGCCCGCAGCTTGGCAGGCGCGGGGGGAACCTGCTGCCGGGCGCTCCGTGTGCCGTGCGGCGCCACGCGTGTGGGTCGAGGTCGTACCCGCCACGAGCCCGGTGGCTCCTGACCCCGTCAGGAGTCGCCACACCACCGCGGCGGTGTCCGTCAGGCCGGCGGGCGGATCACTCGACCGGTCCTGTTCCGCCGGCGCGATCGCGGGCGGGGGTGGCACGCCGGGGTCGGGCGGCCGGCCGGGTCACCGGGGGCGAGCGCCGGGGTCGGGAGAGGTTCGGTCGGCCACGCCCCGAGGGCCGGCCGCGGGCGGGGGCGGGGCGGCGATCTACCCGCCGGCTTCGGGGGCGGGGACGGTCACGAGCGCGAGGACCTCGGGCAGCCTCGCCCGCCGGACCTTGGCGAGGGTCCGGCACGCCGCCATCAACTGCCGGTGGGCGGAGTCGATGTGCTTCGGCAGCACGTTCAACGACACGAACAGCTTCGCCTTCCCGCCGACCAGCACCTTCTCCATCACCCGCCCCTGCCACAGCTCAAGGGTGGTCAACACGACCCAGGCCAGGACCACCCGCTCGGCCAGCAGCCAGTCGAGCGCGGACGGGCTCGGCCCGGCCAGCGCGGCGCGCAGCGCCGAGGCGTGCCGCAGGGTGGCCTCCTCGGCTACCAGGTCGCCTCGGGATCGCATCCTGACCCACCGCACCAGAACCTCCCGCCCGGCGTCGCCCCAGAGCGCGGCGGCGGCCGGGTTGTCCAGGTACTTCTCCACCGCGGGGAGGGCGGCACGGTCGCCGCTGCCGGCCCGGGCAGCGGTGTCCGGGTCGATTACCCCGGCTCGCCGTCGGAGTTCGGCCGGCACCCAGGTGGGGGTGTCGGTCGCCGGGATCATCTCGGTCGTCATCGTCGGCATCCTCCTCTTCCGCCACTCACCCCGGTGGTGCTGGTGCCACCCGGCCGCCAGGAGCGCGTCCGCGACCAGCCCGGCCGCCCGGTCGAGCACGCCCCGCACGCGCCCGACCCGGCGGCCGAGTCGGTCGAGCCGGTCCTGACGCATTCACTTGTCGAGCTTCTGCCGTTCCGCGCGGACCGCCTCGTGCCGGGCGATCAGGGCCGCCAGGTGGCCGCCGGCGACGTACTCCCTCCGCACCAACTTCCCGACCCGGCGGGAGCGGTAGAAGTAGACGCGGCCGTTGCGGTGTTCGAGCCCCATCTCCCACCCGTGTACTACACCCCGTCGGGTGCCCCGCTCGACCCTCGCCCGACGAACCGACCGTAACCGACCGAGCCGGAACCAGCCGCCGGCGGGCACCTGCCGGCGCAACGTCCCAGTTCGCGGCGCTGGTCCCCAAGGTGCGGGCCTTCCTGGCGGGCGCGGCGTTCGGCATGCCGGTGGACCTGGGCACCCCGGAGATGGTGAAGGCGATCTCGAGCAACGTCGTCGGGTTCGTGACCATCCAGACGTTCGTGAAGGAGCTGCGGGAGGTCGCGGTCCAGGAACTCGAACCCGAGTCGGTCGGCGCCGGCCGGCCGCTCTCGCAGACGCCGGGCTTCCCGTGGTCGCGGCCGACGGTGAGGGCGGCGAGGTGCGTCCTGAACCTGGTCCCGCGGCAACAAGTTCGAGGTCGAGTTCGCGAGGTTGCTCGAAGCTGCCGGGGGCGTGGAGCGATTCGCGAAGCTGCAGGAGCGGTTCGGCTTCGTGATCGAGTACACGGACGCGACCGGCAACCTCCGGCACTACGAGCCGGACTTCGTGGCCGTGACCGCCGGCGGAACGCACCACCCGATCGAGGCGAAGGGGCTGGAGGACGTGAACGTGGAGCACAAGGACCGGGCCGCCCGGCTGTGGGCCGAGAACGCCACCGCGCTCACCGGCACGCCGTGGTGCTACCTGAAGGTGCGGCAGGCCACGTTCGAGAAGCTGAAGCCCGACGAGTTCGCGGACCTCCTGGCGGCCCGGGGGAGTGAGTGAATTCCGGATTGTAGTAGAAACAGGGCCCGACCCGCCCGGCCGGGGCGGGCGCTCGCTCACTTCGACGTCAGCTCGATGTCGTAGGTCGCCTCGCCGCGCGGGACGGTCGTCGCCAGCCCGGCCGTGTCGAACGTCTCGTACTTCTTCGGGGTCGCCACGTACAGCGGGTTCGGCCGCGGCTTCACCCCCGCACCGGGCTCCGGCTGGACCACCCGGAAGTCCTCGGTCGACACCGACAGCTTGACCGGGCCGACCGGGGCGCCGACGATCCGGTAGGTCCCGTCGGCGGCGATCTCCCCGCCGGTCCGGACCACGTCGTCCTCGGACACCACGTTCACCACCCCAGACTTCACCGGCTTCCCGTCGACGGTCACCCGGCCGGACAGGGTGGTGATCTCCGGCGGGCCCTTGGCACACCCGGCCAGGGCGAGGCACGCGGCCACCGCCCCGAGTCGCGACCGCATCGGACAACTCCGGTTCGAGGTGGTTCCGGTCCGGGCGAGGGGCCGGGTTCGCCCCGGCCGTGGTTGAGAAGGCAGAAGACGGCCGGGGTGAACCCGGCCGCTCGCCGGCGGGGGTCAGAAGTCGCCGCCGAGGACGTACCCGTCGTCGACCACGACGGCGTTCGACCAGGTGGTGCTGGTCATGGTCGCCGAGAACAGCCGGACGCTCCCGTCGGCCAGGGCGACGTTGACCCCGGCGGACTGGAGCCCGGACGCCGCCTCCGGGTCGCACACGTCCGGCCGCGGGTTCGCCTGGAACTTCGCGATGTTCGCCTTCGTCGGCCCGCCGAACCAGGACCGGTAGTACCGCCGGCTGGCCCCGCCGTAGGCGACCGAGTTCTCCACCCCCCACAGGTTCCCGCCCGGGGTGCCGGCGGCCTGGTACGCGGCCGGGGTGCAGCTCATCCGCTTCTCCGCGAACATCACCGCGTTCGCCGTCCCGTCCAGGATGTTCTGCACCCTCGTGTTCGCGTTCCAGTTGTTGTTGTACCCCGGGGTAGTGGTCCCGCGGTGGGCGAACAGCCAGTAGTTGAACGCGTAGCTCGACCCGGCCCAGTCGGCCCCGCCGGTCGCCCCGGGGAAGTTCCCGAACGACCGCGGGCTGGACGCCCCGCCGTCGTTCCGGGAGTCCGGGCAGCCCGGGCCGGGGAACCCGGGGTCGCTCGGGGCGAGCAACGTCTTGAACACGTACGCCCGGCAGTCCTTCCCCTCGACCAGGGCGCTCGGGAACCCGTTCCACCGCCCGCCGGCCGCGGCGAAGAACCCCTCCTGCTCGATGTACGGCATGATGAGCATGAACAACCCGGTCCGGTCGTTCGTCCGGGTCACCGCCCACGGCCCGACGTTCTCGGCCGAGTAGCTGGCCGTCCACCCGGGCGGGAAGGTGCCGCGGACGTCGTGGGCGTTGTGGCACCCGAGGGCGAGCTGCTTGAGGTTGTTCTGGCTCTGCGCCCGGGCGGCCGCCTCCCGCACCTTCTGGACAGCCGGGAGCAGGAGCCCGACCAGGACGGCGATGATCGCGATGACCACCAACAGCTCGATCAGGGTGAACCCGCGCCGCGGCGCGGCCTGCCGGGAGAAGACAGACATGCCGACCCTCCGGGAGATGGACCGGGGCGGGTGCCGCCCCGCCCGGTACACTCCGGAACGGCCCGCGGCGGCCGCCACCGCCGCGGGGAAATCTCAAACCCTTCACCCGGCGCGGTCGCCGGCCCCGGTCGGGTCGTCCCGCAACGCCCCCGCCCCGGCCGTCAGGCGAGGGCGGCGAAGACAACGTTATCGAGGAACATGGTCGAGCCGCCCGGGACCAGGCTCTCGAACACCAGGTCGTAGTCGGCCGCCGCCGCCACCGTGAAGTCGACGGAGTACGTCTGGTAGGCGGTCCCGGCGACCGGGACCGGGACCGCCTGCGTGCCCCCGGCCCCGGTCAGCCGCACCCGCAGCTGCTGGTCCACCCCGCCGTTGAACACCCGCTGGGCGGCCCGGAACGTCACCCGGTAGGTGCCGGCCGGCAGGGCGACGGCCTGGCTGATGGTGGACACGTCCTGGAGGAACGCGACCTGGCTGCCCTGCGGGGCACTCGGCCCGCCGGCGGTGAACGGGCTGTTGTTCCCGCTCACCCCGGCGCTCGCGGAGAACGCCCACGGGTTCCCCCCGCCGACCGCCGGGGCGTACGCCGACACCCCCGCCCCCAGGTTCGGCGCCTCGAACCCGCCGCCCAGCAACCCGGCCGGCGGCGCCCCGACCGGGTCGACCGCCCCGGTCAGCGGCGGGGCGGTCGGGGACCGCCCGACGGCTGCCAGGATGTCGGCCGGGATCGCCGCCCCGATCCCGTTCACCGGGCTGTCCGCCCGCAGGGCGAACCGCTCCCACTCGGTCGCCCCGGTCCCGACGAACCGCGGGTCGGCGAACCGACCGTTCGCCTCGTACGCCGGCAGGGCCGCCCGGAACGCCGCCAGCGTCGGGTACGACACCTGCCCGCCGTTGGTCGACGTCGGGTCCCACCGGACGACCGCCGGGAGCGGGTTCGAACTATCGAAGTAGACGTTGAAGTCGAGCAGCGAGACGAACTGGGCCGACGTCTGCGGGACGGTGAGGGTCGACCCGCCCCGGACCACCTGGATCGTCGGCTGGTCGTTCGTCGTCGTCCCGAAGTCGGCGATCCGGTTCGCGGCCCCGGTCACCTCCGCGAAGATGTTGTTGACGATCACGTTGTCGTACGTGTCGTACGTCGACCCGGCGGCCGCGTTCGGCCCGGTGTACTGGGTCCGGGCGTCCTCCTTGACGTTCAGGGCGACCCCGTTGGCGGCCAGCGTGTTGTTGTACACCCGGGTCTTCGACGCCCCGGCGATCAGCAGGCCGGTCCCGTTCCGGACGATCAGGTTGAACGCCACCACGTTGTCGTGGCTGATCTCGACGAAGACGCCCTGGTTCGTGTTGTCCGCCACCAGGTTGTCGACGATCATCGTCCGGAACATGTTGATGTCGACCCACAGCCCGGTGGCGAAGTTGTTCGCGAACGTGTTCCCGCGGATGACCATGTCGGACGCCCGGCCGAACTTCGCCCCGGCGGCCGCCCACGCGGTCCGGAACCCCTCGGCGTTGTTGAACGCGACCAGGTTGTCCTCGAACACCATGCGGTCGGTCACGAGCCCGAGCACCCCGTCGCTGCCGTTGCCCACGAACCGGCTGTTCCGGACCACCGCGTCCGCCGCACTGCTGCCGGAGATCTGGCCGTCCAGGTACAGGCCGGTGTGCCCGTTCCAGGCGAACGTGCTGCTCTCGACCGTCGTCCCGGCCGACCGGTGGTCGACCGGGATGAACGCGAAGTGGGCGAACCCGAGGCCGCGGATCGTCAGGTCGGGGGCGCCGCCGAAGTTCGACAGCCCGCGCCCGTACGCGCTCACCTCGACCGTCTTCCCGGCCGGGTCCGCCCCGACGTAGACGCGGAGTTCCGTCCCGACGGTGCCGATCCAGAACGTCCCCGGGCCGAACCACTCCGGGCCCTCCCGGGCGGCCGTCGTCGGGTTGTCCTGCACCTGCCTCAGGGACAGCCGGTCGACGAACACCATGTCGAGCAGCCGGGAGGTCGGGCGGGCGGCGTCCACCTCCTCGACGTCGTTGAAGTACGGCGGGTAGTCGGTCTCGGCGTCGAACGTCCGGAGCCACGGGTTGGCGGTCTTCGTCGCGAACGACAGCGGGGTGCTGACCCCGTTGATGCTGACCGTCTGGACCGGGGACCACCCGGTGGCGACCTTGCTCCCGAGGATCCACGGCTTCGCCCCGGGGGCGGCCATCAGGGTCAGCCCGTCGGCGCTGACCGCGGTGCCGAACTTGTTGTGGTTCGGCACGTCCCGGTACTCGCCGTCGGCGAAGATGACGGTCGAGTTGGGCGGGAGGCTGCTGTTCAGGGTGAGGCGGGCGCTGCCGGGGGCGGCCGGGTTGGTGCTCGGCCCGCCGGTCGCGCCCGGGGCGACGTAGTAGACCGGCCCGGCCCCGGACGGCGGGACGTAGGTGTGGTCCGGGATGCCGATGGACGACAGGAGCTGGGCCGAGTCCGGGACGGCGTAGAACGCCGGGGTCACCCGGTCCTCCATCCGCTCGACGCGGAGCCGGGGTCCGGTCGGGGCGCGGCGGGGCTGCGAGCTCGACATGCGAAGTCTCCGCGGGCGACAGGTGCGAGTCGGGGGCCGGCGAGGACGCAGTCCCCCACGTTAGAATCCGGAACCGCCGCCGCCGGCCGCCACCCGAACGGAGCGGCGACTGATCCGTTGCCGCCGCACCGGTTACCAATTACCCTGGGACCGTCACCCTCCCATACGTGTGCCCCGTGCCCACTGCCCCGCCGCCCGACGGCGACCACGACCCCGGGTCCGTCACCGGCTGGATCGACGAGATCCGGGCCGGCGACCCGGACGCCGCCCGCCGCCTCTGGGCCCGGTACTTCCGCCGCATGACCCGGTACTCCCTCAGCCGGCTGTGGGGGTCGGACCGGCGGGAGGCGGACGAGGAGGATGTCGCCCTGTCCGCGTTCGACTCGTTCTGCCGCGGGGCCGGGACGGGTCGGTTCCCGCACCTCGGCGGCCGCGACCGGCTGTGGGCCCTGCTGGTCCACATCATGGCCCGGAAGGCGGCCGACCGGGTCGCCCGGGAGAAGACGCAGAAGCGCGGCGGGGCGGCGGTCCGGGTCGGGGACGCGGCGCTGGAGGGCGTCGCGTCGCACGAGCCGCCGCCGGACTTGGCGGCCGAACTCGCCGAGGAGTTCCGCCGGCTGCTCGACCGGCTGCCGGACCCGTCGCTGCGGGCGGTCGCGGTGCTGAAGTTCGAGGGGTACGCCGGGGAAGAGATCGCCCGCCACCTCGGGTGCGGGGTGCGGACCGTCGAGCGGAAGCTGCTCCTGATCCGCCGGCTGTGGTCCGAGGAGGTGCCGTCGTGACCGACTCGTCGTCCCTGGACGACCCGCTCCACGCCGGGTTGGAAGAGTTGCCGCTCGGCGACGCCCCGGAACTGGACCGGGTGTGCGACGCGTTCGAGGCGGCGTGGCGGGCCGGGAAGCGGCCGCCGGTCGAGGAGTTCGCCGGGTCGGCCGCCGGCGCGCTCCTGTGCGAACTGGTGTGCGTGGACATCGAGTACCGCCGGGCTGCCGGCGACGAGCCGACCGCCGCCGAGTACCTGGCCCGGTTCCCGTCACTCGACCCCGAGTGGTTGGGGCAGCTCCTGGCCGCCCCGGTCGGCCCGCCGCCGCCCGGCACCCCCGCCGCCGCCAACCGCCTGGGCCGGTTCGAGCTGCTCGCGCAGGTCGGCCGCGGCGCGAGCGGCACCGTCTGGCGGGCGTTCGACCCGCGCCTCAGCCGGGTGGTCGCGCTGAAGGTGCCGCACCCCGGCATGGTCGGCTCGCCGGAGGCCGCCGAGCGGTTCCGCCGCGAGGCCCAGACGGCCGCCGGGCTGACGCACCCCGGGATCGTCGCCGTCCACGACGTGGCGACCGTGGACGGGGCGCCGGTGCTCGTCCAGGACTTCCTCGACGGCGAGTCGCTGCGGGACCGATTGGCGGCGGGTCGCGTTCCGTACCGCGACGCGGCCGGGCTCGCCGCCGACATCGCCGACGCTCTCGCCTACGCCCACGCCCGGGGCGCCGTCCACCGGGACATCAAGCCGGCGAACGTCGTGGTGACCCGCGACGGCCGGGCGGTGGTCGTCGACTTCGGGCTGGCACTCCAGGACGGCGGGACGCTCAGCCTGACGGCCGACGGGCAGGTGCTCGGGACGCCGGCGTACATGAGCCCGGAGCAGGCGTCCGGGCGGTCGCACGCGGTCGACGGGCGGTCGGACGTGTACTCGCTCGGGGTGGTGCTGTACGAGATGCTGACCGGCCGCCCGCCGTTCCGGGAGACCCAGGCGGCCCCCCTGCTGCGCCGCGTGATCGAGGACGAGCCGCCGCCGCCGCGGGCGTTCGACGACCGCCTGCCGCGCGACCTGGAGACGGTCTGCCTGAAGGCGATGGCGAAGGAGCCGTACCGCCGGTATGCGTCGGCCGTGGAGTTCGCGGACGACCTGCGGCGGTTCCTGGCCGGGGAGCCGGTCAAGGCCCGGCCGGCGGGCCGGGTCGGGCGCCTGGTCCGGTGGGTCCGGCGGCACCCGGCGACGGCCGGGCTGGCGGTCGCCACCGCGGTCGCGGCCCTGGTGCTGGTCGGGCTGGCGGTGAGCCTGGCGTACAACGCCCGGCTGCGGGCCGCGAACGCGGAGACGGCGGCGGCGCTGGCGCTGGAGGCGGAGCAGCGGGAGGCGGCGGAGGCGAGCCGGTACTTCCAGCGGCTGGCCCTGGCGTCGCGGGAGTGGGAGGAGGGGAACGCCGGGCGGGTCGGGCAGCTCCTCGACGAGTGCCCGCCGGCCCGCCGCGGGTGGGAGTGGGACTACCTCCGCGGCCTCACCCGCCGCGACCTCCTCACCCTCAAGCACTTCGACGAGGTCGACCTGTCGCGGCAGTTGTCGGCGGTGGCGTACTCCCCGGACGGCGGCCGGCTGGCGTCGGCGAGTTGGGACGGGAAGGTGCGGGTGTGGGACGCGGCGGCCGGCCGGAAGCTCGGCGAGTTCGCGCTGTTCGACTGGGGGGCGCAGTGCGTCGCGTGGCACCCGGACGGGCGGCGGCTCGCGGCCGGGGACGTGTTCGGCAAGGTCGTGCTGGTCGACGCGGCGACCGGGCGGGTCGAGCGGACGTTCCGGGGGAGCAGCCGGGCGGCGTACCGGGTCGCCTTCCGGCCGGACGGCGGGCGCCTGGCGGCCGGCGGCGGGGACGGCCCGTGGGAGACGTCCGACCGCAGCCGCCGGACCGGCGAGGTCCGGGTGTGGGAGGTCGAGACGGGGCGCGTGGTGTCGGTGCTCGGCGGGTTCGGCCAGGCGGTGACCGGGTTGGCGTACCACCCGTCCGGGCGAAGGCTGGCGGTCGCCGAGGGGGCGGTCACGACCGCGGGGGCGCTCGGCCGGCCGGGGGCGCTGAGCGTCTGGGACCCGGAGGCGAAGGCGCGGCTGTGGGGCGGGGTCGGGCACGAGGGGCCGTTGACCGCGGTCGCGTACAGCCCGGACGGCGGCAAGCTGGCGACCGCCGGGTGGGACCGGAGCGTCGTCCTGTGGGACGCCGATTCGGGTCGGCCGACCGGGACCCTGGTCGGGCACCGGGACTGGGTGCGGGCGGTGGCGTTCGCCCCGGACGGCCGGCACCTGGCGTCCGGCGGGAGCGACGCGACGGTGGTGGTGTGGGACGCGGCGACCGGCCGGCCGGTGCGGCGGCTCCGCGGCCACACCCAGGGGGTGACCGGGGTGTCGTACCACCCGACGACCGGGCGGGTGGCGTCGTGCAGCGCGGACAAGACGGTGAAGGTGTGGGACCCGTCGGCCGACCCGGAGGCGCGGGTGCTGGCCGGGGCCGGGCCGGTTACGGCGGTCGCGTTCCTGCCGGACGGCGGGCTGGTGTCCGCGGGGTATGCGGCGGCCGACGGCGCCGACCCGCGGCCGGCGCTGACCGTGTGGGACCCGGCGGACGGGTCGGTCCGCGGCCGGGTCGAGGGGCACACCGACCGGATCCTGGGCGTGGCGGTGTCGGCGGACGGGCGGCGGGTCGCGTCCGGGGGTCGGGACCGGACGGTCCGGCTGTGGGAGGTGTCGGGCGGGGCGGTGGCGGCGGGGCCGGTGGTGGCCGGCCTGCCGAACGTCGTCCGCGGGGTGGCGCTGCGGCCGGACGGCCGGGTCCTCGCCGGGGCGACGATGCGGACCCTGGCGGCGACGGCGAACGCCGACGAACTGTGGCGGTGGGACCTCCCCGGCGGTCGCGAACTCGAGCCGGCTCGGTCCACCGGCCAGGGCGGGTCGCTGAACGCCGTCGCCTACGCCCCGGACGGGTCGCTGGTGGCCGCGGCCTCCACCGGCGGGGTGATCGTGTTGTGGGACGAGGAGTCGGGGCGGGAGGTGGCCCAACTGGACCGCCACACCCGGATGGCGGCGTGCGTCGCGTTCAGCGCGGGCGGCCGGTTCCTGGCGTCCGGGGGCCAGGACCACGAGGCCCGGGTCTGGGACCTGGCCCTGCTCCGGCGCGGGGAGAAGCCGAAGTTGGTCGCGACCCTGCGGGGCCACGCGCGGGGGGTGGCGGCGGTGGCGTTCAGCCCGGACGGGTCCCGGCTGGCGACCGGCGGGGAGGACGCGACGGTCAAGATCTGGGACGTCCGGTCCGGGCAGGAGGCGCTGACCCTGACCGGCCACACCGACGCCGTGACCGGGGTGGCGTTCAGCCCGAACGGGCAGCTGGTCGCCTCGTCGAGCCACGACGGCACCGTCCGCCTGTGGGGGGCCGACCGGTGAAACCTGACTACCCGGGGGGCGAGGGTGTGGTACGCACCATCGCCACCATCCCGGCTCGGATCGGCTCGGGCAGTGTTCCCCACCTCTCGACGAGTTGTGCCAAGTCGGGTGAAACCCGGGAGAGGAACGCCAAGCAGGACGCCAAGTGTTCGGCGTCAGTCGCGGAAGTCGTTACCGAGTCGGCCGATGCGGACGCCGGTGCGCGGTCTTCAAAACCAGTGGGGGGTGTGAGCAACGCCCCCAGTGGGTTCGATTCCCATACACCCCCGCTCAGCCCCCGCCCGCCGGCAGGTCCAGACGGTGCTCCCGGGCGCACCGCCGGGCCGCCTCGTACCCGGCGTCGGCGTGCCGCATCACCCCCGTCCCCGGGTCGTTCCACAGCACCCGCCCCACCCGCCGGCCCGCCGCCGCCGTC
Organism: Isosphaera sp.; assembly: GCA_013822345.1. Classification (GTDB taxonomy): domain Bacteria; phylum Planctomycetota; class Planctomycetia; order Gemmatales; family Gemmataceae; genus Gemmata. The sequence goes on from PNKH01000015.1 coordinate 29,800, forward strand.
CCGTCGCACACCACCACCACCCCGGCGTGCTGGCTGTACCCCATCCCCACGCCCCCGCCGTGGTGCAGCGACACCCACGTCGCCCCGCCCGCCGTGTTCAAGAGCGCGTTCAACAGCGGCCAGTCCGACACCGCGTCCGACCCGTCCCGCATCCCCTCCGTCTCCCGGTTCGGGCTCGCCACCGACCCCGAGTCGAGGTGGTCCCGGCCGATCACCACCGGGGCCGCCAGCTCCCCGCTCGCCACCATCTCGTTGAACGCCCGCCCGACCCGCGCCCGGTCCCGCAGCCCGAGCCAGCAGATCCGCGCCGGCAGCCCCTGGAACGCCACCCGCTCCCCGGCCAGGTCCAGCCACCGGTGCAGGTGCGGGTCGTCCGGGATCAGCTCCTTCACCTTCGCGTCGGTCCGGCGGATGTCGGCCGGGTCCCCGGACAGCGCCACCCAGCGGAACGGCCCGACCCCCTCGCAGAACAGCGGCCGGAGGTACGCCGGCACGAACCCGGGGATGTCGAACGCGTCCGCCACCCCCTCGTCCTTCGCCGCCTGGCGGATGTTGTTCCCGTAGTCGACGGCCACCGCCCCGCGCCGCCGCAACTCCAGCATCGCCCGGACGTGCGCCGCCATCGACCGCTTCGCCGCGGCCACCACGGCGTCCGGCATGACGCTCGCCTTCGCCCGCCACTCGGTCAGCGTCCACCCCTGCGGCAGGTAGCCGTTCAGCGGGTCGTGGGCGCTCGTCTGGTCGGTCACCACGTGCGGCGTCTCGCCGCGGCGGACCAGCTCCGCGCACACGTCCGCCGCGTTCCCGACCAGCCCGACCGACACCCCGCGCCCCGACCGCACCACCGCCAGCGCCTCGTCGAGCGTCGCGGCCTTGCGGTCCAGGTAGCGCGTCCGGAGGCGGAAGTCGATCCGCGTCTCGTCGCACTCGACGGCCAGCATCGAGAACCCGGCCATCGTCGCGGCGAGCGGCTGCGCCCCGCCCATCCCGCCGAGCCCGCCGGTCAGGATCCAGCGCCCACCGGCATCCCCGCCGAAGTGCTTCTTCGCCACCGCCGCGAACGTCTCGTACGTCCCCTGCACGATCCCCTGGGTGCCGATGTAGACCCAGCTCCCGGCCGTCATCTGGCCGTACATCATCAGGCCCTTGCGGTCGAGCTCGTGGAAGTGCTCCCACGTCGCCCACCGGGGGACCAGGTTCGAGTTCGCGATGAGCACCCGCGGGGCGTCCGGGTGGGTCGGGAACACCCCGACCGGCTTCCCCGACTGCACCAACAGCGTCTCGTCGTCCCCGAGCCGCCGCAGCACCTCGACGATCTTGTCGAAGCACTCCCAATCGCGGGCGGCCCGGCCGATCCCGCCGTACACGACGAGGTCGGCCGGCCGCTCGGCGACCTCCGGGTCGAGGTTGTTCATCAGCATCCGCAGGGCGGCCTCGGTCTGCCACGACCGGCAGGTGAGGGCGGGGCCGCGCGGCGCCCGGATCGTCCGGGACGGGTCGGTGCGGGTGCTCATCGGCAGCAGTTCCAGGTGAGGGCCGCGGTCCACGCCAGCCGGGCCGCGACGCGGCCGCCGTTGCCGTCGGGGTCGAGGGCCGGGTTCAGCTCCACCACGTCCAGGGCGGCCACCTTCCGGGTGGCGAGGACGTGCCGGACGAGCAGGTCGACCGACTCGAGCGGCACCCCGTACCCGGCCGGGGCGCTGACCGCCGGCATCGTCGCCGCCGGCAGGACGTCGAGGTCGAGGCTGAGGTGGACGAGGTCGACCCCGCCGGCGAACGCCGCGGCGGCGGCCAGGGCCCGGTCGAGCCGCCACGGGGCGAGGCCGGTGTCCGCCACCGTCTCGGCGTTCAGGTCCATCGCCCGCCGGAGGAGGGCGGGCGTGTTCGCCGGGGCGGCGACCCCGAGGCACAGGTAGCGGAACGGCCGGCCGTTCGCCGCACACCACCTCGCCATCTGGAGGAACGGGGTGCCGGAGTTCCCCGGCTCGTCGGCCCGCAGGTCGAGGTGGGCGTCGACGTTGATCACGCCGACGGTCGCGTCCGGCTTCGCCGCGACGAGCCCCTGGAACGTCCCCCACGCGGTCTCGTGCCCGCCGCCGAGCACCAGCGGCCGGTGGCCGTCGGCGACCAGCCCGGCCACGACCTCGGCCAGCCGGGACTGCGCCCCTTCCATGTCCGCGTCGTCGCACCGCACGTCGCCGGCGTCGTAGACCGGGCCGGCCTCCTGCCACGCCAGGTTTGCCAGCGCCGAGCGGATCGCCCGCGGGCCGTCCTTCGCCCCGACCCGCCCGCCGTTCCGCCGCACCCCCTCGTCACACATGAACCCGACCAGCACCACCCCCGACTGACAGCCCGGTGTCAACGGCCCGACCTTCTGGTGCCAGCGGACGGCACTCGGGCCGTCGGCCGCGTCCACCCGGCCCGTCCACACGCTCATGTCAGGCGTCATGGGCCACCCCGCCGGCCATCCGCACCCGCAGCGGGTTGACACCCAGTTGACACACGATCTCCGCCGGGTGCGTTGCGTCCCACAGGAGGAGGTCCGCCCGCTTCCCGGGCGCGATCGTGCCGAGCCGGTCGGCGCGGCCGAGCGCCTTCGCCGCCTCCCGGGTCGCCCCGGCCAGCGCCTCCGCCGGCGTCAGCCCGTACAGCACGCACGCCAGGTTCATCGCCAGCCGGAGCGACGCGAACGGCGACGTGCCCGGGTTCGCGTCCGTCGCCACCGCCAGCGGCACCCCCGCCGCCCGCAGCGCCTCGACCGGCGGCTTCTGCTTCTCGCGAAGGAAGTAGAACGCCCCGGGTAGCAGGACCGCCACCGTCCCGGCGGCCGCCAGCGCCGCCACCCCGGAGGCGTCCAGGTACTCGAGGTGGTCGGCGGACCAGCCGCCGTGCCGGGCGACCAGTTCCGCCCCGCGCGAGTTCGACAACTGCTCGACGTGCCCCTTCACCGCCAGGTGGTGCCGCCGGGCCGCCGCGAAGATCCGGTCGCACTGGGCCGGCGTGAACGCGATGTGCTCGCAGAACACGTCCACCGCTTCCGCCAGCCCGTCCCGGGCGGCCGCCGGGATCATCTCGTCGACGATCAACGAGACGTAGTCGTCGGCCCGGCCGGCGAACTCCGGCGGGACCGCGTGCGCGGCCAGGAGCGTCGGCGACACCGCGACTGGGATGTAGTCCTGAGTCCCCAACCGCCGCGCCGCCCGCAGCAGCTTCAGCTCGTCGGCGGTGGTCAGCCCGTACCCGGACTTGATCTCGACGCACGTCACGCCTTCGGCGGCGAGCGCCCGCAGCCGCGGAAAGGCGGCCTTGGCCAGGTCGTCCTCGGACAGGTCGCGGGTCGCCCGGACGGTCGACAGGATGCCGCCGCCGGCCCGGGCGATGTCGGCGTACGGCACCCCGGCCAGCCGCTGCTCCCACTCGTCCGCCCGCGACCCGCCGTACACCAGGTGCGTGTGGCAGTCGATCAGCCCGGGGGTGACGAGCCGGCCGCCGCAGTCGGTGACCCGCCCGCCGAAGGCGCGGACGGCCGGGTCGTCCGGCGGGAGGACGGCGGCGACCGTGTCGCCGCGGACGGCGACCGCCCACCCGTCGCGCATCCCGTACGGCCCGGGGGCGGCGGGGTCGAAGGTGGCGAGGCGGGCGTTCGCCCACAGGGCGTCGGCGGTGCGGGGGCCGGCGGGGTCCATACCCCGCCATTTCACCCCCGGGCGGCGCGGCCGGCAACGGCAATGTCCCCCGCCGGCCCGGCATTCCCCCCGGTCGCGGCAACTCCCCGCCCGCTCCCCCGCCGACCCGCGAAGCCGCTCCTCGCGTCCGCCGTCCACGGCGGCGTCCGCGACACGCAGCGGCTCGGGCCGGAGGCGGACGAGTTCGCGTCGAGCACCGGGACGCGCGGCCCCGCGGGGTGACCGGGTCGGGGTTGCGGGCCGGCCGGCGGGCGGGGTAGGGTGTGGCCGGTTCCCCGCAGGCCGTCGGGTATCTCGGTCGGTGGTGCCCCTCACCCGGCCCGGCGAAGCGCCGGGCCGACCTCTCCCCGGCGGGGAGAGGTGGGGGCGGTGCCCCCCTCGTGAGGTCACCGACCCGGGGAGCCACGGAGGAGGCCGGCCACACCCACCTCTCCCCGCCGGGGAGAGGTCGCCGGCTCCGCCGGCGGGTGAGGGGAAACCACCCGCCGCGAGACCCCGGCCGCGTCGCCCCCACCGGAGCACGGATGCTCGACTTCCTGAACCGACACCTCCTCCAACCGTTCGCGGCGTGGCGGGCCGGGAGTCGCCACCTCCGCCACTACCGCGACCTGCGCCGCACCCAGTTCGACCCGCCGGAGGTCGTCGCCGCCCGGCAGTTCGCCGCCCTCCAGGCCCAGCTCCACCACGCCTACGCCCACGTCCCGTACTACCGCGCCGCGTGGGGCCGGGCCGGCGTCCACCCGTCCGACGTCAAGTCGCCCGCCGACCTCGCCGCCTTCCCGGTCCTCACCAAGGCTGACATCCGCCGGCACGGCCGCGCCCTGATCGCCGCCGGGTACGAGGTGTCGAAGCTGCGGCTGAAGCGCACCTCCGGGTCGACCGGGGTGCCGCTCGACGTGTACGTCGACGAGCCGGCGGTGCAGTGGAAGGCGGCCTGCACCCTGCGGTCCGACGAGTGGAGCGGGTGGCGGCTCGGGCAGCGGGTGGCGAAGGTGTGGGGGAACCCCGAGTACCGCCAGTTCGGCCTCCGCGGCCGGCTCCGCAACCTGCTCCTCGACCGGGCCGCGTACCTCGACACCCTGAACCTCACCGCCGACCGGATCGCGGCGTTCGCCGCCCGCCTCCGCCGGCACCGCCCCGGCCTGCTGTTCGGCCACGCCCACTCGCTGTACCTGCTGGCCTGTTCCCTGGAGAAGTCGGGCGTCACCGACGTCCGGCCGAACGGCATCATCTCGACCGCGATGCCGCTGCACGACTGGCAGCGGGCGGTGATCGAGCGGGTGTTCGGGTGCCCGGCGACGAACCGGTACGGGTGCGAGGAGGTGAGCCTGATCGCGAGCGAGTGCGAGGAGCACCGCGGCCTCCACCTGAACGCCGACGGGGTGTTCGCCGAGGTCCCGGCGGACGGCAAGCTCCTCGTCACCGACCTGGCGAACCGGGCGATGCCGCTGATCCGGTACCGGGTCGGGGACGTGGTGGCGCCGTCGGACCGGCGGTGCCGGTGCGGCCGCGGGCTGCCGCTCATCGAGCGCGTCGAAGGCCGCGACGCCGACTACCTGGTCACCCCGGACGGCCGGCTGATCTCCGGCATCTCGCTGACCGAGAACTTCGCCCTGCACATCCCCGGCACCGCCCAGGTGCAGTTGGTACAGGAGTCGCTAACGCACGTCCGCATCCGGCTCGTCGCCGACGACGGGTTCGGCCCGGACAGCCGGCGGAGGATCGGCAAGCTGGTCGCCGAGACGTTCGGCCCCGGGGTGCGGCACGACGTGGAGGTGGTCGACGCGATCCCGCAGGAGGCGTCCGGGAAGTACCGGTTCTGCATCTCGAAGGTCACCCGCGACCAGCCGGAGGCGGTGACCGCGTGACCCCGACCGTCTCCGTCGTGATGGCCGCGAAGAACTACGCCCGGTTCCTCCCGGAGGCGGTCGGGTCGGTCCTGGCCCAATCGTTCGCCGACTGGGAACTCCTGGTCGTCGACGACGGGTCGGCGGACGCCACCCCGGCGGCGGTGCGGCCGTTCCTCGCAGACCCGCGGGTGCGGTACGTCCGGTCCGACCGGCTCGGGCAGGCGCGGGCGAAGAACCTCGGCGTCCGGCTCGGCCGCGGCCGGGTCGTCGCATTCCTCGACGCCGACGACGCGTGGGAGCCGACCAAGCTGGCGAAGCAGCTGGCGCTGCTCGACGCCGACCCGGCGGTCGGGGTGGTGTTCTGCCGGCGGACGCTCATGGACGAGGCCGGCAACCCGCTCCCCCCGCCGACCGTCCCGCCCCCGCCGCGCGGCCGGGTGCTGGACGCGATGTTCGTGCAGAACTTCGTCTGCTTCTCGTCGGCGGTGGTGCGGCGCGAGGTGCTCAGCCACGTCGGGGCGTTCGACCCGCAGTGGGACCTGGCGGTCGACTACGACCTGTGGCTGCGGGTGGCGCGGCACCACGCCTTCGACTACGTGGACGAGCCGCTGGTGCGGTACCGGACCGGGCACGGGAACCTGTCGAAGCGGCTCCTCGACCGCGTGGACACCGCGTTGTCGATCATGCGGCGGCACGGGGCGGGGGTGCGGCCGGCCGCGGTCGCGGAGGCGTACTCGTCGACGTGCCGGACGCTGGCGTACGTGGTGCGCGGGTCGGAGCCGGCGGCGGCGGCGCGGTGGTACCTGCGGGCGCTGCGGTGGCCGGGCGGGCGGGTGACGGCGGCGAAGGGGCTGGTCGCGGCGGCGGTGCGGCTGGCGACCGGCCGGCGGACCCCGGGGGCGGCGGAGAACGCGGCGGAGAACCGGTAGCCCCAGCCGGCGCCCCCGGAATCTTCTTGCGGGCGCGCCGGCCGGGGCGGTAACTTACCCGTCGGGTGGCCGAGCCGAGTTCTCGATTATCCGGTTCGTTTGCCACCCGAGCAAACCATCTCGGCCCCCGGGCCCGGATGAGTTTGCCGCGGGCGCAGAGTTGCGTCCGACGTGAGTGCAAACCAATTCCAAGTTCGCCGCACACCGAACACCTTCGTCAGGAAATGGCTCACTCCCGTCGACTCGTAAAGGAAGGTCTGACATGAGACGCGATCCCGGCAACCAGCAAGAGGTGCCGAACCGGCCCCGAGCGGCCCCGCATCAATGTCTGGCCCCGTGGCGGTGTGTCGTCGTGTTGGGCTGCGCCGCGGCGGCCGTGCTTCTGCCGGGCTGTAGCAAGGCAAACCCCACCTCGCCAGCCCCGGCGGTCGCCCCGGAGGCGAGCGACGCGGAGAAACGGGACGCCGCGCTCACGGAGGCCATCCGCACGGGCATGCAGCGGGCGTCCATCCCCGGGGCCATCGTCGGGGTGTGGCGCGAGGGGCAGCCGCCCTACGTGCGCGCGTTTGGCGTCCGCGACACCGCGACCGGCGAGCCGATGACCACCGACCTCTCGATGCGCATCGGCAGCAACACCAAGGCGTTCGTGGTCACCGCCATCCTGATGCTGGCGGACCAGGGCCGGCTCGGTCTCGACGATCCGATCGACCGCTACGTCAAGGGCGTGCCGGGCGGCGACCGCGTCACGCTCCGGCACCTCGCCCAGATGCGCAGCGGGCTGTACAACTACGCCGACGACACCAACAAGGACTTACCGCGGCAGCCCCTCCGGCAGTGGAAGCCGCAAGAGCTGCTCGATGTCGCGTTCCGCCACCCGCCCCTGTTCCCGCCGGGCAGTGCCTTCGACTACTGCAACACCAACACCGTCCTGCTCGGCCTGGCGGTCGAGAAGGTCGCCGGCCAGCCGCTCGCGTCCTTCATCGAGCAGAACATCCTGAAACCGGAGGGCCTGGCCCGCACGGTGTTCCCGGCGGGGGCCGAGATCCCGTCGCCGCACGCCCGCGGCTACTTCAAACTGCCGGACGGCAAGGTCGTCGACGCGACGGACTGGGACCCGTCGTGGGGGTGGGCGTCGGGCAACATGATCTCGACGCTCGACGACCTGCGCGTGTGGGCCCGCGACCTCGCCACCGGCAAGCTGATCTCGCCCGCCATGAAGCGGGAGCAGCACCAGTTCTTGCCGGCACCCCCGGAAGGCGACGGCGCGCTCTACGGGCTGGCGCTGGAGAACCAGAACGGCTGGATCGGCCACAACGGCAACGTCTTGAGCTACATGGTCTACCCCTACTACCTGCCGTCCGAGCGGATGACGATGGTGGTGATGCTGAACTCGGGCGCCGACATCCCGGGCTCGTGGCGGATGATCCAGGACATCACCCGGATCATCAGCCCCGGCAACGTTTGGCCCGGCCTGCCGAAGGAGTGACGTAGGCGGCCCGGCGAACCAGCCGTTGCACCTGACCGCGGCGGCATCACGGTTTTTCGGGGTTCAACGTCTCACCAGCCGCCGCGGCAGGTGAACGGTATCGTTCGGCGGCAGAGGGCCGTGCCCACCCGACGACAGCCACGTCGGGCCAGCTGTGCCGGCCCGACGATCCGGTTCACCCCTCGTCCACGTCCCGCCACACGGTCACGTCGAGCCGGGCGTGGGCCGGGCACTGCTGGGCCTCCGGCAGCGCCCGGTACGCGGCCGCCGCCGCCGGCCCGAGCTGCGGCAGCGCCGCCAGCGGCACCGCCGGCCACTCCCGGTACACCGCCAGCTCGTCCGGGGTGTCGGCGACCGGCAGGTCCTTGACCGGCACCGCCCCCACCGCCAGGTCCCGGAGCGGCCCCTCCCCCGGGCACCCGAGCACCGCCACCTCGTCGGCCGACCACGGCCCGCCCCCGACCCACCCCGGCTCCGCCCCCAGGTACGCCTGCTCGACCGCCCGCTCGGCCTGCCGCGGGGTCGGGTACTTGCCGGCGAACATGGCCGCGAAGTCGACCGCCCCGAGCCGCCGGTCCAGGTGCGCCCGCGCCTCCTCGCACACCGCCGCGGCCACCGCCTCCGCCCCCCCGGCCGGGTTCAGGCACGCCTGGAACAGCCCCTCGGCCGCCCCCGCCACCGCCGCCTGCGCCCGCCGGTCGACCTCCGCCAGGTCGTGGTCCCCGAGCACCCCCAGGAACTTCTCCACCGCCTCCCCGACCGACCCGCACCCGGGCGGCAGCAGCCGGCCCCCGACCTCCCCCTCCTCGGCCCGGAGGCGCCGCAGGTCGGCCGCCGCGGCCAGCCGGGCCCGGGCCGCGGCCACGTCGGCCAGCTGCCCGGTCAGGGCGTCCCGGACGGCCTGGTAGACGGCGAACACGGCCCGCCCGAGGACCGCCCGGAGGCGGGCCCGCGGGAACGCCCTCACCGCCTCGGCGAACTCCCCGGCGGGCGGCCGCCGTACCCCCTTCTCCCCGTGGGCGCACCGGCTCGCGCACTCGAACCCGGCCTGGGCCGCCGCGTCCGCCTCGGCCGCCGCCCGGAACTCCGCCTCCATCAGCCGGTCGGTCGTCGCCAGGCACTGGCGGAGCACCTCCTCCGCCCCGGCCAGCCGGAACTCCGGGTCGTCCACCAGGACCGGGACCAGCGTCCGGAGGTCCAGCGCGAACCCGGCCGCCGCCACCGCCGCCTCCTCCCCGACCGCCGCCTCGACCGCGGTCGGCGGCCGCTTCGCCGACGACGCCGGCGGGCCGAGCACCTCGGCCAACCGGTCCAGGGCGGCCGCCACCCGGGCCGGGTCCGGGAGCCGGGCCAGCCACCCCCGGCCCGGGGCCAGCGGGTCGGCCGTCCGGGCGATCTCCCCTTCCACACTCCCGCCGGCGGCCGCGTCCGCGGCGGACCGGAGACGGGCCAGGACGGCGCCCGGGTCGAGCCCGAGTTCCGCCCACCGCTGCCGAGTCATCCCGGGGACCACGTCCCGCGCCCGCCGCGGGTCCGGGGCCGCCCACCCCTTGAGCACCACCCGGGCGACCGCCGCCGCCGCCCCGGTCACCACCTCCCCGCGCGGCCACCCGAACCCGGCCAGCCCGAACGCCGACAGGGTCACCGCCGGCCCCTCCTCGGCCGCCGGCCGGTGCTCGTCCGCCGCCCGCCCGACCGGGGTGAACAGGTTCAGCCGGACCAGCTCGGCCGCGTCGGCGTACGGCCGGAAGTCCGCCGGGGCCGCCGGCACCGGCCGCGGGGCGGCCGGCGGGAGGATCCGCGACGACGGCTTGACCACCGCCCCGGACCCCGGGCGGGCTGGGAACGCCGGCACCGACCCCGACCCGGACGGGGCGCCGGGGACGACCGCCGGGCCGGGGACCAGGTAGCACCGGGCGAACGGCGGGGCCTTGTCCCGGACCGCCCCGTTCCGGTCGTCGTACCCGGCCGCGAACACCGTGTCCGCGCGGGAGTAGTGGTTCAGCTCGGTCAGGGCGGCGTAGGTGTTCCCGAGGGCCTGCGGGGCGGTGACCGCCGGGTCGGCCGGCGGGACGACCAGCACCCCGACCACGTCCGGGTGCTCGTACCCGAGCCGCCGGAGGCGGGTCCGGACGGCGTACGCCGCGTCCAGGAATGCGCCCCCGCCGGTCCCCCCGCCGAGCCCGGCGACGACGTACACCCGCGGCCGGTTCGTCCGCCGCTCCAGCCCGGTCCGGGCCTCCGTCCGGGCCAGCGACTCGTCCGACAGGGCGGCCGCCAGCTCGACCTCGACCTTCCCCATCAGGGTGCGGTAGTGGTCGCAGAACGCGAGCCGGCCGAACAGCCGGACGCCCATCGTCCGCGGCACCCGCTGGAGCTTGTACAAGAGCTGCGGGTCGAACCACCCGTCGGTCAGCGGCCGGCCGTTGGCCCGCGGCTTGTGGTAGTGAGCGGCCCGGTTCAGTTGGGCAGCGAACACCTCGTCCGGGCCGAGCCCGGCGAGCCGGTCGGCCGGCCGCGGGCGGGCCGCGTCGGCCAGGTCGTCCGGGTCGGTGTCGACGTACAGGAGGCGGACGGCCGGGGTGGCGTCCGGCGGGCCGTACCGCTCGGCGAGGTCGAACCGGAGCCGCTGCAGCACCCGGAGCCCGGCCCGGCCGAGGCCGAGGACCAGGGCCGGGCGCAACGGCCCGGGGCCGGTCACCTCCGGCGGGGCGGGGGTGAACACCGGGCCGGTCGTCTCGGTCACCGCCCGGGGCGGCGGGGTGTCGGTCGTCGCCTCGGCCGGGACGACCAGAGGGACCGGGTCGGCCGGCCGCTCGACCGGGTCGGTGGCGAACATGGTCGGGGTGTCGGAGACGGCGGCGGCCCGCCCGGGGTGCCCGCCGCCGGCCAGGGCGCGGACGAAGGTGGTGACGTTCGGCCACCGGTCCTCCGGCTTCTTGGCCAGGGCCCGGGCGAGGGCCGGGCGGTCGCCGGGCGGGGACGGGCCGAGGTTCGGGGGGAGGTTCAGGTGCTGCATCAGGAGCTGGCTCATGCTCCCGCCGTCGAACGGCCGGACGCCGGTCAGCAGCTCCTGGTAGACGCACGCCAGGCTGTACTGGTCGCAGTACCGGGTGACCAGCCCGTCGAACGTCTCGGGGGCGGCGTACACCGGGGTGATCCCGCCGGTCACCTCGGCGATCAGCCCCTCCAGGTCCTTCACCTGCCCGAAGTCGGCGACCTTGACGTGGCTGTGGAGGAGGAACAGGTTCTGCGGCTTGATGTCCAGGTGCTGGAGCTGGAACCGGTCGTCGAACAGGTCGAGGACCTCGGCGACCTCGGCCATGTACCCGAGGAGCTCGTCGCGGGGGATGCCGGGGAGGCCGCGGTCCCGGCAGGCCCGGAACCGGTCCCACAGGTTGCAGTCGGCCAGCTCCATGGTAATGAGGAGGCGGCCCTCGACGATGTCGTACCGGTCGAGGGCGAGGAGGTACGGGTGGCGGACCTGCTTGACCCGCTTGAGCGACTTCAGCTCCTGCTCGGCGTACCGGACGAGGTCGTTGTCGCGGCTGCGGAGGTCGCCGTGGATGATCTTGATGGCCTTGAAGATGCCGCCGGGGGCCTCGGCCCGCCAGACCTCGCCGAACCCGCCGGCCCCGAGGCGGTCGAGGAGGGTGTACCCGGGAATCGGCTCGGCGTGAGCCTCGATGCGGACGGGCATGGGCGGCCCCCGGCGGGTCGAAGGTGTGCGCGGTCGGTGGCAGAAGCCTAGCACGGAATCCGTGCCGGGTGCGGAACCCGGCGGGGGCGGGCGGCATCGGAAAAGTGAGCGCGGGGCGGATCGAACCCGGGGGGCGGCCGATGCGGCACTCACTCGTTGCCGGGGCGGCGGGCGTGACGGGCCTGGCGGTCGGCCTGCTGATCGGCCGTCCCGGTCGCCCCGGGCCGGACATCGCCCGACCCGACCCGCCGGCCGGACCCGCCACCGCCCCGCCGCCGCGCGAGGTGGTCGAGCGGCGGACCTTCATCCCGCTCGGCGAGGTCTACTCCACGAGCTTCCAGCGGGAGTTGGCCGGGGCGCCGCCGGCCGAGGACGACCGACTCCGCGAGGTGTTCGAAGACATCAAGCGGGCGGCCCGCGACACCGGGACGTCGAACGCGTTCGTCCTCTGGGCCGACACCCCTCGCGAACTCGTCTCCTACACCCGCCACGCGCTCCGGAACGGCTACCCGCCGGAGGCGGGGGGGCGGCGGGACGTGCCCCCCGGCACGCCGCTGAACCTGTGGCTGGTGGTGACCCTCCGCCCGTCGCGCTGGCGGGTCGAGGCGGTCGAGTCGTACGGGAGCCGGGTCCGGTTCCGGTACTCCCGGCCCGAGTCCCTCTTCGCGACCGGCGACCTCCACCCGTACGTGTACTGGTGCCGGCTGCCGGAGGCGCACCACGACGTGTACCGGGTGGAGCTGTTCGACGAGGGGGAGGGCGAGGTGGTGTTGACGCGACGGGTCCGCGTCCGCCGCCCGGTCGAGCCGGACCCGGTGGTGGTCGACCCGGACTCGGCGAAGTGACGGCGGGCCGGGCGGGTCAGCGGCCGTACCGCTTGACCGTGCGGACCCGGACGATCCGGTCGACCGGATCGACGTGGAACACGACCGCGAGCAGGACGGGGAATGTGACCCGGAACCCGCCGGCCCGGGACTCCCCCTCGTTGAGCGGGTCGGACCTGAGCCGGGCGTTCAGGGCGTCGACCGCGGCGGCCATCCGCTCCCGCTCTTCCGGGGTCGCACGGACGTAGACGTCGGCGAGGGCGTCCAGGGCCTTGTTCAGCCAGATCAGGGCGAACATCGGTCGATCTCCCGGAGACGGGCCATCACCTCCTCCGGGGTGTGCCAGACCGCGTTCGGGTCGTTCAACCCCTGCTCCAGCTCCTCGTCGGTGAGGCCGACCTCGGGGAACGACATCTTCGGGGCCGGGACGAACCGGCCGAGCACCCGCCCGTCCGGGCCGAGAAGCTCGTCCTCTCCGGTCGCGGCCGACAGGACCGCGGCCGACGCCGCGTCGTGGATGTGGATCGGCATGGGAACCCTCCGGGTGGATGGGTTCAGGATACCACCGGGAGGTGGGCGACGCTACCCGCCCGGGAGCTGCCACGGCACGTCCGTCCGGGCGTGCGGCGGGTGGTCGGCGGCCGACATCGCCCCGTACGCCTCCCGCCCGTACTCCCCCAACTGCGGCATGCCGGCCAGGTCCAGCGCCGGGTACTCGCGGTAGAAGCAGATGTCGTCCGGCAGCGGGGCGGGCGTCAGCTCCACCCCCGGCAGCACCGCCGCCGCCAGCGCCCGCAGCTTGTCCCCCGCCTCCCCCGGCGGCACCCCGAACACGTTCACCTCCGCCGGTTGCTCCCCGCCCCGCGTCGTCGTCAGGTCCGGGGCCGCCTCCCCGAACGCCTCCCCCACCAGCGGCTCCGCGCTCCCGTCCGCCGTCCGGTACCGGAAGAACACCGCCGCCGGGTCCGAGTGGTCCAGCTTCCCGTCCAGGAACTCCCGCGACCGGGCCAGCAGCAGGTCGCGGAACGGCGGCCCCTTCTCCACCGGCTTCAGGCACACGCTCCCCAACCCCTTGAACTTCTTCCCGACCTCCCGCTGCAGGGTCTGCTCGAACGACAGCAGGTCCTCCGGGGCCAGCCCGGCCAGGAACCGGTCGGCCGCCTCGTCCAGGTCCTTGCACCCGTCCGGCAGGATCAGCTTGCCGGCCCCGCCCGCGTCGGCCGGCGGGGCCGCCTTCGCCAGCGCGGCGTGCAACTCGGCCATGCTCCCCCGGCAGAAGTTGATCTCCCGCAGGTACTCCGGGGCGTTCCCCAGCAGCTTCCGGTACAGCGACAGGCACAGGTCGGTGACGTGCAGCTGTAGCCGCTTCCGCGGGTACACCCGCAGCAGGTCCAGGATCTCCGCCGCCGCCCCCGCCTTCCGCCCCGGCAGCGCCCCGAACCCGGTCGCCGCGTTCAGCGTCCCGATCACCTGGAACAGCCGGCCGTAGGCCGCCCGCACCTCCTTGTCCAGGTCCGCCCGCACCGGCTCCAGCGCGTCGACCTGCAGCTTCACCCGGTCGGCGATCTGCCGGACCGCCTCCTCCGCCCCCGGGATGCGGAACTGCGGCACCTCCAGGAACGTCGCCGCCATCACCGCCACGTGCCCCTCCGCGTCCCGCGTCAGGGCCTCGTACCGGGCGGTCAGCGGGGCGACCAGCGACCCGGGGGCGTCGCTCTCGCAGTCCGGCTTCCCGACCACCTTGATGAGCGAGTCGAGCACCGCGCACGCCCCGGCCGCGTCCACCTTCGCGCTCGACGGGGTGCGCGTCCGGAGCGGGTCGATGAACGCGTCGAACACCCGGTCCGGGTCCTCCCGCAGGGCCTCCCGGACCGCCCCGTTCAGCTCCCCGACCGTCGCCTCGATCCCGAGCCGCCGCTCGTCCCACTGCCCGGCCAGCCACGCCGCGATCGGCTCCCGCAGGTGCGCCGCCTCCTTCGCCGTCCACCGCTGCACCTGCCGCTGGGCGAACCGCCGGGTCGCCGCCGCCAGCAGCTCCGGCCGCGGCCACGACAGCCGGTACAGGCCGAACGTCTGGCACGCCGGGCCGGCCGCCGGGCTCGCCGCCCGGCACGCCTCCCGGGCCGCGTCCGCCACCCGCCCGGCCGGGGTCAGGAGCTCGTTGAACAGGGCCCGGGCCGCCTTCCCGGCGGCCTCCGCCTGGTCCTTCGGGTCGGCCTTCTTCGGCAGCGGCAGCACCGCCACCCGGGCGAACGGGGCGTCCGAGTCGACGACCGCCGCCTCGGACTTGTCGAACACCGTCTGGTACCGGGTCCGGCGGGCCTGGAAGTGGTGCAACTCGGCCAGCGCGGCGCACGCGTTCCCGAGCGCCGCCCCGCGGGCCGACGCCTTGTCCGCCGGCGGGACGAAGAACAGCCCGACCACCTCCGGCTTCAGGTACCCGACCTGGCGGAGCTCGTGCCGCAGGAGGAACGCGAGGTCGAGGAACATCCCCCCGCCGGTCCCCCCGGCCAGCCCGGCGACGACGTACGCCCGCGGCCGGTTCGTCCGCAGCCCGAGCTTGGTCGCCTTCTCGGCCTCGGCCAGCGGGGCGTCGGAGAGGAACGCCTCGACCTCCTGCCGCACCCGCTGGGCGACCAGCCGGTAGTTGTCGAACAGGGCGAGCCGGCCGAACGCCCGCACCCCGCCGGCCGCCCCGGGGTTGCGGGCGAGCTGGTACAGGGTGCCGGGCGGCATCCAGGCGTCGACCGGCGGGAGCGACTCCCGCTGGAGGTAGTGCCCGGGGCGGTGGAGCCGGGCCAGCACCGCCTCCCGCGGGGCGACCGCCGCCGGGTCGTCCGGCGGGCCCGCCGGGACCGCCTCCGGGTCGGTGTCGACGTACAGGACGCGGACGCTCGGCACCCGGTCCGGGTGGCCGTACCGGTCGCGGATCAGCCCCTTCAGGTGCTCGACCGCCCGCTTCCCGGTCGCCCCGACGGCGACCACCAGGGCCGGGAACAAGACCCCGTCCCCGGCCTTCTCCGGCGGGGCGATCCCGAGGCTCCCCATCCGCCCGGTCTGGAAGATGGCGGCCCGCTGGAGGGTGACCGACGGGTTCGACCCGGGCGGCCCCGGGGTGACGAGGCGGGGGCCGAACCCGGGCGGCGGGGGCGGGGTGCGGTCGCCCGCCCCGCCCGGCTTGACCAGCGGCGGGAGGGTGCTCGGGTGCGGGGTCTGGGTCCGGGTCAGGACGTTCGGGTCCGGGCCGGGCCGGCCGGGGCCGCCGGGGGCCATCCGGGTGACCAGGACCGAATCCG
This sequence comes from Isosphaera sp., assembly GCA_013822345.1. Classification (GTDB taxonomy): domain Bacteria; phylum Planctomycetota; class Planctomycetia; order Gemmatales; family Gemmataceae; genus Gemmata. The sequence goes on from PNKH01000015.1 coordinate 45,571, forward strand.
ACCCGCGGTCCGCGGCGGCCCGCGGGGCCGGGGTGAGGGCCGGGCCGGCCGGGGCGGGGGTCGGCGGCGGGGCCGCCGGCTGCCCGGCCTGGCGGAGCGCCCGCACCATCTCGGCGCACGTCGGCCACCGGTCGTCCGGCTTCTTCGCCAGCCCGCGGGCGATGACCGGCTTGTCGGCCGCCGGCAGGGCGGCGAGGTCGGGCGCCCCGTTGATGTGCTGCATCAGCAGCTGGCGGGTGTTCGACCCGTTGAACGGCCGGGTCCCGGTGAGCAGCTCCTGGAAGACGATGGCGAGGCTGTACTGGTCGGAGAAGCGGGAGATCCAGCCCTCGAACGTCTCCGGGGCGGCGTACACCGGGGTGACCCCGCCGGTGACCGTGGCCCGGACGCCCTCGAGCACCTTCGCCAGCCCGAAGTCGGCGACCTTGACGTGGTTGTGGACCAGGAACAGGTTCTGCGGCTTGATGTCGAGGTGCTGGATCTGGTAGTGCCCGTTCATCAGGTCGAGGGCTTCGGCCGCCTCCTCCAGGTAGCGGAGGAGTTCTTCCCGCGGCACCCCCTGCAGCCCCTGGTTGCGGCACTCCTTGAACCGGTCCCACAGGTTGCGGTCGGCCAGCTCCATCACGATAATGAGCTGGCCGTCGATCGCGTCGTACCGCTCCAGGGACAGGATGTACGGGTGGCGGATGTCCCGGACCCGCTTCAGCGCCTTCAGCTCCTGCTCGGCCGGCCGGCTCTCCTCGTCCATCGCGTCGAGGTCGCCGAACACGAACTTGGCGGCCTTGAGCAACCCCCCGGGGGCCTCGACCTTCCACACCTCGCCGAACCCGCCGCGGCCGAGGCGCTCGATCAGCCGGTACCCCTTGAGCGGGCCGGGCAGTTCCTCGTGGCTGACCAGACGGACCGGCATCGGTGGGCCGCCGGGGGACGGGGACCTGGTGCGGGGCGTGGCGGGCGCGCGGGCGCCCGGCTGGGGTTTCACCACATCCTTAGTTCAGGGCCGGGGGTTAAGCAAACCATGACCCCCCCCGTGAGCCCCGGCGGGAATCCCACGCCGCCGCCGGAGCGGTGGGTGGCGCTGTCGGTCCGGCAGCCGTGGGCGGCGCTGCTGGTGGCCGGGGTGAAGACGGTCGAGGTGCGGACGTGGCCGACCCGGCGGCGCGGGCCGGTGCTGATCCACGCCGGCCGGCTCCCGGACGAGCGCCCGGACGGGTGGGCCCTGCTCGACACCCCGGAGTTGCGCGCCTGGGTCGGGCTCGGCGGCGGGGTGATCGGGGTCGCGGACCTGGTGGACTGCGTCCGGTACGATACCGCCGAGGCGTTCGCGGCGGCGGAGGCCGAGCACCGCAACCCGCCGGACTGGTTCCGCCCGCCGCGGCTGTACGGGTTCGCGTTCCGCAACCCCCGGCCGGTCGCGTTCCGGCCGTTCACCGGCCAGACGTTCTTCTTCCCGGTGGAACCGGCCGCCGGGTGAGCCCCGGGGTCGGTGGCGGGCCGGTGCCTGCCCCTCGCCCCCGACAGGGGGAGAGGGCGGTGAGGACCGCAGGTCCGAGCCGGGTGAGGGGGAAGAGCTACCCGGTTCCAGGGGTGCGTCCCTCCCCCTCACCCGGCCGGTCGCTCCGCTCCCGGCCGCCCTCTCCCCCTGTCGGGGGCGAGGGGGAAGACCAAGACCCCGGCCGGCGGTCAATCCTCCCCGTTGCGGTAGCCGGTCCGCCGCGGGGCCGGGTCGATCACGTCCGGGAACCCGTCCCGGTCGGTGTCCCGCAGGTACTCCAGCCCCAGCCCGTACGCGTCCGGGATGTTGGTCAGGGCGAGCGACAGGAGCCGGTCCCCGCGGACCCCGACCACCGGCCCCTCGATCCGTCCCGGCACCCGGAACAGCCACTCCGGGTTCATCCGCTCCACCCCGGTGTCCTTCCCGGCGACCACGAACCGCTCGCCGACCTTCCCGTCGCCGTCCACGTCGCACGGCACCCGCTCGGTCGGGTACAGGACGAGGCTTTCCAGGAAGTCCAGCACCCGCCGGCGGTCCCGCTCCGGCAGCTTCGTGTACGCGGTGCGGGCGGCCAGCGCCTCCCCGCCGTGCCGGCGGATCACGTCGTCCAGGCCCAGGCTCGCCCCGTCGTGGCCGTACGGCGCGGTGTGGGCGACGCCCCACAGCGGCGGGGTCCGCCACCGCTTCACCACCGACCCGTCGAACTGCACCTGGTAGAACGCCTCGCCGACGTCGTGGTACTTGAAGTCGCTGTAGATCCCGCGGACCGTGTACGCCCCGCGCCGCGGGACCGTCAGCCCGTTCTTCCGGTCCGCGAGCGACACCAGCCTCCCCTCCAGCCGGCCGGCGGACTCGCTGAACGCCACCGGCAGGTCGAAGAACCGGCGGTCCCCGTCGTACCGGCGGGTGTAGTCGCGGTTCTTCGGGTCGGCGGCGTGGAGGTGCCAGTCCGGGACGTGGCACGTCGCGCACCCGGCCGTGGTGAACAACTCCTCCCCGCGGCGGACGGCCGGCGTCACCCGCCCGCGGCCGGGGGCCGGGTGGTTCAGCAGGTACCACTCGGCGAGGTCGAGGTCGCCCTCGGTGATCTCCTCGCAGTACCCGTCCCGGTCCGGGTCGTCCTTGCTGATCCCGGTCTTCCCGCGGGCCGCCCCGCGGTCCTTCCCGGCTGCGGTCACGCACTGCAGCGCCCCGGCGTTCGACACCCGGGCGAACCCGTCCCCGTCCGGGTCGTCGAGGGTGGTCGGGTCGCACGCCTGGAGCCCGGAGTGGATGTCGAACGGGGTGGCGGTGAACGCCCGGATTGTCGGCGACACCGGCGGGCGGAACGGCAGGTACAGGTGCCCGAACCCGAACGCCTGGAACTCCACCGTGTACCCGGCCACCCCCGGGAACTTCAGGCTGTCGGCGAACGCGATCCGCTTCCCGGCCTTGTCCACGTACATCGGGGTGAACACCGGGTTCAGGTCCGGCCGGCCGTCCCCGTCGGCGTCGTCGAAGCTCCCGTAGTCGACCGCGTGGCGCGGGCCGTCGACCCCGTCCGGCAGCGTGTTGAGGACGCACCGCGGGGCGGCCTTCATCTCCGCCCGGCTGACCCACCCGTCGCGGTTCGCGTCGGCGAGGGCGAGGGCCTTGAGCCGGGTCTGCAACCCGATCATCTCGACCAGGCCGGCGCCGAACATGTGCGGGGTGTTGCGGCCCTCGGCCCCGTTCTTCGGGATGGTCGCCCCGGCCCCGCCGTCCCGGTACGGGGTGTTGTGGCACACCCCGCACGAGTTGGCGTGCGACCGGGACATCATCTTGCTGGCCCCGTCGGCGAGGAGCGGGCCGTCGAGTTTGCCGGCGTCCCCGTACACCCCGTCCCGGTCGCGGAACTCCCGCTGGGTGAGCGCCCACCCCCACTTGTACCCGAGCCACGGGTCGGCCTGCTGGAGGTACATCGACCCGCCGGCCTGGCCCGGGTCGGTGGTGTGGACGACCCGGACGCGGGGGATCTTGATCGACAGCCCGGTCAGGTCGCGCGGGGCGTCGATCGGGTCGTCGGTGGAGGTGCCCGGCCGCTCCCCGACCTGGGCCGGGAGGCCGCTCAGGACGCCGAGAAGAAGCGCGACGGCCGCGACCCCGTACCGCTGCATGGCGTTTCTCCTGGACCGCGGCCGTCCCGGCCGCACCACCGGTCCGGCGCGGGGACCGTTCGAGATCGACCGCCGGCGTCTCGGGCGGGACGACGGGGAGCGGCCGGGACGGCCGCGCTCCAGGTCACGGGGGCGAGGTCGGGAGGATGGAGACGTACTCCATGTCGTCGTCCGCGTCCCCGATCCGGGCCCGGACGAACTCCAGGTCGTCGCCCATCTCGGCCTTCGTGAACACCTTCCGGAACTTGGTCACGAACTGCCCCTTCTTGACGTGCCCCTTGAGGATCTTCAGCTTGTCCACGTCCTCCTTCGGGGCCTCCCGGTTGTACTTCGTCGTCCCGTCGAGCACCCCGAGGTCGTGGTCGGTGATCTTCCGGGCCCACTCCAGGGTCGCCGGCTCGACCCCCTTCTGCCGGAGCTGCTGCACCTTCCGGGCGAACTCCTGCGCCTTCGGGTCGGTCACCTTCCGCCACGCCTTCTCGGCCTCGGTCAGCTTCTCCGGGACGGCGAACCCGGCCGCCTGGGACCACATCGGGGCGAACGTCCACTGGTACGACAGGTCGCCGACCAGGTCCAGCTTGTGCGGGGCCTGGACGTAGAACAGAGCCTCGGTCTTGTCCTTCACCGAGATCTGGGTGATCCGGAGCGGGTAGACGAGCTTCTCGGACGGGAAGGTGAACCGGGTCGGGGTGACCTCGCCGAGGTAGCTCCCGTCCTGATTCCGCTTCATCTGCTGGGTGTCGATCTTCATCACCGTGAAGAACCACTTCTTCCCGACGTAGAACCCGAGCGTCGCCTCGTCCCCGGCGTACTTGTACCCGTTGTCCTTCAGCCAGGTGTACAGGTCGTCGGCCCGCTCGGCGGTGATGACCTTGTAGTCCAGCGACCCGACCACCCCGGCCTCCAGCACCTTCACGGTGGACGGGGCCTTCTTCGGCACCGGCGCGCCGCCCGCCCGCGGGTCCACCGCGGCGCCCAGGGCGAACTGGTTGCGGAAGTTCTTGTACTTGTCGAGGTCCATCGGCTCGAGGATGGTGAACACCGCGAGGGTCTTGAAGAAGTCGCGGGGCATCTCGTCGAGCTTCGGCTTGCCGGGGGTCGGGATGACCATCCCGAAGTCCTGGGCGTTCCCCTCGAACCGCGGCTGGACGGTGAACGTCTCGACCTTTTCGACCGGGTCCCAGGTGAGGAACGCCTTCTGGCCCGGCTGGAGCACGTCCTTGTCCTTGGCCGAGAAGTAGCAGCAGGCGGCGTCCGCCGGCGGGGGCACCGCCGCGACCGCGGCCGCCAACCCGACCAGTCCGGCGCCGAGCATCGTCCGTCGCATGACCCGATCCTCCCGGGGAAGGGACACCGCGGGCGCAGTGTACCCGATCCGACGGCCGGCGGGGCGGTGCCGTTTGTAACATCCGGCGACCGGCGCTGCTCTTGCCGGCCGCGGGGGAAACGGGGAAACTGTCTGCCGTGCCGGGCGCGGCCCCCGGTTTCCAAGCGGAAGGATCCCCCTGTCATGAGCGGCACCCCCGGACTACTGGTCAGCGTGCGGTCGGCGGACGAGGCGGCGGCGGCGCTGGCCGGCGGGGCCGACCTGGTCGACGTGAAGGAGCCGAACAAGGGGCCGCTGGCCCCGGCCGAGGCGGAGGTGGTGGCGGCGGTCATCGCCGCGGTCGGCGGGCGGGTGCCGGTCAGCGCCGCGCTCGGGGAGTGGTCGCCGAACGCCCTGACCGACGCCCACTGGCACCTCGAACTGAAGCTCGACTACGTGAAGTGGGGGCTGGCCGGGTACCCGCCGGTCGTCGGGTGGGGCGAAGACCTGCTCGACACCCGCCGGCAGCTGCCGCCCGGGATGGAGATGGTGGCGGTGGCGTACGCCGACTGGGAGCGGGCGAAGTCGGTCCCGCCGGCCGAGCTGGCGAAGTTCGCGAAGCGGTTCCGGTTCAAGGCGTTCCTCCTCGACACCTGGGGGAAGGACGGGAAGACGCTGTTCGACTTCGCCCCGCCGGCGGCGGTGTCGGACCTGGTGGACAGCCTGAGGCGGGGCGGGGTGACGGTGGCGGTCGGCGGGTCGCTGCGGCCGGAGCACGCCGGGCAGTTGGGGGCGGCCCCGGACTACTTCGCGGTCCGGACGTCGGCGTGCGCCGCCGGGAAGCGGACCGGGGTGGTCGACGAGGCCCGGGTGCGGAAGTGGAAAGAGGCGCTCGCGGGGTGAGGCGTGGACCCGTTCCTGGACCTGGTGGTCGAAGCCCTGAACCTGACGCACCCGCGGTTCGCCGGGCCGGACCGGGCGGCGTTCGTGCGGGAGCTGTACCACCAGTTCCGCAAGCTGTGGGACAAGGCGCTGCCGGTGCGGCTCGGCCTCGGGCACGTGCTCGTCCGCCCCGACCCGGACCTGTCGCCGCACCCGGAACTGGTGTTCTGGCGGCTCGGCGAGGGCGGCGGGGCGGACCGCCGGCTCGGGGCGGTGTCGGTGGCGTTCGGGCCGGACGCCGGCGAGGCGGTCGGGGCGCTGACCGCGGCCCGTGAGGCGGGTTACCCGCACGCGGTGCTGGTGGCGGTCGGGGCGGGCGGCCCGGCGGCACCCGGGTTGACGACCGTCGCGTTCGACCCGGCCCGGTGGCAGGTGGTGTCGCCCGCGTGACCCGGAGGGGAGTCATGACGACGATCCCGTGGTCGGAGGTGCGTGAGGACACGTCGGGCGGGCCGAACAGCGCGGAGTGGAACTTCTTCCTCCGGGAGGTCGGCCGGCTGCTGACGGAGGGGTACGAGGGGAAGTGGTTGCTGATCAAGGGCGAGACGATCGAGGGGGTGTGGGACACCCGGGAGGAGGCGTTCGCCGCCGCGACCGAGCGGTACCTGAGGCAGCCGTGTCTGATCCAACAGGTGACGGCCCGCGCGCCGGTCATCCGCCTCCCCTACCGCCTGTGGCACCTATGCCCCAGTTGACCTTCCCGATCGCCGCCGCCGAGTTGTTGGTGGACGCGCGGGTGAACCTCCCCGCGCCCGACCTCTCGGCGGTCCTGGCCGCCGGAGGGCCCGCCCCGGCCTCGGTCCCCGTCCGCGGTGAGATCGACACCGGTAGCAACGCGACCGCGGTCGCCCCGTGGGTCATCCGGCAGCTCGGGCTCCAGCCCCGGGTCCACACCACGACCCGGGGCGTCACGGGGTCGGCGCAGGTCCGCCTCTTCCGCGTCTCGCTGACCATCCTCGACGCCTCCCGGCCGCACCTCCCGTGGTTCGTCCAACCCGACCTGGTGGTGATGGAGCTGACGACGGCGCTGCCCGTCGACGTGCTCATCGGGATGGACATCCTCCTCGGCTGCCGGCTGCTCGTCGACGGACCGGCCCTGAGCTTCACCCTCGACTTCTGAGGCGCACCCATGTCCCGCGTCGTTCCGCTCCTCCTCGCCCTGCTCGCCGGTGCCGTCCCGATGACCACCCCCGCCGCGCAACCCGCCGCCGAGGACGCCCGCCTCGCCAACCTGTTCCGGAGCTACCTCGACCAGGAGTTCGCCCGCCACCCGCTGTTCGCCACCCAGCAGGGGAACCACGACCACGACGACCGCCTCGACGACCTCTCCCCCGACGCCCGGAAGAAGGACATCGAGACGGCCCGGGCGATGCTCGCCACCCTGGCCAAGGAGATCGACTCCAAGAAGCTCTCCGCCGACGGGAAGATCGACCTCGAGATCTGGACCCACGCCCTGAACTACGCCCTGTGGTCGGCCGAGAACGACAACCGGTTCGAGTACGACCCGCGCGTCTACGGGGAGTACGTCTCCGACAGCGTCTTCCTCCTGTTCACCCAGTCAACGCTGCCGCGCGGCCGGAACGTCGCCAACGCCGCGAAGCGGATCACCTTCATCCCGAAGGTGGTCGCCGCCGCGAAGGCGGGCCTGAAGAACCCGCCGAAGGAGCTGACCGAGGTGGCGAGCCGGCGGAACCGCGGGGCGATCGGCTTCTTCGAGAAGGAGATCTACGCGGTCGCCGGGGAGGTGCCGGGGAGCGAGCCGCTCGCCACCCCGTGCAAGGCCGCCGTCGCCGCCCTCAAGGAGTACCAGGACTGGCTGGAGAAGGAGTTGCTGCCGAAGTCGACCGGCGAGTGGCGGCTCGGGAAGGAGAAGTTCGCCAGGAAGCTCGAACTGGAACTCGACGCCGGGCTGTCCGCCGACGACGTGCTGAAGCTGGCCGAGGTGGAGGCGGACCGCGTGGAGCGGGAGATGTGGTACGTCGCCAAGCAGCTGTGGGCGAAGCTGTTCCCCGGCAAGCCGGTCCCGCCGGACGACGCCGACGGCCGGCGGCTCGCCATCCGCCTGGTGCTCGACGAGCTCGGCAAGGACCACGGCAAGCCGCAGGACCTGGTCGCCGACGCCCGCAAGACCGTCGACAAGATCAAGACCTTCATCCGCGACAAGAAGATCCTCACCCTGCCGGACCCGGACACCTGCAAGGTGGTCGAGATGCCGGAGTTCCAGCGGGGGTTCTCGCTGGCGTACCTGAACCCGGCCCCGCCGCTCGACCCGAAGGCCGACAGCCTGTACGCCGTCGCCCCGCCGCCGGCCGACTGGTCGCCCGAGCGGGTGGAGGCGCTGCTGCGGGAGTACAACTCCGCGATGCTCCAGGTGCTCACCATCCACGAGGCGTACCCCGGCCACTACGTCCAGCTCGCGTACTCGAACCGGTGCCCGTCGCTGGTCCGCAAGGTGCTGTACTCCGGGACGTTCGCGGAGGGGTGGGCGGTGTACACCGAGCAGATGATGCTCGACCAGGGGTACGGAGACGGCGACCTCTCACTGCGGCTGCATCAACTCAAGTTCTATCAACGCGCCGTCATCAATGCGATCCTCGACCACAAGATGCACTGTGACAACATGAGTGACGACGACGCGAAGTCGCTGTTGATGGGCCGCGGGTTCCAGACGGAGGCGGAGGCGGTCGGGAAGGTGTCCCGGGCGAAGCAGTCGAGCACGCAACTGTCGACGTACTTCGTCGGCCGGACCGCGTTCTACCGGCTGCGGCAGGAGGTGCAGCGGCGGCAGGGGGCGGCGTTCGACCTCGGGAAGTTCCACGAGGCGGTGCTCGGCCACGGCACCCTGCCGGTCAAGTACCTGCCGGAGCTGGTGCGGTGACCTCCGCCGCCCGGGCCGCCTGGGGAACCTCCCCGGGCGGCTTCGGGGCACGGTTCGGCTTGAACAGCAGCGGCATCAGCAGCAGCATCGCGCCCAGCCCGAACGACACGGCCAGGACGAAGGCGTGCCCGCGGGTGAACTGCAGGATCAGCCAGAACGCGACGAACCAGGCCACGAAGTGAAGGAAGTTGATGAGCAGGGCGAGGAACACCGTCGTGTTGCTCGGGACGAACAGCGTCCCGAGCTGGTCGGCCTGGACGTACCGGGTGCCGCCGTCCTCGACGAACTTCCGCCCCTCCGGCCCGGCCGCGTAGCTCCGCTTGTCCTTCCCGAGGACGGCGCCGAGCCGGACCGGCTCGGCGCCCTTGGCCGGGCTGACCCGGACCGCCGCCGTCATGTACGACAGGTTCGTCCCCTTCGAGCTGCTGTTCATCTGGAACGGCTCGTCCGTCTTGGCGTCGTAGAACCCGGCGGCCTTGGCCCCGACCCCGCGGCGGAACCGGGTCACCTCCTCGACCGGCTTGCCGGCCGCATCGACCCGGAACGTGCTCCCGTCCGGGGACACCCAGCGGACGGCCTCGAACTCGTCGAACGTCTGGGTCTGGTACGGGGCGAACTCGAAGAAGGTGTCGTACTTCCGGGGGGCGCGCTGGTCGATCCAGACCCAGATGGTGAGGAAGGACGCGACGAGGGCGGCGGCGGCGAGGGCGCGGAGCGGGAGGCGGTCGGCCGGGGCCTGGTACAGGTACCCCTGGGCGACGATGCTGCCGCCGAGGAACAGGGCGAACAGGACGAGGGCGACGAGGACGAGGGTGAGCAGCAGGGTCACGGCGCGGCCCTTCGGGTGGTGACGGGGGAAACGTACCACCGGGCGGCGCCGCCGGCCACCGGCCGGCTTGTCCGGCGGCGGGCGGGGGTGTCTAATACCGGTACCCGACACCCGCGCCCGGTGCCGCCGATGCCCGACTGGCTCATCCAACAGTTCCCGGTACTGGCCGCCGTCCTCGTCGTGATTTGGCGCGCGGAGAGGCGGGTCGACGCGAAGGAAGTCCGGTTGGAGGCCCGATTCGATAACCAACTTGCCGAACTACAGCGGCGGGCCGCAGAACGAGAAGACCAACTCCGCGCCCGCGAGGACCAGTTCCGCGCCGAGGCCCGTGGGGACCGGGATGCCGAGGTTCAGCGGTTCTTGGAGGCGCAGGCGAAGGTGGTGGAGGCCAAGGACGGACAGATCGCGGGCCTGACCGAACAGGTGACGAACCTGACGAAGCAACTCGCCGCGCTCACGAAGAAGCCCCCGGGGGGTGAAGGGCGGAAGTCATGATCTGGCCGGGGCTGCTGTTCAACCTGTGCGTCGGGCTGCTGCTCGCGGCCTACCTGCTCCGCGCGGTGCGCCGCTTCGAGCGCACGGCCGACGCGGTCATGGCCCGGCTCGACCGCGAACACGCCGAGCGGATGGCCCGGCTCGACCGCGAACACGCCGAGGAGATGCGGAAGTATAGCGTGGCTTGCGAAGAGATCCGGGCGTCTCTGCGCGCCCAGACGGACCGGGCGATCGCCGAGATGCGGGCGATGAAGGCGTCGGCTGCAGGGGTCGCTACCGCAGAGGTTCGGGTCGCGGTGCTGGGTGGGGTCTCGTTCGGGGGTGCCGACCCTGGTCGGCCCGCACAGCAGGCCGCATCCCTTCCACGATGGGCACAAGTTGCCTTCGCGGCCCGGTGCGCGCGCCGGGTGCTGCCGCTGGTCGAACACTTCTGGAGCGACGCCCCACAACGTCATCTGTCGGCTCTTGAAAGTGCCGTCAGTGCGGCAGAGCGTGCAGCCGCGCGAGCCGAGCCGGCCCCTGCCCACATCGGCGTGGCCGTTCGAAGCGCCAGTCAAGCCGCCGACGACGCCGGCGTCGATCACGCGCCCGTAGCCATCGCAGCCGTCGGTGCGGCCGCTGATGCCGCCCGAACCGCCGGTCCCCGTGATTCCTCCGACGCCGCCGTCCTCGCCGCGAACCTCGTCCGGTCTGCGGAGCCGTTCCGCCGCGACATCGAGACCGCTCACGGCCTCGCCGTGGCCAGCGGCTGGACCGACGACACCCTGGTTCCGCCGTCCGTGTTCGGGCCGCTCTGGCCGGACGGCCCGCCCGAGGGGTGGCCGAAGCCTGAGCGTCCAGCCGGCGAGATGGTCTTCGAGTTCGGCATTCCCGACGACCTGGGCGACGCGGACTTGGTGGTGTTCGTGGCAGAGTTGGCCGCAGCGATGTGCTCCCTCAACCTCGCCGGCGGCGGACGCGGTCTGTCGATCCCCGATCCGGAGATGAATCCGTTCGAAATCACCGCCCCCGCGCCGGCCCCCGTAGGCCCACCCGCCCGATGAGTGATGACATTCACGGAGGCCGACGTCTCAAGATCACGCTCGTCGTCCGCGACGAGAAGGACGACCCGTCTATCCTGGATGTAGTCCGCCGTGCGGTCGAGGACGGGTTCCGTACCCCCGCCATCGGCACTGCTCCCCCCACCGGAGGTGGATCAGGCGAAGCCCCGCAACGGACCACGGACACCCGGATGGATGAGTTGGCGACCGACGCACGGGAGGCCGCCGAAAAGGCGCTTGCGAAGGTGGTCGAAGAGTTCGAGGCGTCCGGGAAGGAGCCGAAGTTCGATCCGGCCCAGTGGGCCGAGCAGCTCTCGAAAGTCTGGGACGTGATCCGCCGGATGAAGGCCCGCGGCATCGAACTCGAACTCCCCCAGGCCGATCCCATCCCGCCCCCGGACGAGTCGTAGCCCTTCTGTTCGCCGCTCCGGACCGCGGATAAGCTAGCCGCTTCCCGCCGCGCCCCCGGAGGACACCCCGATGCCCAAGATCAAGGTCAAGAACCCCGTCGTCGAGATGGACGGGGACGAGATGACCCGCATCATCTGGCAGAAGATCCGCGACACCCTCATCCTCCCCCACCTCGACGTCGACCTCAAGTACTTCGACCTCGGCATCGAACACCGCGACGCCACCGACGACAAGGTCACGTTCGAGTCGGCCGAGGCGACGAAGCAGTACGGCGTCGCGGTGAAGTGCGCCACCATCACCCCGGACGAGGCGCGGGTCAAGGAGTTCGACCTGAAGCGGATGTACCCGTCCCCGAACGGCACCATCCGGAACATCCTCAACGGCACCATCTTCCGCGAGCCGATCGTCTGCCGGAACGTGCCCCGCCTGGTCGGCCACTGGGACAAGCCGGTGGTCGTCGCCCGGCACGGGTTCGGCGACCAGTACAAGGCGAGCGAGATCCTGTTCCCCGGCCCCGGCACCGTGAAGCTCACCTACACCCCCGCCGACGGCGGGCCGCCGGTCGAGAAGGAGGTGTTCAAGGCCCCCGGCGGCGGCGTCACCCTCGCCATGTACAACCTCGACGACTCGATCCGCGGGTTCGCCCGGGCCTGCTTCAACTACGGCCTCTCCCGCGACTACTCGGTATACCTCTCGACGAAGAACACCATCCTGAAGGTGTACGACGGGCGGTTCAAGAACCTCTTCCAGGAGGTGTTCGACGCCGAGTTCAAGGCCGCGTTCGACGCCAAGAAGCTCACCTACGAGCACCGGCTGATCGACGACATGGTGGCGGCGAACCTGAAGTGGGCCGGCGGGTACCTGTGGGCGTGCAAGAACTACGACGGGGACGTGCAGAGCGACACCGTCGCCCAGGGGTACGGGAGCCTCGGGCTGATGACCAGCGTGCTCACCACCCCGGACGGCAAGACGGTCGAGGCGGAGGCGGCCCACGGGACCGTCACCCGCCACTACCGCGAGCACCAGAAGGGGAAGAAGACGAGCACCAACCCGATCGCCAGCATCTACGCCTGGACCCGCGGGCTGATCTACCGCGGGCGGATGGACGGCACCCCGGACGTGGTGACGTTCGCGGAGACGCTGGAGAAGGTGTGCGTCGACCTCGTCGAGTCGGGGAAGATGACGAAGGACCTGGCCATCCTGATCGACGCCGAGGCCCCGTTCCTGACGACCGACGAGTACCTGGACGCGGCCGACGCCGAGCTGAAGAAGCGGATGGCATGACCCCGTCGCCGCCCCCGCCGGCCCCGCCGACGCGGTACGACCAGCTCGCCCGGTACCTGCTGACGAAGGCCGGTGGCGGGCTGTTCCCGTGGCTGCTCGGGGTGCCGCCGGGGCGGCTGCGGTTCGGCCGGTGGCTGCCGGCGCAGCTCACCCTGCCGAACACCCCGGAGCGGCTGTGCGACGCCGTCGCGGAGGTGTTCGACCTCGACCGCGGCGGGGCGCCGGTGGCGGTGCTGCTGGAGGTGCAGACCGAACCCGACCCGACGATGCCCGGCCGGCTGACGCTCGCCGGCGGGCTCTTGTGGCTGACGGTCAAGCCGTCCGACCTGCCGGGCGACCGGTACGACCTGGTCGGGGCGGTGATCAACCTGACCGGGACCGGGGACACCGCCCGGTCGTGCGTCGTGGGCGGTGCCGAGTGGACGCTCCGGCCGGCGGAGCGGAACCTCTCCACGACCGACGCCGGGGCGGTGTTGGACGAGATCGCCGCGGGCACCGCCCCGAAGGAGTTGCTGGCTTTCGTTCCGCTGATGCACGGCGGGGCGGAGGACGATACTATCCGACGGTGGCGGGGGCTGGTGGCGGCCGAGTCGGACCCGGTCCGGCGCGGCGACTTCGCCCTCGCGCGGGTGTTCGCCGACAAGGTCGGCCGCGGCCCGGCGTGGCAGGCGGCCGTGGAGGGGCTTCCGATGGAAGAGGCGCCGGTGATCGCCGAACTGTTGGCCACGCACGGGGCCAAGGTTGCTGCCAAGGCCGCCGCCGAGGGGGAGGCCCGGGGGCTGGCCGCGGGCCTGGCCCGGGGGCTGGCCGAGGGGAAGACCGAGGGGCGGGTGCAGGGCGTGGCCGAGGGGAAGGCGGAGGGGAAGGCCGACGCCCTGCTCCGGCTGATCGCCAAGCGGTTCGGGGCGGTCCCCGAAGAGGTGGCCGCGGCCGTCCGGGCGTGTACCGACACCGCCCGGCTCGACCGCCTCCTCGACGACGCCCTCGACGACGCCCTCGACGCCGCCTCGCTCGACCGGTTCCGCGCCCGGGCCGGGCTGTGACTCACGGCACCGGCCGCGGGTCCGGGGCGACCGCCGGCCGGGCGTCCGGCGGCGGGAGCGGCGTCAGCTCCAGCCGGTGGAACCGGTAGCCGGCGCTCAGGTGGCCGAGGTACAGCCGCTTCCCGTCCGTCTTGTCCATGTTCGGCGAGACCGTGAACCGGTCCGGGTCCCCCTCCCAGTCGACCACCTTGGTCTCCCCGACCCGGACCGTGACCCGGGTGCCGCGCACCTCGGCGACCACCGTGTTCCGCCCGGGGCCGAGGACCGGGCCGTCGAACGCGGCCTCGCGCTTGTGGAGCACCTTGCCGTCCAGCCCGGCCAGGCCGGACCGCACCCCGCCCTTCACCGGGGCGTTGTAGTCCAGGGTGACGCACGCCGTCTTGCCGCCGACGATCAGCCCGAAGGTCAGCGCCCCGGGCGGGGTCGTCCGCTCCACCTCCATCGTCAGCCGGTAGTGCTCCGGCGGGGCGAACGGCACCTGCAGCTGCGCCAGCGGGGCCGGGGAGTCGAGCACCTTCCCGTCCCACTTCCAGGCGCCCTGGAGGGCGTCCCGGTCCGGGTCGATGAGGGCGAGCAGGTCGACCGTTTTGGGGGCCTTCGGCTTCAGGTCGCCGACCAGCGCGACCCGGAAGCCGGTCCCGCTGTGGGCGCGGTCGCGGGCCACGCCCGAACCCCAGGCCGAGTGGCTGACCCGGGTCGCGACACCGGCTTGCGCGGACCGCGACCGGTAGCCGTCGGGCGACTGGACGAGTTCGCACACGTTCCCGTGCATGTCGGAGAGGCCGAACGGGTTGGCCGACAGCGACCCGACCGGCCTCGGACCGCCGCCGCCCCCCACCCGCTCGTACCGGAGCAGCTCCTTCGGGTCGTCGCCGGTCCACCACAGGGTGGTCGTACCGGCCCGGCAGGCGAACTCCCACTGCGCGTCCGTGGGCGGGGCGTACGTCCGGCCCTCCGCCTCGCCCAGCCAGGCGCAGAACGCCTCGGCGTCCTCGGCGGTGACCGTCATGACCGGGTGGTCGTCCGTCGCCCCCGGCCACGGGTAGCTCCAGACCACCTCCTTCTTCGGGACGAAGCCCTTTTCCGGGTCGTAGACCAGCCCGCCCTTCCCGTCGCGCTCGGCCGTCGTCTTGTACTTCGTCGCCTCCACGAACCGGCGGAACTGCCCGACCGTGACCTCGTGCGCCCCAAGGTAGAACGGGTCCGGGACGGCGGCCGGCCGGGCCGCGTTCGTCAGGATCACGTTCCGCTCCCAGCCGGCCTCCGTCTCGGCGACCAACCGCTTGACCTGGTCGGGCGCGTAGCCCATCCGGAACTCGCCGGGCGGGATCAGCCGCAGCTTCATCCCGACGGAGTTGGTGAACTCGACCGGCACCCCGAGGTGCTTCGCCCACGCCTCCTGGTGGGCCTTCGCCTGCTTCTCGTCGAACGGGGCGACGGCCGGGGGCGGACCGCCCGCCGGCAGCTCCTTGACTTCGATCTTCCGGAACTGGACGAGCGTGTTGCCGGAGAGCTGGATGCGGAGTCGCCCCTTGGGGTAGGTGGGTCTCGGGTCGATCCAGTGCGTGGCGACCTTACCGTCGACTTTGATCGTGATGTCGCTGCCCAGCGCGAGGATTTCGAGAGCGAACCACTCGTCCGGCTTGTGCAGTACGTCCGTGACGGCCTGTTCGACCCCCAGGGGCCACAGGCTTCCCGTCTTTCTCGGGCTACCCGCGGTGCAGTTGATTTCCGCCTCGAGGACGTCCGGCTTCCAGAGGTTGTCGGGGGGGAAGCGGAAGTAGATCCCGCTGTTGCCGCCGTCGTTGATCCGCGCCTCCGCGCGGAGGTGGAAGTTGGCGAAGTCGTCGCGGACGGTCGTGAGTTCCGCCGGTTTCGGCGAGGGAATGCTGCTCAGGACGCCGTTCACGACGGTCCAACTCGGAGGCCGGTTCGGAGGCGTACTCTCCCACCCGGACAGGTCCTTGCCGTTGAACAGCGACACGAAGCCGTCGGCGGGCGGCAACTCCTTGACCTCGACCTTGCGGAACAGGACCTGCTCCCCCGGGATCGCTTGCAGCGCGAAGTGCCCGGACCGGCGAGTCCGGGCGTCGGCCGGGGGAAGATCGCCGTCGAACACCGTCGTACCGTCGACCCGTGTCGTCACGTGGTTCCCCCGGGCAATGACCTCCAGGGTGAACCACTCGGGCCCCACCACGAGCCCCTTGGGGCTCGCCCACACGTTGTGGAGGCTGCCGGTCTTGAACGGGTCGCCCCCGCCCTGTTCGTCCCTCTCGGCGTTGTAGATCTGGACCTCGTGCCCCGGCGGGAAGCCGCCGTTGGCCAGGCTGAACGGGCTGCGGAAGTACAGCCCGCTGTTGCCGGACTTCGGGATCCGGACCTCGGCCCGCAGGTGGAAGTCGGTGAAGTCGCCGCGCTCGGTGAACAGGTGGCTGCGCACCGCGGACCCGATCAGAACCCCGCCGTCCACCCGCCAGGTGCCCGGGTGGTCCGGGTGCGCCTTCCACCCCGAGAGGTCCTTGCCGTTGAACAGCGGGGTGAACCCGTCGGCGGGCGACTCCGGCGGCAGTTCCCGGACCTCGACCTTGCGGAACTCGACGACGGTGCCGGCCCTGATGGCCTCCAGCGCCAGGCACCCCCGGGGGTAGGTCCCGTCCGCCACGTCGGCGACGGTCTGGCCGTTGACCCGGACCACGAGCCGGGTGCCGTCGGCGATCACCTCCTGGACGAACCACGCGTCCGCGGGCGCGACGTCGTGATCGACCCGCTTCAGGGTGACCCACTTCTCGCCCTGGAACCGCGACAGGGTCCCCGTCTTGCCGGTCGTCGTGTTGGCCGGGGCGATCTGCGCCTCGTACCCCGACCCCCAGCCCCCTTGGGAGCGGAAGTACAGGCCGCTCTCCCCCTCGGGCTTGATCTTGACCTCGACCCGGAGGTGGAAGTTCCGGTAGTCGTCCCGGGCCGTGGTGAGCAGGGTCGACGGGCCCCCGGTGCCGACCAGGACGCCGTCCCGCACCTTCCAGTTGTCCGGCGCGGCCGGGTGCGTCTTCCACCCGGCCAGGTCCTTGCCGTTGAAGAGCGGAGTCCAGCCCAGGTCGTCCGGACCGATGGTGACGATCAGGTGTTCCCCGGACCGGAGCGAGAGCGTCCGCTCGTACACCACCTTCCCGTGCTTGTGGGCCTGGAGCATGTGCTCGCCCGGGGCGAGGACGAACAAACCGCCCCTCCCGGCAAACTCGCGGCCCGTCCCGGCGACCCGCACCACCAACTCGGGGTCCCAGAACTGGACCTGGACCTCCCCCGCGCCGGGGGGAACGGTCGGAGACTCGGGGGCGTCCGGCCGGGTCAGGGCGTAGACGCCCCACGCGGCGAGGGGCAGGAGGAGCGCCAGGGCGGCCGCCCACGCCCACCGCCGGCGGCCGGACCGCGGCCGCCCGCCGGGGATGCGGCCGAAGTCCCGCACCGCCCCGTACTCCTTCACCTGCCGCTCGCAGTCGGCCAGCACGTCAGCCACCTCCCGGGCCGTCTGGTACCGTCCCGCCGCGTCCTTGGCGTGCAGCTTCTCGACGATCCGGCACAGCCACTCCGGCACCTCCGGGATCACCTCCCGGATCGGCCGCGGGTCCTCCTCGCACACCCGCTTCAGCACCGCCAGCGTCCCGCTCGCCCGGAACGGCGGGCGGCCGGTGCACATCACGTACAGCACGCTCCCGAGGCTGAACAGGTCGGCCCGGTGGTCGAGGGTGTCGCCGCGGGCCTGCTCCGGGGCCATGTACATCGGGGTCCCGGCCACCACCCCGCTCTGCGAGAGGCTGGCGTCGTCCGCCGCCCGGGCCAGCCCGAAGTCGGTCAGCTTCACCCGCCCCCGCGGCCCGGCCTCGAGCATCACGTTCGCCGGCTTCACGTCCCGGTGGATCAGCCCGGTGCCGTGGGCCGCGGCCAGCCCCTCGGCGATCTGCCGGCCGATGCGGAGGATGTCCGGCAGGTCGAGCGGGCCGGTCCGGTCGAGCCGCTGCTGGAGCGTCTCCCCGGGGATGAACTCCATCACCAGGTACGGGAGCGGCTGCTCCTCGACCGCGTGCACGGCGACCACGTTCTCGTGCCGCACCTGGGCGCTCGACCGGGCCTCGCGGAGGAACCGCTTCCGGGCCGGCGACGTGGCGGCCATCTGCGGGGCCAGCACCTTCACCGCCACCACCCGCTGGAGCACCTCGTCGAACGCCCGGAAGACGATCCCGAACCCGCCCTTGCCCAGCACCTCCAGCACCTCGTAATGCCCGAGCCGGCCGAGCGAGTCGGGGCGGCGCGGCGGGGAGAGGAACGGCAGGCCGTCGTCGGGCGGGGGGCCGTCGGTGGCGGTCCAGGTGGTGTTCGGGTCCGGGGGCGGGGCGGCCGGGCGCTCGAGGAACGTGCCGGCCGCGGCGTGGGCGGCGAGCAGCCCGTCGATGCGGGCCCGCAGGGCGGTGTCGGCCCCGCACGCCCCGGCCAGGTACGCTTCCCGCTCGGCCGGGTCGGCCAGGTCCACGGCGGCGGCGAAGATCGATGCCTCGGTCACGGGCGGTTCCCCCGACGGGTGGGACGCCAGCAATGCGAGATGCGGCGGCGAGGTGGCTCACTCATTTCCGGCGAACCGCGACCGTCCGGGAGCGGGTGCCGGCGGGCCACACCCGCTCCCGGACGGTCGCGGTTCGCCGGAAATCTTCTGGAACAGCCACGCCCGGCTGTACGCCCAGTCCCGCTTTGCGGTCGCCGCCGAGATCCCGAGGGCGTCGGCCGCGTCCTCGATCGACAGCCCGGCGAAGTACCGCAGCTTCACCAGCTCGGCCTTCCGCGGGTCGGCGGCGGCGAGGAGGTCGAGCGCCTCGTCCAGGGCGACGAGGTCCTCGGCCGGCTCCGGGGCGGCGATCGGCAGCTCGGCCGCGTCGTGCCGGTGCAGCCCGCCGCCGTGCTTCTCGGCCTTCTTGCGGCGGGCGGCGTCGACCAGGATGCGGCGCATCGCCTCGGCGGCGGCCGCGAAGAAGTGCCCGCGGTGGTCGAACCGCTGGTCGCCGACGAGGCGGAGGTACGCCTCGTGGACCAGGGCGGTGGCGTCGAGGGTGTGCCCGGGGCGCTCGGCCGCGAGCCGGGCGGCGGCGAGCTTCCGCAGCTCGTCGTACACGAGCGGCAGGAGATCGGCGGCCGCCCCGGGGTCGCCGGCGCGGGCGGCCTCCAGCACCCGGGTGATGTCGGTCATGCGCCCGAGTGTAAGCCGCCCCGGCCGATCGAGCAACGCCCCGGCTTCACGGCCCGGCCGGGCGGTGGTATGGTGGTGTCGGAGGACGAAGACATGGCGACGGCTGCGGAACTTCTCGACGACCCGCCGCTCGGCGAGGACGACCTCGACACCCCGGCCGAGCGGCTGCCGGACCGGTACGAGGTGGTGGACGGTCGCGTCCTGGAGATCCGCCCGATGAGCTTCTACGCGACCGAGGTGGCGAACCGCCTGAAGTCCGCCCTCGACCGCTTCCTCCTGACCACGGACACCGGCCGCAGCCGGATCGAGTTGCTGTTCCGCATTCCCCTCCCCGAAGACCGGACCCGGAACCGGCAACCCGATCTCGTGTACGTCTCCTACGACCGGTGGCCGCGGGACCGGGCGATCCCGTTCACCGGGAACGCCCTCGACGTGGTCCCCGACCTCGCGGCCGAGGTGGTCAGCCCCGGGGACGCGGCCGACGACCTGGTCGCCAAGGTCCGGGAGTACCTCCGCGGCGGGGTGCGGCTGGTGTGGGTCGTGTACCCGCTCGCCCAAGAGGTCCACGCCTACCTGCCGGGGGCGAACACCGTCCGCGTCTCCTTCGCCGCCGACGACCTGGACGCCGGCGACCTCCTGCCCGGGTTCCGCACGCCCGTCGCCGCCCTGTTCCCGCCGACCGAGCGGCCCGCCCCCGGGGCCGGCGGTCAGCCCGACCCGGCCGCCTGAAGCACCTCCGGTAGCACCTCCGCCAGCCGGTCGATCTCCGCCTCCGTCGTGTAGAAGTGGTGGCTCACCCGCAACAGCCGGCGGTCCGGCCGCTCGATCACCGGCACCTCGACCCACCGCTCCCACAGCCCCCGCCGCACCTTCCCCGCGTCCAGCCCCGCCGGCAGCTCGAACGCCGTCATCGCCCCGTGAAGCCCCGGTCCCGCCGGCGTCGCCGGTGACAGCCCGGTGTCACCGATCACCCGCCGCGTGTACGCCGCCAGGTCCGCGACCCGCCGCCGCACGTTCCCCCAGCCTAAGTCCGCCTGGAAGTCGATCGCCACCGGCACCGCCAGCCACGGGCAGATGTCGCGCGTCCCCTCGAACTCCAGGAACCGCACCCTCGGCGTCGACCCGTACGCGTCGGGGGCGTCCGGCCCGGCCGACTTCCCGCCGTCGCCGATCGGGTACCGGTCCGGGTGGTAGCCCCACGACACGTGCAGCGGCTGCAGCCGGTCCTCGTTCCCCGGGCCGACCACCAGGAACCCGGCCCCGGTCGGGGCGAGCAGCCACTTGTGCAGGTTCGCGGCGTAGAAGTCGGCCCCGACATCCGACACGTCCAGCGGCAGCATCGCCGGGGCGTGCGCCCCGTCCACGACCGTGAGGACGCCCCGCCGGCGGGCCAGGTCGCACAGCTCCTTCGCCGGCAGCACCAGCCCGGTCGGCGACAGGACGTGGCTGAAGAACAACAGCCGGGTCCGCCGGGTGACCGCCCGCTCCGCCGCCTCGACGATCTCGCCCGGGTCGGCCGGCATGGTCGGCAGCGGGAAGGTGCGGACGCCCAGCCGCTGCCGCTGCCCGGCCCGCTCCCAGCACCACACCATCGCCCCGTACTCGTGGTCGGTCATCAGCACCTCGCCCGGGGCCGCCAGCCGCAGCCCGCTCGCCACGAGGTTGACCGCCGCCGACACGTTCGTGGTGAACACCAGCCGGTGCGGCTCCGTCCCGAGGAACGCGGCCGTGCGGCACCGGGCGTCCCACAAGAGCGGCGGGGCTTGGCGGACGAAGAAGTCGGTCGGCCCGGCGGCGAGCCGCAGCCGCAGCTCGGCGGCGCGGTCGAAGACGGGGCGCGGGAGCGGGCCGAACGACCCGGTGTTGAGCATCGTCACGGCCGGGTCGAGGAGGATCTGCGCGCGGGCCGATGCCCAGTCGGGGGCCGGCCGGGGGTCGTCGTGTGGCATGCCGCGCTCCGGTTGCCGGCGTCTCCGTCCGAGCCCGAGCGCGAGCGAGGGTCCGGCCTCGACCCTCGCTCGCGCTCGGGCTCGGACGGACGGGCGCCGCGCGTTCCCGGCCCGGGGGTTGACATCCGCCCGACCCGCCGCCATCGTCTAAGGTTGAAGACTCCCGCCCGCCGGCAGCCCGCCGAGGTCCGTATGGCCGCGCCCCCGATCCCGTACCCGCCGAGCCCGGCCGACGTCCCCGAGGGGCTGACCGACCTGCCGGCGTCGTACGTCCGCCAGCAGAACCTGCTCCTGGCCGGGCTGTTCGTGTTCCTGATCTTCTACCTCGGGGCGGTCGTCCTGTTCGCCATGGTCGGGGTGTGGTGCGCCCTGACCCTGTCCGACCTGTTCCCGCTCAAGGTGGCCGGCCTCGTCGTCTGCGGCACCTTCTTCTTGTACCTCGTGAAGGGGTTCTTCAAGAGCCGCCCGGTGAACAAGGACATGCACCTGGAGGTGACGGCGGACGAGCAGCCGACCCTGTTCGCGTTCATCGACCGGCTGTGCGACGAGCTGGACGCCCCGCGGCCGGACCGGGTGTTCGTCTCCCCGGAGGTGAACGCCGCGGTCATCACCCGCACCTCCCTGGTGAACCTCGTCGTGTCCCCGCGGCGGGACCTGCTGATCGGCCTGGGGCTGGTCAACAGCATGAACCTGAGCGAGTTCAAGTCCGTCCTCGCCCACGAGTTCGGGCACTTCAGCCAGTCGTCCACCGGGGCGGTGTACACCCACGTGGCCAGCCGGATCATCTTCGACCTGGTGGACGGGGAGGACTGGTTCGACCGGTTCCTGAAGTGGTGCAAGACCCGCAACGGGGAGCGGCAGCAGGTGATCAAGGTGTTCGGGTACGGGGTCGGCGGGTGCCTGTGGGTCGGGCGGCAGATCCTGTGGTGGGTGCTGAAGTCGATCACCCTGCAGCGGCTGGCGGTGATGCGGGAGTCGGAGTTCCACGCCGACCTGCACGCGGTCAAGGCGGCCGGGAGCGACGCGGTCGGGCTGAGCCTGTTCCGGCTCCGGTTCGGGAACGTGTGCCTGTCCCAGGCGGTCCAGGACCTGGGGACGGCCCTGGACCACCGGCTGTACACCCGGGACCTGTTCTTCCACCAGGACCGGGCGGCGGCGATCGTCCGGCGGAAGCGGAGGGACCCGGACCTCGGGCTCCCGCCGGCCCACCCGCACCCGCTGAGCGGCAAGAAGATCCGGGTGTTCGACCCGGACGACGAGGCCCTGGCGGACGACATCCCGGAGATGCGGCGGACCCACCCCCCGGCCCACGAGCTGGAGGAGAGCGCGAAGGAGCAGTTCGTCCCGGCGGCGGCCGACCACCGCAGCCCGTGGGTCCTGTTCGCGGACGCCGCCGACCTGCGGGAGCGGATGACGTACAAGTTCTACCGGATGTACTTCCGGGTGCCGAAGGACACCGACCTGGCCGACCCGCAGCAGGTCCAGGAGTACATCGACCACGAGCACGCCGAGACGACGTACGACCCGAAGTACCAGGGGGTGTACGACGACCGCCCGGTCGAGCCGGGGGACCTCGCCGAGCTGAACGCCCTGGCCCGGGAGAGCCCGTGGCCGGAGGACCGGCTGGAGAAGGTGTACGACAAGCTCCTGGACGGGTGCGCCGAGCACGCCGAGGCCCGGGCCGAGCTGCTCAAGGAGCTGTACTCGGTCCGGTCCGGGCTGGTCGGCAAGCCGTCGGCCAAGCAGCAGAAGCGGCTGGCGGACGCGGGGCGGCGGCTGGACGAGAACTGGGAGTGGTTCCGGTCGTTCGACCGGCGGGTGTACCTGCTGCACGTCCAGCTGGCGGCGGCGGTCGACCCGGGCCTGCGGGACGAGCTGGTCGAGCGGTACCGGTTCCAGTTCGAGGTGCAGCGGCTGTACCACGAGGCCCGGCGGCACCAGGAGCGGGCCCTGGACCACGCCCGCCGGCTGTTCGCCAGCCCGGAGGTGGACCCGGAGTTCGTGGCGGACGCGATGCAGGTGTTCCGGGAGGCCCGGCGGGCGCTGAAGAAGATCCTCCAGGACGCGAAGGAGACCAACCTGCCGGCGATGAAGAACTTCGCCGAGGGGGAGCGGCTGGCCGACTTCATCCTGCCCGGCAAGCTGGTCCCCGAGCTGCCGCTGAGTTACGTCAAGGGGGCGTGGTGCCAAAAGCTGGTGGATCAACTGTCCGGGGTGCGGAACCGGTGCTCCCGGCTCCACTTCAAGAGCCTCGGCGGCATCCTGGCCCTGCAGGAGAAGGCGGCGGCGGCGTGGGTCGCGGCCCGCACCCCGGTGGCGGCCGAGGCGTTCGACTTCGCCGCCCCGGACACGGCCGACGCGGTCGAGGCGGAGGTGCTGGACGCCGAGGCGGTGCCGGCCGCCACCTCGGTCGACGAGGTCCGGGTCGAGCGGCTGTACGTCGACGACGACGAGATGGCCGCGGACGACATCGAGGTGCTCGACGCGGACGTGGTCGGGGCCGGGCCGGGGTTCGTCGACGGGCCGGTCGACTTCCGGGTGGAGCCGATCCGGTCGGCCCGGGAGCCGGAGCCGGCGGCCGCGTTCGCCGCCCGGCCGGACGGGACGACCCTGCCGGACTTGGTCCCGGTGTCCATCACCCCGGAGGGGGCGGCCCCGGCGGAGGAGGAGGGCGGCGGGGTGCTCGGGGCGGTGGCCGCGGCGGCCGCCGAGGTGGTGCTCGCCGCCGCGGCCCGGGACGACGCCGACCGGGCCGGCCACTCCGACATCGCGGTGGCGGCGCTGGTCCCCGACCCGCAGCTGCCGGCGACCAAGCCGGACCTGGCGGTCGGGCCGGCGGAGTTCGACGGCCCGTTCGGGTTCGACCCGACCCCGGCCGCGAGGGTCGACCTCGACCTGCCGGAGGTGGACGTGGACGCGTCGACGGTGATGGCCGCCCCGCTCCCGCCGGGGTCGCGGCCGGCGGCCGGGAGGGCGGCCCCGGAGCCGGCGGCGGAGGACCTGCTCGAGGCGGAGGTGATCGACCTCGACGCCGCGGACGTGGTGGAGGGGCCGGAGCCCGCCCCGCCGCCGGCGGCGAAGCCGGCGGCGCGGTCCGGGTTCGGGTCGGGGGTCGGGCCGGGCCTGTCGGCGACGACCGAGGCGAACGGGGGCGTGGTGAAGCCGGCGGCCGGCCGCCGGCCGGCGGTGCGGATCACGCTGGTGAAGCCCGGGGAGAAGTCCCCGTTCGGGAAGTGAGGCGTGGCGGCGAACCGCGACCGTCAGGGAGCGGGTGTGGGGCGCCGGCACCCGCTCCCTGACGGTCGCGGTTCGCCGGGCGTCACCCCGCCGCGAACACCACCCGGTCGCCGAACTTCCGCCGCAGCTCGGCCCGCCCGCCGCCCCCGAACTGGTCCCCGCTCAGCACCAGCGCCACCAGGTCGGCCGGGACCGCGGCGTCGAGCAGGTGCCGCACCCCGGCGGCGGACATCGGGTTGCCGCGCAGGTCGAGCTCGACCAGGTTCGCCCAGAACTTCGCCCGGGTCAGGTGGCGGACGCCCTTGTCCCCGATGCGGCAGTCGCGCAGGTCGAGGGACCGCAGCCCGGCCAGCACCCGCGACGTCGCCAGCACCCGGGCGGCGCGGGGGGCCAGGGCGTTCCGGCTCAGGTCGAGCCGCCGCAGCCCCGCCAGGTTCTCGGACCGCGTCAGCACCTCCAGCCCGTCCGCCTGCCCGCCGGCGTGCGCCATCCGCAGCGACACCAGCGTCGGCGGCAGGGCCGCGGCGAGGACCCGCACCCCGTCGTTCCCGAACGGCTCGTCGGCGAGGTCCAGCTCGGCGACGCGGGACAGGGCCGGGCCGTCGGCGAGGCGGCGGAGGTGCGGGGTGGTCAGCCCCATGACGGAGAACGACAGCCGGTCCATCGGCGGGCCGGCGTTCAGGGCGTCGATCAGGTCGTCGAGCGACTCGTACCCGACGTGGAAGTGCAACCCCTGAAGGCCGCGGCCGAGCGGCGAGGCGAGCAGCTCCTCGACGACGACCGGCATCCCGGCGCTACTGGCCCGGTCGAAGTAGACATCGGTGACGCCGGCGGCGTCCGGGTGGTCGCGGAGGACGCGGAGCGGCTCGATCGGGCTGTTGACGAAGTGGAGCTTGCGGAGGCGCGGGACGACAGGGGACGCGGCGAACCGCTGCCAGTCGTCGAGGGTGGCGGCCCACAGGTGGAGTTCGCCGACCGGGGCGCGGGCGAGGAGGGCGGGGGCGACCTGGTCCCAGACCTGGGGGGAGCGGACGTTGAGCCGCCACGGGAGGCCGCGGCGGAACGGCTCGTCCGGGTGCCACTGGAGGTGGAACCCGTCGACCGGCGGGAGGGTGTGGAGGAGGTGTCGGCCGGAGGCGAGGTCGGGGCGGTGGTGGCGGGCGCGGGCGGCGAACGGCTCCCACGGCGGGGTGCGGGCGAGTTCGACCTGGTCGCGGACGAAGGCGGCGCGGGCGTGCTGGTCGTGCTCGTCGAGCCAGTCGGCGAGGGCGAGGCGGGGGGTGTCCTCGTCCGGGTCGGCGCAGATGGCGGCGAGCAGGGCGTCGTGGTCGGACATCGGGGGCATTTTACCGCCGCGGTCAGAGGCGGACGCGGTCGCCCATGCGGTCCTTGACGGCCTGCTTCATGTCGGCCGACGCCGGGGAGCCGGTGAGGTCGAGGCGGTTGAGGCCGTCGGCGAGCGGGGAGGCGTCGAGCAGCTGCCGTAGGGCGTCGTCCCCGACCAGGCAGTACGAGACGTCCAGCACCTTCAGCCCGGCCAAGTGCGGCGAGGCGAACAGGGCGGCCGCCCCGGCGTTCCCGAGCGGGTTGCTCCACAGCCGGAGGACACGCAGGTCGGAGAACGCCGGGGCCGCCAGCGGCTCGACCCGGTCGGCGCCCAGCCTGTTCCGGCTCAAGTCCAGAACGCGGAGCCCGACCGTCCCCGGCCCCGCCAGCCCGCGCAAGCCCTGGTCGCGAGGTACGGAGGCGTCCAGTTCGAGGGTGTGGAGCCGCGGGCCGCCGTCGGCCCGCAGGGCGTCGAACAGCACCCGGCCGACGGAGTGCTTGTGGCGCGCGAGCGTCAGGGCCGACAACTCCCCGAACCGCGGGGACTCGGTCAGGGCGGTCATCCCGCCGGACGAGACGGCGTTGTCGAACAGGGCGAGTTCCCGCAGCGGGGCGGCGAGCCCGTCGAGTAGCCCCCGGACGTGCTCCGACCCGACCGCCCCGTACTGGAGCGTGAACCCGGTCAGGTGTTCCCGCCGCGGGCACCGGGCGAACACGTCCGCGGCCGTCGCCCACCCGAACACGAGGTGCTCGACCGGGTAGCCGCCGGCCGTCTCGGCCCACTTCGCGAACGTCGCCCGCCATTCGGAGACGTTCAGCCGCCACGGGAAGCCCCGCCGGCAGAACGGGTAGCGGTCCCACGATGCCCAGTGGACGGTGGCCGGCGCCAGCCGGCCGAACTGCGCCCCGTCCCAACTCGACTTCTCGACCAGGTCCCACCGCAGCCGGTCGGCGTCCCACTCGTCGCGCCGTGACATCGCGATGTCGTGGCGGATGAACGCCGCCCGCTCGTCCTGCCCGTGCTCCTGCAGCCAGTCGGCGTAGACGAGCCGCGGGGTGTCGTCCCGCGGGTCCTCGCACACCGCCCGCAGCAGCGCGTCGTGGTCGGTCATGGGTGGTTCCGGGAGGGGGCGGGGTCCGAGCCCGAGCGCCAGCGAGGGTCGAACCTGAACCTTCGCTGGCGCTCGGGCTCGGACCCCGGCCCGCTCACAGGAAGACGCGGTCGCCGAACCGCCGCCGCAGCCGGGCCGCCGCCGGCGGCGCGATCACGTTCCCGTGCAGGTTCAGGTGGATCAGCCCGCCCAGGTGCGGCGACCCCGTCAGCGCGTCCGCGCCCGCGTCCTCCACCAGGTTCTCGGCCAGGTCCAGGTCCACCAGGCCCGACAGGTGCGGGCTGGCCGCCAGGGCCGCCGCCCCGTCGTCTCCGAGCCGGTTCTCCCGCAGGTCCAGTACCCGCAGTCCCGCCACCCCCGCCGACCCCGCCAGCACCCCCGCCGCGACCGCCGGCAGGTTGTTCCCGCCCAGCGACAGGCTCCGCAGCCCCGGCAGGAACCCGGCCTCCGCCACCGCCCACACCCCGTTCACCCCCGGGTGCGTCCGCAGCAGCGACAGGCTCCGCAGGTGCGGCAGGTCCGCCCCCGCCACCGCCCGCACCCCCTCCGCCCGCAGGCTGTTGTCCCCGAGCGTCAGCTCCTCCACCGCCGACAGCGCCGGGGCCGCCAACAGCCGCGTCACGTGCTCGGCGTCGAGCCGCACCCCGGACAGGTCCAGCGCCTGAAGCTTCGGCGGGTCGGCGAGCCGCAGCAGGTGCACCACCAGCGCCCGCCCGCCGCCCCGGTCGTCCCGGCAGCTCAGCCGCGTCAGCCCCTTGAACGCCCGGCTCCGGACGATGTTCCCGGCGGTCGTGTCGGTGGTCAGCCCGGCCCCGACGTGCAGCTCCCGGAGGCGGTCGTAGTGCGGGGAGTTGAACAGCCGGTTGGCCGCGTGCCCGCTCAGCCCGGACGCCACCGACAGCCGGACCAGGTGCGACACCCACGGGCTGTCGGCGAACGCCCGGGCCTCCCGCAGCGGGGCGACCGACAGCTCCACCGCCTCCACCGGGTACTTCGCGAACAGCTCGTCGGCGTGGGCGACGAACGCCGCCGCGGTGTCCGCCTGGACGGCCGCCGGGAGCCCGCGGCGGAACGCCTCCCGGGCCCAGTCGAGGCCGTCCGGGAGCGGCGGCAGCTCCAGCATCCACCGGGCCGCGAACGACATCCG
This sequence comes from Isosphaera sp., assembly GCA_013822345.1. Classification (GTDB taxonomy): domain Bacteria; phylum Planctomycetota; class Planctomycetia; order Gemmatales; family Gemmataceae; genus Gemmata. Next base: position 73,433 of record PNKH01000015.1, read on the forward strand.
GGCCCGGTCGTGGTACCGGGCCCGGACCCACGCCGGGTCGTACTCCGGCACCCGGGCGAGCTGGACGTGGGCGCGGACGAACCCGGCCCGCCGGGCGTCCCCCGCCTCCTCCAGCGCGTCCGCGTAGACGAGCCGCAGGGTGTCGTCGTCCGGGTCGGCCAGGATCGCCTGGTACAGGGCTTCGAGGTCGGTCATGGTTCCTCTCGGCGAGCCGGGGGGCGTGAGCGGCCGGAGGAAGGCCACCTCCGGCCGCTCACGCCCCCGGCTCGCCCGGCACGTCACACGCTCACCCGCCGGCCGAACCGGTCGCGCAACGCGGCCCGGGCGGTCGCCCCGAGCGGCCGCCCGCTCCGGTCCGCCAGGTTCAGCCGGAGGAGATTCCCCAGGTACGGGGAGTCGGCCAGGGCGACCGCCCCGGCGTCGGACAGGTCGGCGTCGGCGAGGTCGAGGTCGAGCAGCCCGGCCAGCGCCCGGGAGTTCGCCACCGCCGCCGCCCCGGCGTCCCCGACCGGGTTGCCCGACAGGTTCAACACCCGCAGCCCGCGGGCCGCCGCCGACTCCGCCACCAGCTTGACCGCCACCGGCCCGAGCCGGCTCCACGACAGGTCCAGGCTCCGCACCCCGGCCAGCCCGGGGGCCTCGGTCAGGGCCCGCACCCCCGGCACCCCGGGGAACGTCCGCCCGAGGTCGAGCACCCGCAGCCCGCGGAGCGCCCGGCTCTCGGCCAGGGCCGCCACCCCCTCGGCCCGGAGCGGGTTGTCGGACAGGTCGAGGTGGCGGAGGCCGTGGAGCAGCGGCAGGGCGAACAGGTGGGCGGCGTCGTCCCCGGTGACGCGGGCCGAGGACAGGACCAGGCGGTCGAGCGACCCCGGCCCGCGGGCCGCGGCCAGGGCGTCGGCCACCAGCGCCGGCGGGACCAAGTTCGCCCGCAGTTCTAGCACCTCGAGCCGCGGGAAGGCGGCCGACCGGGCCAGCGCCTCCAGCCCGTCGGCGGTGACCGCGTCGAACTCCAGGGCGAGCTCGGTCAGGGCCGCGGCGTGGGGCGCGTCGCCGAGCCGGGCGGCGTCGTCGGCCGCGAGCCGGGCGGTCGAGAACTCGAGCCGGCGGACCCGGGACAGGTGCGGCCAGTCGGCCAGGGCGGCCACGTCGTGGCGGGTGCTGGGGTGGACCAGGAGGGCCTGGATCGGGGCGGCCTCGAACACCCCGCCGCCGCCGGCGAACACGTCCGCGGACAGCGCCGCGCACTTCCACGGGAACCCGCGGCGGAACTCGAACGCGTTCCAGCCGAACCCGCCCGGGAGCGGCGGCAGGGTGTGGACCAGGCCGTGCCCGGCGACGGCGTCCGGGTCGGCGTGGCGGGCGGCGACGGCGGCCGGGTCGTACGCGGCGGACCGGGCCAGCGCGACCTGGGTGCGGATGAAGTGGGCCCGGTCCGGGTCCCCGTCCTCCTCGACGAGGTCGGCGAAGGCGAGGCGCGGGGTGTCCTCGTCCGGGTGGGCGCAGATGGCCCGGTACAGGGCGTCGTGCGAGCGGGTCATCAAGTCCTTCGGGACGGCACGGTCCGGTGGGTCGACCGGCGCAGTGTACGGTGCCCGCGCCGCCGGCGCCTATCCCAGTGGCGACTTACGGTTGGGGCGGAGGCGGCCGCCGGGCGGGGTCGGCGGCCGGGTTTCACGGCAGATCGCCCCCTCACCCGGCCCGCCCCGCGGGGCGCGGGGCGGGCCGACCTCTCCCCCGAGTACGGGGGAGAGGTGGGGCCTCCGGCCTCCTCGGTCGCTGGCGGGGCCGGGTGCGTGCAGAGGAGGCCAGCCACCCCCACCTCTCCCCCGTACTCGGGGGAGAGGTCGCCGGCCGTCGCGCCCCGCGACGGCCGGCGGGTGAGGGGGCGCCACCTGCCGAGCCGACCTGGAGCCGACCCCGACCCGGCCCACCCCGAACCTTCACGCCCTTTACGCCGAACCTTCGCGCCCGGCGGCGATGAGACCCGGAGGTAACCGCTCACCCGTTCCACCTTGAGGGACCGCAAACCGCGTCGTAAACTCACCTCGCTGCTCCACCGTCCCCGCCGGCTCGCCCGCCCCGGCCGGAGCCCCGCGCCATGCCCCGCCTGCAAGCCCTCCTCGAGTGCGTCGGCCAGTCGTTGTGCGACAAGGGGCGGAAGGCCCTGACCGGGCAGTGGTCCTTCCCCGAGGCCCTGCCGGAGGTCGCCCGGGCGGCCCTCGACGCCGCCCACCGCAAGCTCCCCGGGGCCGACCTGCGGCTGGCCCTCGCCGACTGCGCCGCCTGCGACGGCCGGGAGTTCGACCGCCGGGTCGGGGAGGCGATCTCCGACCTGAGCCAGACCTACCCGGTCCCCAAGCCGGAGCTGTCCGCCTACCTGGGGGCGTTCCCGGCCGCCGTCCGCCAGGTCCTGCGCCGCCCGTCCGACCCGGCCGGGCGGACCGCCCCGGACGGGCTGTCGTTCTACAAGCCGGAGGAGCTGGCCGCGTTCCTCCCGCCCCGCCTCCCCCGGTTCCGGCCCGGGGACAACCCGCCGAACCTCGACGGCTGGACCCTCACCCGCCTCCTCGGCCTCGGGCCGTGGACCGAGGTGTGGGAGGCGACCGACCCGGGCCAGCCGGACAACTCCCCGGCCGCCCTGAAGTTCGTCACCGACCCGGACGGGGCCCGGCGGGTCCGGGACGGGGCCGGGCTGTTCACCAAGGCGTTCGAGCTGAACGGCGTCCCCGGGGTGCTGCCGCTGCGGTCCGTGTACCTGGAGTCGGACCCGCCGTGCCTGGAGTCCCCGTTCGTCCCGGGGTACGACCTGACCGGGCTGATGCTCGACTGGAAGGGGCGGTACGACGGGCCGAAGCCGGAGGCGGCGCTGAAGCTGGTCCGGCGGCTGGCGGCGATCGTCGCCGAGGCCCACGCCCGCGGGTTCGTCCACGCCGACCTGAAGCCGGCGAACGTGCTCTTGCGGCCGACCGAGGGCGGGAAGTTCACCCTGTGGGTGGCGGACTGGGGGTGGGGCCGGATCGCCGCCGCCCGGGCCCTGGCCGACCGGGGCGCCCCGCGCGGGGAGCTGGCCCGGCTGGCCGCCCGCGGGTCCGCCACCGCCCTGTACGCGTCGCCCCAACTGGCCAAGGAGCCGCCCGCCCCGACCGACGACGTCCACGCCCTCGGGGTGGTCTGGTACCAGCTCCTCCGCCGGGACCCGGCCGCCCCGGCCCCGGTCGGGACCGAGTGGGCCGAGGAGATGCGGCCGGCCGGGGTGACCGACTCCCAGGCCCGGATCCTCCAGGCGTGCCTGAGCACCCGCCCGGACCGCCGGCCGAGGTCGGCGGCCGAACTGGTCGAGCACCTGGCGGGGGCGACGGTGGCCCCGGCCGACGGGACGGACGGGTCGAAGCTGGTGCCGCTGCGGAACCCGGGGTCGGCGGTGTACGCCCCGACCCCGGCCCCGCCGCCCCCGACGACGGCCACCGCCCGCGGGCGGGTGTACGACCCGGCGGCGGCGGCCGCCAGCGCCGCGGCGCTGTTGGCCACCCTGGGCGGCGGGCCGGTCAGCAGCAGCCCGGCGGCGGCCAGCGCCGTCGGCGGGGCCCGGCTGGTCAAGAACGGGGTCGGGATGACGTTCGTCCGGATCCCCGCCGGGACGTTCCGGATGGGGGCGCCGGACGACGAGCCGGGCCGCCGGGACCACGAGGGCCCCGCGCACGAGGTGCGGATCACCAAGCCGTTCTACCTGTCGATCACCCCGGTCACCCAGGGGCAGTACGAGGCGGTGCGGAGCAAGAACCCGAGCGCGTTCACCCGGCACCGCGGGGGCGGGCCGGATCACCCGGTCGAGTCGGTCACCTGGGACCAGGCGAACCGGTTCTGCGAGAAGCTGACGAAGATGCCGGAGGAGGAGGCGGCCCGGCGGGTGTACCGGCTGCCGACCGAGGCGGAGTGGGAGTACGCGTGCCGGGCCGGGACGCTGACCCCGTACAGCACCGGGGACGGGCTGGGGGCGAAGGACGCGGTGTTCGCCGGGTCGGGCGGGCGGTACGGGGGGAAGGGGACGGCCCCGGCCGGGCAGCTGGCGGCGAACCCGTGGGGCCTGCAGGACATGCACGGGAACGTGCAGGAGTGGGTGCAGGACTGGTTCGACGAGTACTACTACTGCGACAGCCCGGGGGAGAACCCGCCGGGGCCGAAGAAGGGGACGCTGCGGGTGATCCGCGGCGGGTGCTGGGCCGGCCCGGTGACCGACTGCCGCAGCGCCGCCCGCCGCGGCCACACCCCGGACTCGCCGTCGGACACGATCGGGTTCCGGGTGCTGCTCGTCGCCGGGTGAGTCCCCGACGGGCCGCGCCGATGTGCGAACCGATCCCGGTTCGGCAAGAAGATGCGGAGGCTTGTCGCCGATGAGAACACGAGCAGCAGCCTGTACAACCCTAGTCGCCCTGTTCCTCGCCCCGCGTGGGATGGCCCAAGAACCGTGGCCGACGACGAAGCCGGCCGATGTCCGGCTCGACGCGAAGGTGCTTGCGGAGTGGGACGCCGATCTTGCCAAGGGCAAGTACGGCTACATCGACAGCATCACGATCGTCCGGCACGGCAAGATCGCCTTCGACCGCACCTACCGGCACGACTACGACAAGATCTACGGCGAACGGGCCAAGAACCCGGGCCCGCAATTCTTCAACCAGGATCCGGCCGGGCCGTTCAACTATTTCAACCCGTTCTGGCACCCGTATTACCGCCGCGGCGACCTGCACTACCTGGCTTCGGTCAACAAGTTCATCACCGCCGTCGTGATCGGGACCGCTGTCACGCGCAAGGAGTTTCCGGACCTTGACACGCCGGTGATGAAGTACTTCGACCCGAAGAAGGTCGAGAACCCCGACAAGCGGAAGGACAAGATCACCATCCGCCATCTGCTCACCATGACCGCCGGACTGGAGTGGCGATCGGTGATGGGGGCGCACGAGGAGATCGATACGAACGTCGAGATGGAGAACAGTTTCGACTGGGTCGCGTTCACCATCAATCGGAAGATGGCAGACGAGCCGGGCAAGGTCTTCAACTACTGCCCCGGCGCCACGATGATGCTCGCCCACATCTTCCGCAAGGCGACGGGCAAGGATCTGGAAGAGTATGCCGTCGAGCACCTGTTCAAGCCGCTGGGCATCGAGGACTACTTCTGGAAGCGTGCGCCGAACGGGCTGGTGGATGCGGAGGGCGGCCTCTACCTGCGCCCGCACGACCTGGCCAGGTTCGGCTACCTCTACCTCAAGAAAGGAGTTCGTGGCGGCAAGCAGATCGTTTCGGAGGATTGGATCAAGGAGTCGGTGAAACCGCATGTCGATGCGAAAGTGGTCCCGGCCCAGTACGGCTACCAGTGCTTCATTTCGCCCCACAAGGCCAACGACCCCCGCCTCGCCTATGGGAGTGGGGGATTCGGCGGCCAGGGGCTGTGGGTCTTCCCGAATTGCGATGCGGTGCTGGTGGTGACGGGTTGGAACCTCCTGGAGGACAAGCCGCGGCTCGAAGTGCCGGAGGCCATGGACCGCTTCCTGCGGGCCGTGACCGACCTCCCGGCCGATGGGGCGAAAAAGTGAGCGGGCCCGTGTCGGTACTCGACGAGCGAGGATGCGGCACCGTACCGGGCGGCGGACAGGGAAGCCATGTGGGTGCAAGCCGGGGCCGAACCAGCCGCCGCGGCCACACCCCGGACTCGCCGTCGGACACGATCGGGTTTCCGGTGCTGCTGGCTGCGGGGTGAGCCGGGGCGGCCGCGGCGGTCTGGGCCGCGGACCGCCCGCGACGGGTCGCGCCGACGCGCAATCCAATCCTCGGTTCGGCGGCGGAGGTGGTGCGATGGGGCGAGCGGTGGCGGTCTGCCTGGTCGGACTGGTCGCGTCCGTGGCCGGGTGCCAGAAGCCCGCCGCCCCGGCCAACGACTGGTCCCAGACGACCCTATTCGGGATGTACGAGTTCGAGGTCGAGCGCCCGCCCGGCGGGCCGCTGAACCTGACCGCCCGTCGCACCGACGACGGGGCCGGGCACGTCGATGAACTGGTGGACTACCAGATCGGCCCGCGCCGGCTGCGCGTCGTCAACGGCGACCTGGCGCTGGACGACACGAGGCGAGGCCGGGTCCAGAAGGGCGACAAGATCAGGCTGACCGCCGACGGCAGACTGTCCGTCAACGCGACCGAGCGGGCGGCGGAGTGAGGTCGCTGGATCACGTCAGCAAGGCACGCCGGACGAGGCGTGGGAGCAGGCCCCGGCCGCCTGTATGTTATCCCCGACCACAGCCCGCCGGGGCTGCTGAGCGGTGTCGTCCGGCGGCGGAGGCGGGGGTCGATCGACCTCGTGCTGTCTATCCGCGATGGGGGAGGTCGCTCCAAGCGTATGGCGGAACTTCCACAAGAACCGGTGCGGACGGAAACGACTGGGCACCCGGGATGGGTCCGAGTCTGCCACTGGCTCGTGGCCCTCAGTTTCCCGGCCCTGGTCGTCAGCGGGTACGTCATCCTGATGTGCCACCCTCGGCTCTACTGGGGCGAGGTGGGTAACGACCTGACGCCGGCACTTCTCGAACTGCCCATCAGTCCGAACCACCGGCACGGCGGCTGGGAGGCAACCGGGCCTTTCGCCCGGAACGGCGGGGGCCCCGTCGGCGCGACTCGGACCTTCGTGATCTTCAACCAGAACAGCTGGGCGCGGAGCCTGCACTTCCTGGCGGCGTGGTTTCTCGTCGTGCCCGGCGCGGTGTACTTACTGGCGGGGGCGTTCACCGGCCATTTCCGCCGCCACCTCCGGCCGGGTGTCGGCGAACTCACCCCGCGACGACTCTGGCGGGACGTGGTCGATCACCTGCGGCTGCGGATTCGGCCGGCGCCGGGCCGGGCGCGGTACGGCCTGCTGCAGAAGTGCACCTACTGCGGAGTTGTCTTCGCCGTGCTGCCGCTGACCGTCCTGACCGGGCTGGCGATGTCCCCCGCGATCACCGCCGGCTACCCGATCCTCGGCCGCCTGTTCGGCGGCTTTCAGTCCGCCCGCACGGTCCACTTCTTCGCCACCGTCGTCCTCGTACTCTTCCTGCTGGTCCATACGGCGATGGTCGTCAGGTCCGGCTTCTTGCGGCAGATGCGTGCCATGACGTTCGGGAGAACTCCATGAAGGGACGGCGCCTCCTGACCCGCCGCAACCTGCTCCTGACCGGCGCGGCCGCCGCGGGCGGGCTACTCCTGCCCGGCTGGTGGAGGAGAAACATGCCGCCGACGTACGGCCACATCCTGCGGATGGGTGACAACCTGACCTACGCCGCCCATCGCTTGCTGCTGCCGGGGCAGTCGATGGCGCGGGAGTACAACCCCGGGGACATCACGGCTTTCCCCGCGATCTTCCTCGACGACCGCTTCTTGACCGATCCCAGCCACCCCATGCGCAGCGAGGCGTACCGCAGGTCGCACGCGACCGGTTTCGCCGACTGGCGGTTGAAGGTCGAGGGCCTGGTCGCCCGCCCCAAGACGTACTCGCTCGCCGATCTCAAGCGGTTCCCTGCGAGAACACAGGTCACGAGGCACACGTGCGAGGAAGGGTGGTCCGCGATCGGCGAATGGACCGGCGTGCAACTGGGTCGGGTGTTGGAGGTGGACGCGGGCCTGCTCCCGGAAGCCCGCTTCGTGACGTTCCACTGCAACGACAACTACGTCGATAGCATCGACCTGCTCGACGCCCTGCACCCCCAGACCCTGCTCGCGTACGGCATGAACGGCGGCGACCTGTCGGTGCCCCACGGGGCACCGGTGCGGCTACGGGTGGAGACCCAGATGGGCTACAAGAGCATGAAGTACATCGAGCGGGTCGTCGTCACGAGCGAGTTGGACGACGGGGGCAAGGACGGGAACATTCAGAACGGCTGGTCGTGGTATGCGGGAATCTGATCGTCGTCGGGCCTCCACCCCGACGGCCCGGTTCGGGGTTGGGGGCCGCCGAATCGGGCGCTGCACCCGACCGGCGGGGCACGTAGACTTTCTGGGGTTCATCGCTCTCCGCGCCCCGCCGGCCGGTGGGCTGGGTCGTTCAGCGGAGGAGGGCTCCCATGCATCCCGTCCGCGTCGGATCGGGTTCGGGGCTTGCGGTCCTTGTTGCGGCCGCCCTTGCGGTTCCGCCCGCGGGGGAGGCGAGCGGGGCGGAACCGAGGGAACTGAAGATCGTCGCTCAGCGCGCCTTCGTGGATAGCAACGACGGCGCCCCGCCCATCTCCTTCACCCGGTCAGCCGACAAGCCGGTCGAGCCGCTGGTCATCAGAAGCGCGGAGGAGTTGGCCGCCGCCTCCCCAAAGGGGCGGCAGGCCAAGGACCCGGCGGCGGCCGGGAAGGATGCAGACCTGCAGAAGGAGGTCGAAGGGCTGCTGATGAACGCCCTGAAGGTCGAGAAGATCGACTGGGAGAAGCAGATGGTCGTGGCTGTGTCCGAAAAGGCGGCCTACCGCGTACCCCCCAGGTGGGAGTTCACGTCTCTCAAGGTGGACGGGGACAAGATGGCGGTGGAGGTCGGACGCAAGGGCGGAGAAGGGTACGGGGCGTACGGCACCCCCTGGGCGGTTGCCGTGGTCGAGCGGTTCGACGGTAAGGTGGAGTTCAGGGGGTTCCCGAAGCGCTAGCGGGGCGGATACTCCCTGGCCTCGGGCTGGTGGGGGCACTGAACCGAGTGCCGCACCTGACCCGGCCCGCAATGTTGCTTTCCGGGACCTCACCGTCCCCCGACGGGGGCAGTCCGGCTCACCGCGGCGGGCCGTGCCGGTCGGCCTTCTCCACCGCCGCCCAGAACTCGGCCCCGGCCGCCCGGGTGAACCCGGCCAACAGCTCCCGCATCCGCTCCGCCTTCTGCCGCACGTACGGGTCCGCCGCCGCCCGGGCGGCCACCGCCCCCGGCTCCACCACCAGGTGCGCGAACACCTCCGCCTTGTCCTCCTCCACCCCGGCCGCCGCGTACCGGTTCAGGAACCCCGGCACGTCCTTCCCGGTCGTCGTCACCGTCGGGTCGTCCTGCAGCTTCGCCCCGCCCGGGCCGTACTTGAACCCCGGCCGGTTCAGCCCCGCCCACCGCTCGTCCGCGTACAGGCGGCCGTCGTCCCGCAGGTCGACGAAGTGGAAGAACTCGTGGTGGATCACCTTCCGCACGTACCGGTCGTCGTGCCGCCCGCGGGCCGCGTCCAGGTACAGGGTGTCGTGCTCGAAGTCCGGGACCCCGGTCCGCGGCTGGCCGGCGAACGACAGCCCCTTGCACACCACCACCCGCCGCACCCCGGCCTTCTTCACCAGGCCGGGCGGGTACAGCGTGCACTCCTGCGCGAACACCGCGGCGTAGGTGGCGGCGTCGGCCGGGTCCGCCTCGGCCCCGTCGATCGCCCCGTGGGCCGTCCTCACCGGGAACGTCGGGGCCCGGGTGACGACCTCCAGCGAGTACGTCTTGGCGACGGCCGCGAGGTCCGGGTCGGCGGCCGCGGCCGGGCCGGCGAGGAGGAGCAGGGCGAGGGCGGCGCGGCGGGGCATGGGTGGCCCGGGTCGTGGGGTGGGCCTCCGTGCCGGGCGAACCGCGCCCGTCAGGGGGCGGGGTCGATGGTCGTCCGGGTACGCTCGCCAGGGGTTGCGCTGCGCTCCACCCCCGGCTACACGCGGTCGTCCCTCCGGGACTCCAGACATGCAGCCGCGGAGCGGCGGCCGAGTGTAGCCGGGGGTGGAGCGACGGCCCGTTCCGGGCCGGAGCGCAACCCCTGGCGGGCGTCCGACGGACGGGCCGGGGCGCGACCCCATCCCCGCTCGCTGGCGGTCGCGGCTCGTCGGGGGCTCACCGCCCGAGGACGAACCGCAGGGCGGGTTCCAGTTCACCGTGGTCGAACGCGAACCCGCCGCCGAGGAGTTTCCTCGGCACCGCCCGCATGCTCGCCAGCAGGGCGGCGTCGGCCAGCTCCCCGAACATCACCCGCAGCGCGACCCGCGGCAGCCACAGGAACGCCGGCCGCCGCAGCACCCGCCCGAGCGCCTTCGTGAACTCCCGGTTCGTCACCGGGTTCGGGGCGCAGACGTTCACCGGGCCGGCCAGGCCGTCGGCCATGAGCGCGTGGTGGGCCGCCCCGACCACGTCCCCGATCGTCACCCACGGGACCCACTGCCTCCCCGACCCGAGGACCGCCCCGGCACCCGCCCGGAACGCCGGCAACTGCTTCCCGAGCGCCCCGCCGCGCGGGGTGAGCACCACCCCGATCCGCAGGTTCACGGTCCGCACCCCGGCGTCCCGGGCCGGGCCGGTCGCGTCCTCCCACGCCCGCCCGACCTCCGGGAAGAAGCCGGTCCCCGGCGGCGCGTCCTCGGCCAGCACCTCGTCCCCGCGGTCGCCGTAGAACCCGACCGCCGACGCCGACACGAACGCCCGCACCCGCGCCGCGGCCGCCGCCGCGGCCAGGTGGCGCGTCGGGACGGTCCGGCTCTCCAGGATCTTCCGCTTCTTGGCGGCGGACCACCGCCCCGCGGCCACGTTGTCCCCGGCGAGGTGGACGACCGCGTCCACCCCGTCGAGGGTGCCCGGCGGGAGCGGCGATGTCGGGTCCCACGTCACCCACCGGGTGCCGTCGTCGAACGGCGGCCGGCCCGCCCCCGTCACCAACCTTACCACGCGGTGCCCGCCGGTTAAGAGGAACGGCACCAGTTCCGACCCGACCAACCCGCGCGACCCGGTGACGGCGACGGTCATGCGGGGCGTGTCGCGGAAGCCGGCGTGCCGGCGGAGGTCGCTGGCGGTCAGGGCGTGGCGGTAGGTGAACATCGCGGCGAGCCGCCGCCGGACCGTCCCCGAGCCGAACAGCCGGCCGACCGCCCCGAGCGGCAGCCGGTACGCGATGTGGTCTTCGAGGAACGACCGGTCCGGGCCGTCCGGGATGAAGCGGTGGGTGTGGTGCCAGGCGGCGAACGGACCCTTCAGTTGGCGGTCCTCGAACTGCCGGCCGGGCCGGAACCCGAACGCCTCGGCGACCCACGTCCCCTTGAACGGCCCGAGCACCGTGGTGCGGAGGGTGAGGGTGTACTTCTCGTCGCCGAACCGGCCGCGGGCGTCGGTCACCTCGGCCGCCTCCCACGGCGGCTGGAGCCGGCGGAACGCCCCCGGGCGGGCGTGCCAGGCGTACAATTCGTCCGCCGGCGCCGGCATCGCGGACCGCAGGGTGAAGGTGGCGTCGGGCATGGTAACCCCAGTGTAGGTGTCGGCGAACCGCGACCGTCAGGGAGCGGGTGACATCACCCGCTCCCTGACGGTCGCGGTTCGCCCGGTCGGAGCGAACCGCCATGCCGCCACCCCGCATCACCGTCCGCGACCTGCACGCCGACCTGGCCGCCAGCGCCGCCCGCCTCCGCGCCGACGCCCCGGCGGTCGCGGCGAGCCGGGCCCGGGTCGAGGCGGCGGTCGCCGGCGGCCGGGCCCTGTACGGCGTCAACACCGGGTTCGGGGCGCTCGCCCACAAGCGCGTTCCGGACGATCAACTCCACCTCCTCCAGCGGAACCTCTTGCTCAGCCACGCGGTCGGGGTCGGCGAGCCGGTGCCGGTCGACATCACCCGGGTCATGCTCCGGCTCAAGCTCCACGCCCTCGGCCTCGGGTACTCAGGGGTGTCGCTCCCGACGTTCCGCCGGCTGCTCGACTTCGACCGGTTGAACCTCACCCCGGTGGTGCCGAGCCGCGGGAGCGTCGGGGCCAGCGGCGACCTCGCCCCGCTCGCCCACCTGTGCCTGCCGCTGATCGGGTACGGCGAGTTCTGGGCCGACGGCGGCCCGGTCCCGGCCGCCGACGCGCTGCGGACCCACGGCCTGGGTCCGATCGAGCTGGCGGCGAAGGACGGCCTAGCGCTCATCAACGGCACCCAGCTCATGTCCGCGTACGGGGCGTTCGTGCTGGAGAAGTGCGTCCGCCTCGCCGACCTGTTCGACCTGGCGGCCGCGATGTCGCTGGAGGCGCTGCAGGGGAGCATCCGGCCGTTCGACCCGCGGTTGCACGCCGTCCGCCCGCACCCGGGGCACGGGGTCGTCGCCGCCAACGTGCGGCGGCTGCTCGCGGATAGCGAGATCCTGGAGTCGCACCGGGACTGCGGGAAGGTGCAGGACCCGTACTGCCTGCGGTGCGTCCCGCAGGTCCACGGGGCGGGCCGGGACGCCCTGGCCTACGCGGCCGGCGTCGTCGAGACCGAGCTGAACGCGGTCACTGACAACCCGCTCGTGTTCGACGACGGGGACATCGTCAGCGGCGGGAACTTCCACGGCCAGCCGCTGGCCCTGGCGCTCGACTTCGCGGCGATCGCCCTGGCCGAGTACGCCAGCATCTCGGAGCGGCGGGTGTACCTCCTGCTGGAAGGGCACGACGGGCTGCCGAAGCTCCTGATGCGCGAGACCGGGCTGAACTCCGGGTTCATGATCCCGCAGTACACGGCAGCGGCGCTGGTGAGCGAGAACAAGGTGCTGTGCCACCCGGCGAGCGTCGACTCGATCCCGACGAGCCTGGGGCAGGAGGACCACGTCAGCATGGGGAGCGTGTCGGCGGTGAAGCTGCTGCGGGTGTTCGAGAACGTCGAGACGGTGCTGGCGATCGAGGTGCTGACCGCGTCCCAGGCGCTCGACTACCGACTGCCGCTGCGGCCCGGGCGGGGCGTCGAGGCGGCGCACCGCCTGGTCCGGGAGCGGCTGCCGCACCGCGAGGCGGACTACCTGTTCCGCGACGACCTCCAGCGGGTGTTCGAGCTGGTCCGCGGGCGGGAGCTGCTCGACGCGGCCGGGCTGGGGTAGGCGCCGCCCCGGGCCGCCACTTCCCGACGCCCCCCCCGGCGGGTACGCTGTCTCCTCTCCCGCTTCCGGCGGCTGACGCCGCCTCGCCGAGGACGCCGGATGTTCCCCACGTCGACCAAGGTCGAGGCGCTGCGCGCCGGGGTCGGCGGCGACCTCCTCCTGTTCCTGCCGGAGCTGGTCGTCTGCGCCGGCGTCGTCGCCCTGCTGCTGGCCCGGCTCCTCCCGCTGTTCGACCGCGCCCACTTCGGCGGGTTCGCCGCCGCCGTCCTCGCCGCCGCCCTGTTCGCCGCCGGGCACCAGGTGTCCGTGGCGGAGTGGTCCGGGCCGTTCTTCGGCGGGATGCTCTCCTCCGACCCGTTCGCCGGGCTGGCCCGCTGCCTCGTCCTCGCCGCGGCGGTGCTGACCGCCCTGCTCACCCTCCTCACCCGCGTCCCGGACCGGGCCGACTCGGCCGACTTCCACGTCCTGCTGCTCGGCGGCACCCTCGGGATGCTGCTGATGGCGTCCGCGAACCACCTGCTGATGGTGTTCGTCGCGGTCGAGATGGCGAGCCTCCCGGGGTACGCCCTGGCCGGGTTCCTCAAGGGGCGGAAGACCGGCAGCGAGGCGGCCCTGAAGTACGTCGTGTACGGGGCCGCGGCGAGCGGCGTCATGCTGTACGGCATCACCCTGCTGGCCGGGGTGTTCGGCAGCGGGTTCCTGCCGGACGTGGCCGCCGGGGTCGCCCGCCGCGGGTTCGACCTGCCAGTCCTGGCCGGGCTCGCCCTGGTGCTGTTCGGGCTCGGGTTCAAGCTCGCCGCGGTGCCGGTCCACTTCTGGTGCCCGGACGTGTTCGAGGGGGCGGCGGCCGAGGTCGGCGGGTTCCTGTCGGTGGCGTCGAAGGCGGCGGCCGTCGCCCTGACGGTGCGGGTGCTGGCGACCCTGCACGCGTCGGCCGGCGGGTGGGCGGTGCCGGGGTCGGTCGGGCTGGCGGTCGGGGTGGCCGGGGCGGTGACCGCGACGGTCGGGAACCTGGCCGCGTTCGGGCAGACGAACCTGAAGCGGCTGCTGGCGTACTCCACCATCGCCCACGCCGGGTACATGCTGCTGGCCGTCGGGGTGGTGACGGCCGCCGGCCGGGCCGGGGTGCTGTACTACCTCGCGGCGTACCTCCTGATGAACCTGGGGGCGTTCGCGGTGGTCGCCCTGGTGCGGAACGCGACCGGGGCGGAAGACCTGGCCGCGTTCCGCGGGCTGGTGCGGCGGGCGCCGGTCCTGGCGGTGACCATGACGGTGTTCCTCCTGTCGCTGTTGGGGCTGCCGCCGCTGGCCGGGTTCGCCGGGAAGTTCCAGGTGTTCGAGGCGGTGTACGAGGCGGCCCGCGCGGCGACCGCGGCCGGACAGGGGCCGCTCGGGACGGCGTTCTTCGCCCTGCTCGGGGTCGGGGCGGTGAACACCGCCCTGAGCGCGTACTACTACCTCAAGGTGGTCCGGGTGATGGTGCTCGACGACCCGGCCGACCCGGCCCCGGTCCGCACCCCGCCGGCGGCGGTGGCGTACCTCGCGATCCTGGCCGCGGCGCTGTTCGCGCTCGGGGTGGCGTGGGACCCGCTGGCCCGCGCCGCCGCGACCGCGGCCGGGGCGTTCCGGTGACGTGCCCCCTTCGGGTCGGGTCCGCCGCTTGCGGCGTTGCGCCCGCGCCCGCAACGCCGCAAGCGGCGGACCCGACACCGCTCGAAACAATGATGCTCATCGACACCCACGCCCACCTGTTCGACGACCGGTTCCGGAAGGACCTGCCGGCCGTCCTCGACCGCGCCGCGGCGGCCGGGGTGGAGCGGGTCGTCTGCCTCGGGATCGACCGCGACTCGTCGCTCGCGTCCGTCGAGATCGCCAACCGGTTCCCGCTGGTGGTGGCGGCCGTCGGCATCCAGCCGAACCACGCCGCGGAGGCGCGGCCCGGCGACTGGGAGGAAGTCGTGCGGCTCGCCGAGACCGAGCCGCGCGTCGTGGCGGTCGGCGAGACCGGGCTCGACCGGTACTGGGACCGGGCCCCGTTCGCGCTGCAGGAGGAGCTGTTCGCCCGCCACATCGACCTGGCCCGGCGGCTCGGCAAGCCGTTCGTGATCCACTGCCGGGAGGCCGAGGCGGACGTGGTGAAGGTGCTGCGGGCGGGGTTCGAGAGGCACGGCCCGGTCCGGGCGGTGATGCACTCGTTCAGCGGGGACGCGGACACCGCCCGGGCGTGCCTGGGGATGGGGCTGTCCGTGTCGTTCGCCGGGATGGTGACCTACCCGACGGCGCAGAACCTGCGCGACGTGGCGAAGGAGGTCCCGGCCGACCGGCTGCTGGTCGAGACGGACTGCCCGTACCTGGCCCCGCAGCCGGTCCGCGGGCGGCGGAACGAGCCGGCGTTCGTCGCCCACACGGCGGCGGCGCTGGCGGGGGTGCGGGGGGTGTCGGCCGGGGAACTGGCCGACCAGACGGCGCGGAACGCCCGGGCGCTGTTCGGCCTGCCGGCGGCCGGTTAGGTGGTAGGGTGGGCCGAGCCCGGCTCTGCGGCCGAGTCCCACCACCGCCGACGCCCGGTGGGACTCGCCGGCGGAGCGCCGGCTCGGCCCACCCTGCGGCTACTACGGCCCGCCCCGGCCTCAATCGTCCGGGTCCCTCCGGGCCTTCTCCCGCTCCAGCCGCCGCTTCCGCTCGGCGGCCTCGGCCGGGCCGATCTCCCGGGCCCGCTCCTTGTCCTCCGCGGCGGCCGCCGCCTCGTCGTCCACCTCGACCGGCTGGGGGTCGGACTTGCCGCACCCCGCCCCGCCGAGGGCGGCCACCGCCCCGCCGAGCACCGCCGCCAGGATCCGCCGTCGCACGGGCAACCCTCCCCGGGTGGGTCAGTACTCCAGGCTCAGCACGCCGCCGTCCGCCTTCTCGGTGAACCGCCGCATCTGGGTCGGGTCGGCCCCGAACCGGACGGTCCGGACCGCCCCGTCGCACAGGACGAAGTGGCACACCCCGGGGTGCGACGACCCGAACTGGACCAGCCCGCCGTTGATCGGGTCGAACGGGGGGCCGGTCACCTTGACATCCGCGTTCGGCCCCCGGTTCCCGGGGGGGAGGGTGGTGCCGGAGGGGACGGCGGTGTCGTCGTCGGCGGCCGCGTACCGGACGACGTCCGTGTCCCACCCGGCGCTGGCGTACGACTCGTTGTCGTCGGTCGACACCCCGAACTTGTCCAGCTTCATCCGCTTCTCCCCGGCCAGGGCGGTGGTCGAGGTGCCGTCCTTGATGTCGGCGAACCGGACCACCCCGTTCCCGGTCCGGAGGATCACCCCGTGCCGGTTGTTCGCGTCCCCGCTCCCCCGCCCGGCGTTCCCGGCGTAGTCCATCTTCGCCACCGGGGTGTTCGTCCCGTTCCCGTACGGGGCGACCGGCCGGCGGGCCGGGCAGTAGTACGTCTTGACCGGGGTCCGCCGGACGGTCGCGTGGCTGGTGGTGTTGAACAGCGTGCTCTGCTCCAGGTACGGCAGGATCTGGTACGCCCAGCTCCACTCCCGCCGCTGCTCCTGGAGCGGGCCGGTGGTCGGGGTGTACGGGTCGCTGATCGAGCTGTCGGTCCCGGCCGGGACCGGGTCGGTGCAGTTCACGTCGGTGACCGCCGGGTGGCGGGGCTGGTCGCACCCGTCCTTCCCGCCGGTCGGGAACCGGTTGTTCACCTCGTGGTAGTTGTGCAGGGCC
>PNKH01000016.1 GCA_013822345.1 Isosphaera sp.
GCCGGGTCACTCCCCGAGCGGGAGCCCGCCCCGCGACTCCGACTTGTAGATGAGGTCCACCGCGAGCGTCGCGGCCAGCAAGAGCATCTTCGCCAGCGGTTGCCCGGCCAGGTCCGGGTTCACCTGCAGGAAGTAGTGGTCGGCGGAGAAGACGAACTCCCCCACCCCCATGAACTTCTTCGACACCCGGCCCAGTTCGACCGCCCCGTCCTCGGTCAGGAACCGGTAGTCGAACCCGAACATCCGCCCCTTCACGTTGGCGAAGTAGTTCCCGTCCTTGTCGTACACGTGGAACCCGCCGCTGATCGTCAGGAACTTGCTCCGGAAGGTGCCGACCAGCGCCCCCTGGGCGTCCCGCACCTCGACCCGCGACTTGAAGACGTAGAACCCGCGGCGGATGGTGAACACCAGGGCGTCGTCCGGCTTCTCCCGCACCTCGACCGTCGTCGGCAGCAGGTTCTTGCTGACGACCCACCGCATCGCCTGGGTGAACCCCCCGATGTTCTCCCGGGCCGACCCGACCTCCTCCCCGGTGTCCCCGTCCCGGATGTCGTAGCTCTGGACCGACGACAGGAACTTCCGGTGCTCCTGGATCGCGAACCGGTTGCACTCGAGCACGGGGGACTCCGGGTGAGTTAGCGCGCGGGCCGCGGCACGGTTGGATCAATAAGACCCGCAGTGCCCCGCGTCCACCCGACCCCCGACCGCCCGTGCCCCACCACCTGCTCGACAAGCGCGAGGCCCGCGTCCGCCGGATGTTCGGCCAGATCGCCCCGTGGTACGACTTCCTCAACCACCTCCTCAGCCTGAACGTCGACAAGCGGTGGCGCGACACGACGGCGAAGCTCGTCCCGCCCGGGCCCGCGGCCGACGGCCCGGTCCTCGACCTGTGCACCGGGACCGGCGACCTGGCCCTCACCTACGACCGGGCGGCCGGCGGAACCGTACCCGTCGTCGGGGCCGACTTCTGCCACGAGATGCTGGTGCGGGCCGCGAAGAAGGCGGCGGCCGCCGGGGCGGCGGACCGGGTCCGGTTCGTCGAGGCGGACGCCCAGGCCCTCCCCTTCCCCGACGACGTGTTCCAGCTCGTGAGCGTGGCGTTCGGGCTGCGGAACATCACCGACCCGGACGCCGGCCTGGCCGAGATGGTGCGGGTGGTGCGGCCGGGCGGCCGGGTGGCGATCCTGGAGTTCTCGAAGCCGCGGCACTGGCTCCTCGGTCGGCTTTACCGGTGGTACTTCCGGTACGCCCTGCCGCTCGCCGGCCAGATCCTGTGCCGGAACAAGGAGAGCGCGTACCGCTACCTGCCCGAGAGCGTGCTCGCGTTCCCGGACTACGAGGCCCTCGCCGCCCGGCTGACGGCCGCCGGGCTGACCGACGTGACGTTTCGCCCGCTCACCTTCGGCATCGCCACCCTGTATGTTGGAAGGAAGCCGCTGTAGGGTGTGTCGAGGTCCGCTTCGGACCGACGACGCACCCGCGACCCCCGGTGCGTCGTCGGGTCGCGAAGCGCGACCCGCGACACACCCTACCAGACCCAGCCGATGCCGCAGCCGTCCTCACCTCACCTACTCGTCCGGGCGGCCCGCGGGGAGCCGGTCGAGCGGCCGCCGGTCTGGGCGATGCGGCAGGCCGGGCGGTGGGACCCGGAGTTCCGGGCCGTCCGGGCCGGCAAGTCCTTCTACGCCTTCTCCGAAGATGTCGAGGCCAGCACCCGGGGGTCGCTCTGCCCGGTCCGCTTCGGGGTCGACGCGGTCATCCTCTTCTACGACATCACCACCCTGCCGGTGGCGATGGGGCTGCCGTTCGAGCTGAAGACCGGGGCCGGCCCCACCCCCGACCGCCCGGTCCGCACCCGCGCCGACCTCGACCGCCTCAACCCCGACCCGTCGCCGGAAAGCTACGCCCACATCCGGCAGCTCCTGAAGCGCGTGAAGGAGGAGCTGCGCGGCGAGCTGCCGGTGATCGCGTTCGCCGGCGCCCCGTTCACCGTCGCCACCTACTGCGTCGGCACCGGCAAGGACGTGGCCGCCACCCGCCGGTTCGCCGCCGAGCAGCCGGCCGTCTGGGACGGGCTGTTGGAACGGCTGTCGGCCGCGACGGTCGGGTTCCTGAACACCCTGATCGCCGACGGGGCGGACGTGTACCAACTGTTCGACTCGTGGGCCGGGGCGCTGACACCGGCGGAGTACGAGCCGTGGGCGCAGGCGCACCACGCCCGCATCCTGGCCGCGGCGACCGGGGTGCCGCGGATCCTGTTCGTTAAGGAAGGCCCGTACCTCGACCGGATGTGCACGGCCGGGGCGGACGTGGTCAGTCTCGGGAAGCGGCACGACCTGGCGGCTGCCCGCCGGGAGTACCCCCACCTCGTCTTCCAGGGGAACGTCGACGAGGAGGTGCTGCGGACCGGCACCCCGGAGCAGGTGACGGCGGCGGTGCGGGCGTGCGTGGCCGCCGGCGGCGGCCGGCGGCACATCGTGAACCTGAACCACGGGGTGGACAAGGGCACCCCGGTGGCGAACTTCGAAGCCTACGTCAACGCGGTGAAGTCACACGGTTAGCGACGCTTCGCAGAAGCGTCGTTCCCCCGGAGGTGCTCATGCGTTCGGGCCTCGGTCTACTGACGTTCTTCGCCCTCGCGGCGCCCTCCGACGGGCGGGCGCAGGAGCCGACCCACGCCCAGGTGCTGGCGGCGTTCGAGGCGCAGCTGAAGAAGACGGCCGAGGTCGCCGGCCCGAGCGTCGCCACCGTCGTGGTGTCGAAGTCCGCCCACCACGGGAAGCCGCCGGCCGACGCCCCGTGGAAGCTCGGCGGGTTCGACCCGAAGGCGTTCGAGGGGGACAAGCCGTCGGCCGAGCGGAAGGCCCTGGCCAAGGCCCTCGACCTGAAGGAGCCGCGGGCGATCTCCGACCACGGGTACGCCGGCGGGGTGGTGGTCGACGCGGCCGGCCTGGTCCTCACCCCGTACCACGTCATCGACGGGGCGACCAAAGTGTACGTCCACCTGCACGGCGAGGGCGGGAAGCTGACCGGCTCCTACGCCGATGTCCACGCCGCCGACGCCCGCAGCGACCTCGCGGTGCTCAAGCTCCTCACCCCGCCGCCGAAGCTCCAGGCGGTCACGATCGCCGACGTGCGGACGGCCGACGGGAAGGCCGGCAAGGCGACGGTGTTCCCCGGCAAGCTGTGCGTCCTGCTGGCCCGCCCGTACTCCGCCGCCCAGGGCCGCCTCGGGGAGCCGGCGAACCCGTTCGGGAGCGTGACCGGGGTGCGGTACGCCCCGCCGAAGCCAGTCCCGAAGAAGACCCCGCTCCGGCACACCGAGTACGGGACGTTCCTGGAGTACGATGTGAAGCCGCACGCCGGGGTGACCGGCGGGGCACTGCTGAACCTGTCCGGGGAGTTGATCGGGCTGACGAACGCGGCCGCCGCCGGGTGGGGGGCGGAGTTCGGCCCCGGGTACGCCGTCCCGGCGGACGAGTACTTCCGCAAGGTGGTCGGGGTGCTCCGCCGCGGGGAGGAGGTCGAGTACGGGTTCCTCGGGGTCCGCCCGGTGGACGAGACCAGCACGGTCGTGAACCCGACCCGAGACGGGCCCGCCTGGGCGGCCGGGATGCGGCCCGGGGACCGGATCGAGCGGGTCGGCGGTCACCGGGTCGCGTCGTTCGACGACCTCCTCCTGCACGTCGGGTCGGCCCTCGCCGGGTCGCGGGTGGAGGTGGAGGTGAGCCGGGACGGGAGGACAGTGCCGCTGGTCGTCACCCTGGCGAAGTTCCGCCACGACCAGCCGTACCTCGCCTCCGTCCGCCCGGACCCGGTGTTCGGGCTGCGGGTGGACTACGGGAGCATGCTCGCCCAGCACCCGGACCGGGAGGTGCGGGAGGAGAAGGGCGGGGTGGCCGTGCGGGAGGCCGTCCCCGACTCCCCGGCGGCGGCCAGGTTCAAGCCGCTCGGGGACGACCCGCGGGCGTGGCTGGTGACCCACGTCGACGGCACCCCGGTCGGCGCCCCGGCCGAGTTCTACAAGGCCGCCGCCGGCCGGCCGAAGGTGAGGCTGACCCTGTACGACCCGTCCGCCAAGCGGGCCGCGGAGGTGACCCTGCCGTGAGGTACGCGATCTGCAACGAGACGTTCGACGGGTGGGACCACGCCCGGGTGTGCGGCCGGGTCGCCGAGCTCGGGTACACCGGGCTGGAGGTCGCCCCGTTCACCCTAGCCCCGCGGATCACCGACGTGTCCGCCGCCCGCCGCTCGGAGCTGCGCCGCCAGGCCGAGGCCGCGGGGGTGCGGATCATCGGGTTGCACTGGCTGCTGGCGAAGACCGAGGGGTTCCACCTCACCTCGCCGGACCCGGCGGTGCGGCGGCGGACCGGCGAGTACCTGGCGGAACTGGCCACCGCCGCGGCCGACCTCGGCGGCGACGTCCTGGTGCTCGGCTCGCCGGTGCAGCGGAACGTGCCCGAGGGCCACACCCGGGCCGCGGCCGACGACTTCGCCGTGGACACCCTGTCGCACTGCCTGCCGGCGCTGGAGCGCGGCCGGGTGTACCTGTGCCTGGAGCCGCTCACCCCGGCGGAGACGAACTTCATGAACACGGCGGCCGAGGGGGCGGCCCTGTGCCGCCGGCTCGGCCACCCGTTCGTGAGGCTGCACCTGGACGTGAAGGCGATGTCGGCGGAGGCGGCCCCGACCCCGGACGTGATCCGGGCGAACCGGGAGTTCTTCCACCACTTCCACGCGAACGACCCGAACAAGCGCGGCCCCGGGTTCGGGGCGACCGACTTCAAGCCGATCTTCGCGGCGCTGCGGGACGTCGGGTACGGCGGGTGGGTGTCGGTCGAGGTGTTCGACTACTCCCCGGACCCGGACACCATCGCCCGGGAGAGCATCCGGTACATGCGGGAGTGCGAGTAAGGCCGACCTCACGATGGCGACGCGGGTCGGCGGCGTCGAGGGCGGCCGCACCAGCCCCACCTCTCCCCGCTGGGGAGAGGTGAAGACCCCGCCGCCCCCTCCGGGGGCAACTTTGGTGACACCCATGCGACCGATCCTCCCCGTCGCCGCCCTCCTCGCCTTCGCCCCGGCCGTGCCCGCCGGCGACCTCACCGTCGGCTTCGGCGAGGCGGACGTCAGCCCGGAGTTGGGCAAGAAGCCGGTCTACCTGGCCGGGTTCGGGCACAACCGCCCGGCCACCAAGGTCCACGACCCGATCATGGCCCGGGCGGTCGTCCTGGCCGACGGGGACGACAAGATCGCCCTGGTCACCGTCGACGTGGTCGGGCTGTTCCTGCCGACCGTCGAGCGGGTGCGGGCGAAGCTCCCGGGGTTCCGGTACGTCCTCGTGTCCGCCACCCACAACCACGAGGGGCCGGACACGATGGGGCTGTGGGGGCCGAACCCGTTCAAGTCCGGCGTCGACCCGGACTACCTGAAGCGGGTCGAGGCCGGGTGCGTCGACGCCGTCACCGCCGCCGACAAGGCCCGCACGCCCGCCGCCGCCAAGATCGGGGCCGCGTCCGACCCGACCCTGATCCTCGACAGCCGGCTGCCGGAGGTGAAGCACGACGAGCTGGTGGCCTTGCGGTTCGAGGACCCGAAGACCGGTAAGCCGGTCGGGGTGCTGGTCCAGTGGAACATGCACCCGGAGGCGCTGGCGGCGAAGAACACCGAGGTGTCGGCCGACTTCCCGTACTACACCGTCAAGCACCTGCGGGAGTCCCAGGAGTGCCCGGTGGCGTACTTCAGCGGGACGGTCGGCGGGCTGATGACGACGCTCAAGCTGCGGGTCACCGACACCGCCGGGAAGGAGCTGGCAGACGGCACGTTCGAGAAGACCGGGCGGTACGGGGAGCTGGTCGGCCGCCTGGCCGACCGGGCGCTGAAGGCCGCGGTCCCGGTGACCCTGACCCCGTTCCAGGTCCGCACCCGCGCGGTGCTCCTGCCGGTGGCGAACAAGCTGTACCACCTCGGGTGGGCGGCCGGGGTGCTGGACCGCGACCTGTACCCGTGGGACAGCGACCCGACCCCGAAGGAGTGGAAGCCGACGAAGGACGCGAGCAAGCCGCTGGCGGTGAGGACGGAGGTCGGGTACCTGAAGCTCGGCGAGTTGGAGGTGGCGGCGATCCCGGGCGAGATCTACCCGGAGCTGGTGCTCGGCAAGGTGCAGGACCCGGCCGACCCCGGGGCCGACTTCCCGGACGCCCCGGCCGAGCCGGCGGTGTACGCCCAGCTGAGGGGGAAGCACCGGATGCTGATCGGGCTGGCGAACGACGAGGTCGGGTACATCATCCCGCGGCGGCAGTGGGACGAGAAGGCCCCGTACTGCTACGGGCTGAAGAAGGCCCAGTACGGGGAGGAGAACAGCGTCGGCCCGGACGCCGCCCCGATCCTGCTCGGGGCGTTCCGGGACCTGGCCGGGAAGAAATAGCGGGCGGATTCCCCTGGCCGCGCGACCGGGTCGGCGGGCAAAATGGTGTGCGGCCCGTCCCGGACTCGCACCCCGCCCGACGGCCGCGCCGCGCGTTGATCCTCACCCCCGGAGGTCCCGATGTCCCCGACCCGCCGCCGCGCCTTCACGCTGATCGAGCTGCTGGTCGTGATCGCCATCATCGCCCTCCTGGTCGGCCTCCTGATGCCGGCGGTCCAGAAGGTCCGGGAGTCCGCCGCCCGGTCGAAGTGTGCGAACAACCTCCGGCAGATCGGGCTGGGGCTGATCCACTACGAGGTGACCCACAAGCGGCTCCCCCCGAGCCAGCTCGTCATCGGCTCCGGCGCCACCGAGGTGCGGCACAACTGGACGGCCCTGATGCTGCAGTACATCGAGCAGGACAACGTCCACAGCCTGTACCGGAAGGACCGGACGTGGAACGCCGCCGAGAACCGGGCGGCGATCCGGACGGCGGTCAAGACGTTCACCTGCCCGTCCACCCCGCTCGACCCGAACCGCCGGTCGGACGGGTCGACCAACCCCGACGCCCCGGCGGTCGGCGACTACGCCGCGATCGGGGCGGTGGCCCCGGAGCTGATGGGCGTCAGCCCGGCGCTGGTGGCCTCGACCCCGGCCCCGCGGAACAAGGCGGTCATGACCCCGGGCCAGGGGACCCGGGTCGTGGACATCGACGACGGCACCTCGAACTGCCTGATGATCATCGAGGACGCCGGCCGGCCGCGCCACTTCGTCCGGAACCGGATCCCGGGCCCGGCGCCGCACGACGACGGGTGCAACAACGCGAACGTCCCGGCGAACGGCATCATCACCGGGGCCGCGTGGGCCGACCCGGCGACCGAGATCCCGCTCCACGGGTTCGCCTTCGACGGGCTGACCTGCCCCGGCCCGTGCCCGCTGAACTGCTCGAACAACAACGAGCCGTACGCCTTCCACACGGGCGGGATGAACGCCGTCTTCGCCGACGGGTCGAACCGCTACATCACCACCCAGGTGAACATCCGCACGTTCGCCGCCCTGATCACCATGCAGGGCCGGGAGGTCATCACCGCCGGCGACTTCTGACCGGCGCGGCCCGTAGGGTGCGGTCGAGCCGGGCGCTTCGCCCGGCGGCGACGCACCGGGACCGCGTGGTGCGTCGTCGCCGGGCGAAGCGCCCGGCTCGACCGCACCCTACGACGCTGCCGTCACCCGCTTCACCAACATCGTGGCGTAGCTGCCGCGCGGCAGGTCGAACGCCAACGTGAGGTTCCGCCGGCCGGCATTCAGGTCGTCGGCGTCGGCCGCGTGGGCGAGGTTCGCGGGCCGGACGCACCCGGCCCGGTCGCCCTTGCCGAAGAACGGCTTCTGCATCCCCTTCACCTTCAACTCCGCCAGCGTCAGCCCCTCGGCCCGCAGCACCTCCTCGGCCAGGCCCGCCCACGCGGCCCCCGGCTCCGGCTTGACCCGGGCGCTCGGCAGCGGCAGCGACAGCCCTTCCCACTCCGCCCGCTTCTCGTCCGGCATGCGGAGCGGCACCGGCACCCGGCCGAGTTTCAACTCGACCGACCCGAGGTCGGCCGGCGGGAGCGTGCGGGCCAGCCACGCCGCGAGCATCCGGTTCCACAAGAAGCTCTGGTACGCCGACAGGTACAGCCCCTGCAGCTCCGGCCGGAGGCGGGCGACCGCCCCCTTGAAGTCGGTCGGGTGGGTGACGAGGTAGTCGACCAGGCTGCGGGCGTGGCCCTTCGGGAGTTGCGCCTTCAGCGCCGGCCAGTCGCCCCACAGGCGGGTGAGCGCCGCCTTCTCCCGCTTCGCGTCGGCCCGGTCGAACTCGTAGGGGGCGGTCAGCGCGAGCCTCAGCGCGTCCTCGAACCGCCCGGACACCATCTCCCGGGCGACGAACCGCGGCGGGTCGCCGACCGACCCGAACCGCTGGTCGTCGAAGTAGTTCGGCAGGCCCGCGTCCCGCACCTCTTCCAGCGCCGCCGCGACCCGTGACACCACGGTGTCACTCATCGCCCGCAGCACGACGACGAAGCGGTTGGCGGTGATGTCCCGAGAGGTGTACGGCTCGGGGCGTTGGCCGAGGTAGGTGACGGCGACCCGCTCGTGGGCCAGGTCCCGCCGCGGGCCGCGGAAGATCGTGAGGTACTGGCGGGTGACCGCGTGCCGGTCCTTGAGCCCGCCGTAGCTCAACCGGCGGTGGTCGACGTTCCACCGGCGGCGGACCGCGGCCAGGGCGTCCGGGGTGGTCCACCCGGTCTTGTCGAGCCGGTAGAACGCGAACTCCCCGGCGTCCCCGCCGGCCGCGGCGGTCAGCTCCTCGACGCGGAAGTCCTCCGGCCGCTGCTTCAGCTTCATCCGGGCATGATACCGCACCCGACCCCCGAAGCCGCTGCCGGGACGGCCGCGGTCCAGGACGTCAGGGGCGGGCGCCGGCCGACACCGGCACGACGGTCCCCGGGGCGACGGGCGCGGCGGCCGGGGCGGCGATGGCCGGGGTCGTCCCGCCGGGCCGGTCGAACAGGAACGCCCAGTCCGGGTCGGGGCCCGGTTCGAGTTCGGGCCGACCGGGGGTGGCGTGCGGGTAGGTCCAGAACTCCGGCCCCTGCGGCGGCGGGGCGGCGGTGTTCGCCGCCACCTCGTTCAACAGCCCGGCCACCGCGGCGACCGTCTCGGCCGCCGCCGCCGGGCCGCACAGCGCGAGCGTCCGGACGCCGGCCGGCGGGTCGACCGGCTTCCCGTCCCCGACCCGGACGAACCCGGCGACCGGCAGCCCGTCCGCGACCGCCCCGGCGGCGAGTTTGGCCGCCGCCGGCCCGCCGCCGCCGACCCCGACCAGGACGAACACCGCGTTCGGGTTGTCGGCCCGGACCCGCCGCATCTCCTTGGCCATCCACCCGGCGTGGACCGCCTGGCCGGTGCCGACCTTCTCGAACCCGTGCCCGTTCAACCCGTCCCGGAACGCCCCGAGCGCCAGCAGGCCGGCCGGGTCGAGGCCGCCGACGGCGAACACGTACACCTGGTTCCGCTGGCAACACGGCACCTCGCAGTCCGGCCCGACCTCCCGGGCCGCCCGGTGCCCGTGGTTCCCGCAGCACACGCAGCCCGGCCCGGCGAGGGCGGCCGCCGCCACCGCCGCGAACAGCCCGTAGCGCCCGGTCATCGCCCGCCCCCCGCGTCCCGCCGGATCGTCCTGTCGCGTCAGATCGACAGGACCCGCGGGACCGCGCCAACCGTTACAGGTTGACGGGGCGGGAAGGGGTTGAAGTGGCGGGGCCGGTTCCGGTCGCGGAAGCGGGGGAAGATGGGGAAGGGGTCGCCCGACCCGGAAGCGTGAGCGACGGCCGGGCCAGACCCGTCACTCACGCTTCCGGCTCGGACCGGCCTGTCACGCCACGGCGACCGGCTTGCCGGCCCTCACCGACTCGCACTCGCGGTGGCACAGGACCAGGGCGTCGCGGGCCAGGCGGCCGGACAGCAGGTCCGGTTCCGTGCCGCTCGCGACGCCGTCGGCGGCGGCTTGCAGCTCGTCGGCGAACGCGCTGAGCGGGTCGCCGCCGCCGGGCAGCTCCGGGTGCGACGCCTTCCCGTCGGCGGTGAGGAGGGTGAGCGGGACGCCGCCCGAGTCGTAGACCAGGGTCGCCTGCTCCAGGAAGATCTCGAACCCGTGGGCGAACGGCCGGCCGGGCATGGTCAGCGCCCCGCTGGAGCACGTCACCGCCGGCCCGCCGGGGCCGTACAGGTACGACGTGGTCAGGTGGGTGACCGCGTCCTTCTCGACGGTGCCGACGGCGAACACCTCCTTCGGCACCCCGCACACCAGCCCGATGAAGTGGGTGTCGTGGATGTGCAGGTCGACGGCCGGGCCGCCGGTCTTGGCCGCGTCGCCCATGTCTGCGGACCAGTCCGGCCGGGCGATCACCCGCCGGAAGTGGGCGGCGAGGACCCTGCCGTGCCGCCCGCCGCGGACCGCCTCGGCGGCGTACCGGAACTCCGGGAAGAACGGCAGGACGTGGGCGACCATGAGCAGCCTGCCGGCCGCCTTCGCGGCCGACACCATCGCGTCGGCGTCGGCCGGGGTGAGGGCGATGGCCTTCTCGACCAGGACGTGCTTGCCGGCCTCCAGCGCCCGAACGGCGAGCGCGGCGTGCTGGTCGGTGACGGTGCAGATGTCGACCAGGTCGACATCCGGGTCGGCGAGCAGGTCGGCGAAGTCGGCGTAGGCCTTCACCCCGGTGAGGTCGACGCGGCCGGGCTCGGGGCCGAAGTTCCCGCGGGTGTTCGTCCAGTCGCCGGCGCGCTTGGCCGGGTCCCGGCTGCACACCGCCGTCACCTTCCCCCCGGTCAGCCGCCGGGCGGCGAGGAAGTGGATCCGGCCCATGAACCCGACCCCGACGATCCCGATCCGGACCATGGCACTGCTCTCCACGGTTCGAGACGCTAGCGGCCCGCCGCCGGCCACCGGCCGTTCCGGTCGACCCAGCGGACGGAGAACCAGTACAGCAGCGCCGCCGGGACGAACAGCACCCCGGCGGCGAGGAACATCCACGCGCTGACCTTGAACACCGGCGACTCCGCCAGCAGCCAGAGCCCGATGCCGAGGCACACCGGGCAGAAGATCAGGCTCATCCAGAAGTAACTCATCACCCGGCTGCGGGTCCGGCTCCCGAACAGGCTCACCCGCACCCACCACGGGTAGTCGCCCCGGTCGTCCGTCTGCCCCATCGCTCGCCCCCCGGTCAGCCGGCCTTCGCGGCCGCGGCCAGCCGCCCCAGCTCCTTCACCGCCGCCGCCGGCCCGGCCTTCGCCCCGAACACCGCGCTCCCGGCCACGAACACCGTCGCCCCGGCCCCGGCCGCGAGCGGGATGGTGGCCGCGTCGATCCCCCCGTCCACCTCGATCTCGCAGGCCGGGTTGTGCCGGTCGACCAGGTCCCGCAGCTCCCGCACCCGGGCGGTGCTCTCCGGGATGTAAGCCTGCCCACCGAACCCCGGGAACACCGTCATGCACAGCGCCAGGTCGATGTCCCGCAGGAACGGCTCGACCCGGGCCACCGGCAGGTCCGGGTTGAACGCCAGCCCGACCTTCTTCCCCAGCCCGCGGCGGATGTGGTCGAGGATCGGCCGCGGGTCCGGGTGGACCTCCAGGTGGACGATCAGGGTGTCCGCCCCGGCCGCCACAAACCCGTCCAGGAACCGCCCCGGGTCCTCGACCATCAGGTGGACCTCCAGCGGCAGCCGGGTGGTGGGCCGCAGCCCTTTCACCACCACCGAACCCATGCTCAGGTTCGGGACGAAGTGCCCGTCCATCACGTCGACGTGGACCCGGTCGGCCCCGGCCGCCTCCACCTCCCGGACCTGGTCCCCGAGGCGCGAGAAGTCGGCGGACAGGATGGACGGCGCGATCATGGCTTCGGGTTCCAGGTTCCAAGTTCCAGGTTCCAAGTTGAAGACAGTTTCCGGCCTGCCGGCCGTCCCGCCAAGTGCGGGGCCGGAAACTTGGAACCTGGAACTTGGAACCTGGACTACTCCGACGCCGACAGCGACACGTCGAGCTGCTGCCCGACGTACGGGCGGGCGGCCAGGTCGTCGATCTTGTAGATCACCTGCAGCACCCGGGTGTCCACCCGCTCGGTGTTCCCGCCGGTCAGCGACTTCTTCGGGATCACGTACGGCTCGACCCGGACGAACGAGATCGGGTACGTCTTGCCGGGCGCCCCCCGCGGGGCCGCGACGCCCTTCATCCCCACCCGGAACCGGCCGATGTCGTTCTCGTCGATGTCCACCCGGACGTGGAGCCGGCCGACCGTCCCGAGGACCAAGAGCGGGGTGCCCGGGGCCGCCCCGACGTACTCCCCCGGCCGGACGTTCACCTGCAGCACCTGGAACCGCACCAGGTCCTCGTCCGGGATCGCCGGCCGGGCCAGGCTCACGTCCGGCTTCGGGACCCGCGGGGCGAGCACCTTCAGCCGCTCCAGCTCCGTCTCGGTCGCCCGTACCTGCGCCTTGGCCTGCGCGACCGCGGCGGCCGCGATGTCCTTCTCCGGCTGCCACGCCCCGGCCCTGGCCAGGGACAACTCGGCTTCCGCCTTCTCGACCTGCGCCTTCGCCACCTCGGCCGCCGCCTTCCGGTTGTTCACCTCCTCGGCCGAGATCGCCGGGGTGGTCCGCACCCGGGCGTACATCGCCTCCCTGTCCTCCAGGTTGGCCCTCGCCTCCGCCACCCGGGCGAGGAGCGGCGGCACCTCCTCCGGCCGCGGCTGCTGCTTCAGCTTCGCCGCCTGCGCCTCGGCGCTCCGCAGCGCCGCCTTCCGGGCGAGAAGCTCGGCCCGCAGCTGCCGGTCGTCCAGCTCGAACAGCGGGTCCCCGGCCTTCAGCTCCTGGTGCACCCGGACGTGCACCGCGTTCACCACCCCCGGCAGGTGGGTGCCGACGGCGATGTTCTCCGTCTCCGGCTCGACGATCCCGGCCCCCGACACCTGCCGGCCGAACGGCGACTTCCCCGGGTCGACCGGCGGGCTGGCCGGCGGCGGCTTCTGCTCCGACTTCACCATCTGGACGACGGCGAACGAGAACGACGCCACCGCCACCGCCGGCAACAGGTATCGTGTCAGCACGGGCAACCCCCCTTGAACGGCCGGCCACCCCTGGACCGCGGCCGTCTCGGCCGCTGCTTCGCGCTCCAAAGCAGCGGCCGAGACGGCCGCGGTCCAAGGAACGCCCTAAACGGCCGCGGATTTCCTCTCGACGCCCTCGATCTTGCCGTCCGCCATCCGCACGATCCGGTCGCCGAAGTCGTACACCCGGCTGTCGTGCGTCACGACGACGACCGCCCGGTCCGGCTGCACCGCGACCTGGCGGATCAGCCCCATCACCGTCCGCCCGCTGGCCGCGTCCAGGGCCGCGGTCGGCTCGTCGCACACCAGCAGCCGCGGCCCGTGGACCAGGGCCCGGGCGATCGCCACCCGCTGCTGCTGCCCGCCGGACAACTGCGTCGGGTACTTCTTCAGGTGCGGCTCCATCCCGACCGCGACGAGCAGCTCGGTCGCCCTCGCGACCGCCCGCGGCCGCGGGACGCCGGCGATCAGGAGCGGGACGCAGGCGTTCTCGACCGCCGTCAGGGCCGGGAGCAGGTTGTACTGCTGGAACACGAACCCGATGTTCTCGCCGCGGAACCGGACCTTCCGCCCGCCGCCCATCCGGGAGAGGTTCTCGCCCAGCACCTCGACCTCCCCGCGGGTCGCGTCGAGCAGCCCGGCGACGACCGAGATGAGGGTCGTCTTCCCGCACCCGGACGGGCCGACGAGCAGCACCAGTTCCCCGTACGGGAGGTCGAGCGACACGTCCGCCAGGGCGACCGTCCTGGTCGCGTCCGTGCCGAACACCTTGCTCACCCCGGCCAGCCGGACCGCCGCCCCCGACCCGGAACCCGGGCGGGAGGGGAGTGTCACGGCACCCGCGTTGCTCGCCGATATCATGGAGTGGCCCCCGGCCCCCTGGTCCCGCCGCCATGTCCGACCGCTTCCCGCACCGGTTCACCCCCGAGTCCGGCCTCCGAAGGTGGGAGCGGCTGCGGGTCGAGGACCTGCCGTTTCGCGACGCGGTCCTGAACACGTTCTCGTACTTCCGCAAGGCCGTCTACAAGAAGCGGTCGGCCCCGGCGGAGGCGGTCCGGCACTTCGACGCCCAGCGGCAACTCCTCCGCCGCCTCCGCGACCAACCCGCCCCCGACAGAACCGCCCGCCTCGCCCTGGTCGGCGACATCATGTGGATCCGCGACGGGTGGGACGACTTCCTCGACCCGAACCTGCTCGCCCACCTGAACGCCCACGACGCCGTCCTCGGCAACCTCGAGTCGGTCATCTCCCCGCGGTTCAAGGTGCCGAAGTTCTTCCCCGACTACCTGACGTTCAACTCGCACCCGAACCTGGTCCGGGCGTTCCGCCGGCCGGACGGCCGGAGCACCTTCACGGCCCTGTCGACCGCGAACAACCACGCCCTCGACCGCGGGGAACCCGGCGCCCGGGACACCCTCGCCCTGCTGGACGAACTCGGCATCCCGCACTCCGGCGTCCGGTTCGACCCGGCCGCCAGGCCCTACGCGGTGTTCGAGGCCGGCGGCTTGCGGTGGGGGTTCTACGCCGCCGCGTGGGGCCTGAACTCGTTCGTCTCCGCGAACCCGAACGTCCACCTGAACGCCCTGCCGGCGGGGGTGTTCGCCCCGGGGACGAAGATCGACCTCCCGGACCTCCGCCGGGCGCTCGCGGGTATGACCGCCGACGGGTGCGACCTGCGGGTCGTCGCCCTCCACTGGGGGTACGAGTTCGAGTACTACCCGGACCCCGGGGTGATGCGGGTCGGGCACGAGGTCGTCCGGCTCGGGGCCGACGTCGTGCTCGGTACCCACCCGCACGTCCCGCAGCCGTGCGAGGTGCTGTGCCTCAACGGTTACGAACAGCGCCTGCCCGAACCGGCCCGGCCGCTCGCGGCGGACGCCACCCTCGACGCCGACGGCCCGCCGCGCAAGGCGCTGATCGCGTACTCGCTCGGGAACTTCGCCACCACGATGTTCACCTTCGCCTGCAGGGTCGGCTGGGTGCTCGGGCTGCGGGTGTTCCGCGACCCGGCGACCGGCCGGGCCGACTGGGCCCCCGGCGACTCCGCGTTCGTGGTCAACGTCCCACGGTTCGGCCGCCCGCGCCGCCGCCGGCTGATGCTCCTGGACGACTACCGGCGGCTGTCGCGCGACCACGGCGGCGTCCCCGCGAAACAAGAAGCGTACCTCGCGTTCCTCGACCGTCACCTGCACGGCTGACCCGGGCGAACCGCGACCGTCAGGGAGCGGGTGTCGGTGACCTTGAGGGACACCCGCTCCCTGACGGTCGCGGTTCGCCCGGGTCACCGGAACACCACCCCGGCCTCCAGGAACAGCACCCGCCGCAGGCTCACCGCCGCGGACACGGCGATGATCACCGCCACCGCCGCCCCGGTGATCGCCAGGATCTGCCACGGGAAGTAGAACGCCGGCGGGGCGTTCGTCACCACCCGCTCGAACACGAACCCGAACAGCGCCGCCCCGCCGATCCCCAGCCCGTACCCGATCACCCCGACCACCAGGCCCTGGAGCAGCACCATCCGGGTCAGCCGGAGGTTGCTCACCCCCATCGCCTTCAGGGCCCCGAACTGCTTCAGGTTCTCGACCGTGAAGAGGTAGAACGTCTGCCCGGCGATCGCGCACCCGACGAAGAACCCGAGCGCCACCGTGATCCCGAAGTTGATCGGGATGCCGGTCCGCTTCAGGTAGTACCCGATGGTGGTCCAGAAGAACTGCTCGTCGGTCAGCGCCTGGAGGTCCGGATTCTGCTCCCCGATCCGCCGGCACAACTCCGCCGGCGACACCCCGTCGTCCGCCTTCGCCAGCACGAAGGTGAGCGTCTTCCGCTCCTGCGGGACGTACCTCACCGCCTGGGTGTAGGTGCAGTACAGGATCGGGAACGTCTGGAACGTCGGGTTGCACTTCGCCAGCCCCACCACCACCGCCCGCTTGTCGTTCATCTCGATCGTCTTGCCCGGCGCGAACGGCTCGTCCCCGTGCAGGTACCGCCACCCGAACTCGTCCATGATGACCGCGTCCGGCTGCCGCAGGTCCTCCAGCTTGCCGTGGAGCAACTTCCCCTGCTCGACCGCCGGGGCGCCGGTGAGCGTCGCGTCGTCCACCCCGATCAGGATCACCTGCTGGAAGTTGCCGTCCTGGAGGCGGGCCCGGGCCAGCCCCTTGTACAGCCGGACCGCCCACCGCACCCCGTCCACCCCGCGGACCCGGTACAGGACGTTCTCGCTCATCGGCTTGGTGTCGTCGATGAACTGGACGTTCCGGTCCATCACCCACAGGTCGCCGCCCTGGATGTCCCGGATCTGGCTGGTGGTGTTCCGCATCAGCCCGCAGAAGATCGCGCTCTGCTGGGCCATCAGCAGGGCGGCGAAGCTGACCCCGAACACGATCCCGAGGTACTTCGACGTGTCCCCGGTCAGCATCTTCAGGGCGACCCAGTTCATGACGGCCTCGGGTCTTCACCCCGAAGGGGTGGGACAGCGTAGCCCGGGGCAACTCCCCGGGGCGGCGACACCAACCACCATCCAGCCTGAAGGGCTGGGACAACGCCGTGTCGCACCCCTTCAGGGTGCATGAACCACGACCACGCATACCCGGGGCGTTGCCCCGGGCTACGCTGTCCCACCCCTTCGGGGTGAAGACCCGACCGGCTCCGCCAGGCCCAGCGCCGCCAGGGTGAACCGGGTGACGTGGTCCGTCACCAGGCCCGCGTCCAGCGCGTCGACCGCCGCCTTCCCGAAGATCAGCTCCGACACCGGCCGGTTCTGCCGGTAGAAGAGGATCTGGCCGATCACGCTGAACCCGGTCGCCAGCAGCCGCGGCTCGTCCAACCCCGGGAGCAACTCCCGCAGGATGCCGCGGAGGGCGAACGCGACCGGGCGGATGAACTCGTCCACCACCACCCCGGCGGCCCGCCCGGGGTCGGCCATCTCCCGCATCATCAGCTTCATCGCGGTGGTGCTCGCCGGGGCGTGCATCCGGGCCACCATCTCCCGGATGAAGACCCGCAGCTTCTCGACCGGCGGGGTGCCCGGGGGCGGGGCCGGGAAGTCGTTCATCCGGGCGGCGCACGTGTGGGCGTGCTTCACCGCCTCGACGTACAGCCCCTCCTTGCCGCCGAAGTGGTAGGTCACCCCGGCGATGTTCACCCCGGCCCGGCGGCAGATGTCCCGGACGGTCGCCCCGTCGAACCCGCGGTCGGCGAACGCCGCCTGCCCGGCCTCCAGCAGCCGGCCGCGGGCGTCCGGCCCGTCCGCCGCCGGGGCGGCCGGCCGCCGGGTTCGCGCCACTCGGGACAACCTCCGACCCATCTGGCCCCCGCGGTCCGTGCCCAACAGACGTTTGAAATATACCCAACGGTCGTTTGAAATCAACCCCAGGTTGCCCGCGACTCCGGCGCGCGTACCCTGTCGCCATGAGCTTCCCCATCGCCCGCCGGGTCCTCGCCCTCGCCGCCCGCGCCCGCCGGAACTGGCTCGCCCGGCACCAACACCCGTTCAACTTCGCGATCCACCTTGTCGGCATCCCGCTCGCCGTCGCCGGCGTCCCGCTCCTGTTCCTCACCGACTGGTACTGGGGGGTCGGGGCGGTCGTCGCCGGGTACGCCCTGCAGTGGCTCGGGCACCGGGTCGAGGGGAACGATGTGGGCGAGTTGATCCCGCTCAAGCGGCTCCTCGGGCTGCCGGTCGTCGCGGTCGCGCCGCCCCGCCCCAGCACATAGCCCCCGGCTTGCCGGGGGTGCTTGAAAACCCCCGGCAAGCCGGGGGCTATGTGACTTGAGCCGTTCCCGCCACACCGCCCAACTTCGCGCCCGACGCCCGGAAAAACCGACCCGACCCGCACGACCGCTCAAGTCGCCCCCGGCCGCCTGCCGATGGGGTGGTGGGAAGCACTCCGGGGTCGGGGGATGTCCGGGTGCGTCGCGCGGGCCGGGACGGGGGGACGCGATGAGCGGCAAGCGGTGGGTCAAACGGGCGCTGGCCGGGTTGCTCGCCGTGGGCTCGGCCGGCGGCTGCACCCAGCAGGTGTTCCTCGACCCGGCGGACTACCGCGACGCGGTCACCGGCCCGCTCCCGCCGGGGCTCGAGAACCGCCCCCACGACGCCGTCGCCCCGTCCCCGGTCGACCGCCTGTCCGCCGGGCCGGCCACCATCCTCGACCCGGACCGGCCGCCCCGCATGGTCACCCTCCAGGAGTGCGTCGCGGTCGCCCTCGAGCAGGGGAACGTCGGCAGCCAGGCCCCGACCAACTTCGGGTTCAAGGTCGACACCCCGAACCAGTTCACCGGCCAGGGGGTGACCGGGTCGGACGCCATCCGGGTGTTCGCCATCGACCCGGCCATCGTCAGCGCCAACCTGGAGCGGTCGCTGTCCAAGTTCGACGCCCGGGTCATCTCCAGCATGACGTGGCAGAAGGTGGACGAGCCGACCCCGGTCCAGTTCGTCTCCTTCCAGCAGCAGCGGGACGCGGCCCAGTTCTCGACCACCATCGCCAAGCCGCTCCCGACCGGCGGGACCGCCGGCATCACCTTCTCGACCGACTACTCGAAGTTCCCCAGCCAGGCCGCCGGGGTACAGGTGAACCCGAACTACACCCCCCGCCTCCAGTTCACCCTGGAGCAACCGCTGCTGCGGCTGTTCGGGGTGGAGCTGAACCAGCTCTCCCCGAACCACCCGGGGAGCCAGGTGCTGAACCTCGGGCCGAGCGGCGGGCAGGGGACGGAGGGGATCCTGATCAGCCGGATCCGGGTCGACCAGCAGCGGTCGGAGTTCGACCGGCAGGTGAACTTCCTGCTGGTGAACGTGGAGACGGCGTACTGGAACCTGTCGGCGGGGTACTACAACCTGTACGCCCAGGAGGAGGGCCTGCGGCAGGCGTTCGAGGGGTTCCGGTTCATCAGCGCCCGGGTGGCGGCGGAGATCGACCCGCCGCAGCTGGCGGACCAGGCCCGGGCCCAGTTCGAGCGGTTCCGCCGGCAGGTGTACGAGGCCCGCGGGCAGGTGCTGGAGGCGGAGCGGAACCTGCGCGGGCTGCTCGGGGTGCGGAGCGACGACGGGACCCGGCTGGTGCCGATCGACACCCCGACCGAGGCGGCGTTCCAGCCGGACTTCTACGAGGCGGCGAACGACGCCCTGGCGAACCGCCCGGAGTTGCTCCAGGCCCGGCAGGAGGTGAAGGCGAACCAACTGAACCTGATCCTCCAGAAGAACCTCCGCAAGCCGAACCTGGTCGGGTTCACCCAGTACGACCTGACCGGGCTCGGGACCCGGCTGGACGGCCGGGCGGTGCTGGACGGGGGCGTCCCGGGGAACGCCCTGTCGAGCCTGGTGGACAACCGGTTCAACAGCTGGACGATCGGGCTGCGGTTCGACTACACCCTCGGGGCCCGGGACGCGAACGCCCTCACGAAGCAGGCCCAGCTGAACCTCGCCCGGAGCTTCTTCACCCTCCGGGACTCGGAGATGAAGGCGCTGGAGTACCTGGTGCTGCAGTACCGGCAGGTGGTCCAGGCGCACACCGTGATCGGCCCGGCCCGGGCCGAGCGGAAGGCCCTGCAGGTGTTCGTCGGGAAGACCCGGACGGTGATCGAGATCGGGCGGTTCGACTCGGCCTTCTACCAGAACTACCTGCAGGTGCAGCGGGACCTGGCCCAGGCGATCGCGATCGAGTCGCAGGCGGTGGCGAACTACAACTCGGCCCTGGCCGCGCTGGAGTTCGCGAAGGGGACGATCCAGCAGTACAACAACGTGCGGGTGAGCGAGGGCCCGCTCCCGCCGTGGGCCCAGAAGAAGGCGGCCGACCACATCCGCGAGCGGACCGAGGCCGCCATCCCCCTCCGGGACCGCGACCTGACCCCGCCGCCCGGCGGGCCGGGGCTGGTCGGCGGGGCGCCGGTCGGCCCGCCGGCCGGGTCCCCGCTGGTCGACGCCCTGCCGCCGTTCGCCCGGAAGCGGGAGCCGCTCCCGGAGGGCCTGCCGGAGCCGCGGCCGGGGGACAAAAAGATGGACCCGCCGGTGCCGCCGCCGGGCGGCGGGCTCGGGGCGGTGCCGCGGCCGCTGCCGGCGGCGGACGCGGCCGACACGTACTTCCGCCCGGCCGGGACGGTGAGCCTGCCGCCGCCGCGCGGGACGGCCAACCCGGCCGCCCCGCCGGCGGCCCCGCCGGCCCCGTTCACCCCGACCATGCCGCCGGTGCCGGTCCCGCCGTCCGGCGGCGTCCCGGCCGTCCCGCCGGGGAAGTGATCCGTGTCTCGAGTCTGAACGGCCGGGCGAACCGCGACCGTCAGGGAGCGGGTATTCCTCGGCGACACCCGCTCCCTGACGGTCGCGGTTCGCCGGCGAGCTGCGCCGTCAGCTCCACACGTGGGCCGCGCCGCCGAGCCGGTCCAACTCCTCCCGGAAGGCGGCCGCCTCGACCGGGGTGAGGTTCGCGAGCGGCAGCCGGACCGGGCCGAGGTCGAGGCCGCGGAGCCGCATCACCTCCTTCGCCGCCGCCAGGTACCCGGTGCGGATCATGACCGCGATCACCCGCACCGCCGCCCACTGCTCGGCCCGGGCGGCCGCGTAGTCGCCGCGGCCGGCGGCCGCGAGCAGCCGGTGGAACCGGGCGGCGGCGAAGTTGTACCCGCTCCCGACCGCCCCCTTCCCGCCGAGCGCGACGGCCGCCAGGAACTGCTCGTCGAGGCCGTAGAGGACATCGAGCCGGCCGCCGGCGGCGTGGAGGAGCCGCTGGAACGTCATCAGGTCGGGGTTGGTGAACTTGACCCCGGCGAGGGTCGGGACGCGGTCGGCGAGCGCGTCGACCCAGTCGGCGACCGGGAACGCGACGCCGGTCAGGACCGGGATGTCGTAGAAGTAGAACGGCGTGCCCGGGGCCGCGGCCGCCACGTCCCGGCAGCACTCGACCAGCACCGCCGGTGACTTCGGCTTGAGGTAGCTCGGGCTGAGCATGGCGACGGCGGCCGCCCCGACCGACTGGGCGTGGGCGGCGAGGGTGCGGCTGTCGGCCAGGCAGTTCGCCCCGACGTGGACGACGAGCCGGACCGGGCTCCCCTTAAGGGCGGCGGCCCACCGGGCGGCGAGCGCCAGCCGTTCCTCGACGGTGAGCGAGCTGCTCTCGCCGGTGGTGCCGCCGACGAACGCCCCGGCGACGCCGTCGCGGGCGGCCCACTCGGCCTGCCGGTCGACGGCGGCGAGGTTGAGACCGCCGTCCCGGGTGAACGGGGTGAGGACGGCGGGGACGAGTCCGGCGAACGGGGTGTGCGGCATCGGGGTACCGGGGGCGGGGTTCGGGGTCGGCGGGGATATGACTACGACCCGGCCCGGCCGCGGGACGCCCGCCGCCCGACGCGACCGGGCCGGGTTCACCCCGCCGCCTCACCCGGCGAGCCGGATCCGCAGGTCGGCGCACGCCGCCCGGTGGCTGGCCTCCAGGTCGAGCGGGACGGCCGCATCCGACCCGAGCCACAGCGGCACCGTCGGGAGCGTCCGCCCGACCTCCAGATCCGCCGGCCAGGCGAGAAGCCGCCCGTCCCCGTCCCGGCCGACCGACCGGTACGAGACGGCCGACAGCGCCCCCGGGCCCGGGCCCCCGGGCTCCGCCCCGAGGGCCGCCAGGAGGTCGCCGTGGAGGTCCGCGCGGCGGGTGGTGACCACGTCCACGACGACCAGCCCGCACCCCCGCCGGAGGTGCTCGGCGCACTTCCCGGCGAGCGCCTCCCGGGCCCGCGGACGGTCCTTGTTCCGCGGGCTGACCAGCTCGACCGCGGCCGCCAGCCGCGGGTCCCCGTCGTCGGTCCGGACCTCGACGGACACGTCGTCGGTTCCCGGCCACTCGACCGCGACCGCCAGCCCGGGGGCCGGCGGCGCCCAGGCGAGGGCGTCGGTCCCGCCGGCGGGGCCGGGGTCCGCAGCCTCGTGGAGGGCGGCCACGTCGATCTCGACCGGGCCGTCGCGGTCGAGGAACGGGACGGCGTAGTACCCCGAGGGCAGCACCCCGGCGTTGAGGAGCCGGGCGATCGCGGCCGCCCACGCCCCGTGGAACCCGCGCCACGGGTGGGTCCGGCTGAGGGGCGGGTGGAAGTGGTCGAGCAGCGGCATGGCCGACTCCGGGGGTCGGCCTCATTGTAACCGACCGCGGTCGGCGGGGCCGGGTCCGGTACGTCTGACGGCTGCGGTGCGGGCGCTACACGGACTCGGACGCGAACCACGCCCACCCGCCGGCCCCGTCGATCAGCCGCGACCGCAGGAACTCCTCGTCCGCCGGCGGGAACACGAACCGCCCGCCGAACCGCCCCTCGACCGCCGCCCGGAGTCGGGCCAGGGCCGGCGACCGCACCGCCCGGTCGCGGAGGTCGGCTAACTCCCACGGGTAGAAGATCCCGTTGCCGTGCACGGTCACGCACCACCCCGGCCCCGAGTACTCGCCGTCGTCCGCCAGCACCTGCACCTCTCCCCACAGCCCGATGCCGTCCGGGCAGAAGAACCGGTCGTTCTCGGCGAGGGCGGCCGGGTCGTCGAACAGGGCGGTGACGTGCCCGGCCAAGTGCCAGAACGGACTGCGGGCGTAATGCGGGTCGAGCAGACCCAACTCGTCGAGCAGCGGGAGAACGGTGTCGGGGGTCGGTGGCGCCCCGCCGCCGTTCGCGGCGAGGACGAGTGACGAGTAGAACGACACCGGCACCTCCTGGCCCACGACGCCGAACGACCTCACTCACCCGCCGGGGTCGGCGTTGCGGCTCCGGTCAGACGCGGCGCCCGGTTCGGCGTCCGGCATCCCACACGTCGGCCCGAAGGCGTGCGGGAAGAACCTGGCCGCTTCCTCCGGCGACAACTCCCAACGGTACTGTGGGGTGTACCCGTGGCCGCCCCAGAATTGGCCGCACGCCGGGCACCGGCACAGGTAGGTCGCGCTGGCCCCGTCCGACGCCAACTCGTCGAGGTCAGCGGCCACCGGGTCGGCACAGAACGCGCACCGCGGGGCCGCCGGCGGGCGAGGCCGGAACCAGTCGAGCAGTCCCATCCCTGCGTCCTCAGCCACCGAACCGGGGATGAACCCGATCAACCCCTGCCACGGTAACCCGGCCGTCCGACGTGGTCAACGATCACCGCTCCCGGACCGCCGGGAGGCACACGTCCGGCGGGGCGTACCCCCACTCCGGGCCGGCCAGCCCGTCCCGCTCGCCCTCCCGGTACAGCTTCCCCGTCTCCTCCGGGCCGAGGCCCAGCGGCGTCTCGGCCGTCACCGCCACGTCCTGCCGCAGCGCCGCCAGGTGGAACCGCATCCCCGCCAGCCGGGCCTGGC
The DNA here is from genome assembly GCA_013822345.1 of Isosphaera sp. Classification (GTDB taxonomy): domain Bacteria; phylum Planctomycetota; class Planctomycetia; order Gemmatales; family Gemmataceae; genus Gemmata. Next base: position 23,345 of record PNKH01000016.1, read on the forward strand.
CGTACAGGTTCCCCAACTCCGCCCGGCAGTGGGCGTACACGATCGAACCCGTCGCCGCACCCAGGATCGGCAGCACCCGCGGCCGCACCGGGCCGGCGTCCGGGTACAGCTTCCCCGACACCACCGCGTACAGGTTCCCGCCCGCCCCCGCCGCCGCCCGGAACACGTCCGACGGGACGAACAGCTGCGACGTCACTCCCCCGTCGACGTGCAACTCGGTCGCCGTCGTCCCGTCCGCCCGGGTCACCGCGAACGCCACCGGCGGCAGCATCCCCGGCACCGAGCACGACGCCAGCAGCACGTCCCGGAACAGCCCCGCCCCGTCCGGCCGGCCGGCGATCGCCCCCATATCCCAGACCACCAGCCGGCGCGTGTCCAGGCACGTGGTGGCGACGTACAGCCGGCGGCCCTTGGCGTGCTCGACCGCGACCCGGGCCAGGAAGTCCGGGGTGACCTGGCTCTCGATCAGCCGCTTCAGCGGGGCGCTCGACGCGACCGCGTCCTTGAACGGGATCGTCACCCACGCCCGGATCTTGAACACGTCCTCGGCCCGCACCCCGGTGTACAGGTCGGTCGCCACCCCGTCGAACTCCGGCCCGAGGAACGCGAACGGGGCGATTAGCGCCCCGGTGCTGACCCCGGTCACGGTATCGAACTCGGGCCGGGTCCCGGTCTTCGTCCACCCGGACAGGAACCCGGTCGAGTACGCCCCGTACAGCCCGCCGCTGGACACCGCCAGGACGTGCCGCTGCGGCCGCAGGTCGGCGCCGGGGCACCCCCGCCCGCACAGGGTGACGTCGGCCGGGGCCGGGGTCGCCGTCTCGACCACCCGGGCGAGCGGCATCCGGGCCGAGATCGGCCTGCGGCCGGGCGACTCGCACCCGGCGGCCGCGGCCGCCAGCCCCGCCCCGACCACGACCCGCCACCGAAACCGGGTGCCACTCATGCTGCGGCCCGTACCCGGACGCCGGGGCGGGTGTCAACCCCCGGGGCCAGGCAGCACACCCGATCCCGCCAGCCGAAACTTCCCGTCTGGTGAGAGTTCCCGACAGACCGGATACCATCCATCTTGCCCAAACGACTCGTATTAACTGGGTGGGAAGTGTCCAGATTCGTTTCACCCCGCCGGACACTTTTCTGGAATGTGCCACTTTTGCCGCGATTATCCTTCCATGGTGCGGCGACTTCGTCTATAACCTCTCCTTCCCGCGTCGTTCCGTTCGGCCCGGGAGGTTCGTGGTCACACCAGGAGGTTCAACAGGATGGTTCCCACGAGTCTGGTCGTCGCCGCCGCCCTGTCCGCCGCCCCGTCCCCGGCTTGGCAGGCGGACTACGCCAAGGCCCGGACCGCCGCGGCGGCCGAGAACAAGCCGATGGCGGTGTTCATCGGCAGCGGCGACGCGGTCGGGCGGATGATCGCCGACGGGACGATCCCGGCGGACGCCGCCAAGCTGCTGCGGGACAGCTACGTCTGCGTGTCCGTGGACACCGCGACCGGGGCCGGGCGGGAGCTGGCCGGCCGGTTCGACCTGGCCGAGGGGCTGGTGATCAGCGGCCCGGGCGGGGCGTCGCAGGCCCTGCGGCACGCCGGCGCGGTTTCCGGCGCGGACCTGACCCGGCAGCTCGGCCAGTACGCGAAGGCCGGCCAGCCGGTGACCACCGTTTCGACCGGCCTCCCGGCGGCCGGGCAGGTCGTGACCGCGGGGTACGCCCCGGCGATGACCTACGCCCCGATGACGGTGTACGGCGGGTGCGCCGGCGGGACCTGCGGGGCCCCGGTGATGACCTACAGCGGGTGCGCCGGCGGGAACTGCCGGGTGGCCGCCCCGGTGATGAGCTACGGGTTCCCGGCGTACCCGGTCGGCGGGTCGTCGTGCGCCAACGGCCGGTGCCGGTGACCGGCCCGGCCCGGGTGGCGCGGCCGCGGCCGCGTCACCCGGCGGCCTCCCACTCCGACCGCAGCACCGCGTACACCATCACGTCCTCGAACCGGCCACGGCGCAGGAGCGACGCCCGCAGCGTCCCCTCGAAGCGGAACCCGAGCTTCTCGAGCACCCGGCAACTGGCCGCGTTCCCGGCGATGACCCGGGCCTGCAGCCGGACCGGGTCGTAGTCGCGGAACGCCAGGTCGACCATCGCCCGGCTCGCTTCGACCGCGATCCCGCCGCCCCAGAACGGCTCGGCCACCCAGTACCCGAGTTCCATGTTCCGGTTCGCCTCGGACGCCCAGAAAACGCCGCACGACCCGACCGGGTGCCCGGGGTCGGCGGCGAAGGTGATGGCGTACGGCTCGGCGGTCCCTTCGAGGTAGCGGAGGCGGGCGTAGTCGCCGACGAACGCGGCGGTCTCGGCGAGGGTCTTGTGGTGGTCCCAGAGGGTGAACCGGGTGACGTTCGGGTTGTTGGCGTACGGGAACAGGGCCGGGGCGTCGTCCGGCTCGAACGGGCGGAGGGTGAGGCGGGCGGTGGTGAGGGTCGGCGGGCGCCAGTCCGGCGGCTTCATGGGCGAAGTCCCGTGGCGCGCTCGACCTCGGCCCGGTCGATCCGGGGCGTGCCGCCGGGGTGTTCGCAGACGCGGGCGGCGTAGTGGTTGGCGAACCGGGCGCAGTCGCGGAGCGGCCGGCCCTCGAGGTGGAGGCAGACCATCGCGGCGGTGAACGCGTCCCCGGCCCCGACCGTGTCCACCACCTTCGCAGGAACGCCGGGTTCGTGGAACGCTTCGTCCGGGTACGTCTCGCCGCCGTCGTCGTCGGGTTCCTCCCAGGTGCGGAACACGTCGCACCCGAGCGGCCCGCGGGTGACGACCGACACGCCACCCCGCCCCGGCACGTCCCGCAACGACAGCAAGTTTCCCTCCCCACGCCACCCGAACAAACTCGACACGGTGTCGAGCTCCTCCTCGTTTACCTTGACCCACTCACTCACCGTCAACCCCCAGGCCAGGGGGTCGGGGTGCAGGTCGTCGCCGCGAAGGTTCACGTCAAATACGACCAACCCCGGCGGTCGCCGCCCGCGGACCACTTCGACCAGGCGATGAATCGCGACCGGCGTCCCGAGCCGCTGCGCGAGCGTCCCGAAGCACACCGCCGAGGACTCACCTGCCAGCCGCTCGACCACCTCGTCCCACGCGGTGTGGTCCCACGCCACGTCCTCAGCGATCGCGTACGTCGGCACCTTCTGCTCGTCCAATGTCACGCGGACGGTGCCGGTCGGGTGCTCGCGGTCCGTCTGGATGTACTCGTCGGTCAGCCCGAGTTCCCGCACCCGCGCCCGCAGCTCCTTCCCCAACTCGTCGTCGCCGACCCGCGACACGATCACCGCCGGGTGGCCAAGTTGATGGCAGTGCAACGCGAAGTTGAACGGCGCCCCGCCGGCCACCGTCCGGCCGTCCGGGTACACGTCCCACAGCAACTCGCCGATGCCGACGATCGGGCCGGTCATCGCGGCACCCACGGGGCCGGCCGCTTGTCGAAGAACGCGGCCAGCCCGTGCCGGCACTCGTCGGTCAGCCGCGGCTCGGCGCTCGCCTTCGCCAACTCGTCCACCCCCACCGCCTGCCGCGAACACCGGCGGAGCAGTTCCTTGGTCGTCGCCAGCGCCTTCGGCCCGCCCTCGGTCAGCGACCGCGCCCAGGCGTCGGCGGTGGGGTGCAGGTGGTCCGGGCCCGCGACCGCGTTCACCAGCCCGACCTGCAGGGCGGTCACCCCGTCGATCAGCTCGCCGGTCAGCAGCAGCCACCGGGCGGCCCGCTCCCCGACGTGCCGGAGGAGGTGCGGCATCACCATCGCCGCCACCAGCCCGCGCCGCACTTCCGGGTAGCCGAACTTCGCGTCCGGCACCGCCACCGCCAGGTCGCACACGCTCACCAGCCCGGCCCCGCCGGCGACCGCCGCCCCGTTCACCGCCGCCACCGTCGGCTTCGGCAGGGCGTAGATCTGCTCGTACAGGGCCGACAGCCGGTGGGCGTCGTCCCACACCCGGTCCGACTCGTCGCCGAGCGTGCCGCGGAGTTCGTCGAGGTCCATCCCGGCGCAGAACGCCGGGCCGGTGCCGGTGAGGATGACGCACCGGGCGGCCGGGTCGGCCGCGGCCCGGCGGAAGGCGTCGGCAAGGGCGGCGATGAGGTCCCGCGACAGGGCGTTCCGCCGGTCCGGGCGGTTGAGCGCGAGGACGGCGGCGGGGCCGCGGTGGGAGTACGTGACGAGATCGGACATGCCCACCACCCCCGGTTAGCGACGCATCGAAGATGCGTCTGCGACTTCCACTTCCATGCGCAGGAGGGCGACGGCGAGCGTCTTCCCCTGGGTGTCGGTGCGGAGCGACCGGCTGGCCCCGCCGGCGAGCGCGTCGTACAGGACGAAGTTCAGCCCGCGGACGTTCGCCGCCTCGAACCGCTCCACCCGCGTCGCCCCGAGCGGGGCTAAGTACGCGGCCACCGCGTCGGCGGTCAGGTGCTCGCGGAGCCAGGCGAACCCGGCGTCGGTGTACGCGATCACCGCCACGTTCGCGTGGTTCCCCTTGTCGCCGCTGCGGCCGTGGGCGAGGCATGAAAGGGTGAGGGGGTGAGGGGGTGAAGGGGCGACGGCCACCCCTCCCTCTCGCGCGTCCGGGTTCATGTCTTCGTCACCCCCTCACCCGTTCACCCCTTCACCCCTTCCGCGGCTCCTCACAGCAACCGGACTTCCGGGGTGATACACGACTTCTTGACCAAGGCCGGCCAGTACGCGAACACCTCCCGGACCGGCGGCCGCCCGGTCGTGTACCCGGTCGTGCCCGCGAACCCGGCCGTCACCAGCGGGGCGAACTCCTTGGTGAACCGCTCGACCGCCGCCCGCCGCGGGTCGCGGACCGCCACCCGCAGCACCACCTCCGGCGGGTCGCTGACCACTTCCACCACACCCGGCACGCAGTCCCCGGCCCCGAGCACCTCGACGTTCGTCGCGGCGAAGGTGAACCCGGCGTGCCGCAGCCGCTCCAGCAGCACCGCCCCGGACCGCCGGGCCTTGCCGACCGCGTCCGGGCCGGCAATCACCAGCGTCCCGGCCGACATGAACCCGTCGCGGTACGCCACCGACACCTTGTACGTGTCGGTCACTCCGTTCGCCGTCCCGCCGGTCACCGCGACCACGTCCCGGCCGGTCTCGGTCAGCCGCACCGTGGTGAAGTCGGCAACCACGTCCGGGGTGTAGTACCGGGCCGGGTCGGCGACCTCGTACAGCAGCTGCTCGGCCACCGTCTCGGCGTTCACCGCCCCGCCGGTGCCGTCCGGCTTGGTGATCGTGAAGGTGCCGTCCGCCGCGATGTCCGCGATCGGGTAGCCGACGTCGCCGAGCCGGGTCGCGTCGTCGGCGTTGATCCAGAGCCCGCCGGTCGCCTGCGCCCCGCACTCGATCAGGTGCCCGGCCACGGTCGCCGCCGCGAGCCGATCCAGGTCCGTCGCCGCAAATCCCCAGCCGAACTCGAACGCGGCCGGCCCGACCGTCAGCGAGGCGTCCGCGACCCGACCCGTGACGACCACCTCCGCCCCCGCCTTCAGGGCGTCGACGATCGGCCGGGCGCCGAGGTAGGCGTTCGCGCTGACGACGCGGTCGCGGACAGCGGCTAGAGGCTCGCCGGTGTCGAGGTGGTTCAACGCGTGCCCGGCGGCGGCCAACTCGTCCAGCCGCGGCAGCAGGTCGTCGCCGCTCACGACCGCGACCGGCTTCGCCTCGAGGCCGGTCTTGGCGAGCACGTCCCTCGCGGCGCGGCCGCAGGCGGACGGGTTCATCCCGCCGGCGTTCGTCACCACCTTCAGCTTCGGCTGGTCGGCGAGGACCGGGGCGAGGCGGCCGAGGACGCCGACGAAGTCGGTGGCGTACCCGGCGGCGGGATCCTTGGCCTTCTGCACGGCCAGGATCGACATGGTCAGTTCGGCCAGGTACTCGAGGGTGAGATAGTCGAGCCGGCCGGCCGCCGCCAGCCGCGCCGGGGCGTCGAGGTTGTCGCCCCAGAACCCGCACCCGTTGCCGACGCGGACGCGCTTCATCCCGGCATCTTACCGCCCTGGACCGCGGCCGTCCCGGCCGCTCCGGTAGCAGCGGCCGGGACGGCCGCGGTCCAGGGGGTTCGGCTTGACGGGCGGCGCGGCCCGGGTATGCGTCGGGGTAAGGGGGACGCGAGATGTCGAAGATCCTGCGTGCGGCGGCCGCGGCGGTGCTGCTGGCCGGGGCCGGGTGCTGCGACCGGTGCTCGTGCCTCGACTGCTTCCGGGAGCGCGACAACCCGCCGCCGCGGCTGAACGAGGGGCCGCCCCCGCCGGAAGGCTTCCTCCCGCCGGTCGGGCCGCGGTCCGGCGGGATGTACGGCGGGAACTGACGCCGGTCACAGCCAGCCGTGGCCCTCGTCCCGGACGATCCGGGCCATCGCCTCGACCCACCGCGGGTGGTCGTTCAGGCACGTGCCGTTCTTCAGGTGCCCGCCGCCGGCCTTTTCGAACACCTCCCGGCTCTCGTGCCCGATCTCGTCGATCGTCTCCAGGCAGTCGGCGGTGAACCCGGGCAGGGCCACGTACACCCGCTTCACCCCCTTCTTCGCCAGGTTCTCCAGCACGTCGTCGGTGTACGGCTTCAGCCACGGCGACCGGCCGAACCGCGACTGATACGTCTGCGTCCACCGGTCGCGCGGCCAGCCCATCCGCTCCACCAGGGCCCGCGTCGTGCGGACGACGTGGGTGGCGTACGGGTCGCCCTTCCGGGCGTAGCTCTGCGGGATGCCGTGGAAGCTGACGACGAAGTGTTCCGGCTCCCACGCGAGCCGCTTCAGGTCGTCTCGGACCACCGCCTCCAGGGCGTCGAGGTAGGCGGGGTGGTCGTAGTACGGGGGGACGACGCGGACCGCCGGCACCCGCCGCTCCTTCATGAGCGCCTGGAACAGGGCGTCGGTCGCGCTGGCGTAGCTGGTGGCCGAGTACTGGGGGAACATCGGCAGGGCGATCAGCCGGTCGACGCCGGCGGCGACCATCTCCGGCACCACCCGCCGCACCCCGGGGTTCCCGACGATCATCCCGAACCGGACCGGGTGGTCCGGGAAGTGGTCCTGCAACAGGGCCGCCTGGCGGACGGTGTAGTGCATCAGCGGGGAGCCGGTCTTCGGGTCCCAGATGCGGCGGTACTTGGCGGCCGACGCCCCGGACCGGAACGGGAGGATGCGGAGGTACAGGAGAGGGGTCCAGATCGCCCGCGGCACCTCGATGACGCGGGGGTCGGACAGGAACTGGCGGAGGTACGGGAACAGCCCCCGGTACGTCGGCGTGTCCGGGGTGCCGAGCTGGATGAGCAGGATGCCGGTCATTGGTCATTGGTCCCGGGTCATGAGTCCTTGGCCCCAGATCCTCCGGGGTCAATGGGATGATAGCCGCGTGGGGGCCGAAAAGTCCCCGCCGCGGCCGCGCCCGTCCCGGAGGACCGATGACCAGTGACTACGGACCAAGGACCAAGGTCACTTCTTCTTGCAGTCCGGCCCCTCCTTCGCGTCCTGCTTCTCGGTGATGTGGGCGGGGCCGCCGGCGGCCTTCAGGGCGGCCGACTTCTCGGCGTTCAGCTGGATGTAGCTGGACCACTGGGCCGGGGTGTTGGCCTCGGCGTAGATGGCCTCGACCGGGCACTCCGGGACGCACGCCTCGCAGTCGATGCAGTCCTGCGGGTCGATGTACAGCATGGTGTCGTCCTGGTAGAAGCACTCCACCGGGCAGACGACGCAGCAGTCGGTGTACTTGCAGTCGTTGCAGGGGGCGGTGACGATGTGGGCCATGTGCGGCGGAACCTCCGGCTCAGGACGGGTCTTGCGCTGAGGTGATTCATACCACCGGTCCCGGTAACGTCAAGTTGGGGAGGGTCACCGACCCGCGGCCAGGTTCCAGACCAGGATCGGGCCGTCCCCGCAGGTGGTCGCCAGGAACCGGCCGTCCGGCGAGAACGCCAGCGACCCGACCCCGCCGCCGTGCCGGAACACGCGGTGTTCCTTCCCGTCCTCGGAGCCGAACAGGGTGACCGTGCCGTCCCCGCGGGCCACGGCGAACGTCTTCCCGTCCGGGGCGAACCCGTAGGTCGCCCCGCCCGTGTGGTCCGGCCGGAGGAACTTCGCCACCACCCGCCCGCGGGCGTCGAACAGCCCGAGGTAGGTGTCGCCGGGGACGGAGTCGAGCTCGTCCGGGTCGAACCGGTCGCCGAGCGCCCGGTCGCCGGCCGGCGAGACCGCGACCCGTTCGGTCCCGGCCGGCGGGGCGAAGTCCGGGCCGGGCTTCGCGGCCGCGGGCGGCTTCGCCCCCGCGGGGAGCGGGGTCATCGCCCCGGTCTTCACGTCCCACGTCACCGGCTCGGCCAGCTTCTCGTCGGCGGACGCCAGGGTGCCGTCCGGCAGGTACCACACGACCGCCGCCCGCACGAACGGCTCGGGCGAGGCCGGCGACTTCTTCCCGGTCGCCACGTCGAAGAGGTGGAGGGTGTGGGGCGGGTGCCGGTAGTCCGCGGCGGCGAGCGTCTTCCCGTCCGGGGACAGGGCCAACGTCCGCCCGACGTTCGCGTTCGCCACCGACTCCTTCTTCCGGGCGGCCAGGTCCCACACCTCGACGTCGAACCCGGCCTTCCGCTCGCGCACCAGGACGGCCCGCTTCCCGCCGCCGGTGACGAAGGCGTTCTCGTGCCAGAAGCCCTCCTCCTGCCAGGCCGCCTTCTCGGACCCGGCCCGGAAGACCGAGAACCCGCGGTTCCAGGCGTGGGCGGAGATGACCACCTCGGCCTTCGGCCCGACGGCCACCCCGCCGCCGGTCCACGACGGGGTGTAGTCGGAGTTGTGGGCGAACGGGTGGAGCGTCTTCCCGGTCGCCGCGTCCAGGAGTTCGGCGGTCCAGACCGCGTGCGAGGTCCAGGTGACCAGCCGGGAGCCGTCCGGGGAGACCCGCATCCAGCTCATCTCCGGGTGCTTCCGCCGCCACAGCTGCTTACCCGTATCGACCTCGTCCGCGACCGTCTCGGTGGCGTACGCGTTCCCCCAGGTGAACGAGTAGACCACCTTCCCGTCCGGCGACACGGCGGCGAACCGCCGGGTGTCGGGCGGCTGGAACCGGGCGGTCACCTTGCCGGTCGCCACGTCGATGCGGAAGACGCTGGACCCGCCGTCGTCCCACTTCCGCCGGCAGTCGACCAGCACCCCGCCGGCCGGGTCGAACCCGAGGAGGCCGGTGACGGTGCGCTCGTGGGCCGGGACGGTCAGGAGCCGCCGGCCGGTGGCCGCGTCCCAGACGGAGACGCCGGCGGACGAGGTGACCCCGAGCCGCTTGCCGTCGGCGGAGTACCAGACGCTCGGGCCGCCGTTGTGCATCACGTCGACGTGCCCGCCGTACCGGAACGCCTGCGGCCCGAGCCGGGCGACGGCCCCGGGCGGCAGCGCGTCGCCGACCAGCGGGGCTAACGGTTGCGGGTGCTGGTCGGCGTGGAGGGCGGCGGCGAAGAGGACCACGGCCGGGATCATCGGCTCACCTCCGGGGGTGAACCGATGGTAGCCCGCGGCGGGCAGACTCACAACATGCTGAACGGGTCGACGTCGACCTGGAACTCGACCCCGTGCGGCGGCCGGGCCATCGCCAGCACGTCCCGCAGCACGTCGTGCAACACCGCGGTGTCCGCCGACTGCACCTGGAAGTGGAACCGGTAGAAGTTGTTCAGCCGGAACACCGGGCACTCGGCCGGTCCGAGAACGCGCACGGCCGGCCCGCCGGCGGCCCGCCTCGTCGCCTCGTGGAACGCCCCGGCCAGGGTGTCCGCGAACTTCGACGCCGCCTCCTCCTTCTCACTCCGCACGATCAAGCGCGCCATGCGGTGGAACGGCGGGTACTGGTGCTGCTTCCGGTGCGCCAGCTCCTGCCCGGCGAACCCGACGAAGTCGTGCTTCGACGCCAGCGTCACGCACGGGTGGTCGGGGGTGAACGTCTGGATCAGCACCTGCCCGCCCTTGTCCCCGCGGCCGGCCCGCCCGGCCACCTGCGCCAGCAGCTGGAACGTCCGCTCGGCGCTGCGGAAGTCCGGCAGGTGGAGCCCGACATCCGCGTTCACCACCCCCACCAGGGTGACGTTCGGGAAGTCCAGCCCCTTCGCGATCATCTGCGTCCCGACCAGCACGTGGACCAGGCCGTCGCGGAAGGCGTCGAGCACGCGGCGGTGGCTCCCGGGCTTCGACATCGTGTCCGAGTCCATCCGGGCGCAGACGTGCCCGGGGAACTTCTCCTCGACCTCGGCGTGCAGCTTCTCGGTGCCGAGGCCCTGGTACCGCATCGACGGCTGGGAGCAGCCGGGGCACGTCTGGAACGGGGCCGTCTCGAACCCGCAGAAGTGGCAGACGAGGGCCGCCTTCGCCCGGTGGAACGTCAGGGCGAGGTCGCAGTTCGCGCACTGGGCGACGTGCCCGCACGCCTGGCAGTGGACGTGGGTGCTGAACCCGCGGCGGTTCAGCAGGAGGATCACCTGCCCCTTCGCCTTCAGGGTGGTCCGCATCGCCGCTTCGAGCGTCGCCCCGACCGCGAAGTGCTTGCCGCTCGGCTTCGGCTCGTGCCGCAGGTCGATCACCCTCACCCCCGGCAGCGGCCGGCTCTCGACCCGGCTCGGCATGCTCAGCAGGGTGTACGCCCCGCGGGCCGCGTTCGACCAGCTCTCCAGGCTCGGCGTCGCCGACCCCATCAGGATCGGAATGCCCTCCAGCCGGGCCCGCATCACCGCCACGTCCCGGGCGTGGTATCGCGGCGTCGCCTCCTGCTTGAAGCTGCTCTCGTGCTCCTCGTCGATCACGATCAGGCCGAGCTTCCGGGTCGGGGCGAAGACCGCGCTCCGCGCCCCGACGACGACCTGGACGTGCCCGGACGCGACCCGCCGCCAGTACCCGCCGCGCTCGGCGTCGGTCAGGTGGCTGTGCAGCACCGCGACAGTCCCGCACCGGCCCTCGAACCGCGAGATCGTTTGCGGGGTGAGCGAGATTTCCGGCACCAGGACGATCGCCTCGCGGCCCTGCTTCACCGTCTCCTCGATCGCCCGCAGGTACACCTCGGTCTTGCCGCTGCCGGTGACCCCGTGGAGCAGGAACGGCCGGAATCCGCCGGTCTGCAGGGCGGCGTGGACCTGGCCCCAGACGCGGACCTGATCCGCGTTCAGCTCGATGGCGAGCGGGGGACGTGAGTCCCCTGATCCTTCCGACACATCAGGGGGCTGACGCCCCCCGCTCGCCTCGGTCTCGACCCGCTCGCTGAACTTCCGCACCAACCCCTTCTTGACCAGCCCGCCGACGACGCCGGTCGTGCACTTCGCGAGGCGGGCGAGCTGCAGGATCTCGAGCGGCCGGCCCTCCTTCTTGAGCTTGTCGAGGGCGGCCTTCTGCTGCGGGGTGACGGAGGGGAGCGGGTTCGGGAGGTGGTCCTTCGGGACCGGCTCGACGAACGCGGCGACCCGGGTGCCGGCGTTCCCGCGGACCCCGGCCGGGACGACCGCGTGCAGCACCTGGCCCCACCCGCACAGGTAGTAGTCGGCCATCCACCGGGTGAGCGCCATCACGTGCCCGTCGACGAGCGCGTCGTCGTCGAGGACGCGGGCCAGCGGCTTCACCTCGAAGGCGGCGGACGGCGGCTCGTCGGTGACGCGGACGCAGAACCCGGGGGTGGTCTTGTCGCCCTTGCCGAACGGCGCCTCGACTCGCTTCCCGACGCCGACCTTGCCGGCGAGGTCGGCGGGGACGGCGTAGGTGTACTCGGTGTCGAGGGGGCGGTCGAAGACGACGCTGGCGTACAGCCCGGACAGCGGACCCGGGGGCGGTGGGGGTTCCGGCTCGCGGCGCCGGCCGGTCGGGAACAGGGTGGTGCGGGCCGTCATGGCCGAGCGCTCCGCGGGCGTGGTAGTGGTCATGCGCCCAGTCTAGCACCGGCCGCGCGGCCGCCCAAGGGCGGTTGCCCAACCCCTGTCATCGGCAAACCCGGTGGCATTACTGGACCGCGGCCGTCCCGGCCGCTCCCGCTCCGGAGTTCGGGCGCGTCGCCGATCCGGCCGGCAGGATACGCCCTCGACCCGCGAAGCGGCGGCCGGGACGGCCGCGGTCCAGGCAAACCCCCTACTTCTTCTCCGGGATCCCCGTCAGCGGCCGCTCCTCGCCGAACTCGTACGCCCCCAGCGCCGGCCCCTTCCCCTTGAACGGGAACCCCACGTCCACCCCGCGGCCGACCACGAAGCTGTCCGCGGCCGCCGGGACGTAGAACGGCCACGGCCGATCGCCCTTCAGCCGGAACCCCGGGTCGTCGCCGACGAAGTTGCCGTCCGGAACGCCCTTCAGGTTCACGCACAGGTTCGCCGCGAACGCCACCTCCGCCGCCGCCCGCGGCGACACCAGGTTCCGCGGTTGCTCCTTCGCCGCCACGAACACGTTGTTCTTCACCACCCACCCCTTGACCGGCTGCTTCGCGTCGTGGAACGCGTCGATGAACGCCGCCGCCCGGTCCTTCGCGTCCGCCGCGTACACCGTGTTGTTCAGCACCGACACGTTCTCCGCCGACCCCCGGTTCTTCCACACGAACGCCCGGTCCAGGTTCTCCACCACGTTGTGGTGGATCCACACCGGCCCCCGGTTCTCCCCGCCGTGCTGGCTGTACACCCGCCCGCCGGTCTTCTCGATCCGCACGTAGTTCCGCCCGAACCGGAGGTGGTTCCGCGGCCCCTCCACGGTGTAGCTGTCGGTCAGGAGGTTGTCGTGGATCCAGACGCTGTACGCGAACCCCCGGGTGTTCGGGTCCGCCCCCTGCCCGGACTTCGGGACCGAGATGCAGCGGTTCATGTGGTTGTGGTCGATCTCCAGCCCGAACTCGTTCTCGTGGGCCGACTCGAACGAGAACTCGCCCTGCTGCTCGAAGTAGCAGTGGTGGATCCGCACGCCCTCGTGCCCGCCGCCCTTGTACCCGTACTCCGTCCCGACCGTGTTCACGACCCGGCAGCGGGCGATCTCCGACGACTTCAGCCACCGGGTGCGGATCGCCCCGCTGTGGTGCTTGTCCTTGTCGGTGCTGCCGTTCTCGATCACGCACCCGTCGACCGTCACCTTCTGCGAGTGCTCCAGGAACAGGGCCGCCCAGCGGAACTCGCGCAGCCCGAGGTTCTTCAGGGTGAGGGCGTCGCAGTTGACGGCGTGGACCGCCCCGCTGACGCGGTGCTTCGGGTCCGACTCCATCGCCAGGTCGCGGACGGCGACGCCCTTCCCCTTGGCCACGCCGATCAGGAACTCGTCGGTCGGCTTCGGGTTGGCGGTCACGTCGCCGAGCTTCCAGTCGGTCGACGCGACGACGCGGGTGGCCTTGTCGCCGGTGCTGCCGCGGCCGGCGATCGTGACGCCGTTCTTCGGCTTGGCGGTGCGGGCGGCGGGGAAGGTGCCGCTCTCGAGTTGGATGGTGTGCTCGCCGGCCGGGACGCGGTCGCAGGCGTAGGCCAGGGACCGCCACGCCGTCGCGGCGGTCTTCCCGTCCCGGTCATCGGCGTCGACGCCGGCGGGGCTGACGGTGAACGTGTCGGCCCGGGCGGCCGGGGCGAGGAGGGCGAGGGCGAGGGCGAGGAGCGCGGACCGGGTCGGCATGGGGCACCTGGTGGGACGTCGGGGCTGACCCTGCCATTCGACCAAAGTCCGCCCGGCGTGCCAACCCGTTTCGCACCCACTCCCAGTTGTGCCGGGTGAACCCTGCCACGTCGTCGTCCGGGACGAAGTCGAACGCCCACCCGTCGGCGGTTTGCTCCAACACGCCGACGCTACCGGTCTCGGGGTGGCCGCCGCGCGTCCGCAGCTCGAACCCGGCCAGGTGGTACACCTGCGGCCCGCCGGGTTCGCCGTCCACCCACGACCCGTCCCCGGCGTAATGCCCGAAGAACGCGAACCGCGGCCGGGCCACCCCGATCAGGGTCCGCAGCGCCGCGCTCCCGTACCCGACCCGCTTCGCGTCCGCCGGGGCGTCGTGCGACAGGAGCACGTCGAACTCCTCCCACGCCAGCCGGTCGACCGCCCGTTCGTCGACGTACCCGCGCCGCGGCAGGTTCCGCCGGGCGTTCGCCCCGTCCCCGTCCACGCCCCACACCGCCCCCACCCGCAGCCCGCCGGCGAGGTTCACGACGCGCCCGTCCTTGATCCCGCACACCCGGCCGTAGGCGTCGACCGGGAAGTCCGGTTCCGTGCCGCCGCGGGCGAGGCGCTCCAACTCGCCGAAGTCCTCGTGGTTGCCGGCGGTGAACCACAGCCCCGGCGGGGCGTGCGGGTCGTCGAAGGCGGCGTCGGCGAGCGGGTTGCGGGAGACGATGTCGAGGGTGCCGAGTTCGAGGGGGTCGTCCTTGGCGTGGCGGACGGTGGCCTTGTCGAGGCGCCCGGGGTCGGGGAAGTAGCCGAGGTCGCCGACTTGCAACAATCCGGCGAGTGGGCGGCCGGTGCGGCGGGACCAGTACGACCCGAACCGGAACGCCGGGAGCACCCGGCCGTGCAGGTCGCCGAAGACGAGAAAGGTGGCGGGCGTGTCCATGCCCGGACGGACAACCGCCGCGGCCTGGCGGTTCGGGCTTGGTCTTCACTTCCCCCCGGTGGGGGAGGTCGCCGCGCCAGCGGCGGGTGGGGTGGAAGAGCGACCCCGGAGTTCCCCGCAGCCTTCTGCGCCGTGTGGCTTCCCCCCCCACCCGCCGGCGAAGCGCCGGCGACCTCCTCCACCAGGGGGGAGGTGCAGACCAAGACCCCACCGTCACAGCTTCCGGCGCCGCGGCGGGGTGCTGAACGCGGCGAGCCACGCGGCCATCTCCTCGGGCGTCGTCGGCGGCTCCGGCTTCTCCGCCTCCGGCGGCACGGCCACCGGCGGCCGCTCGGCCGGGGCGATGCACCAGTCCACGAACTCCTCGCACCCGCGCACCGCACCCCCCCGCCGCCGGCCGGCGGCCCGCACCCGACCGTCGTTCGACACCACCGTCACCAGCGCCGGCCGGGGTTCGGCCGCCAGCAACTCCTCGATCTCGTCGTCGGCGGTGCGACGGGCCGCGAACCGCACCCGCACCCCGCGGTGCTCCGTCTCGGGTGAGGCGAACGGCGACCCCTGGGCGTCGAACACCACCCGCACCACCGCGCCACGCCCGCTCGCCGCCTCGGCGAGCCAGTCGAGGAACCGGGTGCGGGCGCGGTCCAGCCCGCCGGGCGGCAGCGCCCGGGACGCCAGCCCGACCGCGAACATCAGGTTGTACCCGTCGATCAGGAAGATCACGGCCGCACCGCGGGTGGGTGTCCGACCGTACCAGTTTACCAAGCCGAAAGCCCGGCCGTCGCCGGCCGGGCTTCACGGGTATCGAGAATCGGCCGGAGGAACGGCCGGGTGACGGGCCTGGTCAGTCCCCGTCGGCGGGGGACGAGCGGTCGTTCGGCGGGGTCGGGTCCGGCACCCGGTAGTCCTCCCCGAGCCACCGGCCGAGGTCGATCACCCGGCATCGGCGGGAGCAGAACGGGTAGTCCGGGTAGTCTTGCCAGTTCCCCGGCATCGCCGCGTCACAGATCGGACACCGCGACTTACTCATCGGTTCGGCACACCCCCGACTTCGCGTTTTCTCCCGACAACCCGCCCCGTCACTTCGCCTTCTTCCCCCCGCCCTTCCCGTCCGGCTTCGCTGCCGGCTTGGGGGAACTCTCCACGGCGGGGGTCGCGTCCGCCTTCGCCTCGGGCTTCGCGTCCGGCTTGGCGTCGGCCTTCGGGGCGTCGCCGGACTCCGGCTTCTCCCCGGCCCGGCGGTAGTCCGTCTCGTAGAACCCGCCGCCCTTGAAGATCACCGCCCCGCCCCCGCCGAACCGCCGGCCGAGCTTGTTCTTCTTGCACGCCGGGCACCTCGTCAGCGGAGGGTCGGAGAACGACTGCAGCTCGTCGAACCGGTGGCCGCAGGCGGAACACTCGTAGTCGTAGGTGGGCATGGGGGTCGGTCGGGGGTGGGTTGTGGGGCCGGCTGTGCCGGCCGGGGTGGCGGGCGACGGCCGGCACGGCCGGCCCTACCCGGCGGCCACGGTCACGGAGGCGGGGCGGAGGACGCGGTCGTGGAGGAGGAACCCGTTCTGCAGCACCCGCACGACCTGGCCGGGGGCGACCTCGCCGGCCGGCTCCTGCGACACCGCCTCGTGCAGGCTCGTGTCGAACGTGGTGCCGGGGCCGACCTCGATCCGGGTGACCCCGTGCCGGCGCAGCACCGCGAGCAGTTGGTCGGCGGTCGCCGCCACCCCGGTCGCCAGCGGGCCGGCGTCGCCCGCGGCCTTCGCCGCCCCGAGCGCCCGGTCGAGGTTGTCCAGGGCCGACAGCAGGTCGCGGGCCAGCGGCTCGGCGGCGTACTTCCGCGCCACCTCCGCGTCCCGGGCGGCCCGCTTCCGGGCGTTCTCGTAGTCCGCCACCACCAGCTTGTAGTTCGCCAGCTGCTGCTCGGCGGCGTCGAGCCGGGCCTGGAGCGGGTCCGGGCCGAGGGCGTCGTCGGGGGGCGGGGTGTCGTCGGCCATCGCGGGTGGGTCCGTGGGTCTCGTGCGCCTCGTCACCGCTGCTCGGTTGGAGGGGCGTCCCCGGAGATCAGATCCTTCAATTTCCCGAACAGCCCCTTCCGCGGGGCCGGCGGGGTGACCCCGTCGAGCTCGGCCAGGCGGCGGAACAACTCCTCCTGCTCGGCCGACAGGGCGGCCGGGGTCTCGACCACCAGCTGCACCAGCAGGTCGCCCTTCCGCCGCGGGTCGTCGAGGTCCGGCATCCCGTGCCCCGGGACCCGCAGGACGGTGGTGTGGGTCTGCGCCCCGCGGGGCACCTCGGCCGTCACCTTCTGCCCGGTCAGGGTGGGGATCTCGACCGGCCCGCCGAGGGCCGCCCGGGCGAACGACACCGGGAACTGGCAGATCAGGTTGTGCCCGTCCCGCTCGAACACCTTGTGCTCGCGGACCCGGACGACCAGCTCCAGGTCGCCGCGGGCGGCCCCCGGCGGCCCCTCGTGCCCGCGGCCCGGGACGGTCAGCCGGACCCGGGTGTCGACCCCCGGCGGGACCGGCACGTCGATCGACTCCCGGGTCTCGACCCGGCCGACCCCGCGGCACGCCGGGCACGGGTCGGTGACCACCACCCCGCGGCCGCCGCACCCCCGGCACGCCTGGGCGAACGAGAACATCCCGCCCAGGGACGCCGTCTCCCCGCCGGTCCCCTTGCACCGCCGGCACGGGGCCGGGTGCGTCCCCGGCTTCGCCCCGGTCCCGCCGCACCCCCGGCAGTTCGCCTCGTACCGGACCGACACCGTCCGCTTCACCCCGGTCGCCGCCTCCAGCAGGTCGACGTCCAGGATGTCCTCGATGTCCTCCCCGCGGCGCGGGGCCCGGGGCCGCCGCCGGCCGCCCGCGAACGCCCCGCCGAACACCTGCGACAGGATGTCCCCGAGGTCCACCCCGCCGCCGGCCGCCGCCTGGGCCAGGCCGTCGTGCCCGTACCGGTCGTACACCTGCCGCCGCTGGGCGTCCTTCAGCACCTCGTAGGCTTCCGTCACCTCCTTGAACCGGACCTCGGCCTCCGGGTCGCCGACGTTCCGGTCCGGGTGGTGCTGCATGGCGAGCCGGCGGTACGCCTTGTTCACCTCCACCTCGGTCGCCGTCCGGGCGACCCCGAGGACCTCGTAGTAGTCCCGCTTGGCCATAGGAGTGGGCAGTGGACAGTGGACAGTGGGCAGTCGGCCGACACCACACCCATGATACGGCGTGGGCAGCGGGTGGTGAACGCGGGCCGCCCCGCTTCACTGCCCACTGCCCACCGTCCACTGCCCACTCGGCTCAGGCCACCGCCCCGGTGATCTTCGACTTCTTGTCGTCCTCGTCGATCTTGGTGACCATCACCTCGGTGGTGAGCATCAGCCCGGCGATGCTGGCGGCGTTCTGCAGGGCGCTGCGGGTCACCTTCAAGGGGTCGATGATCCCGGCCTTGAACATGTCGACGTACTCGTCGTTGTTCGCGTCGTACCCGAGGTTCGGGTTCTTCTCGCCCCGGGTCGCCACCTCGTCGGCGATCACCGCCCCGTCCCGGCCGCAGTTCTCGGCGATCGTCCGGACCGGCTTCTGCAGCGCCCGGGCGACGATCTCCGCCCCGATCCGCTCGTCCCCCTTCAGCTTCTCGCTCAGCTGCTCGACCGCCGGGACGCACCGCAGCAGGGCCACCCCGCCGCCCGGGACGATCCCCTCGGACACGGCCGCCCGGGTGGCGTGCAGGGCGTCCTCGACCCGCCCCTTGGTCTGCTTCATCTCGGCCTCGGTCGCCGCCCCGACCTTGATGATCGCCACCCCCCCGACGAGCTTCGCCAGCCGCTCGCTGAACTTCTCCTTGTCGTACTCGCTCTCGGTCTGGTTCATCTGGGTGCGGATCGTCCCGACCCGGGCCTCGATCGCCTCCCGCCGCTTCTTGTCCGGGTTCACCACCAGGGTGCAGTTCTCCTTCTCCACCACCACCTGGTCGGCCGTCCCGAGCAGGTCGAGCCCGACGTTCTCGATCTTGATCCCGCGGTCCTCGCTGACGAACGTCCCGCCGGTCAGGACGGCGATGTCCTCCATCATCGCCTTCCGCCGGTCCCCGAACCCCGGGGACTTGACCGCGCACACCTCCAGCAGCTGCTTCAGCCGGTTCACCACCAGCACCGCCAGGGCCTCGCTCTCCACGTCCTCGGCGACGATCAGCAGCGGCTTGCGGGCCTGGGCCACCTTGTCCAAGAGCGGCAGGATCTCCCGGACGTTCGACAGCTTCTTCTCCAGGAGCAGGACCAGGACGTTCTCCTGCTCCCACTTCAGGTCGGCGTTGCCGTACGCGAAGTACGGGGAGATGTACCCCTTGTCGAACTGCATCCCCTCGACCAGGTCGAGGGTGGTCTCGGACGTCTTCCCCTCCTCGACGGTGATGACCCCGTCCTTGCCGATCTTGTCGAACGCCCGGGCCATCAGCTCGCCGACCTTCGGGTCGTTGTTGGCCGAGATGCTGGCGATGTTCTGGAGGTCCTCGTTCCCGCCCTTGTCGATCGGCCGGATGGTCCGGGCGAGCTGGTTCTCCAGGTGCTCGACGGCCCGGGCGACGGCCTTGTCGATGCCGCGCTTGACGCCCATCGGGTTGGCGCCGGAGGTGATGTTCCGCAGCCCCTCCTGGTAGATCGCCAGGGCGAGCACGGTGGCGGTGGTGGTCCCGTCGCCGGCGATGTCGCTGGTCTTCTGGGCGACCGCGTTGACCAGCTTCGCCCCCATGTTCTCGAACGCGTCCGGGAGGTCGATCTCCTTCGACACGGTGACCCCGTCCTTGGTGACGGTCGGGCCGCCGAACGACTTGTCGATGATGACGTTCCGGCCGGTCGGCCCGAGGGTCGAGCCGACCGCCCGGGCGAGCTTCTCGGCCCCGGCCAGGAGCTTCTTCCGGGCGTCGTCGGTGTAGAGCAGTTGCTTCGCCATCGCCAGGCTCCGGTGTCTCGGTGTTAGCCCCGAAGGGGCGGGTGAGTGTAACCAGGGGTGGGGCGCAGCGCAACCCCTGGCGGGCGTCGGCGGGGTTGCACTCGGTCGGCCGCCGGGGTGACGTCCGCGCCGCCAGGGGTTGCGCTGCGCCCCACCCCTGGCTACACTCGGTCGCCCCTCCGGGGCTGCAGGCCGAGTTACTTCGCCAGCTTGGCGAGGATGTCGGTCTCGCGGAGGATCTTCAGCTCCTGCCCGTTCACCTCGACGTCGGACCCGCTGTACTTCCCGTACAGGACGGTGTCCCCGACCTTCACCCCTAGGGCGAGGCGGTTCCCGTCGTCGTTCAGCTTCCCCGGGCCGACGGCGATCACCTTCCCCTGCTGCGGCTTCTGCTTGGCGGTGTCCGGCAGGAGGATGCCGCCCGCCGTCTTCTCCTCCGCCTCGGTCGGCTCGACCACCACCCGGTCGTCGAGCGGCTTCAGGGTGAGCTGGGCGGCGGCTTCTTGCTTCTTGGCCATTAGTGGCTCCGGGGCACGTATTGGTAGTTGGTGTGTCGGTAATGCTGGTTGTTTTCGCCGGTCACTGGTCATTAGTCATTAGTTCTTGGTCATTAGTCACGCAGCGGGGGCGGACGCCAATGACCAAGGACTAATGACCAGGGACTAATGACCACTTACATCATGCCGCCCATGCCACCCATGCCGCCCATCCCACCCATCCCGCCGCCGTGGTCGTGGTCATGGTGGTGGTCCCCGCCGGCCTTCTTCGGCTCGGGGATGTCGGCGACCATGCACTCGGTGGTGAGCAGCAGGCAGGCGACGCTCGCCCCGTTCTGGAGGGCGCTGCGGGTCACCTTGACCGGGTCGATCACCCCGGCGTCGCGGAGGTTCTCGTACTCGTCGGTGTCCGCGTTGTACCCGTAGTTCTTGTCCTTCTGCTTGGCGATGGTGTTGACCACCACGGTGCCGTCGGCCCCGGCGTTTTCCGCGATCATCCGGGCCGGCATCGCCAGCGCGTTGTACAGCACGGCCATCCCGTGGGCCTCGTCGTCGGCCCCCTTCATCCCCTTCTCCAGGACCTTCCGGGCGGTCAGCAAGGCGACCCCGCCGCCCGGCACGATCCCCTCGGCGATCGCCGCCCGGGTGGCGTGCAGGCTGTCCTCGTACAGCGCCTTCCGCTCCTTCATCGCCGTCTCGGTCGCCCCGCCGACCTTCACCACCGCCACCCCGCCGGCCAGCTTCGCCAGCCGCTCCTGCAGCTTCTCCCGGTCGTACTCGCTGTCCGTCTTGTCGACCTCCTTGCGGATCGACTCGGCCCGCCCGTCGATGGCCTTCTGGTCGCCCTTCCCCTCGGTGACGGTGGTGTTCTCGGAGTCGATCCGCACCTTCTTCGCCCGCCCGAGCATCGACACGATCGCCGGCTCCGGCTGCTTCCCCTTGCGGACCTGGTCCGGGGTCGGCTGGGTCATCGCCTCGAGCTGCACCCCGAGGTCCTTGAAGATCGCCTTGCCGCCGGTCAGGACGGCGATGTCCTCGAGCATCGCCTTGCGGCGGTCGCCGTACCCGGGGGCCTTGACCGCGGCGACCCGGAGCACACCCTTGAGCTTGTTGTAGACGAGGGTGGCGAGGGCCTCGCCCTCGATGTCCTCGGCGATGATCAGCAGCGGGTCCTTCTGCTGCCGGGCCCACTCCAGCAGCGGGATCAGCGACTTCACGCTGCTGATCTTCTCCTCGTAGATGAGGATGTACGGGTTCTCGAACTCGACGGTGACGCTCTCCTGGTTGGTCACGAAGTGCGGGGACAGGTAGCCGCGGTCGAACTGCATCCCCTGGACGACGTTGACGACCGTCTCGGCGGTCTTCCCTTCTTCGAGGGTGATGACCCCGTCCTTCGCCCCGACCTTCTTCATCGCCTCGGCGAGCTTCTGGCCGATCTCGCGGTCGTTGTTGGCGGCGATGCTGGCGACCTCGGTGATCGCCTTGTTGTCCTTCGGGTCGACCGGCTCGGCGATCTTGTGCAACTCGTCGACCACCTTCTCGACGCCCTTCTGGACGCCGCGGACCAGGGCCATCGGGTCGGCCCCGGCGGCGACGGCCCGGAGGCCCTCGCGGAAGATGTGCTCGGCGAGGACGGTGGCGGTGGTGGTGCCGTCCCCGGCCACGTCGGAGGTCTTGCTGGCGGCCTCCTTGACGAGCTGGGCGCCCATGTTCTCGAACGGGTCGGTGAGCTCGATGTCCTCGGCGACGGTGACCCCGTCCTTGGTGATGTTGGGGGCGCCCCAGCCCTTGTCGAGGATGGCGTTGCGGCCGCGCGGCCCGAGGGTGGCGCGGACGGCCCGGGCGAGCTTGGACGCCCCGCTGAGGAGCTTCTGCCGGGCGTCGTCGGCGTAGGAGATCTGCTTGGCTGCCATGGGGGTATCCTTTCGGTCCGTTCCGCCGGGCGGTTGGTGAACGCGGGGATCGGTCGCAGCCCACTGCAACCCGGGTGCCGCGGCGGGAGGCGGTTGTTAGTGTTTGGTAGACAATGACTTGCGGTGACTGATCTGGGCGGATAAGCGGTCGGCGGTGTCAATGTGGCAGAATCCGCCCGGCGGACGTGCGGCGAAATGGCAGGCGTCAGGTGATCTCGGGGAAGAGGCCGTCTTCGGCGAGCAACCGGCGGAGGACGATCAAATCCGAGTCGTTCATCCGCAACCGCTCGATGGTCCCCCGCCCGATCGCGGTGGTCGCGACCAACTGGCCCGGAGACACGGACGACCACCCGGGGTGTTCCTCCCAGATGTCCGACCGGGGGTTGAACAGCCGGACGGGCTCGCCGGACGCCGGGTCGGCGCCGTCGGTGAAGGCCCACTTGTGGCCGTTGCAACTCGGGCAGGCGAGGGCCAGGTTGGACGGGTCGTCGGACCCGCCGGCCGTCCGCGGGTTGACGTGGTCGATCGGGAACGTGGCCACCTGACCGCGGGCCGGCAACCGGCAGTACTCGCAACGGTTGCCGGCGCGGGTAACGACCTCGGCCCGGACCGACCCCGGGACGACACTCACGCCGGGCCGCCGAGTTCGGGGCAGACGGCGAGGAGGCGGCGGAGGGCGCGCTCGGCCTCGAGTTTCTCGAGTGACCGCTGCTGGGTGAAGGCGACCCAGGCGAGGAGCTCGGCGTGCTCGGCCGGGGTGAGGAACTCCTTCCGCTCGCCGAGGTCGAGGATGCGGCGGTCGAGGGCCGGGTCGAGGGCGTACCCGGCCATTCGGCGGAGGGCGGAGTGGGAGGACGCGAGGGCGTCCTGCCAGGCCGGTTCGGCGGTTGTTGGGGTGACCACTCGTGAACCTCCCGGGGGTCGGCCGTGATTGTACCAGACGGGTCGGCGGTCCGGAACCGCGGGCCGGTCAACGCACCGGCCGGGCGAGTCGGACTCGCCCGGCCGGCTGGGAGTGGTCAGGTCGGCGACGAACTTCAGGCGGCAACGGCCTTCCGCCGGCGGATGTACCCGGCGACACCGGCCACCCCGACGCCCAGCAGCGCGATGCTGGCCGGCTCGGGCACGGTCGGGACGGCGGTGATGTCTCGGACGGTGACGCCGGCGCCGACGCCGATCGCCCCGACCGGGGTGAGCGCCCCGGTGGCCAGGTTCATGGTGAACAGCGTGTTGTTGAACGACACGAACGCGGTGTTGGCCTGGCCGGAGATGTCGAACCCGACATTCGTCGTCGGGGCGTCGGCGCCGAGCGACCCGACGGCGACCAGGACGCCGTCGTTCGGCGGGTTCTGGATCGCCAGCACGTTCGTGTTGGACTCGATGTCGAACAGGGTCGTCGGCACCCCGAGGGCCCCGAGGAAGCTGTTCAGGTACCCGACGGCGCTGACGCTCGGGTTGGCCGTCCCCGGCCCGGTCAGCGGCAGGTCGACGTTCGTCACCCCGGCCCCGCCGGCGGTGATCCGCAGGTTCTGGTCGGCGTTGTTCACGATCCGGAGGGCGTTCGGGGCCGGGTTGAAGTCGATCCCGTAGGCCCCGGCGTCGGCGTCCGACAGGAGCGTGGTCAAGGTGTTGATCAGGGTGGTGGCCCCGGTGGTCGTGTTCACCGTGTACACCCGGCCGGTCCCGACGACCCCGCCGGTCTGCTGCCGGGTCAGGGCCACCAGCACCCCGTCGACCGGACGGAAGTCGATCCCGACCACCGACTCGCCGGCCCCGAGGCCGCCGATGCCGATCAGCGGGCTGACCGTACCGGGGGTGGCGCTGTCGAACGAGAAGATCTGGTTGTTCGTGGTCAGGCCGAAGATGATGTCGGCCTTGGCGGACTGCGCGGACAGGGCCCCGGCCACGACGGCGAGGGCGGCGAGCAACCGACGCATGGGCGCATCTCCGATGAGTGACGGGAGGGTTGCGTCACCGCGGGCCGCGGGCGATTCCCGGTTCGCCGCGGGGACGTGGATAGATTCGCAGAATGGGGGAACGGGTCAAGTTAAAACATAATTATTTCGCCCGGGTTCACGGCACACCTGACACGACCGCTACCACCGGCACGGTCAGTAGTGCAGCAACAGCCTCGGCGGCGGCTTGTTCCCGCGGCGGTCGAGGGCCGCCGACAGCAGCACCGCCAGCACCGCCCCGGCGCTGCAGTACAGCCCCAGGTCCTGCCACCACGTCCGCTCCAGCTCGTACTTCCGCAGCTCCGCCCGCTCGTCGTTCTCGACCTTCGCCAGCGCCGCCGGGCTGTTCGCCGCCGCCTCCCGCGCCTTCACCAGGTTCGGGTCCTCGCTCACGTGCCGGCGGATCGCCCGCTCCATCCCGAACCCGCTCGACACCTGCGCCGCGATCAGGCTGAACCCCAGCCCGGCGGCCACCCCGACCACCACCTTCCGCCACGGCCACACCCCGGCCACCCGCCGCGGCAACCTGCTCGGGTCGAGGCCCGGCGCCAGCCGGTCCGCCCACGCGAACGCCAGGGCGACCAGTAGCAGCACCAGGTACGGGAACATCACCCGCCAGTCGGCGCTCACCTTGTCGATCCACGCCCCCCGGCCGGGCATGTTCTGCTCCAGCTCGAAGTTCCGGCTGACCGACCCGAACATCGCCTGCCACGGGCTCTGCGAGTGGGCCGGGTGGCCGCCGTAGTACGACCCGACCCACCGGAAGAACAGGCTGACGAACACGACCGTCAGGAGCACCGCCGGGAGCCACGCGACCACCCGCGGGGAGATGGTGATGCCGCGGGCCTCGGTGTACCCCGGCAGCGCCGGGACGGCGGCCGGGGCGGCCGGCGCGACCGGGACCGGTTGGACGTACCCGGGCGGCGCGGCCGGCGGGGTCGGCGGCATCGGCGGCCCCGGGGGTGGGGCGGCCGGCGGGGCCGGGGCCGCGGCCAGGGCGGGGGGCGGCTCCGGGGCCGGCGCGGCGGGCTCCGGGAGGACGGCCGGGGTGTACCGCGGCGGCACGTCGAACGGCTTCATGCACGACGGGCAGGTCACCTCCCGGCCGGCGAAGTCGTCGGCCACCGGGACCGGCTTCATGCACCGCGGACAGATCAGCTTGATCACGGGTTCCCTCGAATCGGTCGTGTCTCCGTTCCGCCGCTTGCGGCGCTGCCCACCCCTGGCCGCAGCGCCGCAAGCGGCGGAACGGAGACACGACCCTCGAATCACCAGCGGGCTTCCAGCTCCCGGAACGCGGCCGGCAGGTGCTCCAGCAGGTCGGCGGCGGTCAGCCCGGTCTGGCCCAGGTCGGCGGCGGCCAGGTCGCCGGCGCGGCCGTGGGCCCACGCCCCGAGGGCGGCCGCGTCGAACGGGTCGAGCCCCTGCCCGACCAGGGCGGCGACCACCCCGGTCAGCACGTCCCCGGTCCCGCCGGTCGCCATCCCGGGGTTGCCGGTCGTGTTCCGGAACACCCGCCGGCCGTCGGTCACCAGGGTGCCCGACCCCTTCAGCAGGAGCACGACCCGTGCCCGGGCGGCGAACCCGACGGCGGCCCGGAGCCGGTCCTCGGGGGTCCGCGGGGCCGGGTCGCCGGTGAGCCGGGCGAACTCCCCGGGGTGCGGGGTGAGGACGAGCGGGGCGGCCCGGCCCGGGAACGGGTCGGCGAACGGGGCGACCGCGTTCAGCCCGTCGGCGTCGAGGACGACCGGGGTGTCGATCAGCCCGCCGACGACCGCCCGGACGAACCCGCGGACGTGCGCCCCCGGCCCGAGCCCCGGCCCGACCGCGACCACGTCCGCCTGCCTCCCGAGGTCGACCACCTCGTCGGCCGCCCCGTCCCCGAACGACCCGTCGGGGTCCTGGTGGATGGCCGCGGTGGTGTAGCACGGGTACCCGGCGGCCACCACGTGGCGGACGTCGGACGGGCAGGCGACCCGGACCAGGCCGGCCCCGGCCCGGAGGGCGGCCCGGCCGGCGAGGACGGCGGCCCCGGCCATCCCGCGGCTGCCGGCGACCACCTGGACGGTGCCGTAGGTCCCCTTGTGGCCGTCCGGCCGGCGGCGGGGGAGCTGCGGCACCTCGCACACCGGGACGATGTCCATCGGCCGCCCTCCGGTCCGGTGCGGCGAGTTATACGGAGGGGCCGCGCGGCGGACACGCCGGGGTTTCCGGCGGCCGCGGGTTCGGGTACAAGGGCGGGAGAGGAGGGAGAGCGATGTCGAACCGCGTGGCGAAGCCGGTGCCGACGTTCCGGGCTGACGCCTCGTTCCGGACGTGGACCGGCGACGAGTACGACGACATGGTCCGGAAGGGCGTGCTGACCCCGTCCGATCAGGTGGAACTCCTTGAAGGGTACATGGTGCTCAAGATGCCCGCCAACCCCGCACACAACTACTCCGTGCTGACCACCGGGAAGAAGTTGGAGCGGGCGATCCCGGGCGGGTGGACCGTGCGATGGCAGGTCGGGACGAGCCTGTCGGAGAGTCGGCCCGAACCGGACGTCTCGGTGGCCCGGGGGTCGGACGCGGACTATATCGGGCGGCACCCGGGCCCGGCAGACCTCGGCCTCGTGGTGGAGGTGTCCGACTCGTCGCTGTACCGGGATCAACTGGACAAGACGCGGATCTACGCCCGGGACCGCGTCCCGGTGTACTGGGTGGTGAATCTGGTGGACCGCCGGGTCGAGGTGTACACCGACCCGAACGGCCCCGGCGACGACCCGCGGTACCACACCCTGAACGTGTTCGCCGCCGGCACCGCCGTCCCGGTCGTCCTCGACGGGGTGACCGTCGGCACCATCCCGGTCGACGAGCTGCTGCCGTAAGCGCGGCCCCGCCCGCCGGTATCCGCCTCCCGGTCCGCACTTCGCCTTCGAGGACCGGGTCATGACCCCGAACGACGTGATCGCGTCCGCCTGCCGGATGGCCCAGGTGCTGGTCCGCCGGATGACCGCCGACCTGTCCCCGGCCGAGTTCCACCACCAGCCGGTGCCCGGGACGAACTCCGCCGCGTGGGTCGTCGGCCACCTGGCGTCGGTCTGCCGGCGGGTCGCGATCCAGTTCGGAGCGACCGGTCTGCCGGAAATCCCCGCCGACCTCGCCGACCGGCTGAAGACCACCAAACAGCCGGCCGGGGCGCAGGACATCCCCGGCGACCCGGCCGAGCTGCTCCGGCTGTTCGACGCGGCCGCCGAGGCCGCGGCCGCCGCGGTCGGCCGGCTGACCGCCGAGCAGTTGGCCGGGCCGTCGCCGTACAAGCTGGCGCTGACCGACGCGGTGACGCTGGCGGACGGGCTGGTGGCAGTGATCGGGCTGCACACGGCGCTGCACGCCGGCCAGCTCTCGACCATCCGCCGCAGCTTGGGCAAGCCGCCGGTGGCGTGACGGGTGCGTTCGAGACAAACCCGTCCGAGCCCGAGCGCCAGCGAGGGACCACGTCGACCCTCGCTGGTGCTCGGGCTCGGACGGGTCGGCGCGGACCTGCAGCCCCGCTCACCCGTACTTCTTGAACTCCGCCCGGAACCGCTCGGCCAGGTCCTTCGCCGCCCGGTCGTAGGCGGCGGTGTCGGCCCACGCCTCGCGCGGCCGCAGCACCCCGTCCGGCACCCCCGGGCACCGCCCCGGCACCGCCAGCCCGAACACCGGGTCCGGGTGGAACGCCTCCCCGTCCAGCTGCCCGGTCAGCGCCGCCCGCAGCATCGCCCGGGTGAACGCCAGCTTCATCCGCGACCCCACCCCCGGCGGCCCGCCGGTCCACCCGGTGTTCACCAGCCACACCGGCACCCGGTGCCGGCCGAGCTTCTCCTTCAGCATCGCCGCGTACCGCTTCGGCGGCAGCGGCAGGAACGGCTTCGCGAAGCAGGTGCTGAACTCCGGCGTCGGCTCCGTCACCCCCGCCTCCGTCCCGGCCACCTTCGCCGTGTACCCGCACAGGAAGTACTCGACCGCCTGGTCCGGCGTCAGCTTCGCGATCGGCGGCAGCACCCCGAACGCGTCGCACGTCAGGAAGAACACGTTCTTCGGGTGCCCGCCCACCCCCGACAGCTCGCAGTTCGGGATGAAGTCGACCGGGTACGCCGCCCGGGTGTTCTCCGTGTACCGCTCGCTGTCGAAGTCCGGCTTCCGGCCGACCGGGTCGACCGGGACGTTCTCCAGCACGCACCCGAACCGCAGGGCGTTGTAGATCTGCGGCTCCCCGGCCGCCGACAGCCGGATCGTCTTCGCGTAGCACCCGCCTTCGATGTTGAAGACGCCGTCGTCGCCCCACCCGTGCTCGTCGTCCCCGATCAGCCGTCGATCCGGGTCGGCGCTCAGGGTCGTCTTCCCGGTCCCCGAGAGCCCGAAGAACAGGGCCACGTCCCCGCCCGCCCCGACGTTCGCCGAGCAGTGCATCGGGAACACCCCCTTCTGCGGCAGCAGGTAGTTCAGGACGGTGAATACCGCCTTCTTGATCTCCCCGGCGTAGTGCGTGCCGCAGGCCACCACCAGCTTCTGCTCGTAGCTGATCGCCACGCACACCTCCGACCGGGTGCCGTCGCGGACCGGGTCGGCCTTGAAGTCGCAGGCGTGGAGGATGGTCCACTCGGGGGCGAAGGCGGCCAGGTCGGCGGCCGCCGGGCGGAGGAACAGGCAGCGGGCGAACAAGGAGTGCCACGCCTTCTCGGTCACCACCCGGAGCGGCAGCCGGTGCCGCGGGTCGGCGCAGGCGAACCCGTCGAACACGAACAGGTCACGGTTCTGGAGGTACGCCCGGACGAGGTCCCGGAGGCGGGCGAACGCGGCCGGGTCCATCGACTGGTTGGCGGTCCAGTCGACCTGGTCGGCGGCGCCCGGGTCGCGGGCGGTGAACTTGTCCTTCGGGGACCGGCCGGTGCGGCTGCCGGTGAGGGCGGACAGGGCCCCGAGGTCGGTGAGGGCGCCCTCCCGGCGGGCGACGGCGTGCTCGACCAGCTCGGCGGCGGACAGCCGGGCGAACACCCGCCCGGGGTTGGCGAGGCCGAGGCGGGCCGGGTCGAACGGGGCGGCGGGCGACGACATGGGGAGGCCCTCGGGCGGCCCACAGGGGATCGGGCCGGAGTGGGCATTGTATGTCCGCCACCGGGGCCGCCCGGCCCGGCCGCCGGGGACCAACACCTACTTCGAAACTTCACCCTTCTCTCACGCGGATTACTCTCCCGCCTGATTCAATATCGACGCTGCGCATCGCAGCCGGACACGTTGGGGGCACTCATCGCCCTCGCCCGCTCTCCCGGAGGTTCTCGATGGCGACCCGGACGGTCAGGAAGACGGCGTTCACGTTGATCGAGCTGTTGGTGGTGATCGCGATCATCGCGATCCTGATCGGGCTGCTGCTGCCGGCGGTCCAGAAGGTCCGCGAGGCAGCAGCCCGCTCGACCTGCCAGAACAACCTGAAGCAGATCGGGCTCGGCGCCCACAACTACGAGTCGGCGTTCATGAACCTGCCCGAGCCCGGGCAGTGCGACTCGTCCGGGTCGAACACCACCACCTACATGATCCACTCGTGGTGCACCCTGATCCTGCCGTACATCGAGCAGGAGAACGTGTTCCGGGCGTTCGACACCACCGCCGACCCGCAGACCGCGTACCCGGGCGGGACGCTGAACATGACCACCGGGACGTACACGGTGAACGGGGCGCAGTTGCACCGGAGGGCCCGGGGCCTGGCGTACACCCACAACGCCGCCACCGCCGCCGCCGCCAAGACCAAGATCAAGACGTTCGTCTGCCCGAGCACCCCGATCGCGAACGAGGCCCGGGACCCGGCCGGGTACGGGGGGATCGACTACATGTGCGTCGCCAGCAGCGACATGGAGGACGGGCGGTCGTTCCCGACCAGCACCGCGGACAGCCCGGTCGGCACCCGGCCGATCGCCGCCGCCCGCCGGATCGACATGGCCCTCCAAGGGTTCTTCTCGTGCGACGGGCGGCGGCTCCAGACCGTCCAGGACGGGACCAGCAACACAATCATGTTCATCGAGGACGCCGGCCGGGCCCACCCGTCGGTCGCGACGTTCGGCACCGAGTCCGCCCGGAGCCAGCCGAACTCCGGCCCGCAGGACGCGTTCACCAACCCGTCCGGCAGCCCGGCCAACCCCCGCCGGGTGAGCGCCTGGGCCGACCCGGACGGGCCGGCCAACGGGCTGTCCGGCGCCCCCCAGGGGCCGGACCGGGGGGTCAAGGTGTTCAACCAGCACGCCAACCCGATCGGCGGCCCCCCGGGCAGCACCGGGTGCCCGTGGACCCTGAACAACTGCGGCCCGAACGACGAGCCGTTCAGCTTCCACAGCGGCGGGGTGAACTGCGTGTTCGGCGACGGCAGCGTCCGGTTCCTCCGGGACAGCATCTCCCCGCTGAACGCCAAGCACCTGGCCTCCTCGGTCGACGGGATCACCGTCAACATCGACTGACCCGCCCGCCCGGCCGGGTCTCTCACGGGCCGCGCCCCCGGGCGCGGCCCTTTCCACTTGGGAGCACACCATGCGACACCTGCCCCTGCTCGCCGGCCTCGCCCTGCTCACCGGGTGCGGGACGCGGGCGGAGCCGAAGCCCGACCCGGTGGCGTTCACCGCCGCCGTCACCCTCCCGGGCGGGAGGCCGGCCAGGGACGTGACCGCCGTCTTCGTCCCCGACACCGCCGCCCAGACGGCCGGCCGGTACCGGGTGACCGAGAAGGGCGAGCTGGCCCCCGCCCCCGGCGGGGCGCTGACCCTGATCCCGGGCGGGTACACCGTCCGGTTCGAGCCGATCGACGGCCGGACTCCGGCCGAGGAGTCGCGGTACAGGGCGGCGTTCGAGACGATCCCGGCGAAGTACCGCGAGGGCCAGCCGGAGGGGTTCAAGGTGACCGTGGCCGACGGGCAGCGGCTCGCCATCACCCTCGATTGAACGGGTCCGGGAACGGGGCGGCGGGTGACCCTGCCCCGGGTCGCTCGCATTTCCGACCGCCGCGGGATACCATTCCCTCATGAGCGAATGGCACCTGGCCCGGGGGTATCGGTACGCCGGCGTGGTCAGCGGCCTGCGATCCGAGCCGGACCGCCGCGACGTGGCCGTGGTCGTGTCCGACCGCCCGGCCGCCGCCGCCGGCGTCTTCACCCAGAACCGCGTCGCCGCCGCCCCGGTCCAGGTCAGCCGGGCGCGGGTCCCCCGGGCCGACGCCCGGGCCGTCGTCGTCTGCTCCGGGAACGCGAACGCCTGCACCGGCGAGCAGGGCCTGGCCGACGCCCGCCGGATGGCCCAACTCACCGCCGCCGAACTCCGCTGCGCCCCCGAGCAGGTGCTGGTCGCGAGCACCGGGGTGATCGGCCGGCCGCTCCCGATGCCGGTGCTGGAGGTCGGCATCCCGAAGGCGGTCCGCGAGGCCGCCCCCGGCCGGGATGCCCTGAACCACGCCGCCCACGCCATCCTCACGACCGACACCGGGATCAAGGTCGCGACCCGGCAGGCCGGGGGGTACGCGGTCACCGGGTTCGCCAAGGGGGCGGCGATGATCGGCCCGAACCTGGCGACCATGCTCGGGTTCGTCCTGACCGACGCCGCGGTCGGCGAGCACGACCTCCACCACTGCCTGTCGGCCGCCGCCGACCGGAGTTTCAACTGCGTCTCGGTCGAGGGCCACACCAGCACCAACGACACCGTCTTCCTCCTCGCCAACGGCGACGGCCCGCGGCTCGCCGGCCCCGAACTGGCGGCGTTCCAGGACGCGGTCACCAGCGTGTGCGTCGAGCTGGCCCGGAAGATCGCCGTCGACGCCGAGGGGGCCGAGCACCTCATCACGATCGAGGTGGACGGGTGCCGGGCCGACGCCGACGCCCGGCGGATCGCGAAGGCCGTCGCCGAGAGCGCCCTGGTGAAGACGGCGGTGTACGGGGCGGACCCGAACTGGGGCCGGGTGGTGTCGGCCGCCGGGTACGCCGGGGTGGCGTTCGACGAGCGCGACCTGACGCTGTGGATGGGCGACCTGCTGCTGTACCGGGCGGGGGCGCCGGTCCCGTTCGACGCCGCCGCCGCCTCGGCGTACCTGAAGCACAACCGGGAGGTGCACTTCAAGCTGCGGCTGCCGCACGGGTCCGGGCGGTGCACCTTCCACACCTCCGACCTCACCCCGGAGTACGTCCGCCTGAACTCGGACTACACGACGTGATATCGTAGGGTGGGCCGAGCCGGCGCCTCGCCGGCGAGCCCCACCAATCGCCGCTCGGTGGGACTCGCCGGCGAGGCGCCGGCTCGGCCCACCCTACGAGGTCCATGACCCCCCTCATCGAGTTAGCCAACGTCACCCGCACGTTCCGGGCGTTCACCGCCCTGCACGACGTGACGCTGTCGCTGCCGCCGGGCCGGGTCGGGCTGCTCGGCCCGAACGGGGCCGGGAAGTCGACGCTGCTGAAGATCCTGATGGGCCTGATCCCGCCGTCGTCGGGGACGGGGCGGGTGCTCGACCAACCCCTCGGCGGGGACGGCGACGCGGAGGGGAACTGGAGGCTGCGGCGGCTGATCGGGTTCATGCCGGAGGCCGACGCCCTGGTCCCCGGGCTGACCGGAGTCGAGTACGTCGGCTTGGCGGGCGAGTTGTACGGGATGCCGCGGCGGCAGGCGGAGCGGCGGGCGCACGAGGTGCTCTCGTACCTGGAGCTGGAGGAGGCGCGATACCGGCGGGTGGAGGAGTACTCGACCGGGATGAAGCAGCGGGCCAAGCTGGCCCAGGCGCTGGTCCACGACCCGCCGGTGCTGCTACTCGACGAGCCGACGAGCGGGCTCGACCCGGCCGGGCGCGACGCGATGCTCCGGCTGGTGACCCGGCTCGGGACGGAGCACGGGAAGTCGGTGGTGCTGTCGACGCACCTGCTGGCGGACGTGGAGGCGGTGTGCGAGCGGGTGGTGATCCTGGCCGGCGGGCGGGTGCGGCGCGAGGGGACGGTCGCCGAGTTGTGCGCCCGCCGGCGGGACCGGTACCGGCTCCGGGTGCAGGGCGACCCGGACGCCTTCCGCCAGCAGCTGCTGGCCCGCGGGGTGGCGCTCCTGGCCGACGACGGCGGGGGCGAGTGGCGGGTGGCCGTCCCGGACGGGTGGGCGAACCTCTCGTTCTTCCGCCTGGCCGAGGCGCACGCGGTGGTGATCCGCTCGCTCGTGCCCGACGACGAGACGCTCGAGGAGCTGTTCCTCCGGACCGTGGGAAGTTAGGTCGGCGAGCCGGGAGCGTGAGCGACCGGAGGACGCAACTCCGGTCGCTCACGCTCCCGGCTCGCCCCGGAGGACCCATGCCCGCGCAGACCGACGCCCTGTTGCGGTATCGCCCGTGGCGCGGGGAGCCGCGCGGCCCGCTCGCCGGGGCCGCGGCGATGGCCCGGGCGTCGGTCAAGCTGCTCCTCCGCCGCCGGCTGATGTGGGGGCTGTTCGCCCTCGCCCTCCTGGTGTTCTTCTTCTTCTTCTACGCCCAGTACCTGGTGGTGTGGATCACCAACCAGCTCTCGACCGAGACGGTCCGGTTCGCCGGCATCCCGGTGAACGTCGGCAACCTGACGAAGTTCCTCGACCGGCTGAACCTGAACGGCACCGCCCACACGTTCGGCAACTTCGTCTGGTTCCAGGGGTACGTGCTGGTGATCGTGCTGGCCCTCGCCGGGTCGGTGCTGGTCGGGAACGACTTCGCCCACGGGACGCTGCCGTTCTACCTGTCGAAGCCGATCGGGCGGTGGCACTACGTCCTCGGGAAGTGCCTGGCGGTCGGGGCGTTCGTGAACCTGCTGGTGACCCTCCCGGCGGCCCTCTTGTGGGTCGAGGCGGGGCTGCTGTTCGACTGGAAGACGTACTACCTCGACAACCTCGACCTGCTCCTCGGGGTGGTCGGGTACGGCCTCGTCCTCACCGTCACCCTGAGCCTGCTGGTGGTGGCGACCGCGGTACTGGTGCGGCGGACCGTCCCGCTGGTGATGCTGTGGATGGGGCTGTTCGTGTTCGGCCGGCTGCTGGCGAACCTGCTGGCGGACGGGCTGAAGTGGGACGAGCGGTGGCGGCTGATCGACCTGTGGAACGACCTGTACCTGTGCGGGCTGTCCTGCCTCGGGGCGGAGCACGAGACGGTCCGCCCGGCCCCGCAGCCGGAGTACTGGGAGGCGTGGGCGGTGGTCGGGGCGGTGTGCGCCGGTTGCGTCTGGTATCTGCGGAGGCGGGTGCAGGCGGTGGAGATCGTTTCGTAGGCAGGTATCGGGGGTCGGGTATGTCGGGTATCGGAACCGAAGCGGCGCCGGCGGTCCTCCGCCCGACACCCGACATACCCGACACCCGACACCCGCTGCTCCTCTTCGAGCAGGTGTCGAAGTGGTACGGGACGGTGCTCGCGCTGAACCAGGTGACGCTGGAGTTGACCGGCGGGATCACCGGGCTGGTCGGGGCGAACGGGGCGGGGAAGTCGACGCTCCTCCGGATGGCGAACGGGCAACTGACGCCGACGCTCGGGCGGGTGACGGTCCGCGGGATCGACGCCCGGGACTGGCGCGCCCGCCGGCTGGTCGGGTACTGCCCGGACGTGGACGCGTTCTACGAGGACCTGTCCGGCCGGCGGTTCGTGTGGGTGATGGCCCGGATGTGCGGGTACTCGCGGGCCGAAGCGGCGCGGCGGACGGAGGCGGTGCTGGACCGGGTCGGGATGCGCGACCGGGCCGATCGCAAGCTCCGCGGGTACTCGAAGGGGATGCGGCAGCGGGTGAAACTCGCCCAGGCGCTGCTCCACGACCCGGAACTGCTGGTGCTCGACGAGCCGCTGTCCGGGATCGACCCGGTCGGCCGGCAGGAGCTGCTGGAGCTGTTCCGGTCGCTGGCCGCCGGCGGGAAGTGCCTGCTGGTGTCGAGCCACGAGCTGGAGGCGCTGGAGAAGCTGACGAACCACGTGGCGATCATGGCCCGCGGGCGGGTGGCGGCGGTCGGCACCCTGCCGCAGATCCGCGACCTGCTCGACGACCACCCGCTGTCGGTGCGGGTCGAGGTGGACCGCCCGCGCGACCTGGCCAGGCTGCTCCTGGCGGTGCCGGAGGTCCTGTCGGTGGACGTCGGCGGGCGGGACGGCGCCCCGGGGCTGGTGGTGAAGGCGCGGAGCCCGAAGCGATTCTTCCAGGCACTCGCCCGGGTGGTGGTGGGGGAGCAGTTGGAGGTCCGGCGGGTGGAGCCGCTGGACGAGTCGGCGCACGCGATCCTCGGGTACCTGCTCGGCGGGAGCGGGCGGACGTAGTTCAGTGGCGAGGGCGAGTGGCGGGAGAATGACAGTTCGACATGCGGGGCGGACATGGCTAGCGCGGAGAACGACCCACCCCTTCACTCGCCACTCGCCACTCGCCACTCGCCACTCTCCGTCCTCACCGCCTTCTGGGTGCTGGCGGTGCAGAGCTTCCAGCGGCACTGGCGGGTGCGGCAGATGGCGTGGGTGTCGGTCGGGCTGCTCGGGGCGGTGGTGGCGTCGGTGGCGGTGGTGACCGCCCGCGGCGGGTGGGACCTGCCGGGCCGGCCGGTCACGCGCGGGGCGACGCACCGGCAACACGCCGACCAGCTCGACCTGGTCCGGGCGCTACCGCTCGGGCCGGGCGGGCTCGGGGCGGCGCTGGCGGCCGTCGGCCCGTACCAGGGGCTGATGCGGCCGGAGGCCGGGACCGCCGCGGACCCGGCGTTCGCGTTCCCGAAGTTCCTGCACGACTGGTCGTTCGCCAGCTACTCCCGGTGGGCGGTGTCCGGGGCGTTCGTCGGGTTCCTCCTGCCGCTGTTCACGCTCTCCTACGCCACGGCGGCGTTCGGGGCGGAGCGGGAGGCGCGGTCGCTGGTGTGGGTGATGACCCGACCGGTCCCGAGGGCGGCGATCTACCTGGCGAAGTTCGTCGGGACGCTGCCGTGGTGCGTGGCGTTCGGGCTGGGCGGGTTCGCGGCGGTGTGCGTGGCCGGCGGCGAGCTGGGGCTGCGGGCGCTGGAGGTGTACTGGCCGGCGGCGGCGGCCGGGACGGTGGTGCTGTCGGCCGTGTTCCACCTGTTCGGGGCGGTGTTCCGCCGCCCGGTGGTGGTCGGGCTGGTGTACGTGTTCTTCTTCGAGGCGCTGGTCGCCGCCCTGCCCGGGAGCCTGAAGTTGTTGAGCCTGACGTTCTACGTCCGGAGCCTGATGTACAACGCGGCGGCGGCCGCCGGGTACCCGGCCGAGATGCTGGACGTGTCGCAGGCGGAGGAGTCCGGGGTGGCGTGGGCGGTGCTCGCCGCGGCGGCGGCCGGGGTGACCGGGCTGGGGATGTACCTGTTCGCCCGGGCCGAGTACCGGGACGACGTGTGAAGGTCTGCCCCGGAGCGCGGCCGTCCCGGCCGCCCCACGTACCCCCGTCGGGGGCGTTGGGAGTGTTCCGCAGGGCCGACCGCGCGGGGAAGGTCGAGCGGCCGGGCCGGCCGCGCTCCAGGAAACCCGACCGACGAGGTCCCGACGGATGACCGCGTTCGCCGAGTTCGAGCGGGTGGTGCGCGGGCTGGCGCCGGCCGCGGCGGTGGTCCTCGGGTCCGGGCTGAGCCGGGCGGCGGCCGCGTTCCGGGAGGCCGCCGCGGTCGGGTTCGGGGAGGTGCCGGGCCTGGTCCCGCCGACCGTCCCGGGGCACGGCGGGCGGCTCGCGGTCGGGCACTGGGGCGCAACCCCGGCGCTGGTGTTCTTCGGCCGGCTGCACTACTACGAAGGCCATTCTCCGGACGTGGTCGCCGGGCCGGCGCGGGCCGCCGCGGCGCTCGGGGCGAGGCGGTTCGTGCTGACGAACGCCGCCGGCGGCATCCACCCGAACCTCGCCCCGGGCGAGTTGATGGCGATCCGCGGGCACCTCAAGCTGATCGGCCCCGACGCCTGGCGGTCGGCCGGGCGGGCGGTGCGGGAGCCGTACGCGGCCGCGCTGCTGGCGCGGATGCCGGAACTCCTCGCCGGGGTGTACGCGGCGCTGACCGGGCCGTGCTACGAAACGCCGGCGGAGATCCGGGCGGCGCGGGAGATGGGGGCGGACGCGGTCGGGATGTCGACCGCGCTGGAGGCGGAGGCGGCCGCCGGGTTGGGGCTCGAGGTGGCCGGGGTGTCGTGCGTGACGAACCGGGCGGCCGGGCTGGACCCGGCCCCGCTCGCCCACGCGGACGTGCTGGTGACGGCGCAGCGGGCCGCCGACCGGCTGGCGGCGGTGATCGGGCGATTGCTCGCGTCGGATTTGGCGAGCGTCGGGGCGTAAGCCCGACGTGGTTGGAACCGCCACGTCGGGCTTACGCCCCGACGCTCGCCGGGCCGCGGCTCACGCCACCTTCTTCAGGAACGTGACCCGGCCGGTCGACACCCACTCGACCACGAAGATGTTCCCGTCACGGTCGAACGCCGCGTCGTGCGGGTGGACGAACCTCCCCGCCGGCCACTCCTTCGGCTGCGTCCGCACCGCCGGCCCCTTGTCCTTCCCCAGGCTCGCGACGACCTTCTCCCGCCACGCCTGGTCGTCGCCCAGGTGGACGAACGGCACGTTCGCCGCGCCCAGCAGGCTCACCCGGGCGTGCAGGTCGGCGACCAGCAGCACGTCCCCGCGGCGGTCGACGTTCCCCGGGAACAGCACCAGCTCCCGCGGCTTCGACGCGTCCAGCGGCTTCCCCGCCGGGTCGAACCACTGGAGCCGGGCGTTCCCCCGGTCGCACACCACGATCACCGGCTTGTCCGGCTTGCGGGCGTCGAGCCAGTTCCCGTGCGGGGTGCGGCACTGCCCGAGCCCGGCCCCCGCCCCGCCGAACACGCCCGTCAGCTTCCCGTCCTTGTCGTAGTTCAGCAGGTAATGCGACCCGTACCCGTCGCCGACCGTGAACCCGCCGTCCGGCAGCCACGAGACGTTGGTCGGGTTGTACGGCGGCGGGGCGGACTTCTTCGGGTCCTTCGGGTCCGGCCGCGGCTCGGTGTATTCCTTGCACTCCGGCCGGCCCTTCGCCCACACCACCTTCCCCTTCAGGTCGGTCTTCACCACCTTCAGCTCGGGCGTCCAGGTGTTCGTCAGGTACAGGAACTCGTCCGACCCCTCCTTGCGGGCCTCGATCCCGTGCCCGCCGCCGTGCCACTCCTTGCCGAACGACCGCACGAACTTCCCCTTCGGGTCGAACACCAGCACCGTGTCCATCTGCTTCCCGACCCCCTGGTGCGTGATGTAGACCAGGCCCTCCGAGTCGAGGGCGACGTTGTGCGTCGTCTGCCAGGCGTAGTCGGCCGGCAACTCGCCCCAGTTGTGGACGCACTGGTACTTGTGGGCGCCGGCCCCGATCACCGGGTTCGGGTCGTCGGCCTTCCGGGTCATGCCCAGCAGGGTCGGGCCGGCGGGCGCGACGGCGGCGGCGGCGAGGAACTCGCGGCGGTTCATGGGAGGGCTCCGGGTGGGTGACGGGGTGAAGTGTACCCGCCCGGCCCGGCCGCGGAAACGACGAACGGGCGCGGCCGGCCGCGCCCGCTTCCGGGTGCCGGGCGTACCGCGACCGTCAGGGAGGGGGTGTCCGCTTACCGACACCCGCTCCCTGACGGTCGCGGTTCGCCCGGCGACGGTTCCCCGCCCCGGTCACTTCTTCCCGGGCCTGGTCGAGTGCCGGACCTTCGCCCCGCCGTCGGACTCGACCACCACCTCCTCCTTCCGCACGTCCCCGGACACCGTCTCGGTGTCCCGCACCTTCCGCTTCCCGACCGACACCTCCTCCTTCACCACCGCCTCCTTCGTCACCCGCACCTTCTCCTCCTTCACCGGGATGCGGATCTCTTCCGCCTTCAGGTCCCCGCGGGCGGCCTTCCCGCCGGCCGGCCGGCGCTCGATCACCACCTCCTCGCGCTCGACCGGGACGCTCAGTTGCTGGTGCTCGGTGCGGACCTCCTTGCGGACCCGCACGTCCCCGGTCTTGACCGACTCCTTGTGGGCCTTGAGGTGCTCCTCCTTGAGCTGGATGACCCGCCCGTCCTCGGTCCGGAACCCGCCCTCGGCCAGCATCGCCGCCCGGTCCGCCCGGACCGCCGACCACCCGGCCCGGTCGAACCCGCCGCCGCGGTGCAGCAGGTCGCGGGCCTCGGCCTCCCGGTTCCCGGCGTCGACCGTCACCAGGTACCGCCCGTTCTGCACCTCGGTCTCGTAGAACGACGCGTCCTCCTCCGGGATGCCCCACCCGATCAGCGCCCCGGCGACCCCGGCGATGGCCGCCCCGCCGGCGGCGTTCAGGAGCACCGCGGCCAGCGGGCCGACCGCCAAGACCGGACCGATCACCGGGATCATCCCGGCCACGATCGCCGCCCCGATCGCGGCCCCGCCGGCCGCCCCGGCCACCGCCCCGATCGCCGCCCCCTCCTCCGCGTACGTCTCGTCCGCCGCCCCGCTCTTGACCGTCCCCCCCTCCGCGTCGCGGAACACCAGCCCGATCTTGCCCTCGTCGAACCCGGCCGCCTTCAGGTCCTCGACCGCCCGGTCCGCCCGGGCCTTGGTCTCGAACACCCCGACGACGGTGTGCTTCTTACGGTGCGGCATCGCTGCGACTCCCGACACGCGTGACTTGAGTTACGCGGGTTGCCACGAACCCGCCCGCCGGGTGGTCAGCACAGTGCGTGCCGATCGGCCCCGGGCGATGCGTCCGGGGCCGGCACAAGACGTGCAAACACCGAGCCCGGCGGCGGACCGACCGCACCAACCGAGACGTGAGGAGGACCACGATGACCAGTATGACGCCGACCCGGGGGGCGAACCAGGGTCCGGTCCCGAACCTGGGCCGCGACCAGGGCCGGCCGACGGATGAGGCCCGGAAGCACTCCGAGGGCCAGGTCGCCCGCGGGATCGAGCACTACACCGCCCAGCTCCCGTCCGACTGGTTCCTGTGGGCGGCCGGGGCGTCGATCCTGGCGTCCGCGACGTTCCACCTGCTCGGCCGGAAGGAGGACGCCCAGTTCGTCGGCCAGTGGGTCGCCCCGTTCATGCTGCTGGGGGTGTACAACAAGATCGTCAAGGTCGCCGGGTCCGACCGCGTCCACGCGTCGTGACCCACGGCAGTCGAGCCGCGACGCGACCGTGGGAACCCCTCGTCAGGGGTTCCCACGGTCGCGTTCGTTGCGCCCGCGACTCGCGGCGGCGGGTCCGCGCGGACGAGACGTTCTCCCGTCCGTACTATGCTAACGGGTCATCCCAATCCCGTCGCGCAGAGGACCTGCCGGTGCGTCGCGTCGCCCTCCTCGGACTGGTGCTCGTCGCGGGCTGTGGCGCGAAGCCGGACGCCATCCCGCCCGGTCCGGCGGAACCGGAACCCGTCTGGGCCGACGCGGGCAAGGGGCCGGCCACGGTCGACGGGTTGGACGTCGACGTCGTGCAGGTCGGGATCCGGCCGCAGGCGGACAAGAAGTACGTCGAAGTGATCTGGGTCGCCTCGACGGCGGTGAAGCGCAGGGAGGCCGCGTTCCGCGAGTGGGGCCAGCCGCCGCCGAAGCTCACGGACTCGCTCGGCCGCGACTACCCGGGCCTGACGGTGCCGTTCGACGTCTCGATACCGGACCGGTGGAAGCCGAACGACGAGCCCGAAATCGGTCACGCGTTCACGGCCCTGGTCCAGCGCGAGAGCGGAAAGCGGGACCGGGGCGAAGTGGAACGGGGCCTGGTGATCGATTCCCCGCCCGGGAACTGGATCCGGTTCGTCGATAGTTTTCGCGAGGGCATCTGGCGGGCCCTGTACTTCGACCTGCCCCCGGCGGACGCGACCGAGTGGCAACTCCGCCTGCCCGCCTCCGCGTTCGGGCACATCCGCTTCCTCGACAACCGGTCGCAGGGGACGTTCGCGTTCCGCATCGACCCCAAGACGGTGAAGACCCTCAAGCCCCTCCCGGCCCAGTGACCGGGCGCGAGACCCGGTTCACGCCAACAACCCCTTCACGACGTGGCCGTGGACATCCGTGAGCCGGTAGTCGCGGCCCTGGAACCGGAACGTCAGCTTCTCGTGGTCGATGCCGAGCAGGTGCAGGACCGTCGCCTGGAAGTCGTGGACGTGGACCGGGTCCTTCGCCGGGCCGAACCCGAAGTCGTCGCTCTCCCCGTAGCTCGTCCCGGCCTTCACGCCCCCGCCGGCCATCCACACCGTGAACACGTAGGGGTGGTGGTCCCGGCCCCAGCTCTTCACGTCCTTGATGTCGCCCTGGAGGAACGGCGTCCGGCCGAACTCCCCGCCCCAGATCACCAGCGTGTCGTCCAGCAGCCCGAGCCGCTTCAGGTCCTTCACCAGCGCCGCCGACGGGCCGTCCGTGTCCTCGCACTGCACCTTCAGCTGGGTGTTCAGGTTCCGGTGCTGGTCCCACCCGGCGTGGAGCAGCTGCACGAACCGCGTCCCGCGCTCGACCAGCCGGCGGGCCATCAGGCAGTTGAACGCGAACGACCCCTGCCGCCGCACGTCCGGGCCGTACATGTCCAGAACTTTCTGCGGCTCTTTCGAGAAGTCGGTCAGCTCCGGCACGCTCGCCTGCATCCGGTACGCCATCTCGTACTGGCTCATCCGCGTCGCCGTCTCCGGGTCGCCGAACTCCTTCAGGGTGAGGTCGTTCAGCTTCGCCAGGTCGTCGAGGGCGGCCCGGCGGCTGTCGCGGGTCTGGCCGTCCGGGTTCGACAGGTACAGGACCGGGTCGCCGCTGCCGCGGAACTTCACGCCCTGGAACCGGGTCGGCAGGAACCCGCTGCCCCAGTAGAAGTCGTAGAAGATCTGGCCGCAGCTCGCCTCCTTGTCGCGGGACGTCATGGCGACGAACCCGGGCAGCTCCTCGGTCTCGCTGCCGAGGCCGTAGGTGAGCCACGCCCCCATGCTCGGCCGGCCCGGCATCTCGTGCCCGGTGAGGAAGAAGCAGATCGCCGGGGCGTGGTTCACCTGGGTCGTGTGGAGCGACTTCACGAAGCACAGGTCGTCGGCGATCGCGGCCGTGTGCGGGGTGAAGTCGGACAGCCACGCCCCGCTCTGGCCGTGCCGGGCGAACTTCGTGATGTTCGGGAGGCACGGGCGGACCGTCTGCCCGCCGGTCATGGTGCTGAACCGCGCCCCCTTCACGACCGAGTCGGGGATCTGCTCGCCGCGGCGCCGGGCGAGTTCCGGCTTGTGGTCGAACAGGTCGACGTGCGACGGGGCGCCGTTCTGGAACAGGTAGATGACGCGCTTCGCCTTCGCGGCGAAGTGCGGCAGCGACGGAAGCCCGCCGGTGCGCTTGCGGTCGGCGGCGACCGCGTCGCGGGCCAGCAGGGACGCCAGCGCCGGAACGCCGATGCCGGTGGCGGTGCGGCCGAAGAAGTGCCGGCGGGACAGTAGCCGGGCGCGCTCGTGTGCGGGGTGCATGGTCGCCTCCGGGCGGGCCGGGAGCGTGAGCGACCGGAGTAGGCATCCTCCGGTCGCTCACGCTCCCGGCCCGCCGGTTACTTGTTCAGCGCCTCGTCCAGGTTCAACACCGTCAGGCACACCACCGTCAGCGCCGCGTGCTCCGCGGCGTCCAGCTTCTCGTTCCGCGGCGAGTCGCCGGTCTTCAGCAGCTTCGCCGCCGCGTCCTTGTCCGCCGTGAAGATCGCCCGCTGCTTCCCGAGCGCCGCGGCCAGCACCTTCCCCTCGGCGGCGGTCGGGGTGCGGGCCGTCACCCGGCGGAACGCGAACGCCAGCCGGTCCGCGTCCGTGTCACCGCCCTTCTCCAGCGCGAGCTGCGCCAGCGCCCGGGCGGCCTCGACGTAGGTCACGTCGTTGAGGGTGGCGAGGGCGTGAAGCGGGGTGTTCGTCGTCGTCCCCTTGACGCTGCACGTCTGCCGGCTGGCGGCGTCGAAGAACATGGTCGGGCCGACGATCCGCCGCCAGAACACGTACAGGCTCCGCCGGTACAGCGCCTCCCCCTTGTCCGGCACGTACTTCTTGTTCCCGAACGTCGCCTCCTCCCAGATCCCCGACGGCTGATACGGCTTGACCGGCGGGCCGCCGACGGTCGGCGTCAGCAGCCCGCTCGCGGCGAGGGCCTGGTCGCGGATCATCCACGACGGCAGCCGGTGCCGCGGGCCGCGGGCGAGCAGCCGGTTCTCCGGGTCGCGCTCCCGCAACTCCGGCGTCAGCCGCGACGACTGGCGGTAGGTCGCGGACGTGACGATCAGCCGGACGAGGTGCTTCACGTCCCACCCGGACTCCACGAACTCGACCGCCAGCCAGTCGAGCAACTCCGGATGGCTCGGCCGCTCGCTCTGGAGGCCGAAGTCCTCGGCCGTCTTCACCAGCCCGGTGCCGAAGAAGGTCTGCCACAGGCGGTTGACGGTGACGCGGGCGGTCAGCGGGTTGTCCGGCGACACGACCCACTTCGCCAGGTCGAGGCGGTTGCCGCGGGCCTCCCACGGGAACCACCCGGCCGGGGTGCGGAAGACCGCCGGGATGCCGGGCAGCACCTTCCCTTCCTTCTTGTCGTACGCCCCGCGGGTGAGCAGGAACGTGTCGCGCGGCTTCGGCATGTCGGCCATCACCATCACCCGCGGCAGGGCGTTCCCGGCCGCGTCCCGCACCTGCTTCGCCTTCCGCACCTCGGCCAGCAGCTTCACGTACTCCGGCTCGGTGTCCTTGTAATGGGCGGCGAGTTCGTCGAAGTTCTGGTCGGCCCGGTCGTTCGGCCCCTTGCGGAGGGCCGACTCGATCAGCTGTGGGAGCGCGGTGACGTACTTCCCGTCCTTGTCCTTGGCCATCCCGGCCTCGCGCAGCTTCGTCTCGACCGCGACCAACTTCTTGACCAAGCCGTCGTAGGCGGCCTGGGCGTCCTTCTGCCGCTTCTCCTGCTCCGGCGAGCCGAAGTCGAGGACCGGCGGGACCGCCCCGTTCCGCC
The DNA here is from genome assembly GCA_013822345.1 of Isosphaera sp. Lineage (GTDB taxonomy): Bacteria > Planctomycetota > Planctomycetia > Gemmatales > Gemmataceae > Gemmata. The sequence goes on from PNKH01000016.1 coordinate 67,108, forward strand.
CGCCGCCTGCCGCCCCGCCGGTCACCGGGGTCTGGTTGAAGAAAGCGAACAGGCGGAAGTAGTCGGTCTTGGAGACGGGGTCGAACTTGTGGTCGTGGCACCGGGCGCAGGTGAGCGTCAGGCCGAGCCACACCGTCCCGACCGTCTCCGTCTGGTCGAACACGTACTCGACCCGGTTCTCCTCCGCGATCCGCCCGCCCTCGCCGTTGATCATGTGGTTGCGGTTGAACCCGGTCGCCAGCACCTCGTCGCGGGTCGGGCTCGGCAGCAGGTCGCCGGCCAGCTGCTCGACCGTGAACCGGTCGTAGGGCTGGTTCGCGTTGAACGCCCGGACCACCCAGTCCCGCCACGGCCACATCGTCCGCTCGTTGTCGCCCTGGTACCCGTTGCTGTCCGCGTACCGGGCGGCGTCGAGCCAGTCCCACGCCATCCGCTCCCCGTACCGCGGCGACGCCAGCAACCGGTCCACCACCTTCCCGAAGGCGTCGGGCGACTTGTCACCCACGAACACCTCGACCTCCGCGACGGTCGGCGGCAGGCCGGTCAGGTCGAGCGTCACCCGGCGGATCAGGCGCTCGCGGTCGGCCTCCGGCGACGGGGGCAACTTCTCCTTCTCCAGCCGGGAGAGGACGAAGGCGTCGATCGGGTTCACGGCCGGGTGCGCGGTCTTCGGGACGGCCGGGCGGGTCGGCTTCTCGAAGGCCCAGTGCTTGCCCCAGCTCGCGCCCTGGTCGATCCACCGCTTCAGGACCGCGGCCTGGTCCGGGGTGACGGTCTTGTTCGCCTTCGGCGGCGGCATCACCTCGTCGCGGTCGGCCGAGAGCACCCGGCGGATCAGTTCGCTCTCGCCGCTCTTCCCGGGGACGATCGACCCGGAGTCGAGGGCGTCCTCGCGGACGTCGAGGCGGAGCTTCGCCTTCCGGGCCTTCTCGTCCGGGCCGTGGCACTGGAAGCACTTGTCGGACAGGATCGGGAGGACATCCCGGGCGAAGTCGACGGGGTCGGCGGCGCGGGCGGGGGCGACGGCGAGCAGACCGGCGAGCGCGGCGAGGTGGCGGGGCATGGGTCGTCTCGGGGGGCCGGGCAGGCGGGTACGGACAGTATACCCGGCGGGCGGCCGGGCGGGGGAACAGTTCCGCCATCCGTTCGGGTGGGGGCAGGCATTCCTGCCTGCCTGTTCGCTGGGCAGGCAGGAATGCCTGCCCCACCCGGCCCACAGGACATCCGCCTTGATTCGCCCGGGTGCCGGCCTATAGTCCGCCGCTCCAAGCACCAGCGTGGCGGGTTCGCGGCCGGACGGCGGAGGCACCGTGGCCAGGGGCGGGCTGACAACCTGTGTCGCGGTGGCGGTCGCGCTGGCGGCCGGCGGACCGGTCGCGGGCCAGGTGCCCCGGGACGATGACTTCCCGCTCCCGACCGACGCCCTGTTCTCCCCCGCCCCGCCCGTCCCCCCGCGGACCGCGTACCAGCCGGGGCCGGACCTCAACCTCCCGCCCGGGGAGCTCATCCCGGTCCCGCAGGGCCGCGACCGGGCGTACCGGTTCACCCGCCGGTACGGCACCCCGAACACCTTGACCAGCGAGCTGCTCCCGGACGGGGTGCGGCGGTTCGTGTTCACCGGCGGGGTGATCGTGAACGTCACCGGGGAGGGCGGGGCGGAGGTCGAGTTCGCCACCGACGACGCGGTGGTGTGGGTCCGCGGGCTGGCGGTCGACAACATCGGCAACGGGTTCCGGACGGCCGGCGGGCGGACCGAGGTGGAGGTGTACCTGGCCGGGAACGTGGTCGTCCGCACCCGGGCCAGCGACGGCACCCCGCAGACCGTCCGGGCCGCCCAGGTGTACTACGACGTGGAGCGGTCCCGGGCGGTCGCCCTGGCCGCCACCCTGGAGTTCCGCCCCGGCCCGGCCCCGGACCCGCTCCGCCTCCGCGGCGGCGAGGTCCGGCGGCTCGACCCGGAGAACTGGGAGGTTCTCGGGGCGACGTTCGACTCCAGCAAGCTGCCGTCCGACCCGGGGCTGCTGCTGGAAGCCCGCCGGGCCACCCTGAGCACCCGCCGGGTGCAGCTGCGGAACATCTTCGGCCTTCCGTACCGCGACCTCCGGACCGGCGAGTACGTGGAGGGCGACGAGCAGCTGGTGACCGCGTTCGGGGCGGTCCCGCGGGTGGCCGGGGTGCCGCTGTTCTACCTCCCCCGGGTGCGGACCGACGCCACCGACCCGCTCGGCCCGTTCGTCGGGTTCTCCGGCGGTCAGAACCGGATCTTCGGCACCCAGGTGTACACCACCTTCGACCTGTTCGACCTGCTCGCGGTCAAGCCCCCGCCCGGGCAGAAGTGGCGGCTCAACGCCGACTACCTGTCCGAGCGCGGCCCGGCCCTCGGGACCGACTACACGTACAACCTGCCGCCGGCCGGGCCGGGGCTGGCCGGGACCGCCGGGCTGGTCAAGCTGTACGGCATCAAGGACCGGAGCGGGGTGGACATCCTCGGCGGGTTCCGCGGGGTCGAGCCGGTCCCGCCGGAGTACCGCGGCCGGGCCCTCCTGCGGCACCAGCAGGAGTTCCTCGACGGGCTGTCGTTCCAGGGCCAGGCCGCGTACCTGAGCGACAAGAACTTCTTCGAGCAGTACTACAAGCAGGAGTTCGACCTCGGGCCGAACCAGGAGACGTTCGCCTACCTCTCCGGGCAGCGCGGCAACCTCGGGCTGGCCGGGCTCCTGTCGTACCGCCTCGACCGCCCGTGGGAGCCGCAGACGCAGTGGCTCCCGCGGGTCGACGGGTACGCGATCGGCCAGACGTTCCTCGACGACCGGCTCGTCTACTCGGCCAGCGCGAACGCCGGGTACGCCCGGGCCCGGACCGCGGAGCAGCCGCCGTTCCCGGTGCTGACCACCGACCGGTCGGTCGACACCGCCCGGTTCGACGTGCTCCAGGAGCTGAGCGTCCCGTTCGCGCTGGGGCCGGTGAAGGTGGTCCCGTACGGCACCGTCGACCTGGCGGCGTACACCGAGGACCTGACCGGGGACGCGGTCGGGCGGGTGTGGGGCGGGGGCGGGGCCCGGGCGACGCTCCCGGCGTCCCGGTTGTACGAGGGGGTGGCGAGCGACCTGTTGAACGTCCGCGGGCTGTACCACAAGGCGGTGTTCGGGGCGAACTACCTGTACGCCCGGACGAACACCCCGTTCACCGAGCTGCCGCTGCTGGACCGGCTGAACGACGACGCGACCGACCGGGCGTTCCGGAACATCGTCCCGTTCCAACCGCAGCTCGTGCCGGGGCCGGACGGGGTGCGGCTGGCCACCGCCGGCGACCCGACCAGCCTGTTCAACCCGCAGCGGTACCTGGTCCGCCGCGGGGTGACGACCCGGCGGGACACGCTGGACGACATCAACGTCCTGCAGCTCGACACCCGGCACCGGTTCCAGACGAAGCGCGGGTACCCGGGGCTGGAGCACACGGTGGACCTGGCGACGGTGGCGGCGTCGGTGTCGTTCTTCCCGGAGCCCGGGCGGGACAACTTCGGGAACCCGTTCGCGTTCCTGGAGTACGACGCGGTGTACAACGTCGGGGACCGGACGGCGCTGGTCACGTCCGGGTGGGTGGACCCGTTCGACGGGGGCGTCCGGTACTACTCGGTCGGGGCGTTCCTGAACCGCCCGGACCGGACCAGCTTCTACGCCGGGTACCGGCACACCGACCCGCTGAACAGCCGGGCGGTGAGCGGGAGCGTCGGGTACCAGCTGAGCCGGCGGTACTTCCTGGCCGCCGGGGTGAGCTACGACTTCGGGATCAACCAGGCGCTGTCGAACTCGTTCACCCTGACCCGGACCGGGACGGACCTGACGGTGTCGCTCGGGGTGACGTACAACGCCCTGGTGAACAACCTGGGGGTGCAGTTCCTGGTCACCCCGAACCTGGTGGCGGCGCTGGCCCCCGGGCGGATCACCGGCACCCAGCTGCAGGGGGCCGGGGGGCGGGGGCGGTAAGGGGCTCCCGGAGGGGACGCATGCCCGGCGAGTGGTGGGAGCCGAGCGCCGTGGTCGGGGAGGCCCCCCGGCGGAAGCCGCCGCGGCGGTGGCGGGACAAGTTCCGGGAGGCGTTCCGGGGGGTGAAGCTGGGGGTCCGCGGGCACTCCAGCTTCTTCGTCCACTTCTTCTTCGCGGTGCTGGCGGTGGCCGCCGCCCTGGCCCTCGGGTGCGACCTCGTCGAGTGGTGCCTGGTGCTCGGGTGCGTCGGCCTGGTGATCACCGCCGAACTGTTCAACAGCACGGTCGAGACGCTGTTCCACGGGCTGGACGCGGAGACGAAGGGGCGGATCAAGGGGTGCCTGGACATCGCCGCCGGGGCGGTGCTGGTCGCCAGCCTGACCGCCGCCCTGGTCGGGGCGCTGGTGTTCGGCAACCGCCTGTGCGTGCTGACGCGGGTGTACGAGTAGGGTGCGTCGAGGTCCGCTTCGGACCGAGGACGCACCACCCGCCTCCGGTGCGTCGTCGGTCCGAAGCGGACCTCGACGCACCCTACTCCCCGTCCTTGAGCAGCGTGCGGGCGCTGCTGTCGCGTTGGTCCTCGAGCCACGCCACGTCGCCGGCGTCGGCGAACCGCTTCACCCCGACCTGCTTGATGGCCGCGTCCGGCACCACCTTCAGCGGGGTGTACCGCGGGTGGTGGCTGTCCTTGTACGGGTCGTTGGCCCGGGCGTTGTAGCAGCAGATCATCGCCCACCGCGGGTGGTCGCTGGTGTTCTGGTCGCTGCGGTGGAGCAGGTTCGGGTGGAAGAACAGGGCGTCGCCCGGCTCCATCACCACGTACACCAGCGGGAAGTGCTCCGGCCGCTTCAGCAGTTCCTCGACCCGCTCCCGGTCGGCCCCGGCCTGGTCACCTGTGAGGACGTGGTTGATCCGCCCGCAGCGGTGGGAGTTCTCGATCACCTGGAGGCAGCCGTTCTCGCGGGTGCAGGGGTCGACGGCGACGAAGACACTCACCAGGTCGGGGGTGAGGACGCCGTTCTGGTACCAGTACCCGTAGTCCTGGTGCCAGGCCCACGCCCCGCCGACCTTGGCGTCCTTCAGGATCATCTTCGAGTGGTAGTGGTACACCTCGCCGCCGAGGATCGCCTCGCAGCTCCGGACCATCCGCTCGCCGCGGGCGAACATCCCGTAGATGCCGTCGCCCGGGTGGTTCCACAGCGACAGCCGGACGACGCCCCCTTCCCCGTCGGCCCGGCCGAACGAGTGCCGGTCGAGTTCGTTGTCCTCCTTCGCGGAGCGCCGCAGAAGCTCGACCTCTTCGGCGTCGTAAAACCCTTTGGCGAGGACGTACCCGGCGCCGGCGTACCGGCGGAGGTCGGCGGCGGAGAGGGTGGCGGGCACGGGTGAACTCCCGGAACTGGGTGATCGGGGCGGCCGCATCGGTTAGGATATTCCCATCGTGCCCGGTCGCACCCCCGCACCCGCATCGCACCCAGGCCGGTGGCCTGGGCTGAGGGAGGGCGGGCCTTCGGCCCTCGGACTCTGAGCACCGAAGGTGCGCCCTCCCTCAGCCCAGGCCACCGGCCTGGGTTCCACCCGTGACATCAACCCCATGCGAACCCTCTCCGCTCTCGCCCTGCTCCTCACCGCGTCGGCCGCGGCGGCCCAGCCCGTCCCGGTGAAGGACGCGGCGGCGAAGATGACCGTGCCCGACGGCTTCAAGGTGACGCTGTTCGCCGGCGAGCCGGACGTGGTGCAGCCGATCGCGTTCACGTTCGACGACCGCGGGCGGATGTGGGTGGTCGAGTGCCTGAGCTACCCGAAGTGGTCGAAGGACGGGACCGGCAAGGACCGCGTCCTCATCCTGGAAGACACGGACGGCGACGGCGTCCACGACAAGCGAACGGTGTTCCTGGACAACGGGTCGAACCTGTCCGGCATCGAGCTGGGGTTCGGCGGGGTGTGGCTCTGCTCGGTCCCGAACCTGGTCTTTGTCCCGGTGAAGGACGGCGAGGACAAGCCGGCGGGGCCGCCGCAGGTGGTGCTCGACGGGTGGAACCTGCAGGACACCAAGCACAACATCTTCAACTCGCTCGGGTGGGGGCCGGACGGCTGGCTCTACGGCTGCAACGGCATCCAATCGAAGTCGTGGGTGGGGGCGCCGGGCACGCCGAAGGAGAAGCGCACCTACATGGACTGCGGGGTGTGGCGGTACCACCCGACGCGCAAAGTTTTCGAGGCGGTCGCCCACGGCACCACGAACCCGTTCGGCCTCGACTGGAACGCGGACGGCGAGATGTTCGTGACGAACTGCGTGATCGACCACCTGTTCCACTTCGTCCCGGGCGGGCACTACCAGCGGATGTACGGGCAGGACGCGAACCCGCACACGTACGGACTGATGCGGAGCTGCGTGGACTACAAGCACTGGGCCGGCGGGGACTGGACGAGTTCGCGGGCGACCGGCGTCGGCGGGAAGCCGGAGCACTCGGACTTCGGCGGCGGGCACGCGCACAGCGGGTGCGCGATCTACCTGGCGGACAACTTCCCGCCGGAGTACCGCGGGACGCTGTTCACCGCGAACATCCACGGGAACCGGCTGAACAACGACGGGCTGGCCCGCATCCCGGCGGGGTACAAGGGGGTGCGCCGGCCGGACTTCCTGTTCGCGAACGACTCGTGGTTCCGCGGCATCTGCGTGAAGGTCGGCCCGGAGGGCGGGCTGTACGTGAGCGACTGGTGTGATACCGGGGAGTGTCACAACTACGACAAGGCGGACACCACCAACGGCCGCATCTACCGCGTCGTGTACAAGACGCCGAAGGTATGGAAGGGCGACGTCTCCAAGATGACGGACGCTGAGTTGGTGAAGATGGCAACGGAGCACCCCAACGAGTGGTTCGTGCGGAGGGCCCGGCGGGTGCTGCAGGAGCGGGCCGCGACCGGAAATCTGGAAAAGACCACGGCCGCCCTGTTGCGGAAGGAACTGAACGCGAAGCACGACGCCCCGTTCACCTTGCGGGCCATTTGGGCGCTGTCGGTGACCGGATCGTTGACAGTCTCGGACCTGCTCCCCCTCCTTACCTCGAAACAGGAAGCGGTACGGGCTTGGGCAGCCCGACTCGTCGTCGAGGGTGAACCGGGCGCAAAGCGGAGCGAGGCAGAGGAGAACGCGATCCTAAAGGCTATCCTTACAGTCCTTGAAACCGACGATTCTCTCTACGTTTTGGCCTCGATTGCATCGGCAACTGTACGGGGGAGTGTCTCCGCAGACGAATCGGTCCGAAGACTGGCCTTTGAGAGCCTGATCGTGTTGATCCTCCGGGTGGACCAGGGTGCCGACCCGCAGTTCGTCAAACTCGTCTGGTATGCATGCGAGGCGGGCTGGTGGACTAGTCCCAGATCGAACGCGTGGGGCGTAAGCATCCTGTACCTACCCAAACACCCAGAGCTTCGTCGGAACGCGGTTCGCTATACGCTTGCGGTCTCGAACGACCGGTTCGAGGAACGCCTCGGAACGGTTCTGGAATCGCTCGGCTCGCGAAAGAAGCTTGAAGTCCGGGTTCAAGTCGACATCCTCGCCGTTGTCCGTGAGACGCTCGCCGGGCGGAAGCTCACCACGCCGAAGAACTGGCCCGAGGTGTACGCAAAGCTGAGCAAAGAGGGCAACAGGGAGGTCCTCCGCGAGCTCGAAGCGGTCGCGGTGCTGCTCGGCGACAACAACGCCATCGCCAAGCTGACGGGGACGGCCACCGACCCGAAGGCCGCGGGCGACGAGCGCCGGGCCGCCGTCGAGTTGCTGCTCACCCGTAAGCAGCCCGAGTTCGCCAAGACCCTCCGCGGCCTGCTCGACGACCCGGCGGTGCGGCGGGCGGCGGTCCGCGGCCTGGCCGCGTTCCCCGACGCCGACACCCCGGCCGCGATCCTCAAGGCGTACCCGCAGTTCACCGCCGAGGAGAAGCTCGACGCCGTCCAGACGCTCGCGTCCCGGGCCGCGTGGGCGACCGCCCTGCTCGACGCCGTCGAGAAGAAGACGCTCCCGCGCTCCGACATCCCGGTCGCCACCGCCCGGCAGATCCTCGCCCTGAATGACAAGGTGGTGTCAACGCGACTCGAAGCCGTATGGGGGAAGGTCGGGTCGCCGTCGAAGGAGAAGGTCGCGCTCACCAAGAAGTGGAAGGACGCGCTGACCGAGCCGGTGCTGGCGAAGGCGAACCCGGCCGCCGGCCGGGCGCTGTTCGCGAAGCACTGCGCGGCGTGCCACAAGATGTTCGGCGACGGCGGCGAGGTCGGCCCGGAGCTGACCGGGTCACAGCGGGCGAACCTCGACTACGTCCTGGAGAACGTGCTCGACCCGAGCGCCGTCGTCCCGCGCGAGTTCCGGATGATCAACTTCTCGACCGCCGACGAGCGGGTGGTGGCCGGGATCGTCCTCCGTGAGACGAAGGACGCCGTGACCGTCCGCACCCCGACTGAGACCGTCGTGCTGCCGGTCGCCGACATCTCGGGCCGGAAGGACACGAGCCTGTCGATCATGCCGGACGGGTTGTTCGACCAGATGACCCCGGACGAGGTCCGCGACCTGGTCGCGTACCTCCGGGCGAAGGAACAGGTCCCCATCCCGAAGTGACCTGGACCGCGGCCGTCCCGGCCGCTGCTACCCCGATCGGGAGGCATCACGAGTACCCCGGAGGCGACCGGAGTCGGGTCGGTGGAGCGGCCGGGACGGCCGCGGTCCAGGGACGGAACTTGGGGTTGACCCCCGCTCCCGCTGGAGGTGATGATCCGTCCGTTCCGCCGCCGGCAGGGGGTGCCGCGGCGGGGCGGGGGTAACGGATTACCCGAGCCGAGAGTCACGGATGATCATCTGCCGGACGCCGTACCGCGTCTCGTTCTTCGGCGGCGGGACCGACTACCCGGGGTGGTACCGCCGGCACGGCGGGGCCGTCCTGGCCGCCACCATCGACAAGTACTGCTACCTCACCTGCCGCCACCTCCCGCCGTTCTTCGACCACCGGATCCGCGTCGTCTACCGGAAGATCGAAACCTGCATGACGGCGGACGAGGTCAGCCACCCGGCGGTCCGCGAGGCGCTGCGGTTCCTCCGCATCGACCGCGGGGTCGAGATCCACCACGACGGCGACCTCCCGGCCCGCAGCGGGATGGGGTCGAGTTCGGCGTTCACCGTCGGGCTGCTCCACGCCCTGCACGCCCTGAAGGGCGAGATGCCGACGCGGCAGCAGCTCACGACCGAGGCCATCACCCTCGAGCAGGACGTGCTCGGGGAGACGGTCGGGTCGCAGGACCAGACGATGGCCGCCCACGGCGGGCTGCGGCACGTCCGGTTCCACCCCGGCGGCGAGATCGAGGCGAACCCGGTGGTGCTCCCGGCCAGCCGGATCGCGGAGCTGCGGTCGCACCTGATGCTCGTGTACACGGGGATCGCCCGGACCGCGGCGGACGTGGCCAAGAGTTACGTCGAGGGGATCGAGGCCCGCCGCCGGCAGCTCCGGCTGATGGGGCAGATGGTGGACGAGGCGATCCACATCCTGACCGGCGGGGTGAACCTGGTCGCGTTCGGCGAACTGCTGCACGAGGCGTGGCTGGCGAAGCGGAGCCTGAGCAGCGTGGTGTCGAACGACGAGGTGGACGCCCTGTACGAGCGGGCGCTCGGGGCCGGGGCGGTCGGCGGGAAGCTGACCGGGGCCGGCGGCGGCGGGTTCCTGTTGCTGTTCGCCCCGCCGGAGCGGCAGGCGGACGTGCTGGAGGCGATGGACCACCCGGTCCACGTGCCGTTCGAGTTCGACGCCACCGGCAGCCAGATCATCTTCTACGCGCCGGGCGTGGACTACGCCGACGCCGACCGCCCTCACCGCCGCGCCCGCCGCCCGTCGCGGGAGCTGTTCGCCCCCGGGTTCGTGCCCGCGGAGGCGTCGTGAACCCGAACTCGCGCGTCTACGTCGCCGGCGGCGACACCCTCCTCGGCGCGGCGATCCTCGACGCCCTGCGCGACGCCGGTTTCGCGCGGCTGGTCGGCGTCGGGGCGGACGAACCGGACCCGACCGACGCGGCGGTGGAGGCGTTTTTCGCCCGTGAGCGGCCGGAGTACGTGTTCCTGGCGGCCGGGAAATCGGGCGGGATCGCGCTGAACCAGGCCCGCCCCGCCGACCTCATGCTCGACAACCTGCTCGCGATCACCAACGTGGTCGCGGCGGCGCACCGGCACGGCGCCACGAAGCTGCTGTACCTGGCGAGTTCCTGCGCCTACCCGCGGCACGCCCCGCAGCCGATGCCGGTGGAGTCGCTCGGGACCGGGCCGGTCGAGCCGACCAGCGCTGCCTACGCCACCGCGAAGTTCGCCGGCTGGAAGCTGTGCGACGCGTACCGGCGGCAGCACGGGTGCCGGTTCGTGACGGCGTTCCCGGCGAACGCCTTCGGCCCGCACGACGACTTCGGCCCGGACAGCGGGCACGTGATCCCGGCGCTGATCCGCCGGGCGCACGAGGCGAAGGTGAACGGGGACGCGGAACTCGTGGTGTGGGGGAGCGGCACCCCGCGGCGGGAGTTCGTGTTCTCCCGCGACCTGGCCGACGCCTGCCTGTTCGCGATGCGCCACTACGACGGCGACGCCCCGATCAACCTCGGCGGCGGGGCGGACGTGAGCATCGCCGACGCGGCCCGGGTGGTCGCCGGGGTGGTCGGGTTCCGCGGCCGGCTGGTGTTCGACGCCACGAAGCCGGACGGGGCGCCGCTGAAGGCGCTCGACGCGTCCCCGCTACGGGCGATGGGCTGGCGGCCGGCGACCGACTTCCGGACCGCGGTGGCCGAGACGTACCGGTGGTTCCTATCGCATCGGTCCGGGCCCGCTGTTTCGCCGAACTCCATCGGGGGCACCATGCACGCGCGGCTGTACCGGGCGCTGTACCGCATCCGCCGGGTCGAGGAGGAGGTCGCCCGCGCCTACCCGACCGACCGGATCAAGAGTCCGGTCCACCTGTCGATCGGGCAGGAGGCGGTGTCGGTCGGGGTGTGCGACCCGCTCCGCCCGGACGACGTGGTGTTCGGCACCTACCGCGGCCACGCGATGTACCTGGCGAAGGGCGGCGACCTGCCGGCGATGGTTGCGGAACTGTTCGGCAAGGACACCGGCTGCACCCGCGGCAAGGGCGGGTCGATGCACCTGATCGACCCGGACGCCGGGGTGATGGGGACGTCGGCGGTGGTCGGGACGAGCATCGCCAATGCCGCCGGGTACGCCTACGCCCAGAAGCTCCGCCGCTCCGACGCGGTCACCGTCTGCTTCTTCGGCGACGGGGCGACGGAAGAAGGGGTCTTCGCCGAGACGCTGAACTTCGCGGTGCTGAAGCGGCTGCCGGTGCTGTTCGTGTGCGAGAACAACGGGTACGCGATCCACACCCACCAGACCCGCCGGCAGGGCCGGCCGGACATCCGGGCGAAGGCCGAGGCGTTCGGGCTACCGGCCGAGCGGCTCGACGGGAACGACGTGGTCGGCCTGGTCCGCCGCACCGCCGAGGTGGCGGCGAAGTTGCGGGCCGGCGGCGGGCCGTGGTTCTTCGAGGTGGCGACGTACCGGTGGCAGGAGCACGTCGGCCCCGGCCGGGATTACCAGCTCGGATACCGGGCGGAGGACGAGTGCCGGCCGTGGGTCGAGGCCGACCCGGTGAAGCGGCTGGGCTCCGAACTCGCCCCGGACGAGAAGCTTGCGATCGACGCCGGGGTGGAGGCGGAGGTGGCGGCCGCGTTCGCCGCCGCGGAGGCCGCGCCGTTCCCGGACCCGTCCGAACTGCTGACCGACATCTTCAAGGAGGACGCCGATGTCGTCGCGAGTCGCGGCTAAGCCCGCCGCCCGGCCGACCGTCCGGCCCGTCGAGCGGACGCTGTCGTTCGCCGACGCGGTCCGGGAAGCGGCCGACCAGGAGATGGCGCGGGACGAGAACGTGGTGGTGTTCGGGCTGGACGTGGACGACCCGAAGGCGATCCAGGGTACGACGCGCGGGCTGCCGGAGAAGTACGGCCCGGGGCGGGTGTTCGGCACCCCGCTGTCCGAGGACGCGATGACCGGGGCGGCGGTCGGGATGGCCCTCGCCGGCCTGCGGCCGATCCACGTCCACATCCGGATGGACTTCCTCCTGCTGGCGATGAACCAGCTGCTGAACGTGGCGGCGAAGAGCCGGTACATGTTCGGCGGGCGGGTGGCGGTGCCGATGGTCGCCCGGGCGATGATCGGGAAGAGTTGGGGCCAGGGGGCGCAGCACTCCCAGGGCCTCCACTCGATGTTCATGCACGTCCCGGGCATCAAGGTGGTCGCGCCGTCCACGCCGTACGATGCGAAGGGGTGCCTCGCGACCGCCGTCCGCGACGACAACCCCGTCCTGTACGTCGAGCACCGGCTGCTCCACTTCCAGAAGGGGCCGGTGCCGGAGCACACCTACACCGTCGCTCCGGGCAAGGCCCGCGTCACACAGTCCGGCGAGGACATCACCGTCGTCGGCGTGTCGTACATGCAGGTCGAGTGCCTGCGGGCGGCCCGGTATCTCGAAGATGTCGGGGTGAAGGCCGAGGTGGTCGACCCGATCTGGCTCAGCCCGCTCGACATCGACACGATCTGCGACTCGGTCGAGCGGACCGGCCGGCTGCTGGTGGTGGACACCGCGTGGACGAACTGCGGGGCGGGGGCCGAGATCGTCGCCCGGGTGGCGGAGCGCCTCGGCGGGCTGCGCGACCTGCGGCTGAAGCGGATGGGGTACGCCCCGACGACCTGCCCCACGACGCCGGTGCTGGAGGACGCGTTCTACCCGAACGCCCGGACGATCGCCGCCGCTGCCCGGGACATGGTCGAGGAGCGGGCCTGCGGGTGGCTCCCGGCCGAGCGGGCCGACCTCCAGTGCATCGAGTTCAAGGGGCCGTTCTGACTTCTTTCTTGGAGCGCGGCCGTCCCGGCCGCTCTTCGCCGACGCAAAGCAGCGGGCGAGACGCCCGCGCTCCAGGAGGACACATGCCGACCGCGACGAAGTCCGCCGGCCTCGACTGGCCGCTGATGAAGAACAACATCGCCCGCGAGGACCTGGACGCCGTCTGCCGGCTGCTTCAGCAGGACGACCCGGTGCTGACACAGAGTAAGCACGTCCGGGCGTTCGAGGAGGAGTGGTCGCGGTGGCTCGGGGTCGAGTACAGTGTGTTCGTCAACTCCGGGTCGTCGGCGAACCTGGTGACGCTGGCCGCCCTGCGGGAGCTGCACGGCCCCGGCGGGGAGGTGATCGTCCCGAGCATCACCTGGGTGTCCGACATCGCGGCGGTGCTCCACTGCGGGTTCACGCCGGTGTTCGTGGACATCGACCCGCACACCCTCGGCATGGACAACGCCGAGGTGCTGGAGAAGGTCAACGACCGCACCCGGGCCGTCTTCCTCACCCACGTGCTGGGGTATAACGGCCTCTCACAAACACTCCTCGACGGCCTCAAGACCCGCCGCGTCCCTCTCATCGAGGACGTGTGTGAGTCTCACGGGGCGACCTTCAACGGCCGCAAGCTCGGTTCCTTCGGCCTCGCGTCGAACTTCTCGTTCTACTACGCCCACCACCTGAGCACCATCGAGGGCGGGATGGTGTGTACCGACGACCACGACCTGTACGAGACGGTGCGGATGCTCCGCTCGCACGGCATGGTGCGGGAGTTGGACTGCAACGGCCGGAAGTGGGACTACTACGACGAGTACCCGGACCTCAACCCGGACTTCATCTTCGCGTTCCCGGCGTACAACGTCCGCTCGACCGAGATCAACGCCGTCATCGGGCGGTCCCAACTGAAGCGGCTCGACGACGGGAACCGCCGGCGGACCGAGAACCTGCGGCTGTTCCTCCGCCACCTCGACCCGCACCTGTACCGCACCGACTTCGCAACCGAGGGGAGCAGCAACTACGCCTTCACCCTCATCCTCAACGAGCCGGACCAGGCGTTGTGTGACCGCGTGATGGCTGCGCTGAAGAAGAACGGCGTCGAGTTCCGCCGGGGGACGGCCGGCGGCGGGAACCAACTGCGGCAGCCGTACCTCCGCCGTCTGCTCGGCGCGGACGCCTGGAAGGCGTGCCTGCACGCCGACCACGTCCACTTCTACGGGTTCTACATCGGAAACTACCCGACCCTCGATCGCGACCGCATCCTGCGGCTGTGCGACCTGTTGAACGGGCTGGCGACCTAACACTGTGACGCGGGCACGGAGGCCACCATGAGTCGGCTCGACCTCGTGTTGATCAACCCGGCCAGCCGGCCGCAGGTGTATCAATCCCTCGGTTCGAAACTCACCGCGGTCGAGAACCCGGTGTGGGCCGGGCTGATGGCGTCGTTCTGCCGGGCGAAGGGCCTGTCGGTCGAGATCATCGACGCCGAAGGCGAGGAGATCGGCCACGCGGCGGTCGCCGAGCGCGTGTCGCAGCTCGACCCGGTCCTCGCGGCCGTGGTGGTGTACGGCCACCAGCCGTCCGCCTCGACGCAGATCATGACCGCGTCCGGGGCGGTGTGTTCCGCCATCAAGGAAGTGGCGCCCGATCAACCGGTGCTTCTGCTCGGGGGCCACGTCGCTGCACTGCCGGAGCGGACCCTCCGCGAGGAAGAGGCCGACTTCGTCGCCGGCGGCGAGGGGTTGCACACCCTCGTCGGCCTGGTCGAGGCGCTGAAGTCGCCGGTGCCGGAGTTCGGCAACGTCCCCGGGCTGTGGCACTGGGACCGCGGGCAGGTGCGGCAGAACCCGGGCAAGCCGCTCGTCACCGACCTCGACGGCGAGATGCCGGGCGTCGCCTGGGACCTCCTCCCGATGGCGAACTACCGCGCCCACAACTGGCACTGCCTCGACGGCTCTTCGCGCCAACCCTACGCGGCCCTGTACACGACGCTGGGCTGCCCGTACCACTGCTCGTTCTGCTGCATCCAGGCGCCGTTCAAGAACGGCGAGGCGGCGGCCGGGGTGAAGTCATCCGTCAACACCTACCGGGCTTGGTCTCCCGACGCCGTCCTCGCCCAGGTCGACACCCTCGTCACGAAGTACGGGGTGCGGAACATCAAGATCGCCGACGAGATGTTCGTGCTGAAGCCGAAGCACGTCCTCGGGATCTGCGACCGCATCATCGAGAGGGGGTACGACCTCAACATCTGGGCGTACACCCGCATCGACACCATCAAGGACGGGATGTTGCCGAAGCTGAAGGCAGCGGGGTTCAACTGGCTGGCGGTCGGGATCGAGGCCGGGGACGGGCGGGTGCGGGCGGACGTGGACAAGGGGTTCGGGCAGGACGAGGTGTTCCGGGTCGTGCGGCAGATCCGCGACGCCGGGGTGAGCGTCATCGGTAACTACATCTTCGGGCTGCCGGAGGACGACGCCGCGACGATGCGGGCGACACTCGACATGGCCCTCGATCTCAACTGTGAGTTCGCCAATTTCTACTCCGCAATGGCCTACCCCGGGTCACCGCTGTATACCCTCGCGGTGCGGCAGGGGCTGCCGCTGCCGAAGGAGTGGACCGGGTACTCGCAGCACTCCCGCGACTGCCTGCCGCTGCCGACCCGGTACGTCCCGGCCCGCGACGTGCTGCGGTTCCGCGACACCGCGTTCCACACCTACTACACGGACCCCGGCTACCTCGACACGGTCGGCCGGCGGTTCGGTCCGGCGACGGTCGAGCACCTGCGCCAGATGACCGCGGTGCGGCTCGAGCGCGACCTGCTGACCGGGAAGCTCGAAGTGCCGCCGACGCTTTTGCCGGCCGCGGAGGCGCCGGCGGAAGTGCTCACCCTGTCCCGCCGCTGAGGCCGCCGTGACGACGCTGATCCTGGTCCGCCACGGGGCCACCGCCGCAAACCTGGCCAAGCCGTACGTCCTCCAGGGGGCGCGGCCGGACAGCGAGTTGGCGGCCGCCGGCGTCGGCCAGGCGCACGCGGCCGCGACGGCATTGGCCGCATTCCCGGTGTCGGCAGTCTATTCCTCGCCGCTGCGCCGCGCCGGCGCCACCGCCGAGGCGATCGCCCACCGGCTCGGCCTGCCGGTCGAAGTCGAGTCCGGGCTGATTGAGGCGGACACCGGGGTGTGGTCCGGTCTGACGTGGGAGGAGGTCGAGCGGCGGTGGCCGGCCGAGCACCGGGCGTTCCACGACGACGCCGAGCGGCACGGGTACCTCGGCGGCGAGAACCTCGCCCAGGTCCGCGACCGAGTGCTGCCGGAGGTCGAGAACCTGGCCGCACGCCACGACGGCGAGACCGTCGTGCTGGTCAGTCATGGGGTGGTGAACCGCGTCCTGCTCGCCCACTGGCTCGGGCTGCCACTCCGCCTCGCCCGCCGGCTGCCGCAGGACAACGCCGCGTTCAGCGTCGTCGAGTTCCACGCCGGGGCCGCGAAGGTGCGAACGCTGAACGCGGCCGCCCACCTCGACCGGGTCACGGCCGCGGCGGCGTGACCAGCCGCCGGGCGACCAGTCTCCCGAACCCGACCCACCCCCGCCGCCGCACCGACGCCCGTCCGCGCTCCGCCCACGCGGCCACCTTCCCCGCCAGGTGCCCGACCCACTCCCCCGCAGTCCGAACAACGTGCTGGCGGCCGGGGACGCGGAGGGCGAACGGGTCGGTGAGCGCGTCGAGCGCCTTGCACCGCGACGGGTCGCGCCGCCCGTCGATCGCCTCCAGCACCCGCAACGCGAGTTCCTTCCGCTCGGGGAACAGGGCGTCGAAGAGCGGGGCGTCGAGGGCGAGGATGTCGGGGTCGGACTGATACACGCGGCCGGCCTCCGGGTGCTGCACCGCGTTCGTGTGCTCGAACACCACGCCGGGCAGGTACACCGCCCGCCGCTCCCCGGCCGCCGCCACCAAGTTGAACACGTCCTCGATGTGATCGTCGATCCTGTAACGGCGGTACCCGGTCGGGCAGATGTCGCCGGCGAGGTCGCAGAACGCGCGCGACACGAGCGGGAAGGTGCAGAGGTGGTCGCGCATCAGCGTGTCGTTGACGTGGACGAGGACGAACGGGTCGGGAAACCGCTGGAACGCGGCGAGCGCCCGCGCGTCCCACCCGCGGGTGCGGACCACCACGTCGTCGTTCAGCAGCATCACCCGGTCGCCGGCCGACGCCGCGTACCCGGCGGCGTTGAGCTCGCCCATCGTCCGCCCCGGCGGGCCGACGACGGTCCGCACCGCGAGCCGCGGGTGCGACACGCCGAAGCTGCCCGGGTCGTCGGCGTCCACGACCAGGATCACCTCGACGTGCTCGGGGTGGGCGGCGGTGTCGGCGGCGCTGGCGAGGAAGCGGCGGAGCTGCGCCGGCCGGCCGCGGGTCGGGACGATGAGGGAGAACGTCGGCCGGGTCATGGGGCACGGTTGTAGCCGCCGGCCGGGCCGCGAATCAAGTGGCCTTGATTCGCGCGGCGCCGCGACCGTAGGGTGTGCGGAGTTCCACGGAGGGAACCCGATGAGCCTGTTCACGGCGACCGTGGCCGCGGCGCTGGCCGCCCCCGCGGCGGACCTGCCGACCGCCCCCCCACCCCGCCCGGCGGCCGACACCGAGCTGGCGAGGCACCTGGCGTCGTGGGAACGGGCGACGGGAGACGGGGTGAAGAGCCTCCGGGCGACGCTCGCCCTCACGCGGACCGAGGCCGTCGTAAAGCAGGAAAAGCGGTACTCGGGCACGGCCGTCTGGATGCGACCCAACCTCGCCGTCCTGCGAATGAAGTACGACGGCGACAAGACCGGGAACGACTACGTGGCGTACGTCTGTGACGGCAAGGCGGCGCACGAGTACGTCGGCCTGCAGAAGTCGGAGACGCGGTGGCCCCTGCCGGCCCGGTTCGACCCGCTGGAGGCGTTCGCCTTCAAGTGCCTGACGGGAGCGGCCGGTCCGGCCGACCGGGCGCGGTTCCGCTTCACGCTCGTCCAGGCGGGGCGTGACGAGGTCGAGATCGGCATCGTGCCACTGAATGCGGCCGATAAGGCGGAGTTCGCACAGGCCCGTGTTGTCCTGAACGGCCCGGACGCGAAAGACCCGTACACCCCCGCGGCACTTCGCCTCGTACTCCCCAACGGGGACACGGAAGTCTGGAAGTTCTCGGACTTCAAGATCAACCCGCCGGGGGTCGACGAGACGGCCTTCCGGCCGGCGCGGATGCCGGGCTTCACCTACAGGGAAGTCCCGCCCCTGCCACCGGGCACGAAGCCGTGAGTCTGCCGCCCCATTCGACACCAACCGGAGTCACACTCATGGCCGAACGGATCCTCGTGACCGGCGGGCTGGGCTACCTCGGCAGCATCCTGTGCGAGCACCTGCTCGACGCCGGGTACCACGTCACCGCCCTCGACAACCTCATGTACGGGGCCGGACAGCAGGGGCTGTTCCACCTCTGCGCCGACCCGGCGTTCGACTTCGTCAAGGGGGACGTGCGGGACGAGCCGACCGTGCGGGCCGCCCTCAAGGGGGCGTCCGCGGTCGTCCACCTCGCGGGCATCGTCGGGGCCGCCGCCTGCGACCGTGACTCGGCCCTCGCCACGTCCGTCAACTTCGAGTCGGTGAAGCTCCTCGACCGGCTCCGCGGCAAGGACCAGCTCGTCATCTACCCGAACACCAACAGCGGGTACGGGGCCACCTCCGGCGAGACGTTCTGCACCGAAGAGACGCCGCTCGAACCGATCTCGCTGTACGGCCGGACGAAGTGCGACGCCGAGCGGCTGCTGCTCGACTCCCCGAACGCCGTCACCCTGCGGCTCGCCACCGTGTTCGGGGTGTCGCCGCGGATGCGGCTCGACCTGCTCGTCAACCACTTCGTCCACGCCGCCGTCAAGGACGGGTACCTCGTCATCTTCGAGAAGGACTTCAAGCGGAACTTCGTCCACGTCCGGGACGTGGCCGACTGCGTCCTCCACGTCCTCGCGAACCCCGGCCGGATGACCGGGCGGCCGTTCAACCTCGGGCTCGACTCGGCCAACCTGTCGAAGGGGGAGCTGGCCGAGCGGGTGCGGGAGTACGTCCCGAACTTCTACGTCCACTACGCCCCGATCGGGCAGGACCCGGACAAGCGGAACTACGTCGTCTCCAGCGCCCGGCTGCGGGCCGCCGGGTTCGAGGCGAAGCGGTCGCTCGACGTCGGCATCCGGGAGCTGATCAAGGCGTACCGGATGGAGGGCCGCGGGCTGTTCAAGAACGCCGCCTGACCGTCGTCATGGTGGGGCAGGCATTCCTGCCTGCCCGGCGACCACAGGCAGGCAGGAATGCCTGCCCCACAGAGACTCACGTGACCGAACGCCCGAAGCGCCGCGAGCGGCGGAACCCGTCCGCCGGGCTGCTCCACCTGCTGAACCGGCGGTACCACGCCGAGTGGCAGCGGGCCGAGTGGCTGCGCAACGACCTCACCGCCATCCGCGCCTCGCGGGTGTGGGGCGTCGTCACCCGGGTCGTCAACCTGTTCCGCCGCTTCAAGCCGGCGGTGCGGCCGGCCGAGGCGCCGCTCGCCGAGCACGCCCGCCTGTACCACCTCCCGCGGGACCTGCCGCCGGCGGCCGGCCGGGTCGGCATCGTCATCCCGTTCCGCGACCACCCCGAGTTGCTGCGGAACTGTTTGCGGAGCCTTCGTGTCGGGACGTACCGGGACTTCACCGTCGTGCTGGTCGATAACGGTAGCACCGACCCGCGAACCCTCCGGCTCCTCGACCGGTTGCACACCAGGCCGCGGTACCGCGTCGTGGCCGCGCCGGGGACGTTCAACTTCCCGCGGCTGTGCAACGCCGGGGCGGCCGCGGCGGACGGCTGCGACCACCTGGTGTTCCTGAACAACGACACCGAGGTGCTGACCCGCGACTGGCTCGAACGCCTGCTTCGCGTCGCCGCCGACCCGCGGGTCGGGGCGGTCGGGGCGACCCTCCTCTACCCGGACCGCACGGTCCAGCACGCCGGCCTGTTCCCGCGCACCGACGGGACGTGGGTCCACCAGGGCCGCGGCCGGCCGTGGGCCGCCGCCGGCGAACTGCACGCCGCGCGCGAAGTTCCCGCAGTGACGGCGGCCTGTCTCTGCGTCCGGCGGGCGGTGTTCGACGCGGCCGGCGGGTTCGATGAGCGGTATCCCGTCGCTTACAACGACGTCGACTTCTGCACCCGCCTGCGGGGCCGCGGCCTGGCCGTGGTGGTCACCCCGCACGCCCGCCTCGTCCACTACGAGGCCCTGTCCCGCGGGTTCACCGTGGACGACCCGGACGCCCCGCCCGGTCCCGCTTGATTCCCCCGCCCGCCCGGCCTATAACCCGCGACCCTCGGAACCCCCCGGGGTTCCCGACCCGGCCGCGAGGACGAGATGACCGCCACGGAACTCAGCCCCGCGCCACGCCTCACGGCCGGCCCCGACCCGGCCCCGCCGCCTCCCGAGCCGCGGCGGAAATGCACGGTCACGCTGCTCGTCCCGACGCTGAACGAGATCGCCGGGATGCGGGCGATCATGCCGCTCGTCCGCCGGGAGTGGGTCGACCAGATCCTGATCCTCGACGGCGGGTCGACCGACGGGACGGTGGAGTACGCCCGGGAGCACGGGTACGAGGTCCACGTCCAGCGCGAGCCGGGCATCCGGCAGGGGTACATGGAGGTGCTGCCGCGGGTCCGCGGCGACGTGCTCCTCACGTTCAGCCCGGACGGCAACAGCATTCCGGAACTGCTGCCGGCGCTGATCGCCAAGATCGACGAAGGCTACGACATGGTGATCGCGTCCCGGTACAAGCCGCCGGCCCGGAGCGCCGACGACGACCGGGTGACGGCGTTCGGGAACTGGCTGTTCACTCGCACCGTGAACCTGCTGCACGGCGGGCGGTACACCGACGCGATGGTCATCTACCGGGCGTACCGGACCCGGCTGATCCGCGAGCTCGAGCTCGACCAGGACCGGTGGCACCGGACGCCGGAGCGGCTGTTCGGGTGCCGGATCAGTTGGGAGCCGCTGCTGTCGGCGCGGGCGGCGCGGCGCGGGCTGAAGGTCGCCGAGATCCCCGGGGACGAGCCGCCGCGGGTCGGCGGGGAGCGGAAGCTGCGGGTGCTCCGCTGGGGGGCGTCGTACTACTACCAGTTCCTCCGCGACTGGCTGCTGTGGCGGTGACGGGGGTGAGCGGGTGCCGTCCGAGCCCGAGCGCGAGCGAGGGTCAGCGTCAACCCTCGCTCGGGCTCGGATGGTGGTGACCGGGACGCAACCGCACGGAGGCGGGCATGCGGCGGTGGGCGATCGACGGGGCGTTCGCGGCGGGGCTGGCCGCGCTGGTGGCGGCGGCCTACGCCCCGTCGCTGAAGCACGGCCCGCGCGCCGACCAGTGGTGCTACCTCATCGACACGATGGAGGTGCACACCGTCCCGGGCGCGGTCGCGGCGACGTACTCGTACAACCGGACCCGAATCCACAGCCCCGGCGACACCGACCTGTTCCGCCCCGTCCTGTTCGCCCTCTTGGCAACCGAGAAGGTGCTGTTCGAGGGCGACCAGCCGCGCATCCAGGTCATCGGCATCGCCCTCCATTGGGTCGTCTGCCTGCTGCTGCTCACGGTCCTCCGACAGACCGCCGGCCTGGTCCC